>JAFIFZ010000028.1 GCA_020831775.1 Phycisphaerales bacterium
GGTGGCGGCGGCGGCGGCCGTGGCGGCTTCGGCGGTGGTCGTGGCGGTGGCGGCGGCGGCGGAAGCCGTGGCGGCTACGGCGGCGGCGGTCGCGACAGCGGCGGCGGCGGCGGCTGGTAAGCCCCCTCGGGGCGTTTTCGCCCCGGACCCTACTTCAATCAACGCAAGGCGTCGCCACCCGGCGGCGCCTTTTTCATGCGCCCAGCAGCCCCGGAGCCCTCCCCCTCAGCGCATTAGCCGCAGCAGCAGGGCCAGCCCAGCCACATGCAGGAAGACAATCATCCAGAAGACCTGGCGGTAGCTCTGCTTGCGTCGTTTGTGCTTGAACAGCCGCTGGGCCACCAGCGCCCCCGGCCACCCGCCCAGGAGCTCCCAGCGGTGAAGCGTCCGCTCAGAGACCCGCCACCGCCCCTTGCGGGCCGAGCGTTTGTCCTGGGCGTAGAGGGCGATGGTGACGAGGCTCGCCACGCCGTACCAGACGCCGATCACCCCCAGCACGATCCATTGCATGGCCCGAGCGTAGCGGGGATCACACCGGGCGGGCATTTCCGATAAACTCGTGCGGACCGTGTGGGGCGGCGCGAGCGCGTCCGGCCACGACGGGGAGGACGCCGACCGGAAGACCCGGCGGCGATTGAATGGAGGCTTGCGTCATGAACAGGAAACTCAACGGGCTCTGCATCGGGCTGACTTCGGCGATGCTGGCATTCGGGCTCGGCGCCTGCGGCAAGAGCGACCGCGAAGGCGACGGCAACCGGGAGGGCGAGCAGGCGGCCGCGGAGGCGGGTGAGCGGGGCTCCCGAGCGCAGGAACGCCCTGCACCCACGACCGAGATCACGATGGCCTCGCTTGCGGGGGACTGGGGCTTTGATGCGGAGGAGATCCGCACCGCGCTGCGTGAGCAGATGGAGGCCGAGCTCGACGAGATCGAGGATGCCGCAGAGCGTGAGCAGGCCCGCGCGATGATGCAGATGTTTGAGCAAGGCATGATGGACGCGATGGTCGAGGGCCTGACCGGCATGACCATCACGCTCAACGCGGACGGCTCGATGGCCGCCAGCGGGGTCGATCTGGACGGCGAGCCGGACACCGCAAGGGGCACATGGACGCTCGATGACCGCAAGGTCACGATGACCGCCGCGTCCGGCGACGGACCGGACGAGGCCGTTGAGGGCCGCGTGATCGACAGGAACACGATCGAGGTGGACTTCGACGAAATCGGCGAGAGCGGGGTCTGGTTCAAGCTGCGGCGGAAGCCCTAACAATCTCGTTCCACATCGAACTACGGGAAACAAACGCCGCGCCAGGGCTGCAGGGTGCAGTTGCGCCGCAATAAACGGAGATTTCTAGCATGAACAGAACGATTGCAACATTGGCCGCCGGCCTGCTCGGCGCGGGGCTTTTTCTCGGCGCCTGCGGCGGTGAACGCGAGGGCGAACAGCGCGAGGGCCAGCGCACGACCGCCGAGGTCACGATGGCGACGCTCGCGGGCGAGTGGGGCTTCGACACCGAGGAACTCCGCGAGTCCATCCGCCGCGCGGTCGAGGCCGACTACCGGGTGCCTGGCATGCCCGCGGGCCAGACGCCGGAACTCGAGCCCGGAGACATCGAAATGATCGGTCAGATGACCGACGAGCTCGCCACGATAAGGCTGACCCTTCAAGCCGACGGTTCGATGACGATCGCCGGCGAAAGCATGACCGGGGACGGCGAGTCCGACCAAGGCGTCTGGGAGCTTCGCAACCGGAACATTCGTATCGCGATCGATGACGAAGGTGAAACGGTCAGAGGGCGCGTCATCGACACGGACACCATCGAACTCGACCTCGAAGATCTTGCAGACTTCGAGATAAAGGTGATGCTCCGCAAGCAATCGTGATCCCGTAAAGCCGGCACACATCTCACCCGTCCCCTGCCGGGTACCCTCCGGCGGGGGACGCTTTCAGAATGGAATTCATGTCATGAATGGAAAACTCCGGCGGAAGGTCTCGGTGCTGGCAGGCGTGATGGTCGCGGTCGGTCTCGGCGCGTGCGCGGGTCAGGAGCGAGCGGGGCAGACACCGCGTCAGGCCGCACCGGAAACCCGCACCGACCTGACGATGAACGATCTTGCGGGCGAGTGGGCGTTCGACGCGGCGGAGGCGGAAGCCGCCCTGATCGAGATGGCCGAGGCGACCATCGCCGAGATCGACGATCCCGCGCAGCGCCGAGAAGCGCGTGCCTTGATTCCCAACATGACGCAGCCGGCCGTCGATGCGCTGACGGGCACCAGGGTGACCCTGCATCCCGACGGCACCCTGCTTTCGACGAGTGTTGATGACCAGGGCCGGCGGGAGGAGTCCGACGGCACATGGACGCTCGACGCGGGCATCGTCGTGTTCAGCGTCCGCACGCCCGAGCGTTTCGACGGGGAAGTCTCCGCCGCCCGCGTGATCGACACCGAGACGATGGAGCTCAGCGTCGGCGATTCGGGCGACCCGAACAATCCGCCGATGACCCTGCTCCTCCGCAAGCGATCCTGAGCGGCCGGCCGGCGTCGATCCCGCGTCATGGCGTCGCGGGCGTTGTCCGGCCCATGATCGGCCTGTTTCTCGATCCCGGTCCGCCCTGGCGTCTAGCATCCGGACCCGGCCCGGCGGCGATCGCTGTGGTCGGTCTGTCCAAGCCAGGCGAGGAGTTCCGATGGCCAGCACGCTCGAAGGCGCCACCAGCGAGTTTGAGAAGAAGGACCGGTGCGAGGGTCTGGACCACCGCCCACGCGTCCTGCTGGGCAAGATGGGCCTCGACGGGCACGACCGCGGGGTGAAGGTCATCGCCCGCGCCCTGCGCGACTCGGGCATCCATGTCATCTATTCCGGGCTCTGGCAGACGCCTTCGAGCCTGGCGATCTCCGCCCGCGACGAGGACTGCGATGTCATCGCCGCGAGCATGATGAGCAACTCGCACCTTGTGCTCGGCCCGAAGCTGCTGGAGGCGCTGGCGAAGGTCGGGCGGCCGGATCTGCCGGTGCACATGGGGGGAATCCTGCCCCAGGAAGACATCCCGGCGCTCAAGGAGGCCGGGATCGCCGCCTGCTTCACCACCGGCACCGGGCTGCTCCAGATCGTCGAGGCGGTCAAGAGCGCCGTGAAGCCCTACGCCGAGCGGATCGAGTCGGGGCATCCGACCGCCCAGCTCGCCCGCGACATCTCGATGGCCCACGAGGAGCGGGCGGTCCGCAAGGACGCCGAGCGGCGCAGGCCCAAGCGGGTCTTCGGTTTCACAGGGGCCCCGGGGGCGGGCAAGAGCACGCTGGTGGCGGCCCTCGCGGCCGAGTTCACCAGGCGGGCCGAGGACAACCCGTCGCTCGGGCGCGTCGCGGTCCTCGCCTTTGACCCCAAGAGCCCGATCACCGGCGGCGCCCTCCTGGGCGACCGCCTGCGGGTGGACTTCAACCGGCTCGGCGAGAATGTGTACTACCGGAGTCTGGCGATCCGCGGCGAGGACTACCACGCCGTGGGCGACATCGTGGATCTGATCGGCGGGGCGAACGAAGGTGAGAAGGCCTACGACACGCTGTTCGTCGAGACGGTCGGGGCCGGGCAGAACGAGACGATGATCCGCGACCATGTCGACAGCACCGTGGTGGTGCTTACCCCGGGCATGGGCGACTCGGTGCAGATGGACAAGGCCGGCATGCTCGAGATCGCGGACATCTTCGTCTGCAACAAGGCCGACCACCCGGGCGAGCACGAGCTCGTCCGCGATCTCCGCGATGTCTCGGGCAAGCGGAAGATCGTCGAGACGATCGCCACCCACGGGCAGGGCGTGCCGGAACTGCTCGATCTGATCTTGGCCTGAGCGGGGCGCAGCGTCGGGACGCGAGCGATGGAACGGGCCGTGTACATCGGCGTGGGGCCTCTCGGCCTCAGCCGCGGGGATTTGCGTTGACCGGGGCGAAGCCCGGCCCGCGAGAGAGCGTGCATGTCGTCGGACCGCAACGAACCACTTCAAAGCCCTGACCAGAGCCCCGACCGGGGCGCAGCGCCCGGCGAGACCGGGCGCGTCACGGCCAATCCCTATCCCGAGTCAGGCGTGCGCATCCCGCCCCCGCCCGGGAGGGTGAGGCCGAGCGGGCTGACCGAGGACGGGCGGCTTCGGCACGGTCGGCTGGCCGGCAAGACGATGAACGGGGCGATCCTGATTCTCTCGTGGCCGATCCTCATCGAGAGCCTGCTCAGTTCTCTCGTCGGCTTTGTCGACACGCGTCTGGCCTCGGGCCTGGGCGTGGGCGAGACCGACGCGATCGGGGCGGCGAGCTACATCACCTGGTTCTTCGGGCTCACGGTGATGGCCCTGGGCATCGGGGCGACGGCGGTCATCAGCCGCGCCGTCGGACGAGGCAGGCTCGCGGTCGCCAACGCCGCGGTCGGGCAGATGATCCTGCTCCAGATCGCGACGGGGATCATCGTCGCGGCGTGCGTGGTCCTGCTGGCGCCCTCGGTCGCCTCGGTGATGAACCTGACCGGCGACGCGCAGCGGGCGTTTGTGAGCTACCTGAGCATCGTCGCGGCGGGCATCCCGCTGATGGGGGTGCTCTATGGCTCGATCGCCTGCGTCCGAGGGGCGGGAGACTCGATCCGCCCGCTGCTGGTGATGATCGTCGTCAACATCGTGAACATCGGCGCCAGCTTCGCCCTCTCGGGGGTGGACATCGCGGCGACACGCTTTGAGGACGGCGAGCCAATCACCAAGATCCTCATCGCCAACCCCTTCCCGACGGAGCTGGGCGTGGTGGGGATCGCGCTGGGGACAATCATCGCCCACTTCGTCGGCATGGTGCTGATGATCGGCGTGCTGATCAACGGGGTGGGGGGCGTTCGCTTGATCGGGCGGCGACTCAAGCTGCACACCCACACCGCCCGGCGCCTCGTCCGCCTCGGCCTCCCAAACTTCATCGAGACGCTGGGCCTGTGGCTGGGCAACTTCGCGGTGGTGCTGATGGTCGGCTCGATGGGGGCCGGGGCGCTCGGAACCCACATCATCGCGATCCGGGCGGAGGCGTTCAGCTTCCTCCCCGGCTTTGCGATGGGGGCGGCCGCCGCGACGCTCGTGGGGCAATACCTCGGCGCCGGCAGCGTCGCGATGGCGAGGGCGGCGGTCTGGCGCTGCGCCCTGATCGCCTGCGGGCTGATGGGGGCCTTCGGCGCCGCCTTCATCCTCTTCCCCATCGCGATCGTCAGCATCTTCTCAGAGCAGCCCGAGCACCTGGCCTCGGCCCCGAAGCTGCTGGTCATCTGCGGCGTCGTCCAGATCCCCTTCGCCCTCGCGATCGTCTTCCGCCAGGCGATGCGAGGCGCCGGCGATGTCCGCATGGCGATGATGCTGACCTGGGCGACGACCTACGGCGTGCGCCTGCCGCTGGCGTTCGTCTTCTCAGGCGCCGATCTCGCCTTCACGCGGACGATCGACGGCGAGTTCGTCCGGACGGTGATCCTCGTGAACCCGTTCCGGGACGAACCGACGCTGACTGGCCTCTGGTACGCGTTGTGCGCCGAGTTGGTCGTTCGCGGCGCGGTGTACACGGCACGGTTCCTCCAGGGCGGGTGGGCGCACAAGAAGGTGTGACCGGTCGGGAAGCCGGGGACACTTTCGGCGCGGGTGCGTGTTCGGCAAAGCCAGCGACCAAAAAGAGACACTGGCGGACGAGCCGCCAGTGCCAAAGGTCTGTTGAAGCTTTGGGTCAGGCCTCGGGCTGCTCGTCGATGGCGGCCTCTTCGGGGTCGGCGTCGAGGTCGACATAGTTGAAGCGGCTGATGAGCGCCCGCTCGCTGAAGGCTTCGTCCAGCCCGCCGGTGAGTTCGACCGTCCGCTCCATCGAGGCCCCGCGTGCAACGGTGTCCCCGTACGCACGGAAGTCCTCGATCGTCAGCGGCTGCACCGCGTTGATCCGAACGATCGCCAGCGAGCGGCGGTTGTCGATCTGCAGGGCGAAGACACGTTCTGTCATCGGCTGCTCGGCGACGGGGCGGCCCGGGTCCAGAGCCAGGGCACGCTGGAAGATCGCCGCGCGGAGCTCGGTCGTGTCCAGCTCTTCGGCGGTGGTCTGGCGACGCGTGACGCGGACCCGGCGCTCGACCCGGGGCTTGGCGTCCTCGGGCGCCTGGTCCTTGTAGAGGTTCATCGCGTCATCGAGGCCGTCCTCGGCGGCGATCGAGACCGCGACGCTCCGCTCAGCGAGCAGCGCCTTGTAGCCTTCGAGACTGAAGTGGTCGGCGATCAGGCGGTCGCGGACCTCCTCCCAAGTCTCGGGCGGGGAGGTCGGGCGGGCCTCGGTGACGAGGAAGTAGCAGATGTTGTCGCCGCCGTCGCGGGCGGGGGTGTCGACCACAGGCAGGCCGACCTGCATCGGCGGTTGGGAGGGGCCGCCGATCTCGCGGACGCGCATCATCACCTCGTTGAGGCGCACTGGCGTGGCGCCGATGAAGATCCCGAATCGGTCGAGCCCGTACTCGTCGGCCAGCTCGTTGCTGGTGCGGAGGCGCCCGCCGGTGGAGCGCACGCGCGGCTCGGGGATGCGGACCTCGCGGGCGACCCTCGCCGAGAGCTCTGCGAAGCTCGGGGCGCTCCAGTCGGAGGGGATCTCGTAGTAGTTGCCGGAGAGGGGCAGGCCGTCGCGGGCGCGGAAGACGGCGGTGCGGATGATCCGCTGCGCGTCGTTGATCGCCGCGTTGACCCGGCGCTCGAGCATCTCCTCGGCGAGCTCGGCGACACGCCGGGCGTGGTCTTCGTGCGAGCGGTCGCGCCCGGCCATGGCCAGTTCGGTCTCCGCGTCGAGCTCGATGTCGTCGAAGTCGCGCTGGGCGATGTGGTCGCGGATCTGCGAGCGGTCGAGCACGAGCCACTGCGCCGCCACGCGGGGCGGCAGCGTGTAGCCGATGCCGAACTCGCCCTCGCCCGGTCTCGCGTCGCGGTAGCGCTCGAAGAGGGCCTGAAGGACCTCAGCGTCGGGCTCTGAAGTGTCGGGCGTCGCGGCGCGGCCGGGGATGATGAGCACATCCGCGACGACCTCTTCCAGCCGCGAGCGGGCCGAGGCGATCGAGGAGGGACGCGAGGGCCGGTCCAGCGTCAGGTAGCTGTCGAGCATGCGCGTGACGCCCTGGGCCCTGGCCAGGGCGGCGTAGAACTCCTCCATCGAGAGGCGCATGCTCCCGGCCGACTGCATCGCACGACGCATCACCAGCGACTCGGCCTCGGATCGATACTCCGCGTCGGAACGCTCAGGCGGCGGGGGGGCGCCCGGCTCTTCGCCGAAGATGCGGGCGAACTCGTACTGCTGGCGGGCCCGCTGGTCCTGGAAGCGGAGGAGGTCGGCGACCTGGTTGGTCAGCACATCGGCCAGCCAGAGGGCCCCGTCGCCCGATTCGCCGGCGTATCCGCCGGTCTGGACGGCGTGGGTCAGCAGCAGCCAGTGCGTGGTGCTGCGGCCGATGATCACCTCGGGGTTCAGCGGCCTGAAGCCGAGGCTTTGGATGGGCACGCCCCCGATCGATTCGAAGAACCCGCGGAGGGCCTCCCGCTCTGAACTGGCCTGCTGCCGGTCGAGCATCGAGACATTCCGCCCTTCCATCGTGGCGGTGGTGCGGTTGAGGGATTGCTGGCCGATCCGCTCGACCGCCTCTGGCGCCAGGAAGGCGACCATGAGGAACGAGCCGAAGGCGACGAGCAGGATCTTGTTGTACTTGCGCAGAAACTTGAGCATGCCGACCCCCGGCTCCCGCCGGAAAAAGAAGCGGCCGGCCGATATTGGCCGGCCGCGCGTGACGCACGATCTGTCGTGAGAAGCCTAGGCCGGAAGGGGGCGTCGGCCCCGGTCGGCGGGCGCCAAGATCAGCGGTAGAGCTCGACGATGAGGTTGGTGTTCACATCAAAGGGGATCTGGTCGCGGGTCGGGTTGGCGATGATCCGGACCGTCAGCTCCGACGGGTTCAGCTCCAGCCAGCCCGGGACCTCGACGCCGCCCATCGACTCCATGTTCTCGCGGACGAGCTTGTGGACCCGGTCGCGGAAGGTGATCACATCGCCAACCTTCAACTGGTAGGAGGGGCGGTCGACCTTCACACCGTTCACGCGGACATGCCCGTGGGCGACGATCTGGCGGGCGGCCCAGATGGTCCGGCCCAGGCCGCAGCGGCGGACGACATTGTCCAGCCTGGACTCCAGGAGCTGCAGGAGCAATTCGCCGGTGTTGCCCTGACGACGCTCGGCCTCGTCGAGGTAACGCCGGAACTGCTTCTCCATGATGTGGTAGTGGTAGCGGAGCTTCTGCTTCTCGACGAGGCGGATGCCGTAGTCGCGGAGGCGTCGGCCCCGGTACCCATGGATACCCGGGGGGGTGAGTTGGCGTTTGGCGGTGTGCTTGGGGATGTCCGCGATGGGGACACCCACGCGACGCGACAGCTTGACCTTGGGGCCAAGGTACCTGGCCATGATCCGATTCCTTTCTTCCGTCCGCCGGCTCTGGGCCGGGGTGCCGCCTTCTGCGGCGATCGTTCGGGGCGTGACCGCGACTGCGGGGCCCAAAGTGACGATCCGGGCATTCCCGGAGCGGGCAATGGAAGGTCGACCGCGGGCCTCGGTCAAGCCCCTGGCCGTCATGGTTGGTGATCCGGGGCGTCCGACCCTCGGAATCTTCACAGAGCTTCCGACACCTCGTAGCCCCGCGTCTTCGCAAAACCTTCGCGCCGTGCTAGAGTCAGGCCCAGCGATCCCGCGTCCCTGCAATCGGTTCATTTGATCGGAGGCCGGTCGGTGCCTGACGACTCCCGGCGGCGGATCAGTCTTCCCCTCCTGCGAGAGGCGCCCGCCAAGGCGCCCCACCCGGACATGCGGGAAAAGTGCGCCGTCTTCGGCGTCTGGGGGGCTCCGGACCCGGTCCGGCTGACCTACTACGGCCTGTACGCCCAGCAGCACCGAGGCCAGGAATCGGCCGGCATCGCCGTCGCCGATGCCGATGGCGCCATCCACGGGCACACGGGCATGGGGCTGGTCGTCGAGGTCTTCGACCCCAGGACGCTCGCCCAGCTCGCCCATGGCAGCCCGGCGGGCGCGATCGGGCACAACCGCTACTCGACCGCCGGCGGCTCGTTGGTGTGCAACGCCCAGCCGATCATCCAGCGGTACGCCGACGGGCAGGTCGCGGTTGGGCACAACGGGAACCTGATCAACGCCGCGGCGATGCGCGACCGCATGAGCGAGGCGGGGCACCTCTTCGCAACGACCAGCGACACCGAGGTGATGATCCACCTGCTCGCGTCGCCGGTGGCGCGGCGCAGCCCGGACCCGACGGCCGCGATGCTCCGGCGCCTCCAGGGCGCCTTCAGCGTCGTGCTGATGTTCAAGGACCGGATCGAGGCGGCCCGCGACCCGTGGGGCTGGCGGCCGTTGGTGATCGGACGCCTGCCCGGGGGCGAGCCGGTCGTCGCCAGCGAGACGGTGGCGCTGGATGTGATCGGCGCCGAGTTTGTGCGCGAGGTCGAGCCGGGCGAGATCGTTTCGCTCTCTGACGAGGGCGTCTCGTCGAGGCACTTCGCCCAGCCGGCCGAGCGGGCGGCCCACTGCGTCTTCGAGCATGTCTACTTCGCGAGCCCGGCCAGCAATGTCTTCGGGCAGAATGTGCAGCTCGCACGCGAGACCATGGGCGAAAAGCTCGCGACCGAGGCCCCCGTCGAGGCCGACTATGTCGCACCGATGCCCGACTCCGGACGCAGCGCCGCCAACGGGTACGCCCGCGCCAGCGGCATCCCGTACCGCGAGGTGATCGTCCCCAACCGCTATGTCGGCCGGACCTTCATCAAACCCACGCAGGACCAGCGCCGTGCCGCCGTCCGCCTGAAGCTCAATGTCATCCAGGAGATGGTGCGGGGCAAGAAGCTGGTGATCGTCGACGACTCGATCGTCCGCGGCACCACCACGCGCGAGAAGATGCAGCAACTCCGCAACGCCGGTGCGAAAGAGATCCACCTGCGGATCTCCTGCCCGCCGATCCGCCACCCGTGCTACTTCGGCGTCGACTTCGCCACGCGCGACCAGCTCATCGCCAACGAGCGCACGGTCGAAGAGATCCGTGATTATCTGGGCGTCGACTCGCTGCACTACCTCTCGCTTGACGGGCTGCTGAGTGTGATGGACCGCCCCGCCGAGCACTACTGCACCGCCTGCTACAGCGGGGACTACCGTCTTGACATCGACCACCCGATCACCGAGACCGAGGTTGTCGGCGAGCAGTTGAAGATCTTCGACTAGGCGTACCGGCCGGCATGGGGCGACGGCACGCCGCAAACTCCGGAAGGAGCCGCACCATGAGCAGCGAGCAGAACCAGCACGAGCACCGTCCGATCGGCAGACGCGAGGCGATGGTCGGAGCGGCGGCGCTCGGGCTCGGCGGTCTCGCGGCGGGGGCTTCGGCCAAGGGGATCGGCGCCGAAGACGGACGCCCGAACCACCTCGCGGTGCTCTGGACGAGCGCCGACCCGGATGTCGCCCACCGCGTGGCGTTGATGTACACGCACGCCGCGAAACGCTCGGGCTGGTTCGAGCAGGTCCGACTGATCGCGTGGGGCCCGAGCCAGCGCACGCTGGTCGGCGACAAGGACCTGCGGGCGAAGGTAAAAGAGATGCAGAACGACGGGGTCGTGCTGCAGGCGTGCGTGGTCTGCGCCGACTCGTTCGGTGTGGCGGACCAGCTGCGCGAGATCGGCTTCGAGGTGCTGGCGATGGGCGTGCCGCTGACGCGGATGCTCAAGGCCGCCGGCACCGAGGTCGTGTCGTTCTGAGCAGGCCCGGCACTACTGCACCAGCCCCTTGGTCAGTCGCATAAACACGGTTTCGAGGTTCACCGGCTCTTCGTCGAACTTCGTCAGGCGGTAGCCGTTGTTGACGAGGATGTTGGGCAGGTCGGTGTGGCTGTGGCCCGAACTGTCGTCGAAGGCGAGGCGGATGACATGACGGAGGTTGCCGTCGGGCCCGGACTCGTCGGCCAACGCCACCCTGCGCACCCCGGGCGTCCGTTGCAGCAGCTTGGCGGCGTCCTCTGACCGCTCGGCCACGCCCACATGCAGGATGTGCCCGACCTTCGCCTGCCTGACCGCCGCGGCGACGCTGCCCGAAAACAGGAGCTGCCCCCGTTCGATGATCCCCACGACATTGCAGAGCTCGGCGAGCTCGTGGAGGATGTGCGAGGAGATCAGGATGGTCTTGCCCATCCGCTTGAGCTCCTTGAGCAGCTCGCGGATCTCGATGCGGGCGCGTGGATCCAGGCCGCTGGCGGGCTCGTCCATCAGCAGGACCTTGGGGTCGTGCAGCAGAACGCGGGCGATCGAGAGGCGCTGCTGCATGCCGCGCGAGAGCGAGTTGACCTCCGCCGTCGCCTTGTAGCCCAGTTCTGTGAGTTCCAGCACATCGGAGACGGCCTTCTTGCGCTGCTGGCCGTGGATCTCGTACGCCGCGGCGAAGAACTCGAGGTACTCCGTAACGACCATGTCCTCGTACGCGCCCATGAAGTCGGGCACATAGCCGATCATGGGGCGGATCTGGCGGTTCTGGAAGCCGACGGTGTAGCCGGCGATCTCCGCCTTGCCCCGCGAGGGCTTCAGCAAGGTCGCGAGGATCTTGATGGTGGTGGTTTTGCCGGCGCCGTTGGGGCCGATGAACCCGAAGCAGTCGCCTTCTTCGATGGACAGGTTGAGGTTGTCCAGCGCGACGAGGTCGCCGTAGGTGCGGGTCAGGTTGGTCGTCTGGATCATCGGCATGGGCGTGCTGCCTCGGTGGTGGGTGCGGGATCAGGCCTCAGGGCCGCGGCCAGGCCGGCGGGCGTCCGGAGAGCGGGTAGACCCAGCGGACGATCGTCGTGCCCGAAAACTCAGGGCGGACAGGCGACTCGTCGCCCACGACAAGCGGGATCGGGCACGGACCGTCGATGTGCCCGATCACGATGATGGATGGCTGTGTTGTCCACAGGCTCATGTCCAGCCCGTGCAGCGACCAGCGCCGCGCCAGCTCGGGCCCTGCGAACTGCGTCGCCCGGTCGTAGCGGGGGGGCTCGATCAGCCCGAAGAAGCCGCCCGCGGTCAACCGGCTGATGGGGTCGCCCCCCGGTCGTGCGGCCGTCGTCGAGCCGGGCAGCGTCGCAGAGACACGGGGCGTGATCCCGTTCAGCCATGTCTGCAGCCCGTGGTCGATCTCGTCCTCGGCGGTCGTGATGAACTGCGCAGCCAGTTCGGAAAGGTCCAGCGACGAATCGGGTCGCCAATCGCCGATGGCGAAGGCCAGCGCGTCGGCGGGGATGTCCTCACGCTCGCGCCCGAGCGGGCCGACGGTGCGCTGGCCCCGCACCACGATCAGCCTCGCGTCTCTCAACACGCCCGGGAGCGAGTGCACAAGCCGTCCGGCGGGCAGCCCGCGAGCGTCGAGCCAGAGCGCAGGGTCGGACGAACCGTCGGGCCCGACGGTCGGACGGGGCATGCCCCAGTCGCGGATCGGCTGTCCGGAGCGGTCGATCTGGAGTTGCTTGACGGTCGAGCGGACGGGGATTGATGCTTCCTCGGGGCGCCGACCGTCGACGATGTACGACCGGGTGTCGGGGAAGCCGGTCGTCGAGCCCCGCTCGCGAGGCTGCCACGCGGTCAGCAGGTTCGGCGTCGCGTCCATTGAGTCGGGGACCACCCGGACACGGGCCTCGCCGTAGCGGGGCACGAGCAGGCTCATCCACGAGCGGGCGCGCTGCTCGCCCTGGTCGTAGACATGGTCGAGGATGGTCAGGTGCGCCGCTTCGACCGTGGAGGGACGGATCGCCGCAGCCCCGGACCATGCGATCACGGTGAACAGCCCGGCAGCCGCGACATAGAGCAGCCACGCGTGCTGGGTCTTGTTGTACCTGCGCAGGATCGCGTAGCCCAACGGCCCGGCGACCAGCCAGTAGAGCGCAAAGACCGCAAAGCCGAGCCCCAGCCCGGCCGCGGCACGACCGGTCTTGGCGATCTTGTCGGGGATGTCGCGGTCCAGCCAGAACTGCTGGCGGCTGGTGAACCGGATGTCCTGCGTCGTCTGCAGCGCGGTCGCTTCTGTCTGCGACGAGACGATCCTGCCCCGCCGCCCGAGGATCCGGTGCCAGAAGACATCCGCGTCGGGCTGCGGCCGGTCGAGCTCCAGCCCGATCACGCTGACCATCCCCATACCGACGAGCCTGCGTGCCGCAAGCACGCGCCCGCTCGGGTCGGCCAGGAGGGGGATCATCGCCGTCCGCGACCCGTTCTCGATCGGCACGAACTCGTGCATTTGGAGCGTTTCAGAGACGCTCGGCGCCACGGCCCTTGTCAGCATGGGCAGCAGGTCGCGGATCTCGCGTTCGCCCAGGTCTCTGCGGCGGAGCTCGGCGTCGGGCATGAGCCCTGCGATCGGGTTGCTCCTGGGATCCTGCCAGAGCTGCGCATCGAGGGGGAGCAGGATCACCAGATGCCCGCCACGCCTGACCCATTGGCGGATCGCCGAGGCTCGCTCGGAGCCCAGTCGCGTCGGGTCGGCGTCGCTCGCCCAGACGAGGAACTCGAAAGGCGCCAGGCCGATCCAGGTGTCCGGCACGCTGTCTGGGCCGAATTGGACGGGATCGATCCGCTCGTGGCCGAGCGGCGGCCAGTCGGTCCCGGACGCGGAGAAGTTGTACTGGCGGATGCCCGGCGCGCGTGTCCCGATGATGCCGAGCATCGCGGCCTGCTGGTCGACTGGGCGGGCGGCGGCGCGAGAGCCGCCCTCGGGGGCGATCGGGATGAAGCCGCGGGCGACGAGCAGGCGACCGGGCTCGTGCGACCTCGGCCCGTTCTGGACCGGCTCGGCCTCGAAGGCCTGCACAGTGACGGCCTGCCCGGGCTCGAAGTCGTAGGGCAGGTACATCGAGAGCCAGGCGTCGCGTCCGGCCAGGCCCGGGGCGGCGATCACCGTCTCGTAGACCGGGGTGTCCCCGTCGGGGTCGAACCCGTTCGCCCTGAGCATGATCTCGCGGGGCGAGGGCGAGGCGTCAGAAACCCGCAGGCGGAGGGTCACCCACCCGCCGGGGCGGAAGGCGTTGCCCACGCCGAACTCGACCAGATCGAGCGTCACCACCCCACCCCCCTGAGCGAGGGCGGGCGGCGCCGGGCAGAGCACCGACAGGAGCGCGAGCAGCAGCCAGAGCGGGAGTCGCTTCACGCGGGCATGGTATGGGAGGCGTGCGGCTTCAGCGGGGGGCCCATCCGCCCGATGCACCGGGGGATGGTCCACTTCTCCGAAACGGTCTGGGTGGTGCTGGGCTTCTTTGCCCTGGCGTGTCTTTTCGGGGTGGGCCATGTCCTCGCCTCCTCGATCTTCTTCACGACCCGGACCCACCGGCTCAAGCACGAGGTCGTCCGCCTCAGAGCGTACTACACCGCCCAGATGGAGGCGCTCGCCCTCGGCGAGGATCCGTCCGAGGTCCCCGAGGACCTGCCGAGCCTCATCGAATACCTCCGGGAGCGGGACGCCGAGATCATCGAGGTCGGCGAGGTCGATGAGGACGGGCCCGATGGCGTGCTCGAGGTCGGCGAAGCGGCCGAGCCCGCCAAGGCCGCGGCCTGACGCGCACCGGCTCGCCTCGGAAGTCTGCTCGTCGGGACGGCGATCATCGCTCCGCCACGCCGGTGCTGATGTACTTCACATCCGTGTACTCGTCCAGCGCCCAGGGCCCGCCCTCGCGTCCGTATCCCGAGAGCCCGACACCCCCGAACGGCGCCTGCGCCGTCGATACGCCTCCGCTGTTCACGCCCACGATCCCGGCCCGGATCGCCTCGGCGACACGGATCGCTCGCGAGTGGTCGCGGGTGTAGAAGTACGACGCGAGGCCGTAGGGCGTGCTGTTGGCCAGCCCGATCGCCTCGGCCTCTGTGTCGAAGGGTGCTGCGGCGATGACGGGGCCGAAGGTTTCCTCTTTCGCCATCGCCATCGCGGGCTTGAGCCCCGAGAGCAGCGTGGGGGCGTAGAACCGGTCCGCCAGCGTGCGGTCCTTGGCTTGGGGCTTTGCCCGCTCGCCCCCGCAGAGCACCTCGGCGCCGTGCTGCTTGGCGTCGGCGATGTGGCGATCGACCTTCTTGATCGCCTTGTCGTTGATGAGCGGCCCGATCTGGACGCCCTCGACATCGCCCGGGCCGACCTTCAGCTTCTCGATCTTCTTGCGCAGGCGGTCCATCGCCTCGTCGTACACCGAAGCCTGGATGTACAGCCGGTTCGGGCAGATGCAGGTCTGGCCCGCGTTGCGGAACTTGCTGACGATCAGGCCCTCGGCCGCGGCATCAAGGTCCGCGTCCTCGAAGATCAAAAACGGCGCGTGCCCGCCGAGCTCCAGCGAGAGGCGCACGAGGTTTTCTGCGCCCTGCTTCATCAGCGTCCGCCCGACGGGTGTCGAGCCGGTGAACGAGACCTTGCGCACGCGTCGGTCGCCGAAGATCGTCGCCGAGAACAGTTTCGCGTCGCAGGTCACAATGTTGAACACGCCCTTTGGCAGCCCCGCCTCGACGCCGAGCTCGGCCATCGCGATCGCAGACAGCGGCGTCTCGTGCGCCGGCTTGGCGAGCATCGTGCAGCCCGAAGCCAGCGCCGGCCCGAGCTTGCGGGCCAGCATCGCCGAGGGGAAGTTCCATGGCGTGATCGCGGCGCAAACACCCACCGGCTGGCGGATCGCCGTGATCCGCATGTCCTGCTTTGGCGATGGGACCACGCTGCCCGAGAGCGTCTCGGCCTGGGCGGCGGCGTCGGTCAGGAAGGACGCCGCATACTTGATCTCCCCCTCCGCCTCGGCGAGCGGCTTGCCCTGCTCTGCGGTCATCAGCGCCGCGAGGCGCTCGGAGTCGCGCAGCATGAACCCCGCCCACCGACGCAAGAGCCCCGCCCGCTCGATCGCCGGCGTCGCGCTCCACTTGGGAAAAGCCTCCGAAGCCGCATCGATCGCCCGGGCGATCTCGCCCTCGCCCGAATCGGGCACTTCCGCGACAGGCATGTCGTCTGCGGGGTTGAAGACGGTCACGGTATTGCCGGAGGCGGCCTGGACAAATTCGCCGTTGATCAGATTGCCGGTCTGCATGGGGCCTCCCGTTGTTGAAGCCTTACAGATCGTACTTCACTCTGCCCCGGTGTTCGCTTCGGCTGATCATGTCTCTGCTGTAGAGCCCCGCGAGCACGAATTCGATGCAGCTCGCCCGCACGCCCGCGTCCTCGGCGGGGTTGATCTCGAACGCCTTCTCCCACGCCGGCGGGACGCGTTTGAGCATCTCCGAGTAGTGGGCGCTGGGCATCATGTCGCCGACCTCGACGCTCACGCCCTCGCCGAAGATCTCGGCGATCTCGCCGAGCCCGTGCTCGGTGACATACTCCTTGAAGACATTGCCGATCGCCTCGGCCGCGATCGCCCCGAGCACCTGCTTCTCGCTCATCCGCTGGGCGCCCATCATGTCCAGCTCCAGCTTGCCCAGGGCGGAAGCGACAAAGTGCGACAGGTCGCTGACGCGGGGCACGGCCGGCGACTCGCCCAGCAGGATCGACCGCCTGCGCGCGTTGGCGACCATCGTGCGGTAGTTGCTGATGCTGAAGCGGGCCGAGACGCCCGACTGCTGGTCGATGTACTTGCTCTTGCGGGCGACGCGGGCCATCTCCTCGCAGATCTCCAGCATGAAGCGGGGGACGATCACCGGGAACTCGCCGCCGAGGTCGGTCCCCGCCTCGCTCTGCATGATCTCGATGCCCGTGTCGCGGTCGGGTGGGTAGTGCGTCTGAACGGTTGCGCCGATGCGGTCTTTGAGCTGGGGGATCACCTTGCCCGAGCGGTTGTAGGTCGCGGGGTTGGCGCTGAAGAGCACGAGGACATCGAGGTCGAAGCGGATCGGATAGCCCCGGATCTGCACATCGCGCTCTTCGAGGATGTTGAACAGGCCCACCTGCACCTGTTCGTCGAGGTCGGGCAGCTCGTTCATCGCGAAGATGCCGCGGTGCATGCGCGGGATCAGCCCGAAGTGCAGCGCCTCCTCGGCGGACATGCTCACGCCCGCGGCGAGCTTGGCCGGGTCGATCTCGCCGATGACATCGGCGAACTTGGTGCCCGGGGCGAGGCGTTCTGCGTAGCGGTCCGCCCGCTTCCACCACGCGATCCGGACCTCTCGCGGATCGCGCAAGAGAGCCGCACGCCCGGCGCTCGTGATCGGGCGCTCGGGGTCCTCGTGCACGGGGCAGCCGGGCAGATCGAGGTAGGGGGTTTCCTCGTCGAGGAAGTTGACGAGCAGCCGCATCATGCGGCTCTTGCCCTGGCCCTTCTCGCCCAGAAACAGCATGTCGTGCCCCGCCAGCACGGCGTTGACGACCTCGGGGATCACCGTGTCCTCGTAGCCGACAATGCCCGGAAACAGCGGCTCGCCGGTTTCCTCGCTCCGGCGGAGGGCTTTGACCATGTTGGCCCGCAGCTCGTCCTTGACGGGCCGGGAAACCCAGCCGCTCTCGCGGAGATCGTGCAGTGTTGTCGGTCGTGATTCGGGCATGGAGGTCCTCGTTGGTGTAATGGAAGGTTCGGCGGGGTGCGTGCTCCGGATGCCGCGAAGATTCCTCAGTTCCCCGCCAGTCCGTTGGTGATCGTCGCGACGCCGAGCAAGGCGTGCAGCACGCGGGCCCCGACATTGGCGTCCCACGCGTCGCCCGGCTCACCCTCGCCCGGGGCGACCTCGACGAGGTCGAACCCGACGACGCGGCGACCGGAACTCGCCAGCATGAGCAGCAGCGTGTTGATCTGGCCCCACAAGAGCCCGCCGGGCACGGGCGTGCCCGTGTGCGGGCAGAGCGCCGGGTCGAGCCCGTCGATGTCGAACGAGATGTAGACCAGTTCGGGCAGGTGGTCGATCACCGAAGCCGCGATCGAGGCGAACGGCCGCCCCTCATGCAGCGCCTGGGTCATCTCAAAGTCGGTGATGGTCACGACGCGGCCGCTCTGCGAGCGCCCGAACGCCATCTCGTCGGCGCTGTAGTCCCGGATGCCGAACTGCACCAGCTTCGCGACGCCTTCGCAGCGATCGAGCACATTCCACGCGATCGCGGCGTGCGAGTGGGTAAACCCCTGGAACGCCTCGCGGAAATCCATGTGCGCGTCGATCTGTAGCAGACCGAGCCCCGGATGACGGGCCGCGACCGCCTCGATCGAGCCTAGGGGCGTCGAGTGCTCGCCCCCAAGCACGACCGGGATCCCGCCCTCGTCGAGCGTCTGAGTCGCAAAGCGATGGGTCAGGTCGCGGATGTGTTCGCCGGCCTTGTTCACCTCGGCGAGCGTCTCGGGGTGGGCAACCGGGAACTCGCCCTGGGCGGAGATCGGGGCGGTGAGCTTTGTGATGCTCTCGTTGAGCGAGACGAGCTCGGGGTCTTCGGCGAGCAGGGCGGTGAGCTCTTCCTGCCCGACCGAGAGCGGCCCGCTGGAAAGGTCGACCTGGGCGGAAGCCGCGGCGATCGCCGCCGGGCCCAGCGCCGCCCCCTTGCGGTAGCTCGCCGTCGCGTCGTAGGGGATCGGCAGGATCGAGATCTTGGGCGACGCAGGGGGCTCGACGCCGAAGAGGGGTTGCAGGTCTGGCATTGGCGCTCTCGCAGGCTCGGGTCGGTACGCCCCCGCGGGGCCGGACAGCAGAGCGTAGAGCCGCTCCGACCCGCGTACGCTTGGGGCCTGTGAAGTACGCGGTCATCATCCCAGACGGCGCGGCGGACCTCCCGATCGACGAACTGGGGGGCAAAACGCCCTTCGAGGCCGCCGAGACACCCAACCTCGACGCCCTCGCCCTGCGAGGCAAGGTCGGCACCGCCGCGACCACCCCCGAAGGCTTCGACGCCGGCAGCGATGTCTGCTCGATGTGCCTCCTCGGCTACGACCCCGAACGCTTCCACACCGGGCGGGCCCCGCTGGAAGCCGCGGCGATCGGCCTGGACATCGGGCCGGGCGACTGGGTCTTCAGAGTCAACCTCGTCACCGTCGGCGAAGGGGACGACGAGGGCGTGATGGTCGACCACTCCGCCGGCGGGCTGGGCGACACCGAAGGCCGCGAACTGCTCGATTCGCTCGTGGAGTTCTGGGCCGAGCGGGCGCCGGAACTCATGGAACAGATGCAGGTCGTCCACGGCAAGAGCTACCGCGGCTCGATCGCCGACCGCTCGGGGCGTTCCTTCCGCGCGCTGGCGACCACCCCGCCCCACGAGATGCCCGGCGAAGAGTGGCGGCGCGAACTGCCCGACGGCGAGAACGCCGAGGGAATCCTGAAACTGATGGAGCTCTCTTCCAAGCACCTCAGCGTGCACCCGATCAACCGCGCAAGAAAAGAGGCGGGCAAGCGTCCGGCCAACATGGCGTGGATCTGGGGCCAGGGCACGCGCCCGCAGATGCCTTCGTTCAAGAGCCTCTACAACCTCCGCGGCGCGATGACGACGCCCGTCGACCTGCTCGCGGGGATCGCGAGGCTGATCGGTTGGGACCTGCTCGATGTGCCGGGCGTGACCAGCTACCACGACAACGACTACAAGGCGCAGGGCGCCGCGACCTGCAAGGCGCTCGACCGCTACGACATCGTCTGCTGCCACATCGAAGCGCCCGACGAGGCCTCGCACCAGGGCGACTACGCGACCAAGGTCGCCTCGATCGAGGCGATCGACCGGCACATCGTCGGCCCGGTGATGGAGAAGCTCGAATCCTTCGGCGACCCCGAGCGCGACCCGGAGGCCGAGGGCTGGCGCGTGCTCATCATGCCCGACCACTACACGCTCGTCTCGACGAGGCGCCACGACCAGACGCCCGTCCCCTTCGCGGTCGCCGGCTCGTGGGTGCGGACCGTCGTCAACCGGCGCCTCACCGAGCGCGAGGCCGAGGAGAGCGACCTGCATGTCGACCCAGGGCACGAACTAATGGAGTTTTTCCTCAGAGGCGGGCTCGCCGGCGTGCGCTGACGCCCGCGATCGAACTCGAATCATGGCTGAACGACCCGAACACGAAGACTGGCGCGACGAAGACGAGGCCGATGACGGCCCCTTCGAGATCGAACCCCCTCACGATGAGCCCGATGGCTCGGAGTACGGCCTCGGCCCTGTCGCCTCGGCAGGGGGCGCAGGCGCCCGCCCGCCTGTTGCGACCGCGGTTGCCGGAGACGATGACGACGACGACGGCCCCGATCGCCCGGATCCGAGCCTTTGGATGATCCAGCCCGGATGGCCCCGCGAGCTGCCGGCGCTCTACCTGGGGCTGGCCCTCGGCGCTGTCGCGATGGTGATCGCGGGCGTCAACGCCGAGCGGGCGGTCATCGTCACGGCTCTGCTGACTGTGCTGATGACATGGATGACCGCGGCGCTCGGGGTGGTGTCGCTGCACCTGACGGCCTGGTTCACCGTGCGGACCTTCAACGAGCCGATGCGCGGGGCGACGCGGATGCTTGTTGTTTCGTCGCTCTTTGTGCTGCTCACCGTCTGCCGCTGGCCCGTGCCCGGGCGCATCGTGGACTACCTGATCGCGATCCTGGCGTACGGCGTCTCGCTGGTGGTGCTCTTCAGGCTGCCGAGGTACGAGACGCTGGTGCTCGGGTCGATCCACCTGGGGCTCTGGCTGGTGCTGCAGACGCTCTTTGCGATGGTGCGCCACACCGCGGCGCCGGTGTAGGCCCGGGGCTCTGGTGGCACAGATTTCCGACCTGAGCTCTCCCCCTTCTACCCAATCTCTGCTCACCTGTTCTCCTGATCGCCTGCTCGACCCTCTCGCCCGGCAAAGCCGGGCGCGGTTTGTGCCCCCGCGCGCCAGCGCGTATGTTGACCCGCCCCGGCGGGCCGACCCGCCGGCCAACCCGCGGAGCGCTGCATCCATGGCTGAGACCACCGGCACGACCCCACCGACCGGCAAGCCCCCCTCAAAGAGAGGCGGCGTGCTCGACAAGATCGAGAAGATCGGCAACCGCCTGCCAGACCCGGCGATCCTGTTTCTGATCGGGGCGGTCATCGTCATGCTCGCCTCGGGCGTCGCGGACTGGACCGGCTGGGAGGTCGTCCGCAAGCAGCCCGTCGAGGTCGTCGACCCGCAGACGGGCGAGACGCGCCTGGAGCTCCAGATCGCCACCGAAGACACCCGCGTGCTCAACGAGCAGACGGGCGAGATCGAGGTGGTGTCGACGCCGGAAGTCATCCGCCCGGTCAACCTCCTCTCCAGCGACGGGCTGTACTGGGCGATCTCGTCGATGGTGACGAACTTCATGCAGTTCCCGCCGCTGGGCATCGTGCTGGTGGGGATGCTGGGCGTGGGGGTCGCCGAGCGGACGGGGCTGATCGGGGCGCTGCTGAAGGTGTTCATGGCGATCACGCCGGCGAAGCTGCTGACGCCCGCGACGGTCTTCATCGGGGTGATGAGTTCGGCGACCAGCGACGCGGGGTATGTCGTGCTGCCGCCGCTGGCGGCGCTGCTCTACATGTCGGTGGGTCGGAGCCCGCTGTCGGGCATCGCGGCGGTCTTCGCGGGCGTCTCGGCGGGCTTCAGCGCCAACCTCTTCCCGACCGGGCTGGACCCGATGCTCGCCGAGCTGACGCAGACGGGCACCGTCCTGATCGACGAGGGCTACCGCGTCAACCCGCTGTGCAACTGGTGGTTCATGATCGCCTCGACGGTGATGGCGACGCTGGTGGGGTGGTTCGTGACCGCCCGCTTCGTCGAACCCCGCTTCGAAGGCAAGCCCGCCGACGAGGGCGGCCCCCGACCGCCCGATGCGGACATGGTCAGCAGCCAGAAGCTCACCGAGACCGAGGAGCGGGGCCTGCTCATCACCGGCGTCGCCGCCCTCGTGCTCGCCACCGTTCTGCTCTCGATGGTGCTGGTCCCGGGCTGGCCTCTCCACGGCAAGGCGCCACTGACGCCCGAAGAGGTCCAGAAGATCGAGTCCGCCGCCCTCGCCGAGGCGGAGCTGCCCCTCGTCGACGCCTCCGGCTTCGCCTCGACGCTCGGCGACAAGCTCGAAGGCGAACTGCCCGAGCAGCAGGTCAAGACCGCGATCGACGACGCGATGCTCCTGCACACCACGCCGCTGGGCGACGCCGAACGGGAAGCGGTCGTCGGCCCCGCACTCGCCGGCGAGAGCGACAACAAGTTCGACCGCTGGGTCGTCGTCATCGTCCCGCTGCTGTTTATCGCCTTCCTGATCCCCGGCGTGGTCTACGGCATGGTCGTTGGAGAGCTGCGCAACAGCAAGGACCTCGCCCGCCTCATGGTCGAGTCGATGGCCGCGATGGCGCCGATCATCGTGCTCGCTTTCTTCGCCGCCCAGTTCATCGAGTACTTCAGGTACTCCAACCTGGGGACCATGCTCGCCCTCTCGGGCGGCGAGATGCTCGCCCGCGCCGGCCTGCCGACGCTGCTGCTTCTCGTGCTGTTCATCCTGCTAACCGCGGCGTTCAACATGTTCGTCGGTTCGATGAGCGCCAAGTACGCCCTCTTCGCCCCGATCTTCGTCCCGATGCTCATGATCGTCGGCATCAGCCCCGAGCTGACGCAGGCGGCCTACCGCATCGGCGACTCGGTCACCAACATCATCACGCCGCTGAACTCCTACCTGGTCATCATCCTCGTCTTCATGCAGCGGTATGTGTCCAAGTCCGGCATGGGCACGCTGATCGCCATGATGCTGCCCTATTCGATCGCCTTCACCATCGCGTGGACCATCCTGCTGGCGATCTGGCTCTGGCTCGGCCTGCCCCTAGGCCCCGACGGGGGCCTCACCTACACGCCCTCATGATTGAGGAGAGCGTCAGAGACTCGCGTACACCGTCTTGCCGTGCACGAGCGTCCGCTTCAGCCAGCGGTCGTCCCACGCGTAGAGCAGCGCCCCGAGCGGGTCGATCGAGGGCTCGTCCTCGCCCAGCTCAAGCTCGATGTCCGGCTCGATGAGCAGGAGGTCGGCCGAACGTCCCTGCTCGATCTGGCCAGTGTCGTCGAAGCCGAGCACCGAGGCGTTGCCACCCGTGATCGACCACCACGCGTGGGAGGCGGGGGGCGCCAATTCGCCGCGCAGGCGGGCGACATCGAGCATCGCCCGCGCCACGCGGACCATCGACCGGTCGGGCCCCGCCCCGATGTCCGACCCGGGCGCAGGGCGGATTTTCGCCTCGACATTCCGCCGCAGGTCCATCATCCCCGCGCCCAGGAACGCGTTGGCGGTGGGGCAGTGGGCGATCGCGGCCCCCGAAGCCCCGATCGTGCGGCGTTCCTCGTCGTCCAGCCAGATCCCGTGCCCGAGCACGCAGCGCCGGCGCAAAAGCCCCGCCCTCGCATACACCTCCGTGTACGAGAGCCCGTCGAACAGCTCGCGCACCTTCGCGCACTCGTCCCGCGTCTCAGAGAGGTGCGTCTGCACGAACTGCCCCGTTGTTTCGGCGACCTTCCCCGCCCCGGCCAGAAGCTCGGGCGTGCACGAGATCGCGAACCTCGGCGAGACCGCCGGCCTCACCCGCCCGATCTGATCGTGCTTGGCCGCCTCTTGCAACAGCTGAGCCGCCGGACGCACCAGTTCTTCGGGCGCGTTGCGGTCCATGAGCACCTGGCCGATGAGCGCCCGAACGCCGATCTCCGCCGCGGCCCGCATCGCGGCCTTGGCCGCGTCGAAGTGCACCGTCGCGTACCCAGCGAAAGCCGTCGTGCCGAACGAGCAGAGCGTCCGCACCGCGTGATCCGTCGCCTCGGCCGCCAGATCCGGGTCCGCCCACGACGCCTCGGCCGGATAGACCACCCGCTCCAGCCACTGGAGCAGCCCCATCCCGTCGGCCCCGATCACCGGGACCTGCGGCAGGTGCATGTGCGCATCAACAAAGCCCGGGCAGACGATCGTCCCCTCGCCCCCCATGTCGGCCATGAAGATCTCTTCACCGAACTCGACCGAGCGGATCACCCCGTGCTCGACCGTCAGAAAGCCCCGCTTCAGGCAGACCCCCTCATGGGGATCGGGCAGCATCAACCAGCCGGCGACGATCATGACCGCCGCTCCGCGTCAATCCGCGGCAGAATCAAACGGTCGATGCATCCAGGCCTCGTACGCACGGCGCTGCTCCGGGGTGGGGTTCCTGACCTTGCGGACCGTCCATCGGCCGGTCTCCTCTTCGCCAAGGGTAAGCCGCAGCGTGTGCAGGCGGTTCCACCTGAAAAACTTGACCTCGACCTCGTCGCCCGGGCTGTAGCTCCGGATGACCGACTCGGCGTTCCCGCCGCTGAACCGGCGCCCGTCGACGGACACGACCTCGTCGTCGACGAGGAGACCCGTCTCGGTCGCCGGCCCTTCCGACGAGACGCGCGTGACGCGGGCCGGGTGCCCGCCGGCGAAGTCCGCCCCGAGGAACGCCACGGTCCGGGCGTTGCGCAGGTAGAGCTCCAGCCCGACGCGGCGCAGCGCGTCCTCGACCTCGTACTCTTCCGTCCCGTGCACGAAGCGGCGCCAGAACTCGCGCAGGTCCAGCCCGCTGAGCTCCTCGGCCGCCAGACGGAAGTCGTCGTCGGTGAAGCCCCCGCCCTCGAGCGGGAACCGCTCGTACATCGTCCGCATCAGCGTATCGAGCGACTCGCGGTCCCCCGTCGCCTCGCGGATCTTCATGTCGAGCTTGAGGTTGACCAAGGCGCCGGAGCCGTAGAACGAGATCGTCGAGTTCAAGGAGTCCGGCGTCGGACGGTTGAACTTGATCCACGCGTCGTAGCTCGACTGGGCGAGCGACTGGAGCATCCGCCCCGGACGCGTGCGGTGCCCGGCGACCTGCGAAGCGATGCGATCGAGGAAGGTCTGCTCGTCGGTCAGACCGATCCTCGCGAGCGTGAACCCGTCGTAGTAGCTCGTGGTCCCCTCGGCGACCCAGAACAGGTCGCTGTAGTTCTCTTTCTGATAGTTGTAGGGGCTGATCCCCGCAGGGCGCAGGCGCTTGACATTCCAGGTGTGGAACATCTCGTGGCTCGTCAAGCGCAGGAAGTTCTCGTAGAGCCCCTCGTTGGTGAACGACTCGGGGCGCGCGCCCATGATCGTCGAGTTCCAGTGCTCCGTGCCCCCGCCCATGCCCGGCTGGCAGTGGATCATGAAGACATACCGCTCGTAGGGGATCTCGCCGAAGATCTCCGCCTGGTGGCGCGTGATCGCCGCGAAGTCCGCCGCGAGCCGCTCCTCGTCCACCTCGCACTCGCCCCAGATCACGATCTCGTGCGGCACGCCGTCCAGGTCGAACTCGATGAGCTGGTGCTCGCCGATCTCGAAGGGGGAATCGACCAGGATGTCAAAGTCGGGCGAGACAAACGCGCCCGGCGTCGAGGGGCAGGGCTCGAGCCCCGTCGCGACCCGCCAATCTCCGGGCTTCTCGATGTGCACCCGCAAGGACTCGTCGCGGTAGGGGGGGTGGTACAGGAAGACGGCCGACCCGCTCAGAAACGCGTGCGACGGGTCGACATGCGCCATCCGCAGGCGGAGCTGGTTGGCGTACAGCACATACCCGACGCGGACCTCGTCGGCGCCGGCGGACTCGATCCGCCAGGCCGCCTTGTCGGTCTTGCCCATCGCCAGCTTCTCGCCGGATGCGTCGCGGGCGTGGATCGAACGGATCGTCCCCGGGAAGTCCTCGATCGAGTACCGGCCGGGACGCCAGACCGGCATCTGCACCTCGATCTCGTCGTGCCCGCCCACGCCCCGCAGCACCATCTCGATCTCGACCGTCTGGGTCTGGGGGCGGTCGAGCTTCACGAAGTACTCGACCTTGTAGCCCTCGGCCAACGCAGGCAGCGCCAGCAGGCAGAGCGCCAGGAACCCAACGCAGAGCGACCTCGCAGAGCACCGAAGAGACATGCAAACCTCCTGAAAGACGAACAGGTTCAGCCGCAGTGTACCGGCTCAGCCCGCCCCTCGCGGCCGACCCGCAGGCCGGATACGCTCTCGCCATGGACTGGCTCAGAGAGCTTTCGGGTGGTGAAAAGGCCCTGATCGGGATGGTGCATGTCGGCGCGCTCCCCGGCACGCCCGCCTCCGCCATGCCGATGCCCCGCCTCATCGACCAGGCCGTCCGCGACGCGACCGTCCTCAAGGACGCCGGCTTCGACGCGATCATCGTCGAGAACATGCACGACACCCCGTATGTCCACGGGAGCGCCATCGGGCCCGAGATCGTCGCCGCCATGAGCGTCATCGCCCGCGAGGTCCGACGCGCGACAGACATGACCATGGGCGTCCAGATCCTCTCGGGCGGCAACCGCCACGCCCTCGGCGTCGCCCACGCCTGCGGCGGCGAGTTCATCCGCTGCGAGAACTTCGTCTACGCCCACATCGCCGATGAAGGCCTCCTCGCAGAGGCCGAAGCGGGCGCACTCCTCCGCGAGCGCCGGCGCATCGGCGCAGAGGCCGTCGCCATCGCCTGCGACATCAGGAAAAAGCACGCCAGCCACGCCCTAACCGCCGACCTCTCGATCGGCGACATGGCCCACGCCGCGGCTTTCTTCGGCGCAGACGCCCTCATCGTCACCGGCGCCTGGACCGGACGCGAGGCAAACCCCGCCGACATCGCCGAGGCCAAGGTTGCCTCGGGCCTGCCCGTCCTCGTCGGCTCCGGGATCACGCCGAAGAATGTCGGCGCGATGCTCGCCGAGGCCGAGGGCGTGATCGTCGGCTCGTCGATCAAGGCCGAAGGCGATTGGCGCAACCCAATCGACCCGGAGCGGGCCGAGGCGCTGGTCAAAGCCGCTCGCAAGGGCTGACGCCGCTCGCCGCTGCAAGTCTCGTCAGTCGTTGTGCTCGGGCGGCACGCGCAGCGTGAGCGCCCCGGGCAGCGTCTCGATCGTCAGCAAGCCCCCGTCGGGCGAGGGCAGGGGCTCGCCGTCGGCCTGCAGCATCGCCGGCATCTCAGCGAACGACACAGACATCGACGAGCCGGTGTCGAACACGCTGGCGGGCAGCCTCCCGTGCTGCCTGAGGCGGCAGGCGATCGCCCAGCCCAGCGCCTTGGGCGCGTTCTTTGCCGGCAGCCAGACCATGTCGAGCTTCCCGTCGTGGGGCGAGGCCAGGAGCGCCGGATCGAGCCCCGCGCCGTACCGGCGCAGGTTGGCGATCAGCAGGATCGCCCGCTTCTCCGGGCCGACCGCGTCGCGCCCGTCGACAGAAACCGACGCCCGCACCAGCCGCGGCGAGACCGCCTCGCGCAACACCGGCCCCGCGTACGACAGCTTCGTGATCGTGCCCTCGCGCTTGGCCGCCAGCCGGTGGATCACCCCCGCGTCCGGCCCGGCGCTGAGCATGATCGCAAACGGACGCCCGTTGGCCGTGCCGAGATCGATCTTCATGTCCCGCCCGCGTTCGATCGCCCCGAGCAGCCGGCGCGGGTCGGACGTCATCGAGAACGACCGGGCGACGAGGTTCTCCGTCCCCGCCGGCAGGTGGTACAGCGGCGAGCCGAGTTCGATCAGCCGGGGAAGCGCGTGATGGATGGAGCCGTCGCCCCCGGAGACCACCACCAGATCCGGGCTGCCTCCCGCACCGTCGTCGGTGAAGGCGCGGGGAGCGAGCATCTCGACCTCGTGCCCCGCGTCGGTGAGCTTCACCCTCGCCCGCTCGGCCAGGCGCAGCCCGCGCCCCGCGCCAGAGTCGGCGTTGGCGAGGATCAGGATCCGCTTCGGTTCTGTGCGCACGCGGGTGGTAACTCGGGTGAAATAGTCGGTCGAATCAGGGTGTCTATGCCGGACAACGGCGGAAACTTTCCGCTCAAGGGCTTGACCATCAAAATCCGATGGCGAAGATAGTCAACACGACCGGAGAACTTTTCGTGGCCCAGCTTCCGCAGATCAGCACGATTCCCGCCCAGAGCATGAAGGTGCTCCCTGGGATCGTCTGCTTTTGCATGAAAGCCAAACTCCACGGGACCACGATCTCCGGCATCGGGTGCAAAGCCGCCCGATAAACCCCCCAACGCGTTCAAGCGACGGGCCCGCCGGAGATCACCGGCGGGCTTTTTTTATCCACATCCAAGCCAGACCCGCGGGCCAAAACGCCCGCACCCCACGGAGACACAGCCATGAGCGACACCCAGACCCAGACCCTCACCGCCACCTGCCCCGAGTGCGGCGCCGTCATCAGCTTCGACCGCCAGCCCCGACGCCACGAGATCGTCCAGTGCCCCGACTGCGGCACCGAGCTCGAAGTCGTCGCCACCGAGCCGATCCGTCTCGCGGTCGCCCCCGAGGTCGAGGAAGACTGGGGCGAGTAAGACCCGCCGCTGACCTGTGGCACTGGCGGCTCGCCCGCCAGTGTTCCCGCCCTCTCAGGTGGCCCGGCTCGCCGAGCCGGGTGCAGACAAACGAGACCAACCACTGGCGGACAAGCCGCCAGTGCCACAGCGACCCCAGTCAGACCCACGAGAAAGCCCCCATGCGCGTCACGCTCCTGCACTCCCGGATCCGCGTCGAAGAACGCCTGCTGCTCGACGAACTCGAGCGCCGCGGGATCGATGCTCGTCCCCTCCACGCCGACGAGACCGTCATCGAGCTCACCAGCGACAGAGATCCGGGCCGTCCCGAAATCCTGATCGACCGCTGCCTGAGCCACACCAAGGCCGCGGCCATCGTCCGAGCCTTCGAGGCCCAGGGCGTCGACTGCATCAACCCCTCCAGCGTCATCGAGACCTGCGGCGACAAACTGCAGACCACCGCCGCGCTCGCCCGGGCCGGCGTCCCCTCGCCCCGCACGATCGCCGCGTTCAGCTACGAGGGCGCCGTGCAAGCCGCAGAACGCCTCGGCTACCCGCTGGTGCTCAAGCCGACCGTCGGGTCGTGGGGGCGGATGGTCTCGAAGATCAACGACCGCGACGCGCTCGACGCCGTGCTGGAGCACAAGGCCCACCTCGGCGGCGTGCAGCATGGGGTGATCTACCTCCAGGAACTCATCAACAAGCCCGGTCGCGACATCCGCGCGTTCGTCGTCGGCGACGAAACCATCTGCGCCATCGTCCGCCACAGCGAGCACTGGATCACCAACACCGCGCGGGGCGGGCGGGCCGAGGGCTTCCCCGTCACCGATGAACTCAACGAGATCTGCGTCCGCGCGGCCCACGCCGTCGGCGGGGGTGTCGTCGCCATCGACCTGATGGAAGACCCCGAGCGGGGCCTGCTCGTTAACGAGATCAACTCGACCATGGAGTTCAAGAATTCGATCGCGCCGACCGGGGTCGACATCCCCGCCAAGATCGTCGACTTCGTGCTCCAGCACGCCCACGCCGGCGTCTCGCGGGGACTGGCATGAGCGTGCGCGTCGGCATCATCGGGGGCACGGGCTACACCGGAGGAGAGCTCGCCCGCCTGCTGGTCGGCCACCCGCGCGCCGAGATCGCGTGGGTGACCTCCCGCTCGCGGGCGGGGTGGCCCGTCTCATCCCTGCACCCAAACCTGAGGGGCTTTACGGACCTGAAGTTCGTCGCTCCCGACGATGTCGAGCCCGTCGATGTCGCCTTCCTCTGCCTCCCGCATGGGCAGACCGCGGGCAACATCGAGCGGTACACCCAGCTCGCCGAACGCGTCGTCGACCTTTCGTCGGACTTCCGCCTCAGCGACGCGGAGCTGTACGAGGCGACCTACGGCGAACCCCACCCGGCCCCCGCATGGCTGGACCGCTTCGCCTACGGCTTGCCCGAGGTCTACCGCGACCGCATCCGAGGCTCAAAGCTCGTCAGCGGCGTCGGGTGCAACGCGACAGCCGTCAACCTCGCCCTGCTCCCCCTGGCCCGCGCCGGCGTGATCGAGCGGGTGGTGGCGGATGTGAAGGTCGGCTCGTCGGAGTCGGGGGCGGAGCCCTCCGGCTCGTCGCACCACCCCGAGCGCTCGCACGCCGTGCGCACCTTCGCACCGACAACCCACCGCCACGAGGCGGAGATCCGCCAGGCGCTCGGCGACTTCGACCTGCACTTCACAGGCACCGCGATCGAGCTGGTCCGGGGCGTGCTGGCGACCTGCCATGTCTTCGTCAACCGCGACCTGACCGACCGCGACCTCTGGGGCATGTACCGCGACGCGTACGCCGCCGAGCCGTTCGTGCGGGTCGTCAAGGAACGCCGCGGGCTCTACCGCTTCCCCGAGCCCAAGATCGTCGCGGGGACCAACTTCGCCGATGTGAGCTTTGTCGCTGAAGAAGGCTCGCGGCGCGTCGTGACGATGTGCGCCATCGACAACCTCGGCAAGGGCGCCGCCGGATCGGCCGTCCAATCCATGAACCTCATGTGCGGGCTGGAAGAGACCGACGGCCTCCTCTTCCCGGGTCTTCACCCTGTTTGACGCCCGCCGGGGGCCGCAGGCCCATCCGGCGAGAAGGCACACTCGTAGAACCAACACGCGGCGGCGCTCGACGCCCCGCCAGAACACGACGGAACGGAACACAGAATGATCGTCATCAAGATCGGCGGAGCGGAAGGCATCGGGCTCGAAGCGGTCTGCAACGACGCGGCCGAACTCGTCCACGCCGGCGAGCGCGTCGTCCTCGTCCACGGCGGCTCCCACGAGACCAACACCCTCGCCGAGCAGCTCGGCCACCCCGCCCAGTTCGTGACCTCGCCCTCCGGGCACACCAGCCGCAGAACCGACCTCAGGACCATGGAAATCTTCCAGATGGCCTGTTGCGGCAGGATCAACAAGCGCGTCGTCCAGATGCTCCAGGCCCGTGGCGTCAACGCCGTCGGCCTCTCGGGCATGGACGGCGGGCTCTGGCGGGGCAGGCGCAAGAAGGCGATCCGCATCGTCGAAGACGGGCGGACCAGCGTCCTTCGCGACGACTACACGGGCACAGTCGATCAGGTCAACGCCGCGATGCTCAACCGCCTGCTCAACATCGGGCTCACCCCCGTGCTCACACCCCCGGGCCTGAGCGAGGAGCACGAGCCGATCAATGTCGACGCCGACCGTGCCGGGGCCAAGACCGCCGGCGCGATGCGGGCCGACACCTTCATCATGCTCTCAAATGTGCCCGGGCTGCTCCGCTCCTTCCCCGACGAAGGCTCGCTGATCCCCGAGCTCGCCCGCGCCGAGCTCGACGCGGCGATCGAGCTCGCGCAGGGGCGGATGAAGAAGAAGGTCCTCGCCGCGGGCGAGGCACTGGACATGGGCGTCGGGCGTGTCATCCTCGCCGACGCCAGAGCCGAACGACCGATACAGCGCGCCCTCTCGGGCGAAGGAACGGTGGTGTCATGACCACAGCGACCGCAAGACTCGACACGGGCGTGCGCCCGAACACGGCGACCACACCCGCCCAGGCCGCCAACCCCGACCGCGAGGCGATCGACCTCGTCCGCGATCTGGTCGCGGCGCCCAGCATCTCCGGCCACGAGCAGGGCGCTGTGCGGCTGTTCGCCGAGAGGATGTCGCGCCTGGGATATCGTGCCGCGATCGACATCGCCGGCAACGCCGTGGGCGCGATCGGCTCGACCGACCCGGACGCGCCGGAGATCGTCCTGCTCGGGCACATCGACACGGTGCCCGGGCGGATCCCCGTCCGCGTCGATGAAGACGGCTACCTCTGGGGTCGCGGCTCGGTGGACGCCAAGGGCCCGCTGGCGGCGTTCGCCATCGCCGGCGCGCGCGCAACTCTGCCCGAAGGCGTCCGCCTGATCGTCGTGGGCGCTGTCGGTGAGGAAACGCCGACCTCCCCCGGCGCTCGTTTCATCCGCGACCGCCACCGCCCCGCCGCCTGCATCATCGGCGAGCCCAGCCACTGGGACCGCTACACCGTCGGGTACAAGGGGCGGCTGCTTGTCGAGGCGACTTTCGAGCAGAACGGCGGGCACTCGGCCGGGCCTCAGGGCGCGGTCGCAGAGCGCGTCGTCCGCTGGTGGAACCACCTCCGGGCCAATGTCGGTGAGTGGAACATCGGTCGTGAGGGCCTGTTCGACACCATCCAGGCCTCGCTGCAGCACATGGAAACCTCGTCGGACGGACTGACCGATCGCGCCCGCGCCACCGTCGGGCTCCGGCTGCCGACCTGGGCCGACCCCGCGGCGGTCGAGGCCGACCTGCGCACCGTCAGCCCGGGCGTCGAGTTGCGGGTCTACGGGCACACGCCGGGCGTGCGCACCGGCAGGGCGAACACCGTCTCGCGGGCGCTCGCTTCAGCGATCGCCGACGAGGGCGGCCGGGCGCGGGCGGTCGTCAAGACCGGCACCTCGGACATGAACACGGTCTTCAGGGCGTGGGGCTGCCCGATCGCGGCCTACGGGCCTGGTGACAGCACCCTCGACCACACGCCGGAGGAACGCCTCGACCTGGCCGAGTATCTGCGGTCGATCCGCGTGCTCGGCGGGGCGATCGAGCGGATTGCCCGCGACGCGGTCTCGTGAACCGGCTTACTCCGCTTCGTCGGCGGGGGCGTCGCGCGACGGCCTGTCGTGCCAGCCGTCGGCGTCGTGGCGGACGATCTTGCCTGTGGTGAGGTAGATCGTCTGCTCGGCCATGTTGGAGCAGTGGTCGGCGATGTGGGTGAGGCGGTCGGCGATGCCGCTGATGAAGAAGGCGAAGTCGATCGTCATCTCGTCGGAAACAACCTTGCCCCGTGCGTCGGCGACGATGGCGTCGCGGAAGCTCATCACGGCGTCGTCTGCCCTGAGGGCGAGACGGGCGAGGTCGGGGTCTGCCCCGTGCAGGGCGGCGTTGACATCGCGCTGGATGCCGACGACGCTGTAGGCCATCACGCGGAGCGTGTCGGGCATCTTGCCGTCGCTGAAATTGTGCCTCTGCACATGCTCGGCCATGGCGACGCCGATGTCGGCGATGCGTTCGAGTTCGTTGTTGACCTTGACGATGGTCAGCAGGGTGCGGACCTGGCGCTCGCTGAGCGTCGCGTTGACCCGCGTCGCGTCGGAGAGGATCCTAACGGCGGCGACCTCGATCTCGACATCGAAGCGATCGATCTCGTCGTCGAGGTCGATGATGCGCTGCGCCGAGTCCGGATCGCGGTCGAAAACTGAGGTGATGGCGGCTTCGACCAGACCCCGCACCCGCATGCCCTGGGCGTTGATCTCGGCCTTGAGCTTGTCGAGGCGTCTGGTGAACCCTTCGGGTGTGGTCGGCATCGTCGTCCTTCCGGCCCGGGCCGGCGCTGGCGTCGTGGAGACTAGCGTATCCTAACCGGATGGCGTCGGGCACGGACCGTCGCGCCCTTCGACCCAGAGCAACCGCCGACCCGGGGGCGAGCCCTCGCAGGAGCAGAAGACATGGCCTTCACGATCGAGGTAGTCCACGCCAGACAGATTCTTGACAGCCGCGGGAACCCGACCATCGAGGTCGAGGTCGCGCTCGAGTCGGGGGCGGTGGGGCGTGCCGCGGTGCCCTCGGGCGCCTCGACGGGCGAGCACGAGGCCGCCGAGCTGCGAGACACCGACGAGAAGGCCTACGGGGGCAAGGGCGTGACGCGGGCGGTCGAGCATGTGGTCGACCGCATCGGCCCTGCTCTGGAGGGGTTCGACGCGCGCGAGCAGGAGGCGATCGACGCCGCGATGATCGAGCTCGACGGCACCGAGAACAAGTCCGACCTCGGCGCCAACGCGATTTTGGGCGTGTCGATCGCGGTGGCCAAGGCCGCCGCAGAGGCCTCGGGTCTGCCCCTGTACCGCTACCTGGGCGGATCGAGGGCGAAGGTGCTGCCGGTACCGATGCTGAACATCCTCAACGGGGGCAAGCACGCCGACAACACCGTCGACTTCCAGGAGTTCATGATCCAGCCCTGGGGATTTGACGACTTCCACGAGGCGATGCGGGCGGGCGTGGAGATCTACCACACGCTGAAGAAGGTGCTCAAGGAGCGCGGGCTCTCGACCGCCGTCGGCGACGAGGGCGGCTTCGCCCCCGACCTCAAGGACAACGAGGACGCGCTGAAGATCATCGAGGAGGCGACCGACAAGGCCGGCTACAAGTGGGGCGATGAGATTTTCGTTGCGCTCGACCCGGCGACCAGCGAGCTCTGGAACGAGGCGGAGAAGGACGGCAAGCAGGGGTACAAGTTCTTCTCGTCCTCGGGCGAGACCGTGTCTTCCGACGACCTGATCGACCTCTGGGCCGGCTGGTGCAAGAAGTATCCAATCCGCTCGATCGAGGACGGGCTGGCCGAGAACGACTGGGAAGGCTGGCGCAAGCTGACCGAACGCCTGGGCGAAAAGATCCAGCTCGTCGGCGACGACCTGTTCGTGACCAACAGGAAGTTCGTCGAGCGGGGCGTGGCCGAGGGTTGCGCCAACTCGGTGCTGATCAAGGTCAACCAGATCGGCACGCTGAGCGAGACCTTCGACACGGTCGACTACGCGATGCGCAACGGTTTCAGCTGCGTGCTCAGCCACCGCTCGGGCGAGACGGAGGACTCGACGATCGCGGACATCGCGGTGGCGACCAACTGCGGGCAGATCAAGACGGGCGCGCCCTGCCGAAGCGACCGGAACGCGAAGTACAACCAGCTCATCCGGATCGCCGAGGAGTTGGGCGAGACGGGCGTGTACGGGGCTGCGACATGGAACCGATGAGGGCCTCTGGGATGAGCGGAACGACAGTGTTAGAATCCATCGCCCGCGTGCGAGGAGCCCGTCGATGACCGAACGCAGAGAAGTCGAACTTATTCGAAAAGCGTTGGATGCGGTCAAGGCCGACTGGAAAACAACGCCGAAGATCGTCGAGATCCGTTTCGAGATCGGTGACGACCACACCGGCGATCCGGCGGTCGATGTACTAGTGCTCATCGACAACGCGACGAAGGATGAAGACTGGACATCGGAGAACCTCGACCCGATCGCAGACCGTGTCCGCGAAGAGATCGAGAAACTCAATATCGATCGCCTCGTACATGTGGGCTACCGCCGTCCCGACGATCTTGCCGAAGCGGCGGGCCGCCCGTGAATCCGTCCTTGGTGGATGATCTGCTCGATCAGGCCGATCATCTGGCTTCGCTTGATCCCCGGAAGCCTAAGCAAATCAGCCTCCGGCGCGCCGTGTCGACCGCCTATTACGCCGTATTTCATCAAGTTGCTGACGACACTGTAGCGTGCGTACTCTCGGCCGCGGACGCACGATCCGAGATCGGGTCGCGGCTCCGCAGAACGATCCAGCACGGATCGGTCAAGATCGCATCGGAATGGTTTCTGCCCGTCAAGAACAAGCCGGGCACAACGCGATTACCCGAAGCGTTGTCCCCGCTGGTCTCCGGGCCGGTAGCTCCCCAGCTTGTCGCGGTCTGCAGACGGTTTGTCGAACTCCAAGTAGAACGCCATCACGCGGACTACAACCTGTATGCCCGGCCATATTCTCGCGCGGAGGCCAACCGTTTGGTCCGAGAGGCCCGCAGCACGGTGCAGACCCTGCGGACAATGCCGGACTCACCGGAGCGGACTGTCTTCCTGCTCGGCTGTCTTCTCGGCAAACAGCTTACCAAGAACCTTTAACCGCTCGGGGCTTGTGCGTCCCCGCCCCCAGCGCCGGTACCATCCGCCGATGACCGACTCCGCCAACGCCGACCGGGTGATCGACTCGAAGACCCTCGCCAGCGGCAGCCGCTTCCGGTTTGTCGAGGTGACGGTCCGTGATCCCGCCGGCAACGACTCATCCCGTCAGTTCGTCGAGCACCCCGGGGCGGTCGCGATCGTCCCGCTGCTCGTTGAAACGGGCGAGCCCGACCGCGTGGTCCTGATCCGAAACGGGCGGGTGCCCGTCGGCGAGACGCTCTGGGAGGTCCCCGCGGGGGGGCTGGAGCCCGGCGAGCCCCCCGAGACCACCGCGTCTCGGGAATTGGTCGAGGAGACGGGCTACAGGGCCGATGTTCTGGAGCACATGGGACGCTTTTACACCAGCCCGGGCCTGACCGACGAGCTCATGCATGTCTATTTCGCGACCGGGCTGGAGCTTGTCGGTCAGGAGCTCGAAGACTCCGAGCGAATCACGGTCCACCCCGTCGAGATCCCCGAGGCCATGGCGATGATCGAGCGGGGCGAGATCATCGACGCCAAGACGATGCTCGCCCTCTACATGGCGCGTGAGCAGGGACGCTTCGGCGGGGGGGCGGCAAGAGCATGAGCAGGTGGGGAGCGCCAGCGGACCCGGGAGGCGGCGGCTGGAAAGCCAGGCTCTCCCGCGCATTTGGGGGCGGGAGCAACCCGTTCACCTGGGCGCTGTTCCTGTATTCGGCGTGGGGGATCCGCGTCCGGTTGCACCTGTTCTTTCTGGTGTACATCGCGGCGCAGGTGCTGGTGAGTTTCGCGTCGCAGGAGGGGATGGGGCCGGGGTACATCCTGCTGGCGATGGGCGCGCTGTTCGGGCTGGTGCTGCTGCACGAGTACGGGCACTGTTTTACTTGCCGCGCGGTGCAGGGCGAGGCGGACGAGATCATCCTCTGGCCGCTCGGCGGTCTTGCGATGTGCCGTCCGCCGCACGACTGGCGGGCGCACCTGTGGACAACGCTGGGCGGCCCGGCGGTGAATGTCGCACTGCTGCCGGTCTTCGCGATCGCGCTGCTCATCGCGACGGGCGGCCAGTGGGGGGCGGTGGTCTTCAACCCGTTCGCGCCGGGCGTGACGGCCGCGACGCTGACGACGGCCGGGGGCGAGGCGGCCTTCTGGCTCAAAGGGCTGTGGTTTCTGCACTACATCAACTTCCTGCTGCTGGCGTTCAACATGCTGCTGCCGATGTACCCGATGGACGCGGGGCGGGTCGTGCAGACGCTGATCTGGCGGAGAGCCGGGTACGAGCGGTCGATGGAGATCTCGACCACGCTGGGTCTGCTGGTCGCGGGTGTGCTGTTCGTTGTCGCGATGGTCGTCGGCGAGACGCTGCTGATGGCGATCGCGATCTTCTGCGGGTTCACCTGCTGGGCGGAGAAGCAGCGGCTGAAGTTCGAGGCGACGGCGGGGGGCGCACCCGGCGTCGATCTCTCTGCGGCCTACGACCGCTACGACCCCAAGGAGGCCGCTCGGGACGCGGAGAAGGCCCGCAAGGCCCGCGAGAAGGAGGAGGCCGAGTTCGCAGAGATCGACCGCATCCTCTCGAAGATCCGCGAGCACGGCATGGCGAGCCTCACGCGAAAAGAGAAGCGGCTGCTCTCCAAGGAAACCGAGCGGAAACGCAACAGCGGCGGCTGAGCCGCGCCGCCCTGGGCGTCCGGTAGCCTCGGCGGACGGTTCACGCCCAGGGCCGGATCAGGCCGATGTTTGACCCTCCCGTCGCGGCACTCGCCGCAGGCCGCGGGCCGAACCGACCAACGACCCCTCAGCGACAGACAGACCATGGGCATCAGCGACAGAGACTACATCCAGGACAAGGGCGGCTCGGCGAGGCTGGGTCCGATGGGCGGCCGGCGGGGGCTGAGCGTCAACCTCTGGCTGATCATCATCAATGTCGGTGTCTTCATCCTCTCGGGGGTGTGGAGCTCCCCGCCTCAGTTCGTCTTCGACCGTGCGGAAGTCGACTCCAACTATATCGATTCCGAAGACCTCGCTTTCCGGGATCCACGCCAGCACGCCAGACCGATCGCGCCGGGCGCGGCCCAGGCGCCGATCGTGCACCGTCCGTCGGGGCGCCAGGTCGGCGTCGCCTACTACCGCGTGATGGACCCGCTCCGGGCCTACGGCCATTTCTCGACCACCAAGGCCTTCCTTGAGATGCAGGTCTGGAGGCTCATCACCTTCCAGTTCCTCCACGACGGGACGGGCATCTGGCACATCCTCTTCAACATGATCGGCCTCGCGGTTTTCGGCGGGCTCGTCGAGCAGCAACTCGGGGGCAGACGCTACCTTGCCTTCTACCTCATGTGCGGGATCTGCGGCGGGCTTGCGTACCTCGCGCTGAACCTCGGCGGGTACATGTTCGGGGCCGTGCCGGGGCTGCTGCCCTACAACCCGTCGACGCCGCTGATCGGGGCCTCGGCGGGGGTGTTCGGGGTGATTCTGGCATGCGCGCGCCTGGCGCCGCACGAACGGGTGCAATTGCTGTTCCCGCCGGTGTCGTTCAAGATCCGGACCTTTGCGTTCGTGTATGTGGGGATCGCGCTGCTGAACCTGTTCTTCGGTGGGCGGAACGCTGGGGGCGACGCGGCCCATCTCGGCGGGGCGCTCGCTGGCTGGTACTTCATCAAGCACAACCACCTGCTGCGTGACTTTTTCGATGTTTTCCAGGATTCCCGCAAGCCCGACCGGGGCCGATCCCGCGGCTCCAAGGGCAAGGCAAAGGGCCCCGCGCCCTCGGACCCGGGCGAGATCGACCGCATCCTCGACAAGGTCCGCGACCAGGGGATCGACAGCCTGACCGATCGCGAGCGCAAGGCGCTGCAGTCGGAGACTTCCCGCAAGCGGGGGCGATAGCGTTCCCGTCATGGCCCGGCCGCCCCAGGATCAATCGCTCAGGTTCACGATCTCGCACCGCTCGGCCTCGACGCGGGGGCGTGTGGGCGTGGTTGAGACGCCGCACGGCTCATTCGACACGCCCGCGTTCATGCCCGTCGGCACTCGGGGGAGCGTCAAGGGGCTGCTGCCGGAGCTGGTCCGCGCGACGGGTGCGCAGATCATCCTCAACAACACCTACCACCTGCTGCTGCGGCCGGGGCCGGATCTGGTCGCCCAGATGGGCGGGGCCCATCGCTTCATGAACTGGCCCGGGCCGATCCTGACCGACTCAGGGGGCTTTCAGGCGTTCTCGATGGCGGACATCAACGCGCTCGACGAGGACGGCGTCTCGTTCAAGAGCATCGTCGACGGTTCAAAGATTCGCATGACTCCCGAGTCGGCGATCGACGCGCAGAACAAGATCGGCGCCGACATCATCATGGCTTTCGACGACTGCCCCCCGGCCAAAGACCCGGGCCAGGCCCCGCCCAACCTCGTCCGGCGGAAAGGGACCGCCGGCGTCGCGAAGCTCGACGAGGGCCTTTACGCCCGGCGCGTCCGCGAGGCCAACGAGCGGACCGTCCGCTGGCTGGAGCGCTGCATCGGCGCTCATGCCCGCCCCCAAGAGCAGGCCCTTTTCGGAATCGTGCAGGGCGGCACCGATCCGGACGAACGGGCCTGGTCGGCCGAGCGTATCTGCAATTACGACCTCCCCGGATTCGCCATCGGGGGCGTCGCGGTGGGGGAGAGCAGCGAGGAGATCGCCCGCGTGGTCGCCCACACCGCGCCTCTGATGCCTGAGGACAAGCCGAGATACCTCATGGGGGTCGGGTACGAGCGAGACATCGTTTCGGCGGTCCGCTCGGGGGTGGACATGTTCGATTGCGTGCTGCCCACCCGCAACGGGCGCAACGCCAACGCCTTCTCGCGGACCGGCCAGATCCGCCTCCGCAACGCCTCGCACAAGGCCAACGCCTCGCCCATCGAGCCGGGGTGCCCCTGCCCGGCGTGCGATCCGGCCTCGCACGGGTGGGAGACGCCGGACGGGGCCCCGTTCAGCCGCGCGTACATCCGACACCTGTTTGCCTGCGGGGAGATGCTGGGGCCGATCTTGGTGAGCTTGCACAACCTGCACCACTTCCAGCGCCTGATGGTGGACATCCGGCGGGCGCTCCGGGAAGATGACTGGCGCGGCTTTGCGCAACGGTGGCCCGTCGCCGCCCCGGGCCTTGCTCCGGGGACGGTGGACGCCTCCGAGGGGTCTCCCGCCGGACGGGGGCCTTCTGACGACCTGAAAGGATGACGATGTCCCTCCCGCTGTCACTCTCCGGCCTGCCCGCCCCGATCATCGCCCAGACGCGCCAGGCGACCGAACAGGGCGCGCCCGCCCAGCCCGGCGGCACCGTGCAGGACGGAACCGGAACACCGGGTCAGCCCCCACCGGGCGGGGCCATGGGGCCGGGGTTCTTCTGGATCCTGATCCTCATGGTGGTGTTCATGCTCTTGCTCACGACCATGTCCGGGCGCAAGCAGCGCAAGCGCCGGGCGGAGATGCTCGGCGGGCTGGGGCGAAACGACAAGGTGCAGATGATCGGGGGCGAGATCGGCACCGTGGTCGAACTCAAGGACGACGAGGTCGTTCTCGAAACCGGATCGAGCAAAATCCGATACTCCCGCCAGGCGGTGCAGCAGGTGCTCCGCTCGGCGAGCGGGGGCGTCGGGCCGGCCCAGACCGCCGCCGAGCCGACGCTGACAGAGACACGCTCCTGACGCGTCGTCAGGTGCCGATCGACGACCTACCGTACAGGCCCGGCCCGTCCCTACGCCGGCCGAGTTTCCCAGTGCTCCACCCCGACCCCGGCGTCCGCTCCGAATGAATGCACTGATTAAAAAAGCCCTGCTCGTCCTTCTTGTCCTCACGATCTGCGGGGTGAGCATCTTCCCGCCCGATCAGAGGATCCGCCTCGGCAAGGACCTCAGGGGCGGCGTGACGCTGCTGTACGATGTCCAGCTCGAGCCGGGCGAGGACCCGGGCCAGATCATCCCGCGGATGATCGATGTGCTTCGCGAGCGCGTCGACCCCAACGGCCTCTTCGAGATCTCGATCGTCCGTCAGGGGCGCGACCGCCTCGAGATCACCATGCCCCTGCCCGGCGCCGAGGCCAGGCGCATGAGAGCGGCCTACGAGGAGGAGCTCGGGCGACTGGCCGAACGGTCGATCTCCGAAGCGCAGATCGATCAACTCGTCCGCATCGCCGAGCCGCAGGAGCGGTCCGCCCGTCTGGCCCGGCTCGCCCGGGACAACGCCGAGCTCCGCGCCCTGCTGACCGACCTCGTTGAGGCGTACGACAGCCAGAGCGCCTCGGCGGCCGAACTCGACGAGATGCGCCAGGACGGGCGGACAGGCGAGCCGGAGTACAACACGCTCAGGCGCCGGGTGATCGACGCCCGCGTCGCCTATCGCACCGCCCGCTCGGCCGTGCTCGACGCGGTTCCGACGCCCGGCGAAGTCGAAGAGGCGCTCAACCGCTCCGACCGCCCGCTCCGCCTGGAGGGGCGCGACCGGCGGACGACGGTCGAGCTCGCCAGCCCGCGGCAGCGAGCGATCGACAGGCTGAAGGAACGCTACCCCGACGCGGCCGAGCAGATCGAACGCGTCGTCGTCGCGTGGGACACCTACAACCAGAACCGCCAGGCGCTCGACGATCCGTCGGACCTGATCCGGCTGCTGCGGGCCTCGGGCGTGCTGACCTTCCGCATCACGGTCGATCCGACGAGCGAGGACATCTCCCAGCAGCTCATCAGCGACTTGCGCCAACGCCTGCAGGAGGAAGGGCCCCAGCGAGCCCGGACCAACGACATGCGTTGGTTCCGCATCAACCGCATCGAAGGCTGGCTGAGCACCATTGACGACTACGAGTTCCTCCAAGAAGACCCCGCCGGGCTCTTCGAGCGGCGCGGCTATGTCGTTGAGGAGTTCGACGGCGAGTACTGGATGCTCGCCTGGGACCGCTCGGGGTACCGCCTGATCCCCGACGCCGACGAATCGGGCCGCTGGTCGGTCGCCGCGGCGTTCGCCACCACCGACCAGATCGGCCGCCCCGCGATCGGCTTCCGGATGGACCCCGGCGGCGCCAGAGCGCTGGGCAACCTGACGGGCGCCAACACCGGCAGGCAGATGGCGATCCTGCTCGACGACGAGATCTACACCGCGCCGACGCTCCGCGCGAGGATCACGGTCAACGGCATCATCGAGGGCAGCTTCACGCGGTCGGACATCGACTATGTGGTCCGCGTGATGTCGGCCGGGTCGTTGCAGGCCCGCCTCTCCCCCAGCCCGATCAGCCAGATGACGGTGGGGCCCGAGCTCGGTCGCGACAACCTGATCGCCGGTCGGAACGCGGGCGTCATCGCGCTGATCGCCGTCGCAATCTTCATGGTGCTGTACTACCTCAAGGCCGGCCTTGTGGCGGTGATCGCGCTGACCTGCAACGCGATCCTGATCCTGGGCGCTCTCTCGCTGAACAAGGCGGCCCTCACGCTGCCGGGCATCGCGGGCATCATCCTGACCTTCGGCATGGCGGTCGACGCCAATGTGATCATCTACGAACGCATCAGGGAGGAGCTGCGCGCCGGGCTTGACCTCAAGGCCGCGGTCCGCAGGGGCTACCAGAAAGCCCTGTCTGCGATCATCGACGGCAATGTGACCAACCTGATCGTCTGCATCGTGCTCGTCTTGCCGGGCGTGGCGACGCAGGAGGTCAAGGGCTTTGCGATCACGCTCGGCATCGGCGTGGTCGCCACGATGTTCTCGGCGCTGGTCATCACCCGCCTGATCTTCCAGGTGCTCGTCGATCACATGGGGATGAAGACCCTCAAGATGGCCCCGACCATCTTCCCGGTGATCGAGCGGACGCTCGAACCGAGCATCCCGTGGATGCGCCTCCGCTGGGTCTTCGCCGGCATCTCGGCGATTTTCGTCTCGCTCGGCATCGCGATGATCGCGATCCAGGGCAGCGAGATGCTCGACACCGAGTTCGTCGGTGGCACGCAGGTCGAGCTGCGCTTCAAGGAATCGCCGGACAACGGCGAACGCATCCAGCTCGGCAGGCCCGAGTTCCAGGAGCGGATCAACGCGCTGATCGAACGCGTCCGAACCGACGGGGACCCGACCAACGAAGAGCTCGCGCGACTCGAAACCGCCAACATCATCGCGCTGAATCCGGGGACGGACGACACGGGCAGGGTGATCGCGAGCCGATACCAGGTCAAGACCACGATCGAGAACGAGGTCCTGCTCGTCGAGGAGCTCACGCGGGCCTTCGAGGACCTGCTGGATGTCCAGCCGAGCATGACTTTCGCGGGCATCGAGGACCAGCGATTCAACATCCGCCCGATCACCTCGACCGACGATGTACTGCAGGAGTTCTCGCCCGACCGCGATGTGGCCGGCTACCCGGCGATCGAAGCGCCTGAGTTCCGCGGCGGCGTCGCGATCCTGCTGGAAAACATCACCCCGGCCCCGTCGCTGGAGAACCTCCGCACGGCGCTCGACCAGATCCGCCAGACCGACCCCGCTTTCCGCGACACGCTGATCCGCTCGCGGATGATCCATGTGCTGGAGGGGAGCGAGGACGCCGTCACGGCCGCGCTCATCATTGTGCGCGACCCGCGGATCGCCTACGGCGCCAACCCGGGCGCGTGGCAGGCCGAGCTCGCCCAGACCGAGTGGGACCTGATCGTCACCGCCCTCGGGCGCCAGTCCACGCTGACGCAGGTCGAGAAGTTCTCCGCCAGCGTCGCGGAAACCTTCCGCAGCCGCGCCATCGCGGCGGTGCTGATCTCGTTCCTGCTGATCTCGATCTACATCTGGGTGCGGTTCGGCTCGGTTCGCTATTCGCTGGCGGCGCTGACCTGCCTGGTGCACGATGTGCTCATCATCATCGGAATGATCGCGGTCGCGGAGATCCTCTACGACAGCCCGGTCACGCAGGGCCTCGCGCAGAGCTTGGGGATCCAGCCCTTCAAGATCAACCTCAACCTCGTCGCGGCGCTGCTGACGATCATCGGCTACTCGCTGAACGACTCGATCATCATCATGGACCGCATCCGCGAGAACCGCGGCAAGCTGCCCTACGCCAGCGAGAAGGTCGTCAACCTCTCGATCAACCAGACCATCAGCCGCACCGTCATCACCTCGGGCACCACGCTGATGGCCGTGATGATCCTCTTCCTCTATGGCGGCGAGGGTGTCCGGGCGTTCAGCTACGCCCTGATGATCGGCGTCGTCTTCGGTACCTACTCGTCGATCGCCGTCGCTGGCCCGCTGGTCTGGTCGCGCAAGCTCGACCGCTCGCTGCAGCGTGAAACGGCGCTCGCGCCGGGCAGCCCTGCTTCGGCGCCCCATTCGCCGCAGGAGTAGCCCGCCAGAGGTCCCCCGATGGGCCGCGAAGGAAGGGCGTGAGCGATGAACCCCAGGCTGCGAAACCCGGGCGTCGGGCTCTTGGCCCTCGGCCTGCTCTGGGTGACGCTGTACTGGGCCGCCTCGCCGAACGCGTCGAGGTCGCCGATCGACGAGTTCGACGATCACGGCCCGGTGCTGGTGCGTCAGACCGATCGCGAGCGGGCGCAGGAGCAGTCGCGCGAACGGCCCGAACGCCCACGAGAACATCACCAAGCGGAGCGATCGCCCGCGGCGCCCCCTCCCGTGGGCCACCAGCCCGGCGACGCGGGCTCTGAAGCAGCCGCGGAGGTCGCCGAGCCGGACCCGCCAGAGCCGGCAGAGCGGACCTATACGGTCCGCAGCGGCGATTCGCTCTCGGTCATCAGCCAGCGTGTCTACGGGAGCGCCCGCCACTGGCGCGTGCTTTACGAGGCCAACCGCGACCGCATCCCCGATCCGGACCGATTGCGCGTGGGCGCAGAACTCCGCGTGCCCCCGCTCCCCGACGGGCGGTAGCTTCACTGCTACGCTTGGCCCGTGAAAGTCAAACGCATTCTCGTTACCGGCGGCGCGGGCTTTTTGGGCTCGCACCTGTGCGACCGGCTCGTTGAGCAGGGGCACGATGTCATCTGCCTGGACAACTTCTTCACCAGCCAGAAGTCGAATGTCACGCACCTCTTGGGCCTGCCGAACTTCGAGCTGTTGCGCCACGATGTGACGCACCCGATCTGGCTCGAGGTCGACCAGATCTACAACCTCGCCTGCCCGGCCGCCCCGGGCCACTACCAGTACAACCCGATCAAGACGATGAAGACCTCGGTGATGGGGGCGATCAATGTGCTGGGCATGGCCAAGAGGTGCCGCGCCCGCGTGCTGCAGGCCTCGACCAGCGAGATCTACGGCGACCCTGATGTGCACCCCCAGCCCGAGTCGTACCGGGGCAATGTCAACCCCATCGGCCCCCGCGCCTGCTACGACGAGGGCAAGCGTGCGGCCGAGACGCTCTTTTTCGACTACCACCGCGCCAACCGCGTCGACATCCGCGTCGTTCGCATCTTCAACACCTATGGGCCGCGCATGCACCCATTCGACGGACGCGTCGTCTCGAACTTCATCCGACAGGTGCTCGACGGGGAGCCGATCACGATGTTCGGCGACGGGTCGCAGACCCGCTCGTTCTGCTTCGTCGACGATCTGGTCGAGGGGCTGATCCGGATGATGAACCTCGAAGACGGGTTCATCGGGCCTGTGAACCTGGGCAACCCCGACGAGTTCACCATCCGCGAGCTCGCCGAACTGACCTGCGAGATCTTGGGCAAGAAGGCCGATTTCGTCTTCAAGCCCCTGCCCGAGGACGACCCCAAGCAGCGCCGGCCGGACATCACGCTGGCGGGCAAGCATCTGGGGTGGAAGCCCCAAATCCCACTGCGCGAAGGGCTGCAGGCGACCGTCGACTGGTTCAGGACGATCGACCAGGGCCAGTACCGGGCCCCGACGCCGAACTTCTAGACCCCGATCGAACTCCGATCGACGCCGCCGGGTTTCCCAAGACAGCCGGCCGCAGGTGCTGTATTCTGGGCCGATGCAGGAAGCACATTCACCAAGCAGGGTCGCGTCACGCCTGGCGCCGTTCGGCACGACCATCTTCGCCGAGATGACGCGCCTGGCCGCGGAGCACAAGGCGATCAATCTCTCCCAGGGCTTCCCGGATTTCGATGGCCCCGGCTTCATCAAGGACGCGGCGGTCAAGGCGATCCGAGAAAAGCACAACCAGTACGCCAAGCCCACCGGCGAGCCCGATCTGGTCGAGGCTCTGGCGTCGTGGTGGGGGCAGGAGACGGGGCGCGACCTCGACCCCTACGCCGAGATCACGGTCACCAGCGGCTGCACCGAGGCGCTCGCGGCGTCGTTCCTGGGCCTGATCGAGCCGGGCGACGAGGTGATCCTCTTCGAGCCGTTCTACGACTCGTACCGGGCGTGCTGCGCCCTTGCGGGGGCCAAGCCCCGGTTCGTCGCGCTGCGCCCGCCCGGGCCCGACGCGGGGCCGACCGCCCAGTTCCGTTTCGACGAGGCGGAGCTGCGGGCGGCGTTCGGCCCGCGCACCAAGGCGATCCTGATCAACACGCCGCACAATCCGACGGGCAAGGTCTTCAGCCGCAAGGAGCTGGACCTGATCGCGTCGCTGTGCGTCGAGCACGACGCGATCGCGATCACCGACGAAGTGTACGAGCACCTGGTCTTCGAGCCGGACAAGTCGCACATCCGGATCGCGACGCTGCCCGGCATGGCCGAGCGGACGGTGACGCTCTCGAGCCTGGGCAAGACCTTCAGCTTCACGGGCTGGAAGATCGGCTGGGCGATCGCGCCGCCCCACCTGACCGCGGGCGTGCGCTCGGCGCACCAGTTCCTGACCTTCGCGGTGGCGACGCCCCTGCAGCACGCCGCGGCCGAGGCGATCCGCAACGGCGCCGATTCGATCGCAGATCTGGTGGCGCAGCTCGCCGGGTCCAGGGCCTTTCTGGCCGACACGCTGCGCGACGCGGGGCTTCGGGTCTACTGGCCCGCGGGCGGGTACTTCATCATGGCCGACCACTCGGCGCTGGGGTTCGAGGACGATGTCGCCTTCTGCCGCTACCTGACCGAGGAGGTGAAGGTCGCGGCGATCCCGCCGAGTTCGTTTTACTCGCGGGCGGAGCTCGGGCGTTCGCTCGTGCGATTCGCGTTCTGCAAGAAGCTGTCGACGCTGGAGGAAGCGGCGCGCCGGCTCGGGGCCCTGGGGTCCGCCAGCCGCGCCGGGGCCGCGGCCAGATGAACACAGACGAACGGCGCAAGCTCGCCCTGCGTCTGCACCACCAGACGCTCGACGCGATGGACCCCGGCCGCGCTGCGCTGAAGCACTGGCCCGCGGACCTCGGCGACTCGGGGCGCGTCTTCGTGCTCGCGGTCGGCAAGGCGTCGCCCTCGATGGCGCGTGCGGCGTGCGAGCAACTCGGCTCGCCGGAGGGCCTGCTGATCGGGCCCGAGTCCTTGCTGGTCGCGGCGAACCTGCCCGCCACGCTCCGGCGCATCCCCGCCGACCACCCGACGCCCACGGAACGGAATCTCGACGCGTCGGACGCCGCAGCGCACGCGTTGTCGCGCCTTGGCGAGGGCGACACGCTCTTGCTGCTCCTCTCGGGGGGAGGGTCGGCGTACCTCGCGTCGCCAGCCAAGGGCGTGGCGCTTGCCGACCTTGCGATCACGACCGAACGCCTGCTCCGCAGCGGCGCGACGATCGTCGAGCTCAACACCGTCCGCAAGCACATCGAACGCCTCAAGGGTGGGCGTCTGGCCTCGATCGCCCACCCCGCGCGCGTGATCGCGATGGTCGTCTGCGATGTGATCGGCGACCGGCTCGACACCGTCTCTTCCGGCCCGGCCTACCCCGACCCGACGACCTTCGCCGAAGCGCTCGACATCGTTCAAACACGCCTCGGCGACGCCTGCCCGGCTTCGGTGCTCGACCATCTCGAACGGGGCGCCGCCGGCGAACTGCCCGAAACGCCCAAGCCCGGGGATCCGGTGTTCGATCGCGTTTCGCACACGATCATCGCAAGCAACCGGCGGGCGGTCGAAGCCGCGACGGACGCCGCACGCAACGCGGGGCTGGGTGTTCACGCCATCAAAGAGCCGCTGTCTGGTGAAGCGTCCGAAGCCGCGGCGGCGTTTGTCCGCCGGGCCGCCGAACTCGCGTCGAAGCGGACCGAGCCCGTCGCGCTCATCGCCGGCGGGGAAACAACGGTGACGGTCGGGGAGCGGGGGGGCAAGGGCGGGCGCAACCAGGAGTTCGCCCTCGCCTGCGCCGCCGCGATGCCGAAGGGGGCACGCGTCACGATCGCCTCCCTCGGAACCGACGGGATCGACGGCCCGACCGACGCCGCGGGCGCCGTCGTCGACGAGACCACGATCGAGCGCGCCGTCAACGCCGGTTTCGATCCGGCCGCCACACTGGAGCGCCACGACAGCTATCCATTGCTCGACGCGATCGGCGACCTCGTCCGCACCGGCCCCAGCGGCAACAACATCAACGACCTTGTGATCGCGATCGCCCTCCCGCCGGAGCAAACCCAATGACCGTCCCCTGGTGGAAGCAGCCCGGACGCGTCGATCGCGTGCGCGCACAGGCGATCGTCGTCGGCGCTGGTGTTACGGGGCTCTCGGCGGCGATGCACATGGAACGCCGCGGCGTCAGGCCGATCGTGCTGGAGCGACAGCGCGTCGCATCCGGCGCGAGCGGCAGAAACGCGGGCTTTCTCATGCGGGGCGTCGCCGAGTCATACGCCGCGGCGTGCGACTCGTTGGGGCGCGAACTGACCCAGCACGCATGGCGATTCACCGAAGACAACCTCCGCGCGCTGCGCGAGCTCGGCGTCGACCACACGCCCGGCTTCGGCGAGCGCCCCTCTTGCCTGCTGGCCCTCAACGACGCAGAGGCGCACGACCTGGAACGCTCCGCATCGCTCATGGCCGAAGACGGCTTCGAGTCCCCGTTCATCACCGAGGGCGACGACGACGCGTGGAAGAACGCCTCGCCCCTCTGCGGGCTGGTGAACCCCGGCGACGCCGTCTGCGATCCGCAGGAAGTGATGGCGTTGCTCGCCTCCAAGCTCGATGCCGAGATCCGTCCCAACGCCGAAGTGACCGCGATCAACGCCTCGCCCGACCGTATCGAGGTCGTCACGCACGACGCGGTCTACGAGGCCGATCTGGTCCTGCTCTGCGTCAACGCGTGGGCGAGGACGCTCTCGCCGCAGCTCGCGAGGCTCGTCGAGCCCAACCGCGCGCAGATGCTCGCGCTCGACGCCCCGGGCGCGAAGCTCGACATGGCCTACTACGCCAACGAGGGCGGCGAGTACATCCGCGCCGGCGAGGGCGGCGTCGTGCTGGTGGGGGGGTGCCGCCGCTTCGACGCCGAGGCCGAACGCACCCTCGCCGACGAAGCCACAGATCCGGTGCAGTCGGGCATCGAAGCGTTCGCCGAGCGCGTTCTCGGACGGCGCTACCCAGTCCTCCGGCGCTGGTCCGGGCCGATGGGGTTTTCGCCCGACGGCCTGCCGATCGTCGGACGACTCAGCGAGGTCGGCGGGCCCGACGCGCCCATCCATTTCTGCGGCGGTTTCACCGGGCACGGCATGTCGATGGGGCACCTCACCGCCCGCGACTGCGTCGAGCACGCCCTCGACGATCGCCCGACGCCCTGGACGATCTCCCGCTTTTCCGGACGCACAACCGGCTGAAACCTTTGGCTCAAAGCACGACGCGCCGTCCGCATGGGGCGAAGGCGTGGTACGCTTTCGCCCAGCGGGCGATGGGGGCCCGCCGAACACGGAGCGCTGTTTCATGCGTCTGACCGCCTGCCTGGTACTCCTGCTCGCATGCGCCGACCCCGCCTCCGCCCAGATCCGCGTGGCGACCTGGAACATCAGCTACTACGGCGGAGGCCGGATCAGCGACATCCACACCTCCATCTACGGGGAGTTCGAGGGCCGCTCGATGCGCCCCGACATCGTCGTGACGCAGGAGTTCTTCGGAACCGGGGCCGCGGTCAACGACTTCCTCTTCGCCCTCAACACCGCCCCCGGCTCGCCGGGCGACTGGGAGGCGGCGCCGTTCATGCAGAGCCGCGTCTCCAGCAACGCGGCGTTTTACCGCTCAAGCAAACTCGAGCTGCTCGGCTGGCATGTCGTCAGCGAGGGCAGCGTGCCGGGCCACCCGCGCGATGTGAACCGCTTCGATTTCCGGCCCGTCGGCTACGAGGCCCCCGAGACCGTCTTTGCGGTCTATGTCTCGCACATGAAAGCCGGCAGTTCGAGCACGGACCAGCATCGCCGCCTGGACGAGGCGATCCAGATCCGCGCCGATGTCGAGACGCTGCCCGAAGGCTGGTCGTTCATGCTCGGGGGAGACTTCAACATCCAGAGCTCGACGCAGACCGCCTACCAGCACCTCGTCGGCCCGAGCGTGCCCGCCGACATCCGCTTCCACGACCCGATCAAGACGCCCGGGCGCTGGAACAACAACGCCTCGTACCGCTTCGTCCACACCCAGGACCCCATCGGCCCCGGCGGCATGGACGACCGTTACGACCAGCTCCTCGTCTCAGGGTCGCTCATCGATCACGAGGGCCTGAGCTACATCGGTAACCCCGACATCCCCTACAGCACCACGACATGGGACGATCCGAACCACTCGTACCGCTCGTGGGGAAACGACGGCAGCACCTACAAGCAGAACCTCCGCGTCGAGGGGAACGCGATGGTCGGCCCGGTGATCGCGCAGGCGCTGATCGACATGGCCGTGGGTGCGGGGCACTTGCCCGTCTTCCTCGACCTGCGCGTCCCCGCCAAGATCGACGCGGACGAGACCATCGACTTCGGTCGCGTCGCCCTCGGCTCGCCCGCGGAAATTGAACTGACCGTCGCGCACGCGGGCAATCTGGCGATCTGGATCGCCGCGGGCTTGGACGATCTGCGCTACACGTTCGACGCCCCGGCGGGGATCGTCGCGCCGTCCGATCCGTTCGAACTCGCCCCGGGCGCCGCCGCCCAGCACACGATCGCACTGGACACCTCAGAGCCCGGCGAGGTCGACACCACGCTGCTGATCCTCTCGGGCGATCCGGACAGACCCGCCCTGCCCGTCCGCGTGCTGGCGAGCATCGGCCCGGCCTGCATCGCCGACATGAACGGCGACGGGGTGGTCGACGCCGATGATTTCTTCCTCTTCCTCACGCTCTTCGCAGCCGGCGACAGCAGGGCGGACATCAACGCCGACGGCGTGATCGACGCCGACGATTTCTTCGCCTTCCTCGCCGAGTTCGCCGCGGGCTGCTGAGCGGGCCAGAAGCTTTCGACGAGACTTTGCAGATTTCAGCTCCCTCGGCTGTCCGTTATATCCCCAAAACGCTGTTGCATCCGAGCCCTCGCTTCGGGTAGGGTGGTCTCATCCTTTCGGCGCGGGGGTGGGCCTCACAGCCCGCCGGTGCGGCGAGAACTCACCGGGAGGCGCTCCATGACAGTCAAAACACCCGCGTTCATCGTCGGCCTCGTTCTCATGGCCGGGATCCTTTCCCAAGCAGCCTCTGGCAGTCCTCAGCACGATCCCGGGGCGGCCCTCTCCTCCCTCCGAGGCGTCCACTTCGTGCCCAACCAAGGGCAGTGGGAGGATGCGGTCCTCTACGGCTTCAAGAGCCGCGGGGTGGACATCGCCTTCGACGAGTCGTCATTGACCATGCACCTGCACCGGGGCAGCACGCACAGCGAGCGGCGCGTCGCGGCGGCCGTGGAAGAGTTCGGCCCCTTCTGGTGCGAGAGTCGCCGCCAAGGGTGGAGTTGGCCGCAGGCTCACTGTTGGAGCGGCGCTTCCATCCTCGACTCGGGCTGGACAGAGGTCGCCTCCGACACCGAAGCAACGGAGACGCTCACGCTCACCGTCTCGTTCCCCAGTTCCAACTCTTCCAGACCCCGCGGCATCAACCCTCAGGCCGGCCGCTTCAACTACTTCATCGGCGACGATCAGAGCCGGTGGGCGTCGGATGTACCCTCCTACGGCACGATAGTTTACGAGGGCATCTACGACGGGACCGACCTGCATGTGATGGGCTCGGACGGCATTCTGAAGTACGAGTTCCACAGCGCCCCCGGCGCCGACCACGAGCAGATCCGCATCCGCTACGACGGGATCGAGAGCCTGAGCATCGATGGCGACGGCGGTCTGCGGATCCAGACGGCCTTCGGAACGCTGCGGGACAACGCCCCGGTCGTCTGGCAGACGATCGGCGGGCGTCGCGAATACCTCCCCTCCCGTTTCCAGATCCTCGACACCCAGACCTACACCATCGAACTTCTCGCCGAACCCGACCCCGCGCATCCTGTCATCATCGATCCGGAACTCGACTGGATGATCTACCTCGGCGGAAGCGACTGGGAGGAGGGCGCCGGAGTCGCCGTCGACGGCGATGGCAACGCGCTGGTGACGGGCAGAACGATATCGACCGACTTCAGTGGGCGAAACAACTCGTTCCATGGATGGAAGGACGCCTTTGTACTCAAGGTCAGCCCGTCTGGCCAACTCCTGTGGATGACCTACCTCGGCGGGACCGCCGGCGAGTGGGGCCGGGGCATCGCCGTCGACGCCGACGGCAACGCGCTGGTGACGGGCAGGACTGCGTCGACCGACTTCGCCGGGCGGAACAACGCGTTCCACGGCGGCGACAGAGACGCTTTTGCGCTCAAGGTCAGCTCCACGGGCCAGCTCCAATGGATGACCTATCTCGGCGGGAGTGCTGAGGAGTGGGGCGAGGGCATCGGCGTCGACGGCGCCGGCAACGCGCTGGTCACGGGCTGGACAGAGTCGACCGACTTCGCCGGGCGGAACAACTCGTTTCAGGGCGGCGATAGAGACGCCTTCGCGCTCAAAGTCAGCCCGTCGGGCCAGCTCCAATGGATGACCTACCTCGGCGGGAGCGCCTGGGACTTGGGCGTGGGCATCGCGGTGGACGGCGACAGCAACGCGCTGGTGACGGGCAGGACGCTCTCGACCGATTTCGCCGGACGGAACAATTCGCCCTTCAGCGCGGGACCTCACTACTACTACACGGACGCCTTCGTACTCAAGGTCAGCCCGTCGGGCCAGCTCCAGTGGATGACCTACCTCGGCGGAAGCGACTCGGACTCGGGCCGCGGCATCGCCATGGACGCCGACGGCAACGCGCTGGTCACGGGCTCGACGGAGTCGACCGACTTCACCGGGCGGAACAACTCGATCCACGGCCGTCGCGACGCCTTCGCGCTCAAGGTCAGTTCGTCCGGCCAGATCGAGTGGATGACTTACCTCGGCGGGAACGGCAATGACGGAGGCGGCGGCATTGTCGTCGACGCCGACGGCAACGCGCTGGTGACGGGCTCGACGGGCTCGACCAACTTCACCGGGCGGAACAACCGGCGTCACGGCGGCACGACTGACGCTTTCGCGCTCAAAGTCAGCTCAACGGGCCAGATCGAGTGGATGACCTATCTCGGCGGAAGCGACCGGGACACCGGCTCAGGCATCGCCCTCGACGGCGACGGCAACGCACTGGTGACGGGCTGGACGCTCTCGACCAACTTCGTCGGGCGGAACAACTCGTTCCAAGGCGGCCTCATGGATGCCTTCCTTCTCAAACTCGCACCCGACCCCGGCTGCCCCGCCGACCTCAACGGCGACGGCGTGGTCGACGCCGACGATTTCTTCCTCTTCCTCCAGCTCTTCGCAGCCGGAGATCCCAGAGCCGACTTCAATGGCGACGGCGTGATCGACGCCAATGACTTCTTCGCCTTTCTCGCCGCCTTCGCCGCCTTCGCCCCGGGCTGCTGAAATGAGCCCCGAAGCGGCGGCCGACGCTCGGCGGGGGGCCAGAGCGGGCGCTGGCGGGGCCTAAACTCGCTCCATGACCCAGGCCACACAGCTCCCCCTCATCTCCACCGCCCGCCGCGGCGTCGTCAAGCGCTGGACGCAGACCCTCATCCCGACCACCCGCGACGCGCCCTCCGACGCGGAAACGCCCAGCCATATCTTCCTCGTCCGGGCCGGGTACATCCGGCGTGTCGGGGCGGGGATCTACGACTACCTCCCCCTCGCCCTGCGGTCGTTGATGAAGATCGCCGACATCGTCCGCGAGGAGATGGAGGCCGCGGGCGCCTCGGAGATGCTCATGCCCGCCCTCGAGCCGATCGAGCTCTTCGAGGGCACCAAGCGCAACATCGAGTACGGCGACCTGCTCTTCCAGCTCGAAGACCGGCACGGGCGGAAAGTCGCCCTCGGCCCGACCCACGAAGAGGTCATCACCGAGCTCATGCGCCTGTCGGTCTCAAGCTACAAGCAGCTCCCGCTGAATCTGTACCAGATCCAGACCAAGTTCCGCGACGAGTTCCGCCCGCGTGCGGGCCTGCTGCGCTGCCGCGAGTTCATCATGAAGGACGCCTACTCGTTCCACACCGCACTGGACGGGGACGGCGGGCTCGACGACGCGTACCAGGCGATGTACCGCGCGTATGTCAACGTCTTCACCCGCTGCGGGTTGCGATTCACCGTCGTCGAGGCCGAGAGCGGGCCGATCGGCGGCTCGGCCAGCCACGAGTTCATGGTCGACGCGCCCACCGGCGAGGACACCATCCTCCGCTGCCCGGCCAGCGGCTACGCCGCCAATGTCGAGAAGTGCGAGATCGGGCCCCGCGAATCCTCCTTCGAAGGCGACCCCGCCGGCCACCTCGAAGAGGCACACACGCCCAGCATGCCCGGCATCCACGGCGTCGCCGAACACCTCGGCGTCACGCCCGCCCAGATGCTCAAGACCATCGTCTTCCAGGTCATCGGGACCGGCGGCGACAGCGGCTCGCCTCCCAGGTGGATTCTCGCCTGCGTCCGGGGCGACCACGAGGTCAACGAAGGCAAGGTCCGCGACGCCTGCGGCGAGAAGGTCATCCTCGCCGACGAAAAACTCGCCAATCAGGCGGGCTTCGCCATCGGCTATGTCAGCCCGAAGATCATCGACCGCGTGCAGAATACGACGCTCCTGATCGACCCGGACGCGGGGCAGGGAACTTTCGCTTGGGCCACCGGCGCCGACAAGCCCGACTTCCATGTCAAGAACTTCAACTGGCGAAGGGAGATGGGGGCCCTGCTGGAAGATCAGAGCCGCGTCCGCGTCGCCGACATCCGCAACGCCGAGGCGGGCGATCCATCGCCCAAGGACCCCTCGGCGAAGCTCGAAGAAGGGCGCGGCATCGAGGTCGGGCACATCTTCAAGCTCGGCGACAAGTACTCCAAGGCCATGGGTTTCGAGGTCATGGGGGAGAACCAGAAGCGCACGCCCGTCATCATGGGCTGCTACGGCATCGGCGTCAGCCGCACGCTCGCGGCCTCGGTCGAGCAGAACCACGACGACAACGGCATCGTCTGGCCCGCGCCGATCGCGCCGTACCACGCGCACATCGTTGTGATGAAGCCCGACGACGAGGCGCAGGCCAAGGCGGCGCACGACATCGCCGAACGCCTCGCGGGCGCCGGGGTCGATGTCTTCATCGACGACCGGGCCGAACGCCCGGGCGTGAAGTTCAAGGACGCCGACCTCATCGGCTTGCCCATCCGCCTGACCGTCGCCGACAAGGCGCTGGCCGAGGGAGCGGTGGAGTTCAAGCGGAGAACCGATGAAGGCAAGGGCGAACTCGTCCCGCTCGACGCGGTGGTGGAACGCTCCGTCGAGGCCCTCAACACGTAGAGAGCTCAAAGTTCAAATCTGAGATCTCAGATCTGACCCCCCTTCCAGCCGTGACCGCCTCCCGCATCATCCCCGCCCACACCCCCGAGCACCTGGACACCGTCCGCGAGCTCTTCCGCGAGTACCAGGACGACATCGGGCTCAACCTGTGTTTCCAGGGCTTCAAGGAGGAACTGGCCACCCTGCCGGGCAAGTACGCCCCGACGGCGGGCGGGCTGTTTCTGGGCGTGGGTCCGCAAGGGCAGGCCGCCGGCTGCATCGCCTTCCGCCCGCTCGATCTCCCTGGCCCCAAGCCGTGCGAGATGAAACGACTCTTCGTCCGCCCGGCCTACCGCGGGAGCGGCCTCGGAGCCGCCCTCGTCGACCACATCGTCGCCCAGGCGACCAAGGCCGGCTACGCCCGGATGCTGCTGGACACCGACCCGCACCTGACCAGCGCGCTCAAGCTCTACCTAAGCCGCGGCTTCGTCCCGACCGAACGCTACAACACCGACCCGCACCCCGAGACGATGTTCTTCACCCTCGACCTGCCCCAGCCCGCAAGCCAGAACACCAACCAGCCCGCCCCGAACCCCTCGCCCGCTGGCTCGGATGGCTCCGAGGGCTGATTGGCCGGAAGAAATCGAATTCTACATAACATGTATTATCGGGCCTTGGGCCATCCGGCGTTCCCCTTCCGTTCATCGACCCTCAGCCGCAACTCCGGCAGATCCCGCTGACGATCCCGATCCCTCCGGGCTAACCTCGCCCCAATGGACACGATCATCCTCGACGGCTCGCCGCTCACCATCGGACAGGTCGAATCCGTCGCCCGGCGCGGCGCTCCCGTCCGCCTCAGCGACGACGCCGCACGACGCATGGCAGAGACCCGCGCCGGCGTCGAGAAAATCCTCGGCGACGGGCGGGCCTACTACGGCATCAACACCGGGTTCGGCTCCCTCGCCCGGACGCGGATCGACACGGACAAACTCCGCGACCTGCAGCAGAACCTGATCAGGTCCCACGCCGCGGGCGTCGGCGAGGACCTGCCGAGCGACATCGTCCGGGCGATGATGCTGCTGCTCGCGGCGTCGCTGGCCCGGGGCGTTTCCGGGGCCCGGCCGGTCGTCGCCGAGACCCTCGCGGCCATGCTCAACGCCGGGGTGACCCCCTGCGTCCCGTCGGTCGGTTCGGTCGGGGCCTCGGGTGACTTGGCCCCCCTGGCCCACCTCTCGCTGGCCCTGCTTGGCGAGGGCGAGGCACTGGTCGGTGGGCGGCGCTGCCCGGCCGCAGAAGCCCTCAAGAGCGCCGGCCTCACCCCCCTTCAGCTGGAGGCGAAGGAAGGCCTCTCACTGATCAACGGCACGCACCTGATGGCCGCCGAGGGCGCCCTGCTCCTCGCCGACACCGGCCGCCTGCTCGACGGCGCGTTCAGCGCGTGCGCCATGTCGATCGACGCAATGAAGGGGACCGACTGCCATCTTGACCCTCGCGTGCACGAGGTGCGTCGTCAGCCGGGCCAGATCGAAGCCGCGGCACGCCTGCAGGACCTGCTCGCTGGCAGCGAGATCTTACCATCGCACGCGACTGACGACCCGCGCGTGCAGGACGCGTACTCGCTCCGGTGCGCGGCGCCGGTGCTGGGGGCCGCGATGGACGCCACGGATTATGTCAAACTCGCCATCGAGCGCGAGCTCGGCGCCGTCACCGACAACCCGCTCGTGTTCTCCAGCGGCGACACGCTCGATGTGATCTCCGCCGGCAACTTCCACGGCATCCCGCTGGCGATCCCGCTCGATGTGCTCTCGATCGCGCTCTCGCACATCGCGGGCATCGCCGAGCGCCGCGTCTATCTCATGCTCGCTGCACGCGACCCCGAGGCGGGGCTGAACCCCTACCTCGCCTCGCACCCGGGCCTGCAGTCGGGGCTGATGATCGCGCAGTACACCGCCGCGGCGTGCTGCAACGAGATGATCGGCCTGGCGACCCCCGCCAGCGTCGCGAACATCCCCACCAGCGCGGGCATCGAGGATTACAACAGCTTCGGACCCAGAGCCGCGGCCAAAGCCCGGCGCTCGCTGGAACTCGCCCGCTCGGTCGTGGCGATCGAGCTGCTGTGCGCCGCCCAGGCGATCGAGCACCACCGCCCGCTGCGTTCGGGGACGGGCGTCGAGCGTGCGCACGAAGTCGTCCGCGGGATCGTCCCGCCCCTGGAACACGACCGCCCCCCATCACCGGACATCCGCGCGATCGCGCAGAAGATCGCCGAAGGCGCGTTCTCACCCGGCGCGTGAACCGGCATCCGAGCAACGCCTTCCGTCGATACCCCCAGCTATGGCGAAGACATTTCTCACAGCCCGCTGGGTGAACCTCGCGCTGCTGCAGTACCGCGTCGAGGCAACGGCGTTGGCCCCCTACCTGCCCGAGGGTCTGGAACTTGACCTGTACGAGGGCTCACCCTTTGTCAGCCTCGTCGCCTTCGACTTTCTTGATACGAGGGTCAAGGGCGTTCGCTGGCCCGGGCATGTGCACTTCCCCGAGGTCAACCTGCGCTTCTATGTCCGCGATCCGAAGACCGGCGATCGGGGCGTCTCGTTTGTCCGCGAGCTTGTCCCCAAAGGCATGATCGCCTGGACCGCCAGGGCGCTCTACAACGAGCCGTACGCCAGGGCCCGCATGTCAAGCACAACCACAGAAGACGAAGCCTCGATCCGCATCGAGCACGACTGGACTTTCCGGGGCGTGGACCACGCCCTGACCGTCCGCGCCGCCAAGCCCCCCACGACCCCGCCGGAAGATTCGCTCGAACACTTCTTCAAGGAGCACTCGCGAGGCTACGGGCGCAGCCGCTCGGGCCGGACGATCCGCTACCGCGTCGAGCACCCGGTCTGGAGCGTGTACTCCGAGCCGCGTGCGGAAATCCGCGTCGACTTTGGCTCGCTCTACGGCGATGCCTGGGCCCCACTGACGGACCGCGAGCCGGATTCCGTCGTGGTCGCCGTTGGCTCGGAGGTACGGGTCGAGCCGCTGGCGAAGGATGCTGTCTGAACTTCACCAACCCCGCATCGGGATGTCAGCCCCGCGTTCGTCGGCGCAGCGCTGGGCGTCCTCGTAGCCCGCGTCGGCGTGGCGGAAGACCCCCATCGCCGGGTCGTTGGTCAGGACCCGTTCCAGGCGTTTTGCCGCGGCTTCGGTGCCGTCGGCGACGATCACCTGGCCGGCGTGCTGGCTGAAGCCGATGCCGACCCCGCCGCCGTGGTGGAACGAGACCCACGACGCGCCGCCCGCGACATTGACCATCGCGTTAAGCAGGGCCCAGTCGCTGATCGCGTCGGAGCCGTCCTTCATCGCTTCGGTTTCGCGGTTGGGGCTGGCGACCGAGCCGCAGTCGAGGTGGTCGCGCCCGATCACGATCGGGGCGCTGACCTCGCCATCGGCGACCATCTTGTTGAACAGCAGGCCCGCCTTATCGCGCTGGCCGAGACCGAACCAGCAGATCCGCGCCGGCAAGCCTTGGAACCCGAAGCGGGGCGAGCACGAGGCGAAGTCTCCCGCGAGCAGCGCGTCGGTGTTCGCGTGGCAGCCGAGGATCCAGCGGTGCAGCGGCTCGTCGTCGGGGAAGAGATCCAGCAGCGCCTTGTCGGTCTTGTAGATGTCCGTTGGGTCTCCCGAGAGCGCCACCCAGCGGAACGGCCCGCGCCCGAGGCAGAACTGCGGGCGGATGTACGCCGGCACAAAGCCCGGGAAGCTGAACGCGTCCTTGAAGCCCTGGTCGAGGGCGCGCTGGCGGATGTTGTTGCCGTAGTCGAAGGTGACGGCCCCGCGTCGCTGCAATTCGACCATGGCGCGGACATGACGCTCCATGCTGGCGAGGCTGAGCTCCTGGTAGTGGTCGGGGCTGAGGCGGCGCATCAGATCGGCCTCCCCCACCGTCATCTCGACGGGGACATACCCCATCAGCGGGTCGTGGGCGGAGGTCTGGTCGGTCAGCGCGTCGGGCGTGATGCCGCGCTCCAGCAGTCGTTCGAGCAGCTCGATCGCGTTGCAGTCGACGCCGACGCTGATCGCACGCTTGGCCTCGGCGAGCTCGATGGCGCGGTCGATCGCCTCGTCGACATCGTGGACGACCTCGTCGAGGTAGCGGTCGCGTTGGCGTCGCAGCAGCCGGTTGGTGTCGACATCGGCGATGAGGGCGGTGCCGCCGTTCATCGTGATCGCCAGGGATTGGGCGCCGCCCATGCCGCCGCAGCCCGCGGTGACGCACAGACGCCCTGCGAGCGTGCCGCCGAACTCGATCCGCCCGAGGGAAGCGAATGTCTCGTAGGTGCCCTGCAGGATGCCCTGGGTGCCGATGTAGATCCACGAGCCGGCGGTCATCTGGCCGAACATCATGAGGCCGCGTTCTGCGAGGCGGTCGAAGTTCGCCTGCGTTGCCCAGTGCGGGACGAGGTTGCTGTTGGCGATGAGCACGCGCGGCGCGTCCTCGAAGGTGCGCACGACGCCGACGGGCTTGCCGCTCTGGACGAGGAGCGTCTCGTCGGGGGCGAGTCGCTTCAGCGTCTCGACGATGGCGTCGAAGGAGGGCCAGTCGCGGGCCGCCTTGCCCCGCCCGCCGTAGACCACGAGCTGCTCGGGCGCTTCTGCGACCTCCGGGTCGAGGTTGTTCATGAGCATGCGGAGCGCGGCCTCGGCCTGCCAGGTGCGGCAGGACATGGCCGTCCCCCGCGGCGCTCGCACAGGCCCGCGGGTTGCTCCGCTGTCGTACATCTGGTGGCTGGCTTTCGATCCGGGCGTCATGATGCTGGCCATCTGGTTGACCTCTTTGCGTTTGCCTGCGGCGATTCGTCGTTGCCCGTTCATCCCAAAGCTATGTGCTCCGAAGCCCCGACACAAGCGCCGCGTCGGAAAGTCTTTGCATCGGCCCCTCCCGGCGTCTTGTACACTGTCTGGCATGATCCCCTACTGCACGCCCGCCCCGTGGCCGCAAGGCATCCCATCGACCCGCATGGCGGCATCGATCGCCCGCGGGGTCGATCCCGCAGAGGCGACCGTCGCGTTGATCGGCCTGGCCGATGACGAGGGCGTCCGCCTCAACCACGGTCGTATCGGCGCTCGGGACGGCCCGGACGCGTTCCGGCACGCCCTTTCTCGCCTGGGCGCCGCCGAGGCGGATGCGCCCGCGTGGCCCCGCGTCTTCGACGCGGGCAATATCGGGCCCGGCACGGACCTGCAGGACACGCACGACCGCGTCACAGAGGCGGTGGCGGCGGTGGTCGAGCTCGGCCTGCTGCCCGTCGCGATCGGGGGCGGGCACGACCTGACCTTCCCGTTTGTGCGCGCCGTCGCGGACCGTCACGGCCCCATGACCGGTGTGTACTTCGACCCGCACCTGGATGTCCGCGACACACCCGGATCGGGGATGTCTTTCCGCAGACTCGTCGAGACCGGCGCCGCGACGGGGCTGTTCGTCCATGGCTACGACCCGTTCGTGAACACCCGCGAGGCCAAGCGCTGGTTCGATGCGCACAACGGGCATGTCGAGGCGTTCGGGCCCGGCGACCCGTGGCCCGCGGGCGATCGCTTCTTTGTCAGCTTCGATCTGGACGCGGTCGATCAGGCGTACGCACCGGGCGTCAGCGCGCCCAACCCCAGCGGGATGGACCCGAAGGAAGCCGCGGCGTGGGCGCGGGCGGCCGGCAAGAACCCGCGCGTGATGTGCTTCGACATCATGGAGCTCTCGCCCCAGCACGACCAGCCCCCGGGCGACGGGAGCACCGCCAGACTCGCGGCGTACCTCTTCCTCTCGTTCCTGCGGGGGCTGACCGAGCGCCCGGCGCACGACTGACCCGAGCCGGGGCGAACAATCAGCCATGACCGACCTCCTCATCCGACGCGCCAGGCTCTGGGACGCGGCGCACGACGCGCCGCTCGTCTCGATCATGATCCGGGGCGGATCGATCGAGTCCATCGATGTTGAACGGAGTGACGGGAAGAATGCGCGCGCAGCCGGCGAGTCCGGAAGCAACGATCGGAAACCGCCCCGCGAGTTGGACGCCGCGGGGCGTGTGCTGATGCCGGCGTTCGTCGACTGCCATACGCACGCGTGCTGGGCGGGCGACCGGCTGGACGAATGGGATCGCAAGCAGGCCGGGGCGTCGTACCTGGAGATCCTCGAATCGGGCGGGGGGATCATGTCAACGGTGCGCAGCGTGCGCAACGCGTCGCGGGAGGAACTCGCCGAGGGCCTGCTCGCACGCCTCGGCGTGATGCTGCGCGAGGGGACGCTGGCGGTCGAGGTTAAGTCCGGCTACGGGCTGAGCACCGAGGACGAGCTGAAGATGCTCCGGGCGATCGCCGAAGCCGGGTCGCGCTGGCCCGGCACGCTCGTCGCCACAGCGTGCATCGGGCACGCCAAAGACCCCGATCGGCCCGACTTTGTGCGCACGACGATCGACGAAACACTCCCCGCTGTGCACGCGGAGTTCCCGGGTGTCGCGATCGACGCCTACTGCGAACGGGGCGCGTGGTCGCTGGAAGAGACGGTCGAGTTGCTCGACAGGGCGCTGGAGCTCGGGCACCCGGTGCGTGTGCACGCCGACCAGTTCAACAGCCTCGGCGTGATCCCTTGGGCGGTCCGCAGGGAGATCCTCAGCGTCGATCATCTGGAGGCGAGCACGCCCGAGGAACTCCACCTGCTCGCCGAGTCGGAGACCTTCGGCGTGATGCTCCCCTGCTCGGGGCTGCATGTGGACCAGCGGTACGCCGACGGGCGATCGTTCCTCGATCACGGCGGGCGTCTCGCCATCGCCAGCAACTGCAACCCGGGCAGCGCCCCCACCTCTTCGATCCCGCTGACGGTTGCGCTCGCGAGTCGGTTCAACCGGATCACGGCGCAGGAGGCGATTCTGGCCTGCACGGCGAACGCCGCGGCTTTGCTCGGGCTGAGCGATCGCGGACGGGTCGAGCCGGGGCTGCGCGCCGATCTTGTCGTGCTGCGCCACAGCGATGCGCGGATGCTCGCCTACGAGTTCGGCGGGGACCCGGTCGACTGTGTGGTGCTGGGCGGCGAGGTGGTCTGCGAGGGGAGCGGGCGGGGCCGCGTTTCTTGATCGACGGCTCTGTAGTCGGTCCAACGCACAACCTTGGGCTTGATGGGTCGGTCGATCGGGGCGCCGAGTTTGGCCGCGTCCCATCGGGCGGCGCACTCGGGGCAGCGGACGCGGGGCCTGCCGTCGTCCTGGGGATCGGGGCCGATCCCTTCGAGGCTGTAGAGGCAGGCGGGGCAGCGTCGGCGTTCGATGAGCACCGCCCGGAGCCGGGCGAGGTAGGCCGAGCCGGCCCAGAGGGCGCCGCGGGCGACGAGCAGGAACGAGCCGGCGATTGCCGCGGCGACGGGGGCGTGGACGATCAGGCCGAGGATCTCCATGCCGATCAGGAGTACGACGCCGATCAACGCGGCGATGTAGAGCACCACCAGCAGCACCACCCCGACAAAGAACGGAGAGCAGAGGGGGCCGAGCACCCGGGAGGAGATCGCTCGTCGCTCGTCGGGGGGGAGCCTTCGGGCCGACCCGAGGCCGAGGGGCATGAGCTTGCCCGCTGCGTGGGTGCGTTGGTCTGCGTCGTCGAGCATGGGCTTGGAAGGGAGCTGGAGCGGCCGGATCGCTCGTGTTTGTGCGCTGATTGTGGTTCGGCGGGTGTCGCGAGCGGATGCCCCGGCGGATCGGGCGGATACGATGCCCCCCACATGGCCCGGATCCCCTTTGTTCCAGAGTCGGAATACCCCAGAGCCTACGAGGCGGCCCAGTGCGTGGTCGAGACGCACCGCAGGCTGTCGGCGTGGCTCGAGCCGGGTCAGACCCTTGCGCACATCGACGCCTTTGTCGGGCGGACGCTCGACGAGCTGGGGTGCAAGTCGTGCTTCCGGGGGTACTCGCCCGGCAGGATGCCCGCGTTCCCCAGCCACGCGTGCCTGAGCGTCAACGAGTGCATCGTCCACGGGACAGCGGGGTACTACGAGGCCCCGATGAAGCTCGGCGATGTGCTGAAGATCGATGTCGGGGTCTGGAAGCAGGGCTGGGTAGGCGACGCGGCGTGGACTTATGTCTTCGGCCCCCCCACCCCCGAGATCAAGCACCTCTGCGACGCGGGCAAGGACTCGATCCGCGAGGGCGTCAAGACCCTCCGTCCGGGCAACACCTACAGGGCGTGGGCGGAGACTGTGCAGCGGATCGTCGAGCACGAGCGGGGCCTGCACCTGGTCCGCGGGCTCGGCGGACACGGGTATCACAAGAAGCGGCTGCACTGCGAGCCGTTCGTCGCCAATGTGCTGGCGAGTTTCCCCGGCGAATGGCCCGACGCGGACCGGGAGATCCGCCCTGGCACGATCGTGGCGGTCGAGCCGATGATCGCGATCGGGACCAACAAGACGGTGCAGAAGTCCGGGCAGTGGCCGATCTTCACCGCCGACGGCTCGGCGAGCGTCCACTACGAGCACGATGTGCTCATCACCGAGGAAGGGCCCCGGGTGCTGACCGAGGGCCTTGAAGACATCAGGGATGTGATCGAGTGAGCGGGCGGATCGATCAGATCTTTTCGGAGCTGCGCTCGGGCGGCCGACGGGCGGTGATGCCGTTCGTCTGCGGGCAGCACCCCCGACCGGGCGCGACCGGCGAGATTCTGCGAGCGCTGGAGCGGGCCGGGGCGCCCATCGTCGAGATCGGCGTGCCGTTCTCCGACCCGATCGCCGACGGGCCGACGATCGCCGGGGCGATGCACAGCGCTCTTGAGGCGGGTGCGAACCCCCGGGGGCTGCTGGAAGAGATCGCGGCGGTGCGGGGGGAGCTCTCGATCGGGCTGGTGGCGATGGTGAGCGTCTCCATCGCTCATCGCCTGGGCGGGGCGGATGGCTTTGTCGATCTAGCGGCCGACTGCGGGCTGGACGGGCTGATTGTCCCTGACCTGCCGCTGGAGGCCTCGGGGGGCTTTCTGAAGGCCTGCGAGCGGCGTGGGCTTTCGTTGTCGCTGCTGGTGGCCCCGACGACTCCCGAGGAGCGTGTGCGGGAGATCGCGGCGTCATGCCGCGGGTTCGTGTACCTGCTGGCCCGGGCGGGGATCACGGGGGAGCGGGAAGGTGCGGTGGACCTGGCCGGTCCGGTTGGGCGCGTGCGGGCGGTGACGGACCTGCCGATCGCGGCGGGCTTTGGGATCTCGTCGCCGGCGCAGGTCGCCGAGGCTGTGCGTCACGCCGATGCGGCGATCGTGGGCAGCGCTCTGGTCCGGCGGATCAGCGAGTCTGACGATCCGGCCGGGGAGGCGGAACGGTTTGTGCGGTCGCTGGTGGAGGCGGCCGGCCCCGGTGCTTCGGAGGGGCCAACCGCATCTGCGGGGCCGGAAATATCGAGGGGCTAAGGTGTAAGTGGCGGGGGCTGCTGTCGTCTGCGGCTTGCTTGCGTGGGGGTCCCTGTCACAATGCTGTACCCGGCGTGGAAAGGCCACGCCGCTGTTTTCTTCTTCCTAGCCCGACCGGACAAAACCGGAGGGAGCCACGGGCATGACCCAGATGGATACGAGACGCAACGCGATCGCTGCCGCCATAGCGTGGAGCGACATCAACACCAACAACCGCAACACCGAGTTGCCGGATGTGCAATCGTTCTTCGGCGAGGATGTGTTCAGCATCCGAACGATGCGCGAACGACTGCCGAAGGGCGCGTTCAAGGCGATCCAGCAGACGATCGAGCAGGGCGCCAAGCTTGACCCGCACATCGCCGACATCGTTTCGACGGCGATGAAGGACTGGGCGGTCGAGCGAGGCGCGACGCATTACACGCACTGGTTCCAGCCGCTGACGGGGGCCACGGCGGAGAAGCACGACTCCCTGATCAGCCCCGACGGCGAGGGCGGGATGATCTACGAGCTGTCCGGTGATTCCCTGGTGCAGGGCGAGCCGGACGCTTCGTCGTTCCCCTCGGGCGGGCTTCGGGCGACCTTCGAGGCCCGGGGCTACACCGCGTGGGACCCCTCCAGCCCGGCGTTCATCGCCCGGACCGACGCGACGGCGACCCTGTGCATCCCCACGGCGTTCGTCTCGTGGACCGGCGAGGCGCTGGACAAGAAGACCCCCCTGCTGCGTTCGATGGAGACGCTGTCGCGTCAGGTGGTCCGTCTGCTTCGGATTTTCGGCAACGAGCACACGACGCATGTGATGAGCACGCTGGGGTGTGAGCAGGAGTACTTCCTGGTCGACACCAACCTGTATTACGCCAGGCCGGATCTGGTGAGCTGCGAGCGGACGCTCTTCGGCGCCCGCCCGCCCAAGGGGCAGCAGCTCGCCGATCACTACTTCGGGTCGATCCCGCCTCGCGTGCTGGCGTTCATGGCGGAGGTGGAGCACGAGCTCTACCGCGTGGGCGTGCCCGTCAAGACGCGTCACAACGAGGTTGCGCCGGGACAGTACGAGATCGCGCCGATCTTCGAGGTGGCCAATGTCGCGGCCGACCATCAGATGCTGATGATGGAGACGATCCGGCGTGTGGCGCCCCGCTACGGGTTCAAGGCGATCCTGCACGAGAAGCCGTTCGCGGGCCACAACGGCTCGGGCAAGCACATGAACTGGTCGATGTCGACCGACGGGGGGACGAACCTGCTCGATCCCCGCGACGACACACATTCGAACATGCAGTTCCTGACCCTGCTCTGCGCCGTGATCCGCGCGGTGGACATCCACGCGGACCTGCTGCGGGCGTCGGTCGCTTCGGCGAGCAACGACCACCGGCTCGGGGCCAACGAGGCGCCGCCGGCGATCATCTCGATCTTCCTGGGCGACATGCTCAGCGACATCGTCGCCCAGATCGAGAAGGGCGCGACCAACCGCACGATCAAGTCGAGCACGCTGGACTTGGGCGCAACGACGCTGCCGATGATCCCGCGCGACACCGGGGACCGCAACCGGACGAGCCCGTTCGCGTTTACCGGCAACAAGTTCGAGTTCCGGGCGGTCGGTTCTTCGGGCACGGCGGCGTGGCCCGCGACGGTGCTGAACACGATCGTGGCCGAGTCGATCGAGTTTGTCGCGGGCGAGCTTGAGAAGGCGGCGGGCAAGGACCCGACGCCGGTGAAGCTCGAGACCGCCGTCAAGAAGGTGCTCCAGCAGATCATCAAGGAGCACAAGCGGGTGATCTTCGACGGGGACAACTACTCCGAAGAGTGGCACAAGGAGGCGAAGAAGCGCGGGCTTCCGATCCTGACCAACTGCACAGAGGCGTTCCCCGCGCTGACCAGCCGCAAGGCGGTCGCGATGTTCAAGAAGCAGCGTGTGCTGAGCAAGTCCGAGCTCGAAAGCCGCGCGAACATCTTCATGGAGAACTACACGCTGCACTGCCTGATCGAGTCCGAGCAGATGGTGCTGATCGCCAAGACGATGATTCTGCCCGCGGCGTTGCGCCACCAGGCGCGGATCGCCGAGACGGTGGCGCAGACCGAGGCCGCGGGCGTGGACGCCTCCGACACGCGCAAGCTGCTGACCTCCTTCGCCGACCTGACGGCCCGTTTCCGGCGCAAGCTGGAGCAGCTCGATGAGGCGGACAACACGCGGATCGAGGATACGACCGAGATGGCGCAGTACATCAAGAGCAAGATCCACCCGTTGATGACCGAGCTCCGGACGCTGGGCGACGAACTGGAGACGCAGGTGGCTTCGGACCTGTGGCCGCTGCCGTCGTACAGGGAGCTGATGTTCCTCAAGTGAGCGGCGGGTTGCCGTCGTTCGCCGAGATCGATCGGCGCAGATACAACACGGGGCGTGGGCGGAAGCCTGCGCCCCGCATTTGATCCGGGCCCCGTAGCTCAGCGGTTAGAGCAGACGACTCATAATCGTTTGGTCCTCGGTTCGAATCCGAGCGGGGCTACTTGGTGTTTGTGCGGGGCATCGCCAGGCACTGCCACATCTTCGAGCATTGGAGCACCCAGCGCGCCAGGGGTATGTTCAAGGGAGCGCTGCGTGGCTTGGTCTGCGTGCGGTCGAGGAGGTTTGTGGCGATGCTGAGAATCGGTGTGATCGGATGCGGCATGATCGCGGAGCTTGGGCACCTGCCGGCCATCGCTGAGGTGCCCGGCCTTCAGGTCTACGCCCTGTACGACCGGGACTTCGAGCGGGCGCGGGAGCTTCAGCGGCGGTTCCACGCGGCCCACGCCTATCCGACGGAGGAAGAGTTCTACCGGTCCAACATCGATGCCGTGGTGGTGTGCACGCCTGCGCCGATCCATCACAAGAATGTCTGCGACGCGGCCGAGCACGGCAAGCCGGTGTTGTGCGAGAAGCCCCTGGGGACGGACGAGGCGCAGATGCGCGAGATGAAGCGGATCATGGAGGAGGCGGGCCTCCCGCTGTACACCGGGTTCAACTACCGCTTCAGCGAGAGCGCGCGAACAATCCGGAATCTGGTGCGCGAGAAAGCCGTCGGCGAGGTGCGTCTGCTGAGGCTCGTGTACAACTGGGGGCTGCATGGCAGGTGGCGGTGGGACGAGAACGGTGTGCGGATCAACTCGCCCCTTCGCACGGGGCGGATGGAGGAAGGCGGTCCGCTGGTCGATTGCGGCGTGCACCAGATCGACCTGGCTCGCTGGTGGCTCGGCTCGGAAGTGGAATGGCAGCGGGGCATCGGCGTCTGGCTGGACGACTACGAGGCGCCCGACCATGTGTACCTGCACATGGGCCACGGCTGCGGCGCACACACGATGGTGGAGGTCAGCTTTTCTTACAACGCGACTTCCCGCGAGCCGCGCAGTCATTTCATGTACGAGATCATCGGGACCGACGGCGTGATCCGCTACAACCGCGAGGAGCATTCGTTCGAGGTGCGCAACTCTCACGGGACGCAGCACCTGCCGTGGCATCCGGAGAAGAGCTTCGCCGGCATGTACCACGAGTTCGCCCGCTCGCTGCGTGACGGGACCGCGGGCGACATGCCGACCGCCGACGACGGGATCGCGGCGACGCGCATCGCCTGGGAGGCGACCGAGCAGGCGGTGCGGGATCGCGACAGGCCGAGCGAGGAGCACGCGTGCACGCTGATCCGCGGGGAGAGGGTCGATGCGATGCTGCACCGCGTGCCGATGGACACACTGGACCCGGTGAGGCCGGAGTAAGCCGGGGCCGGCTCTACGGGGTATCGGCCTGGGGCAGCATGCGCACCGAGAGTTCTCGATTGGCGTCGCCGGCGAGGTACAGCGTCTGCGTCGGGAACGCGAAGTCGATGCCGGCCTCGTTGAAGGCGGTGAGCAGGCGTGTGTTGAAGGTCTCGGCGTGCGCCTGGTAGTGCCACCAGTCGTGGCCCTTGGCCGAGTCGAGGAAGTACCAGTAGCTGACCGCGATATTCAGCGAGTCGGCGTTGAAGTCGTTGAAGAACACGCGCGGCGGGCGCTCCTCGATGCGGAACGGCGCGGCCATGTCCTCCGTCGCGAGGATGTCCTTGATGATCTGCACCGCTCGGTTCACCTCTTCCGGCGGCGTGTCGTAGGTGATCGTCACATTCAGCGAGCGGCGGATGAACGACCGTTTGGACACATTCTCGACGCTGCCGTCGATGAACCTCATGTTCGGCATGGTGACGAGGTGCCCGGCGAAGGTCCGGATCCGGGTGGAACGCAGGCCGATCTCCTCCACGAAGCCCTCCGTGCCGGCGAAGACGATGCGGTCGCCGAGCGCGAACGGCTTGTCGAGCATGACGGTGATCGACCCGAAGAGGTTGCGGATCGAGTCCTGGGAGGCGAGGGAGATGGCCAGGCCGGCGATGCCCAGGCCCGCGATCCACGCCGTGATGTTGACCCCGAAGACATTCTGGGCGATGAACAGGACGAAGACGATGACAACGAAGATGCGGAAGGCCTTGCGGATCAGCGGCACGAGCTGCGCCGCGAGCTTGCTCTGTGACTTCTCAAGGTGCCGCGTCAGGGCGATGTCGATCAGATCGACGAAGTTGTAAACGAACCAGCCGAGCGCGAGGATGAAGAGGAACTTGATCACACTGGCGGCGAACGCGAAGAGTTCCGGTGGAAGCGCGAGCCCGTACAGACCGAGCTTGATGCCGAGGGTGAGCAGGGCCAGTGAGGCCGGCCCGGCCAGGGCGTCGAAGACCACGCTTCGGGCCGACTCGCCGCGTTCTCGCAGCCTGCCGGCGAGACGCCTGAGCAGGCCCTGGACGAACTTGCCAGCGACGAGGCCGCCCAGGATGCCGATGAAGAGGACGAGCCATGCCCACGCGGGTGTGTCTTCGAAGACCGAGCCGAGAGCGGCCAGGGGGTCGGCCTGGTTTTCGGTCTGGGTTTCGGGTTCTTCCACCGTCGGCGCGAGTGCGGCGGCGGCGTCGGTCGACTCGCCGTCCTGGGCCCGCGCTCCGGCTGCGAGCAGGAGGAGCGTTGCCACCGCGACCAGCACGAGACAGGCGACGCGATGCGCGGCGATGCGTGTGAGTACCTCGAACACCTGAGCTGGGCGCACCATAGGCGGGCATGGTAAGCCGACGCGTCCGAACGGTCTATGGCTACCCCCAAGCGGCCCCGGGCCTAAAACCGGCCGTCCATGTTGTCGATGATGTTGAGCGCAACCGGGTTGTCGTCGCCCAAGCGAGGCGGCTCCGAACGGGACACAGAGTGTGCCGCCGGCCAACTCGAAGGGTTTGGGCTGCTGCTGGAAAACGGATCGCATGATGACCGACGGGTCGACGCTGAACATCTGATGGAGGACAGTTCGGGTCGATCGGGATGCAAATTGGGACAACGCTCAATCTGTTCGCGATCGAGGCTGCCGTGAACGGCGTATCACTACCGTTGACACTCGGCCAAGCGGTCGAGATCGAGCGTGTGAACGGGTCGCTGATCACCGCGAATCTCGCCGACGGCGGCGCGTTCAGTTTTCAGATGAACATGCTCTCGTCAGCGCCGGGCCAAGACTTCCTGTCGTCGCTCAACACCAAGATCATAGCGACGCTCGTGCCTTCGCCGGGGTTCGCTGTTGGTGTTTGCAATCGGCCTCGCGGCTCTGCCAAGGCGTCGGCGGCACATGCGTTGCCGGAGCGGTTGACCGGCGATCTCTCAGGAAAATCCGATAAAATTCGCCTGAACCCCCTTGCACACCCGTGCGGTTTCTGACATGCTCTCGATATGGTCGCCGTTCGCGCTAACGAGCGGTGATCGGAGAAGCCAGAAGGGGAATGGCATGCATGGGTGAGGTTCTGTAATTATTTTCAGCGGATGGTGGCATCGGGTTTTCCGTCGTCGTCGTCGCAGATTCGTTCTGACACGGGATCTGAGTGGTTGAGCCTGAGGAGATACAGGCCGGGCGGTGTCGTTGCCTCGTGGCTGCGGCGGCGCCCGGCGGAAGTGGGCCGTGGGCCCCGGTTGTAACGACTGAGGAGTCTGGTGATGAAGAAGATCCTGCAGAGTTCGGTGTTGTGCGCGCTGGTGGGCATTGGCGCGGCGAGCGGCGCGGCGACGGCGCAGAACGAATTCCTGTTGTACGAGTGCGACGCGACCGTGCGCGGGGTCGGCATGGTCGAGGCGAGGATCCGGGCGGAGGGCGGTTTCTTCGCCGAGGATCGCGACCGCGTCAACTTCGGCGCCACGCACTCGCCCGGGCTGATCGATCCGTTCACCTTCAACGGCGGCGGGCGGATGCTCGCGGAGGTGGCGTTGCGGTTCAACCAGGAGCGCTGCATCACGCGGGCGTGGAACTCGGTCTACGGGGAAACCTTCTATAACTTCACCGGCAATCTGCACGACATGCGCTACAGGATCGGCTCGGGGCAGGAGCACCGGCACGAGATCGATCGCGATCCGTCCTCGCTCGGGATCGGCGGGGTTGTCGTTTCCGACACGGCCTTCTTCCAGGCGCCGCCCGCGACGATCGTCACCGAGATCCCGTTCGTGGTCGGGGGCGGCAACAACGGCGTGCTGTCGGTCAGCGAGTTCCGCCTCGACCGGATCGACACCGGGCCGACGCAGGGGCTGACCTCGATGATGTGGGAGGTCTACGCGGACCTGAACAGCAACTGCGTGATCGACCGGGGCGACCGGTTGATCGCGTCGGGCTTCGCGTCCGTCGGTCCCAACGAGAGCTTCATCGATCGGCCGACGGGGTTCCGTGTGCCCCGCGGTTACTATGTGCTCCGCCTGACTTACGCCAGCTACGCGTCGATGCGCGTGGTGTCGGACGACTGCCGCGACCCGGTCCGCGACGAGTCTGTCGTGCGTGACGGCGTGACGGTGCACTTCGACCTGAACTGACCACTCTCATCCCGTTGTGGTCGGCGCGTCGAAGGGCGCGTCGGCCGCATTGCATCGCATGGCAATAACTCGCATGTTAGCATCGCAGGATGCCGACCTCGGTGAGTCGGTCTGACCGGTGCGGTTCATTGTCGCCGGGAAGCCGTTGACAAACCGCATGCTTCGATGTAGTTTCGCTCTGCGTCCGCGGTGATCGACGCGTCGAACCCTGAACCCCCGAGCGGATCGCGTGGCGAGAGACGACAGGCAGCCCGACCGAGGCGTTGCTGCGCCCACACCGATGATCGGCGCCGAGCGGGCGCTTGCGCCCGACCTCGCGCGCGGGCTGATGCTGCTGTTGATCGTGCTGTCGAACACGGGGTTTCACCTCTACGCGGCGCAGCACGGGCCGACGGGATGGCATCCAACAGACGGCGGGCCGCTGGACCGTGCGGCGCAGTTTCTGATGATCGTCGGGCTCGATCTCCGCGTGTACCCGCTGTTCTCGTTCCTGCTCGGGTACGGGATGATGCAGTTCTTTCTGCGACAGACGGAGGGGGGCGTCGAGCCGAAGCGTGCTTCGAGGATGCTCCGAATGCGGAGCCTGTGGTTTGTCGTGTTCGGGTTTCTGCACGCGGCGCTGCTGATGGCGGGCGACATCCTCGGCGCTTACGGCGTCATGACTTTTATCCTGGGCTGGCTCTTCATCCGCAGGTCGGGCAAGACGCAGTTCATCGCGGCGTGCGTCTTTGCAGTGCTGCTCTGGGCGTTGTTTGCGCTGGTGGTGCTGACGCACCTGTCGGGCGAGTTGGGGGTTGAGCACGAGATCGGCGCCGAGGCGTATGCGTCGGGCGTGTCGGATCCGCTCGAAGCGGCGAAGCTTCGGCTTGAGATGTGGGTGTATGTGACGCTTGTCGGCGGGCTCTTTGGCTTTGCGTCGCACGCGAGCATTCTGCTGGGGTTCTGGGCGGCGCGCCGGCGGGTGCTGGAATCGCCCGGCGAGCAACTCCGCATGCTCTGGTCGGTCGCGGTGATCGGGATCGCGATCGGCTGGCTGGGCGGCCTGCCGACGGCGCTCGGACACTTCGGCGTGATCGAGGTTTCTGACGAAGCGTTGTACATGGAGGGTCCGTTCTACATGGTGCAGGCGCTGACGGGTTTGTTCGGCGGGCTGGGGTACGCCGCGGCGATCACGCTCGCGGCGCACCGGCTGAGCAAGCGGGGCGCGTCGGGGCCGCTGGTTTCGATGGCAACGGCGGTCGGGAAGCGGTCGCTTTCGAGCTACCTGGCGTTCTCGGTGGTGTTTGCCCCGCTGCTCGCCGCATGGGGGCTCGGGCTCGGGGGTCGGCTGAGCAGCTTTACGATGGTGCTGTTCGGCCTGGGCGTCTGGCTGGTGGTGGCGGCGGGGTGCGTGTATCTCGAACGCCGGGGCATGCGGGGGCCGGCGGAGGTGCTGCTGCGTCGGCTGGTCTACGGGCGGGGGGCAAGACCGGCAGCCGCGACTCCCCAGAGCGTGCTCTGACCGTACGGCGGTTCCTCGGGGCGTTACGATGGCGTCGGGCCCGGTTTCGTCGGGCGCCTTGTGACGCTTTCCAGCCGGGGACGGTGCCGATGGAGCCGGAGCAGGACAGAAGGGATGAGGAGGGCCTTCCCGCACCGGCCGACGGTACGGCGGACGACCTCGCTTCGGCCCCGATCGAAGACGACCCAGCTGAACAGAACGGCGTGCCCGCCGAGCGGCCGGCGCAGGAGCCGGACGAGACCGATGGTGCGTCGCCCAAGATCCCGGAGCCTGCGACGGAAGCGGCCTCGCCTCCCGCCGAGCCTTTGCCGATCGACATCAAGGTCGAGCTTGAGTACAGCGACCGGGTGAACTTCGCGATGCAGCAGCACGGCGTGCCGCTGGTCGACGCGGTGCTCGTGACTTCGCGGGAGGTTTCGCCGGTCGAGGGGGTGTCGGTCACGCTGCGGCTGGAGAACGGGGAGGCCTCGGCGTGGACGGGGCGGATCGACCGGCTCGACCCTGAAGCCACGGTGCGGCTGGAACCGGGCGGGGCGTTCTCGCTCTCGGCGCGGGCGATGGCCGGGCGGACGGAGGCTGAGCGGAGCGAGATCCTCGTCGACGGGGCGTGCAAGGCCTTCGCTCCGGGGGCGGGGGTGTTTGCGGCGAAGTTCCCAGTCGAGCTGCTGGCGTTCGACCAGTGGCCGGGCGTCGGGCACTACCCGGAGCTGACGGGGGCGTTTGTGACGCCCAACCACCCGAAGGTCGCCGAGCTGTTGCGCACGGCGAGGGCGGCGCTGCGGGAGTTGTCTGAGAGCGAGGCGCTGGACGGGTATCAGTCCGGCAGCCGCAGGAAGGCGACGCAGATCGCCGAGGCGTGCTTCAACGCGCTGGCGAACTCGGGCGTGGGGTACATCAACCCGCCGGCGAGTTTCGGGTCGGTCGGGCAACGGGTGCGGCTGGCGGACCGGCTGACGCGCGAGGGGATGGGGACCTGCCTGGATCTCTCGCTGCTCTTGATGGCGATGTGGGAGCAGTGCGGCTTGCACCCCCTGCTGCTCATGCCCGAGGGGCACGCGATGCCCGCGGTCTGGACGCACGAGGCGCATCTGCCCGAGGCGACGATCGACGAGCCGTCGCGGATCCGCAATCTGATCGAGCTCGGGGAGATCGTGGCGGTGGAGTCGACGGCGGCGACGGATCGCGGGGCGGGGTTCGCCTCGGCGGTGGATGCCGCGAAGAAGCGGATGGCCGAGCCCGGGGCGTCGTTCTGCGCGATCGACCTGCGGTCGGCGCGGAAACTCGGTGTGCGCCCGCTGCCCTTGCGGGCCGACGAGGAAGGGATCGATTTCGACGCGCTGCGGCCTGAGGGCGGAGCAGCGCCCGCGACGGGGCGGCTCGATGCGGTTGAACTCGCAGAGCGGGCCGAGCGTCTGGGCGGAGTGACGGCCGAGCAGGAAGAGGCCGAGACGGCGTCGGACCGCATCTCGCGCTGGCAGACAAAGCTGCTGGATCTTTCGCTGCGCAACCGGCTGCTGAATTTCAGGGAGACGGGGCGGACGCTGCCCTTCAGCGTGCCGGACCTCGGCGTGCTCGAGGACGGGCTGGCCTCGGGCGTTCGCTTTGCGATCACCAGTAAGCAGGGTCTGGACGAGGCGTACCTGCGCGAGCAGCTCGACAACGGCCGGCTCTACACGCCGACGGGCGATGCGGAGACGCAGAAGCGGCTGCTGACGATCTTCCGTACCGCCAAGTCGAGCATCGAAGAGACCGGCGCCAACATGCTCTACCTGACGCTGGGCATGTTGAAGTGGTTCGAGACCGAGTCGTCCGAACGCGAACGCCTCTCGCCGCTGATTCTGCTGCCTGTGAAGCTGCATCGCTCGACGCAAGGATCCGGGTACGCGTACTCGGTCGAGCTCCTCGACGAGCCGGTGCGGGCGAATGTCACGCTGCTGGAGAAGCTGCGGACGGAGTTCGGTCTGGAGACGCAGGGGCTCGAGAAGCTGCCCGAGGACGAGTCGGGCGTGGATGTGCCGCTGATCCTGCGGAACTTCCGCGGCGCGATCCGGGATGTGAAGCGTTGGGAGGTGGTCGAGACGGCGCACCTGGGGCTGTTCAGCTTCAACAAGTTCCTGATGTGGCGTGATCTCCAGGAGAACATGGAGAAGCTGCGGGCGAACCGGCTCGTCGAGCATCTGGTCGAGCGCCCGGGGCAGGACTTCGACCCGAACCCGTTCCCCGCCCCCGAGGCGCTCGACGACGAGCTCGCGCCGGACGACCTGCTCTGCACGCGCGACGCGGATTCGTCGCAGCTCGCGGCTGTCCGCGCGGCGTCGGACGGTAGGACCTTCGTGCTCGAAGGGCCGCCCGGAACGGGCAAGAGCCAGACGATCGCGAACATGATCGCCAACTCGCTGGCGAGCGGGAAGCGGGTGCTGTTTGTGGCCGAGAAGATGGCGGCGCTCAGCGTGGTCCGCAAGCGTCTGGAGGAGGACGGGCTCGGGCCGTTCTGCCTGGAATTGCACTCGGCGAAGGCATCGAAGAAGGAAGTGCTCTCGCAGCTCGCAGAGGCGCTTAGCGCCTCGGTCGGTTCGGAGCCGGGGGAGTGGTCGAAGCTCTGCCGCGAGCTCGGGGCGACGCGGGATCAGCTCAATGCGTATGTGCGCGAGATGCACCGGCCCCGCGACACAGGCGAGAGTCTGTACCGTGTGCTCGGGCGGCTGAGCATCCTCGGCGATGGACCGACCGTCGCCCCGCCGATGGACGACATCGCCGCCGCGACGGCGGAGGACCTCGACGCGTGGCGAACACTCGTGACAGACATGCAGGCCAAGGGGCGGCCGGTTGATCCGCCGGGGCAGCACCCGCTGCGGGGGATCGGACGTTCGGCGTGGAGTTTTTCGCTGCCAGACGAGACCGCTAGGGTGCTCGACAGTGGGATCGGCGCGATGGAGACGCTCGGGCGCACGGCGAGCGCGTACCTCAATGCGATCGGCGCCGACAGCGACGCGGCTTCGCTGCAGCGCACGACGGTCGAGACGCTCGTGAAGCTCGCCGAGCACCTGCGTGCGACGCCCGGGCCCGACCGGCGGCTGATCGCGGGCGCCGACGCCGCAGACCTTCGCCGCGCGATGCTGGAGCTGTGCGCGAAGGGTCGCGAGCGGGACGCGATACGCGCGGATCTGCTCGGGCGGTACCGCGAGGAGTTGTTGGAGCTCGACCTGCTCGGGCACATCGACGCAGCGAAGCGGGCGACGGAGCGGCCGGCGATCCTGCGAACGCTGGCGTCGATGAATGTGCGCCGGGGGCTGCGGGTGTACTGCCGCGGCAAGGTTCCGGCGCTGGAGGCGTTGCTCGCTGATCTTGAGCGAGCGAGATCGTTGTCGAGGCTGCAGGCGGAGCTCGGGGGGCGGGCGGACGCGGCGTCGCTCTTGGGGCGGCTGTGGAACAACACCGAGGCGGACTGGGGCGAGGTCGAGGCGATGCTCGGCTGGTGCGAGCGGTTCGCCGAGCTGCTGGCCTCGATCAACGCGGATTCGTTGGCGAGGGGCGCAGCCGACGCCCTGACCAACGCCGCGACGGAACGCGCCTCGGCCCAGCGTGCTGACGGGGCGGCGATCGACCTGCAGGAGACGTGGGCTGCATGGGGCGGGTCGTGGTCGAAGCTCCAGAGCGTGCTTACTGCGGACGAGCGGGCGCTTGAGGAAGGCGGCGCCGGCTGGCTCGCGTCGGCTTCGGGCGTTCTGATGCGCTGGAGGGGCGCGCTGGGGGAGCTGAACACCTGGTGCGTGTGGCGGGCGTCGCGGGACGCCGCGGCGGAGCGGGGGCTTGCGCCGCTCGTCGAGCTGTACGAGAAAGGCGGGTGCGGGCTCGGCGAGCTCGGGAGCGTGTTCGAGCGGAGCTTCGGGGGGCCATGGTTCAACGCCACTGCTGATCGTGTGGAGGCGGTGCGTCGGTTCAACGCCTCGGCCCACACCGACGCGATCGCCCGCTTCCGCGAGCTGGACGCCCGGTGCATCCGGATGACGAGGGATGTGGTCGCGGCGAGGCTAAGAGCGAGGTCGCCGAGCGTCAGCGCCCAGGCGTCGGACAAGTCGGAGGTCGGGATCCTGCGGCGGGAGCTCGAAAAGCAACGCCGTCACATGCCGACGCGACGGCTGATCGAGGCGATCCCCAACCTGCTGCCGAGCCTGAAGCCGTGCTTCCTGATGAGTCCGCTCTCTGTGGCGCAGTTCCTTGACGCGAAGCTGCCGGCGTTCGATCTTGTGGTCTTCGACGAGGCGTCGCAGATCCCGGTGTGGGACTCGATCGGTGCGATCGCGCGGGGGGATGAGGTCGTGGTGGTCGGCGACTCGAAGCAGCTCCCCCCCACCAACTTCTTCAGCACGCTCGACGGCGGCGACGAGGAAGAGCTCGAAGACCACGCGGTCGACGACATGGAGTCGATTCTGAAAGAGTGCAACGCGTCGGGCGTGCCGGGGATGCGGCTTCGCTGGCACTACCGCAGCCGCCACGAGACGCTGATCGCGTTCTCCAACCACCACTATTACCACAACGAGCTGCACACCTTCCCCTCGCCAGATGAGCAATCCGACGAGCTCGGTGTGAGCTTCCGGCTTGTCGAGGGCGGGATGTACGACCGCGGCGGGTCTCGGACCAACCGCGTCGAGGCGGAGCGCGTGGTCGACGAGGTGGTGAAGATGCTGCTCGATCCGGTCTGCCGCGACTCGATCGGCGTGGTGACCTTCAGCCAGGCGCAGCAGAACCTGATCGAGGACCTGCTCGACACCAAGCGTCGGGAGTTGCCCGAGATCGAGCATCACTTCACTTCGGAGTCTCAGGAGCCGGTCTTCGTCAAAAACCTCGAGAATGTGCAGGGCGACGAGCGGGATGCGATCATCTTCTCGGTCGGGTACGGGCCCGACCAGGCGGGCAAAGTCTCGATGAACTTCGGCCCGCTGAACAAGGATGGCGGGGAACGCCGGCTGAATGTGGCGGTGACGCGGGCGCGGCGGCGGCTGATGGTCTTCGCCTCGATGCGGAGCGACCAGATCGACCTGCGCCGGACGCGGGCGCTCGGCGTGCGGCACTTCAAGACCTTCCTCGATTACGCCGAACGCGGGCCCCGCGCGATCGCCGAGGCGGTGACGCTCAGCGGCACGCGCGAGTTCGACTCGGGCTTCGAGCACGCGGTCTGGAAGGCGCTGACAGAGAAGGGGTACGAGGTCGACACGCAGGTCGGGTGCGCCGGGTACCGGATCGACCTCGCGGTGCGCCACCCCGAGCGGCCAGGGCGGTACCTGCTCGGCATCGAGTGCGACGGCGCGGCGTACCACAGCGCCAAGACCGCCCGCGACCGCGACCGCCTCCGCCAGAGCGTGCTCGAAGGGCTCGGCTGGCGGATCGCGCGGGTCTGGTCGACCGAGTGGCGGGTGAACCCCGGCGGGTGTCTCGCGAGGCTGAGCGCCGCGATCGAGGAAGCGTTGCACTCGCCTCCGGACACGCCCGGCCCGCTTGTTCCTGATGACTCGGAGAACAGCGGCAGGGAAATCGGCTCAGAGTCGCCCCAGACCGAGCCCGAAACCCGGGCCGACGACAGCAACGGAGAACCGACGCTCCGCGCGGGGCTCTTCAATGCGGCCGCCCCTGATGCGGGCGAACCGATTGTGAACGAACCGGCCACCGAAGACGCCGCGACGCCCGAGCCCGCAAGCGTCCCGGACGCATCGGAAACCGGCAGCGCACCGCCGGCCTACCGGCCTTACGCCGGCGACGAACGGACGCGGGCGGTGGACATCCATGACACAGGGGCGAAGCAGAAGGCCGTGGAGGTGCTCGGCGCGATCGTTGGGGCCGAGTCGCCCGTTGTCGAGGCGTTGGCGGTGCGTCGGCTGGCCTCGGCGTTCGGCGTCCAGCGACTGAACGAACGCTTCCGCACGCGTGCGGCCGAGATCGTCTCGTCGTGCATCCGGTCGGGCAAGTGTGTCCGCCGCGACGGTGTGCTCTGGGCCCCGGGTGTGGATCCGGCGGCGTGCCGTACGCTGCGGGTCGCGTCGGACGAGCCTGACTCAAAGCGCGACATCGAGGAGATCGCGCTGGTCGAGCTAAGCAACGGCGCCGCGCATGTGCTGGGCGTGCAGTTCGGGATGCCGCGTGAGGAGCTCGTGCGCGAGACGGCGAAACTGTTCGGGATGCAGCGTGTCACGGCGAGGGTGAGCGAGCGGGTCGGCGAGGCAATCGACCTGGCGGTTCAGCGGGGGCTGGCGGTCGAGGTTGACGGACGGATGACGCCGGGATATATGAGCTAGCGTGAACGCGGGGTTCAGATCGCCTCTGCGGAGTCGTCGCGTTCGGGCAGCGAAAAGAGAATTGCTGTACGCTTTCGGCCCATGACCTCCCCGCTGCCTCCTCCAGCCAAGCACGAGCCGCTCGTCCGGCGTCTGGGCCCTTGGGCCCTCTGGCTGCTGGTGATCAACGGGATGATCGGGGCGGGGATCTTCGGGATTCCTGCGAGGCTTGAGCGAGAGGCCGGTGAATTCGGGCCCTGGGTGTTCGCGCTGTGCGCCCTGCTCATCGCGCCGATCATGCTCTCCTTCGCGAGGCTGAGCAGCGCGTTCAGCGGGACGGGCGGGCCGGTGCTCTACGCGAGGGCCGCGTTCGGCGCCTTCGCGGGGTTCCAGGTCGGGTGGGCGTTCTACATCGCGCGGCTGACCGCGTTCGCCGCGAACCTGAACCTGCTGGTGACGTCGATCGCGTACTTCGCGCCCGGACCTGTCGGGCCGGGCGTCCGGATCGGCTTGCTGCTGGGGATGAGCTCGCTCTTGGTCTGGATCAATCTCGTCGGCGTCAAGGCGGCGATGCGTTCGCTCGGCGTGCTGACGGTGCTCAAGCTGCTGCCCCTGGTGGCGCTGGCGGGCTACGGGCTGTTCCGGCTGGACGCGGAGGTGTTCGCCTCGGCCGCCTCGCCTCCCGCGGCGATCGACTTCGGGGCGGCGGTGCTGCTGGCGATCTACGCGTATGTGGGGTTCGAGTCCGGGCTCGTTCCCGGGGGCGAGTCGAAAAACCCCAAGCGCGACATGCCGCGGGCCATCGTGCTGGCGCTCGTCGTGGCGGGCGTGGTCTATGTGCTGGTGCAGATCGCGACGCGGAAGCTGCTGCCCGGGCTGGCCGATTCGGAGCGCCCGGTGGTCGACGCGGGTGAGGTGTTGCTCGGCCCCGCGGGAGCGTTGATCGTGGTGCTGGCGATCATCGCGTCGGTGGGCGGGAATCTGCTCGGCTCGATGTTCTCGACGCCCCGGATCACCTACCGCCTCGCCCTGGACCGCCAGCTCCCCCCGCTGCTGGCGGATGTCGACCCGAAGCACAACACGCCGTGGGTCTCGGTCGTGGTTTACGGCACGGCGGCGTTCCTGCTCGCAGTGACGGGGAGCTTCGTGTTTCTGGCGGTGCTGAGCGTGCTGACGCGGCTGTTGATCTACATCACCTGCATCGCGGGGATGCCGCGGATCGCTCGCCAGAGCGATGCGGAGTCGCTGCTCAAGCTCCCTGGCGGGCCGGTGATCCCCGTGCTGGCCCTCTTGGTCTGTGTCGGCCTGCTGAGGCAGGTGAGCATCGAGTCGGTGCTGGCGACGGCGGCGCTGCTCGGCGCCGGCAGCGTCCTGTTCGCGATCGCGATCGTCATGAACCGGCGGACGGCGAAGCGGACTCCCGACGACCCCGTGGCCTGACCGCGCCATCTGCATCAGCCGACAGACGGTGCGCCTCGCACGACCCTGTGCACAAAGCCAAGCTTCTCGATCACGGGTGTCGCGAGGGCGAACGGGTAGACCGCCTCGTGCCCCATGCTGCGGCTCAGGCTGTTGAGCGCGACGGTCAGCGGCATCCACTGGCTGATCAGCGTCTGAAACTCCGTGAATTCGTACGGATCGGCCGCCGGCTCCGTCGCGAGTACTTCCCCGCCCGTGTGCCGCGGCTCGAGCGTCAGTCCGTAGACCCACGCGGTTTCAAGCGTGTCGATCATGTGCAGGTAGTGGCTCCAGGTCTCGGCCCAGTCCTCCCAGGGGTGGACGGAGGCATAGGCGGAAACATGACGCTCTCGCCAGTCCGGAGCCGGACCGGACTGGTAGTGCCTCTGCAAGGCTTGTGCGTAATCGGCACTCTCGTTGCCGAACAGTTCGCGGAAAGGCGTAAGCCAATCGGTGCCGCGCACGAGGCGATCCCAGAAGTAATGGCCCGACTCATGGCGGAAATGGCCAAGAATCGTCCGGTAGGGCTCGTTCATTTCGAAGCGGTTTCGCTCGCGCGCGACCGGGTCCGCCTCGGCGATGTTGAGCGTGATCAACCCTCCGGCGTGCCCCGTCATCACCCGCTCGCCGCCTCCCGGGGCCGGGTCGGAGAGGAAATCGAACGCGAGCCCGGCGACGCCGCCCGGCGCCGCCTCAAACGGCAGACCCAGGCGCAGCAGGGAGTAGATCAGGCGGCGTTTCCCATCCTCCAGGCGTTGCCACAGCCGCGTGTTCCCCGGCGTCGACAGGTCCGGGATGGTGCGGTTCAACCGGCACGAGACGCAGAAATGCGCGCCTTCACGCTGGTTGACCAGCCAGTTGCAGCCGCTCGACCGATGACCGCACTGGATGTAACGCTCCTGGCCCGCCGCGGCGCCGCCGTCGGTGCTCAACGCGACCATCGTGATGGTCTCGGGGACGAAGCCGAGCACCGCGCCGCACCGTTCGCAGGCGATGCTGTCGAAGTACACGGTCTGGCCGCAGGATGTACAAGCGAAGAGCCTCATTGGGCCGCCTTACCCGGAGCGGCATGTACCAGCCGTCCGTGCGCACAGCGTATTCCCTGCCGGAACGCCGGAGCGCCAGACTCGGGAGCCGAACCCGGCATCGCTGTCGGTGAACCGGTTCTCGTTGGGTCCGCGCCCGGTTGTAGCCAATGTTGACATCGGCGCCTCGACTCGGATCAAAGACGTGGGCTCGCGAGAGCACCGGAGACACCCAATTCCGGATCTCCAGAACTAGATTTCTCCGCGAGCCCATGATAGCGTCGATGTATGAGAATCACCGCATTTCTGCTGATGTCGGCCGCCCTGCTCGCGGCGGCCGGGTGCCAAACCACGCAAAGCTCCAACCCACAGGGAGAGGCCATGACCAAGCGTGTCACGCCGTTTCTGATGTTCCAGGACGGGCGCGCCGAGGAAGCGATCAACCGCTATGTCGAGGTCTTCGGTGACGCGAGAGTCGTCTTCATCACCAAGTACGGGTCCAACCCTGTCGGCGCTCCGGAGGATTCGATCCAGCAGGCCGTCTTCGAGATCTACGGCCAGCAGATCATGGTGACCGAGAGCCCGATGAAGCACCCGTTCGACTTCACACCGGCCGTGTCACTCTTTGTCGATTTCGACTCCGAGCAGGAGCTTGATCGTGTGTTCGCCGCGTTGTCCGAGGATGGTTTCGTGATGATGCCGCCGGACAATTACGGCTTCAGCGAGAAGTTCGCCTTCATCCAGGACCGCTTCGGAGTCTCGTGGCAGCTCAACCTGCCGTCGGATTGACCGCCGACTTCGCCGAATCCTGACCGCCCCCGCGCCGACGGAGGCTGACCAGGTCGTGTCCGGTTGGCTCCTGGAAGACGCGCAGGCCGAACTCGGGGGCGATGGACAGGATGTGGTCGAAGATGTCCGACTGCACGCCCTCGTACACGGTCCAGCGTGTGTCCTTGACGAAGGTCCATACCTGCAGCGGCAGGCCGTGCGGGCCCGGCTCGAGCTGGCGGACCATGGTCGTGTACTCGGGGTGCACCATCGGGTGGTTCTTGAGGTACTCGTAGATGTAGGCCCTGAAGGTCCCGATATTGGTCAGGTGGCGGGCGTTTGCGACGATCTCCGCGTCCTCCTCGGCGCAGTACTCGCGGTTGTACTCGTCGAGCTCTTTGACCTTTCCCTCAATGTACTCGCGGAGCAGGCGGAAACGGCTGAACTTCTTGACCTCGTCCTCGGTGAGGAAGCGGATGGTGGTCATGTCGATGTTGACCGGGCGGCTGATGCGTCGGCCGCCGAGGTCGAACATGCCCCGCCAGTTCTTGAATGAGTGATCGAGGAACTTGTGGGTGGGGATGGCGGTGATCGTCTTGTCCCAGTTGCGGACCTGCACGACATTGAGAGAGATGTCGATGACATCGCCGTCGGCGTTGAACTGGGGCATCTCGATCCAGTCGCCGACACGGACGAGGTCGTTGTTGACGAGCTGGATCCCCGCCACCAATGAGAGCAGCGTGTCGCGGAAGATCAGCAGGATGACCGCCATCATGGCGCCCAGGCCGGTCAGGAAGACCCAGGGCGATTCGGCCATCAGCGCGCTGACGACCAAGATGCCCGCGACGATGTAGATGACAAGCTTGGCGGCCTGGAGGTAGCCTTTGATCGGCCTGCCGCTGGCGATCGGGTAGCGGTTGTAGATGATGTTGACAACATTCAGCGCCGCACCGATCGCCAGCGCGATGAGCAGCACAACGAGGGACTGGGCGAGGCGCTGAACGAGCTCGACCAGCCCCGGGGGCATGTGGGGCACCAGCGCGATCCCGCGCCCGATGATGATGACGGGCACGAGGGGCACGAGGCGGTAGAGCACCTTGTTCTCGACCGCCGTCTGGGCCCACCAGTTCGGGAGCCGCTTCATCGCCGCGCCGAGCATGCGCACGATGTATCGCTTGGCGATGAGGTGGAAGAGCCAGGCGACGCCCAGCAGCATGACGAGCGCCATCAGCGTCCTGACCCATGGCTCGTCGGGGAGCCAGTCCAGCCACGACGACATCACCTGTTCCAGGGCCCGGTCGAGCAGGTCCGAGGTGTCGGGCGCAGCCTCTTCGCCGGTCTGCTCGGCAAGCTGCGTCTCTTCGCCGGCTTCCGCCTCCGCGGCGGGCTGGGTGTTGTCGCCAGGACCATCTGTCTGCATGTCGGTCACGCGCTCCTCTGCGGGTCCAAAGCCCAACCGGCCGGATCGGGGTGAAATATACCGGGGCCGGGTGGGTGGCACGCCGCTGCACAGGATCCCGTCCGCCCGGTACACTGCCTCCCGCGAGAGCCAGACCCGCCCCGGAGGACACTGACCAATGGCGGAGCCGACGACACCCGGCGTGCCCGACGACGAACCCCGCAGCAGCGCGGGGGGCGAACCCGAGCCGACAGCGCAGCCGGCCTCCTACCGGGAGGTGACGCTCGCCGCGATCGTGCTCGGGCTGATCATCGGCGCGATCATGAACGCGGCGATCACGTACGCGGGGCTGAAGATCGGCTTCACGATCGGCGGCTCGGCGATCGCGGCCGTGATCGGTTTCGGCGTGCTGCGGGGGGTGCTCCGCAGGGGATCGATCCTCGAAACGAACATCGTCCAGACCATCGCCTCGGCGGTGAACACCCCCAACTCCGGGGTGATCTTCACGGTGCCGGTGCTGATCCTGCTGGGCTTCCAGCTCTCGTTCGGCGAGCTGGACTTCTGGCTGCTGACGCTGGCGTGCGTCTGCGGTGCGATCCTGGGCGGGGCGTTCATCATCCCGCTGCGGAAGCAGATGCTCGACATCGAGCGGCTGCGGTTCCCGTCGGCGACGGCGGTCGCGGCGATCCTGAAGTCGCCCGGCGCGGGCCCGAAGAAAGCGGTCGTGCTGGCGGTGGGCATTTTGATCGCGATGCTGATCGGGCTGCCCGCCCAGCTCCCCCAGCTCCAGCGGCCGGCGCAGATCGATGATCTGCAGAATCTCGTCGAGCGCGAGCGGATCACCCGCGCCGATCTGCTGCTGACCGAGCTGATCGATGGCTGGATCACCGAGCAGGCGGCGCCTGAGGAACTCGTGCGTCACGGGCGTCTTCAGGCCGAGCTGATCGAGGCGACCGAGCAGAACCGGCCGGAGAAGCGAGAGGGCTTGTCCCCCGAGCAGGTCGCCGAACGAGCCGAGCGCGTGCGCGAGCTGCGCCACCAGACCGAGGATGCCGCGGCCATCGCGCTGGCGACCATCCGCAACCTGCTGGACCACCCCGTCGATCGCGCCCGCCTGACGAGTTACCCGCTTGAGCTCGCCTCGCGGGCCTACCTCGCCTCCGAAGGGCGGGCCCCGTGGTCGGACCTGCGAGACACCAAGGCGGGCTGGGCCGCCGATCGCCTGTTCGGCTACGCCGACCTGCAGATCCGCATGCCGCGCCAGGTCGTGCCCGACGCCGAACCGGTTGATTTCGCGTTCAACGGCCCCGGCGTCACGAGCGAGGTGCTGACCGAGCGATCCGACCTGAACCGCAACGGCATCCCTGATTTGCTCGTGACTGACGACACTGTCGATGTCGGGCGCATCCTCGGCCTGCCTCTGCAGATCCAGTTGCTGTTCGCGATCGCTCCGTTTGCGATCGGGGCGGGGTACCTGACCGGCAAGGCGGGCCTGCTCGTGCTCGCGGGCGGGATCCTCGCCTATGTCGTGCTCAACCCGCTGGTGTACGCGATGGGGTGGATGCCCGAGACCGTGACCGAGTCGGGCGCCCCCGCATACGGCTTCGGGAGTGTCAACCGACCGCTGGGTATCGGGCTGCTGCTCGGTGGGGCGCTCATGGGCGTGCTCGCTTCGCTGCCGGCGATCCGAGAGGCGTTCAAGTCGATCGCCGCGGCGAGCAAGACCAAGATGGCCTCGGGCGGGAGCGACGAGCTGGGCCTGAAGGTGCTCATCACGGCCGTCGCCGGCGCGCTGCTCTTCCTCTTCATCGCCGCCGACTTTACAAGCAACCAGCCGATCAACTCGGTGTGTCCGGTGACGGAGCGTGCCGTCGAGACCCATGAGTTCACCACCGAGTACAACGGGTATGTGCTCTCTTTCGCCGACGCCGAGGCGCTGGAGACCTTCGAGCAAGCGAGCCCCGAGGACCGCCAGACCGTCACCCGCCCGCTGTCGGCCGACCGTCAGGGGTTGCTCTCGGGCCTGAACCCCCACCTCCGCGCGGCGATCATCGCGCTGATCGGGGCGCTCTGGATCTGGTTTGCGGGCATCATCATCGCCCAGTGCACGGGCATGACCGACTGGTCGCCGATCTCGGGCATGGCTCTGCTGACGGTGGTGCTGGTGCTGCTCTTAAGCGGGCCGGGCGGGGTGCTCGGCGCGGTGCTGATCGGCGCGGCGTTGTGCGTGGCGATCACCTGCGCCGCGGACATGATGGCCGATCTGAAGACCGGCTACCTCGTCGGCGCCAAGCCCAAGAAACAGCAGACCGTCGAGCTGATCTTCACCGGCATCGGCCCCATCATCACGATGAGCGTCCTGCTCATCATCGTTGTGGGCAACCAGGCCAAGTTTGGGGTGCCGATCGGCCCGGGCACCGACACCTCGGCCCCGCAGGCGCAGGCGCTGCAGGCGGTGATCACCGGCGTGCAGGGCGGGGCGATGCCGTACGCGCTCTACGCTTTCGGCGCCGCGCTGGGCGCGCTGCTCGGTCTCGGGGCGTTCTCCGGTCTCGGCGTGCTTGTCGGCCTGTCGATGTACCTGCCTTTCGCCTACATCGCGACCTACGGCGTCGGGTGCGTGATCAACATCGTCGTGTCGAAGATCAGAGGTGCACGCTGGGCGGAGGAATGGGGCGTGCCGCTCGCCGCGGGGTTCATCGTCGGCGACGCCGTGCTCGCCCTGGGTGTCAACGCCATCGTCCTGCTCGGCGGCTAAGCCCGCAGCCTCGACCGCCGGGAGAAACGCCGAATGAAACTCATCGCGTTCCTGATCATCACGCTCTCGATCATCGCCGGCTCGATGGCCAGTTCGACGGCGTACCTCGCCCCGCTGGGCTCGACCTCCCGCGAGACGCTCTCGACGCTCCGCCTGACATCGCCCGCGGGCGCCTACGACCCCGACGAGGTCGACGACGCGTTCCGTCGGCGCCTCGAAGAGGTCCGCGCCACCCTCGACGCCGAGCGGGCGGTCGAAGCGAACCCGCTCAAGCCCCCGGCCGCGCCCCGCACACCGGCGCCCGTACCCGAAGTCGAGACCGAACGGACGGGCGAGCAGGTTCTCCGCGCCCGCGAGTCGGCCGCACCCATCGGCCGCCCCGGCGACCTGCTGATCCCCGAACTGGTCGATCTGCTTGAAGGGGCCGGCGTGCGCTATGTCAAGGTCGCGTCGTTCAACTTCTTCCGCTGGCCGCACTGGTGGTTGTTCGTCTTGGCGTGCGCCGGGCTGCTGGGCGGCGCGTGGATGGTCCGCACGGCGCAGAAGCGTGCGCTCGCGGCCGCGGAAGCCGCCGAAACTCCGGCGGGCGAGGAAGCGACCGATGCAGGATCCGTCTTTGCCCGCATGTCCGGGCGCCTGCACACGCTTGCGGAGGAGATGGACAAGGCCGAGACCGAGGAAGACAAGCTCGCCTCGATCGTGCGCCATGTAGGCGAGATCCAGCGCAACGATGTGCCTGCGTTCGCCGCCGACCGCCCGGCCCTGGTCAACCGGCTCGGCCTCGGGGGCTACGCCGAACTGATGGACAGCTTCGCGGCGATGGAACGCCAGCTCAACCGCGCCTGGTCCGCCGCGGCCGACGGCCACCTGCCCGAGTCTGAATCCTGCCTCCGCAACGCGCAGCCGCTGCTTGCCGAAACACTGCGCAAGCTCAAGCCGACCCGCTGACGCGGATCGGCGCGCCGCATCGACACCAGTGACTCGGCCGCGGCCTCCATGGTCTCACCATCGGCTACGCATACAATTTGCGCCATGGAACCGCTCGAGCACTACGAGTTTCTCATCCTCTCGCGCAACAAAGTCTTTGGCCGGCTTCGCCCGCCCGGTGCTCGAGCGGTACACCCAGATCTTCCCGATCGTTCCTTGAACTTCCGGTTGCCGACTACTCACGCCGGGCCGCGAGAGACTTTGTCATAAGCGATCACTGTCACACAGAACCAGAGGAGACCCACATGCGTGAACTCAAACCCGAGATGAGCCCCGACGAGATTCTGGACACATTCAAGATCGGGAACCGGAGGTTTCTGGAAGGGAAGCTGCAGTTTCGAGATCAGCTGGTTGATGTCAAGCGCACCGCGTTGGGGCAAACCCCCCACGCCATCGTGGTGGGCTGCATCGACTCACGCAAGCCGGCCGAGGTCATCTTCGACAAGGGCCTTGGCGACATGTTCAATGCCCGTGTTGCCGGCAACTTCGTCAACACCGACATTCTCGGCGGCATCGAGTTCGCCTGCAAGGTGTCCGGTGCCAAGCTGATTCTGATCATGGGCCACAGCGACTGCGGCGCAGTTAAGGCGGCGGTGGACGATGTCAAGCTGGGCAATATCACGCCCATGCTTGCGAACATCAGACCCGCAGTCGATGCGGTCGCGGAGCGCAGGGGCAAGGCGACTTCGGAGGACAAAGCGTTTGTCGCCGCAGTGGCCAAGCAGAATGTGCTGCTCAATGCGGACAAGATCCTGCAGAACAGTCCCATCATCGCCGAGATGGTGGAGAACGGCGAGGTCAAGATCGCCGGCTGCATGTACGACCTCGAGTCGGGTGTGGTCGACTTCTATGACTGACGCCCGGCGGGGATAGACATCGGCGAGGTCCGCACGCAGTTGCTCCCACCAGCCCCGTCAATAGGAGCGCTGCTCCAATTGCTGTCGCAGCCCCGCCATTGCGGCTTGCCCAGATCAGGGTGCGGCGGGACCGACGGCTGCTGATCTGCTGCATGGTCACATTGCGGTAAGATGTCGACATGCCCGACAGGTTGCCAGTCAAACGGATTGTGTACGGCTACTCCGTGGTGTTCGGCACCGTGTTGCTGAGCATCGGGCTGTGGCTGCTTGAGATGGCGCGGGCCGGGGAGATGCACACCGACCCGTGGATCTACCCGGCGAAAGTGGGCAGCCACGGCACGCTGATCCTCATGTGCTGGGCGTTCATCCTCGCCACGCGGTTCGGCCCGATCGAGCGGCTGTTCGGCGGGCTCGATCAGGTCTACAAGGCCCATCGGATCATCGGCGAGACGGCCTTCTTCCTGATCTTTCTCCACCCGATCTTTCTGGCCGTTTCTTTCAGCGACTCGCTGTCTGGGTTTGCTCGTTACCTGTGGTTTTCTGACGACTGGGCCCGCAACACCGGCATTCTGGCGCTCGCGGCCTTTGCGGTGCTGGTGGTGCTGTCGATCTACTGGAAAATCCCCTACAAGAAGTGGAAGCGCACGCACGACCTCTTCGGGCTCGTGCTCGTTCTGGTGGCGGTGCACGCACTGCTGGGGCGCGGGGAAATGGTGAAGTATCCGGTGCTGACCGCCTGGTACGCGTCGTGGACTGCGGTCGGACTGACGGCGTACATCTATATCCGGGTGCTGTATCGCTTCGTCGGGCCGCAGTACGACTTCGTGACCACGGACGTCCAGAAGCGGAAGGCAGAAGTTACCGAGGTCTATCTGGAGCCCGTGGGCAGGCCGATGCGCTTCGAGGCCGGACAGTTTTTGTATGTGTCGTTCGACTCCGATGCGGTGACGCGCGAGCCGCACCCGTTCAGCATTTCGAGCCCGCCCGAGGCGCCGACGCTTCGGCTGTCGATCAAGAGGCTGGGCGACTGGACGAGCGATGTCCACCACATCCGTCCCGGCGAACGCGCTCGCGTGTGGGGACCCTACGGGCACTTCGGCAGGGTGCTTCAGGAACAGCCGGACCTTCCGGCGGTCATGATCGGCGGCGGGATCGGCATCACGCCGATGCTGAGCATCATCGGTTCGGAGGCCTTCGCACAGCGGAAGGAATCGAGTGTGGTGATCTACTCCGTGCCGTACGAGGCCAAGCAGGTCTACGCGGACGAGATTACGACGCGGGCGGAGCAACTGCCCAACCTCCGGGCGGTGACGCACCTGTCAGACGAAACCGGCTACATCGACCTCGACTACCTGCGCGAGACGCTCGAACGGCCCCTGCGAGACTATGTCTGGATGCTCTGCGGCCCGACCGCGATGACACGATCGATCGAAGCACAGCTGAAAGCGGAAGGCGTGCGGATCAAACAGATCCTGATTGAGGCGTTCGACATCCGCTGAGCACGACCTGTCGCACACTCGATACCAAAGCCATCGGCCGAACCGAGTCCCCGTTTGTCATTCACCGCATGCGGACAATGAGTCGGCGAAACGAGGTAAGGGGAATACAGTGATATCAGGAACAAGAACCACCTAGTCCGCGCGATCGACACCGACGCGGTGGGTTCCGCGGGAGCCCTACGCACCCCGCGCGCTACGCTTTCTTGTTCACGGGAGCTTTTCGTGTCTCATTCCACCGCAACCAAGACGAAGGCCCCGCCTCAGCCCGGCGTCTGGGGCGCCTTCAAGCAAACCATCAGAGAGTTCATCGAGGATGATGTCCTCACGCTAGCCGGCGCGCTGGCCTTCTACGCCGCCCTCTCGTTTGCCCCGCTGGTCATCCTCCTCATGTGGGCGGCCAGCTTCTTCGGCGAGGAGATGCAGCAGCAGATTGTCACCGAGATCGGCCAGATCGTCGGCGCGGCCGGCGCTGACACCATCAAGATAGTCATGCAGAGCGGCGAAGCCAACCCGAGGGCGGGCACCGTGGCCGGGCTGATCTCGCTTGGGGTCCTGCTGTTCTCCGCAACCATCGTCTTCGCTCAGCTTCAGAAATCCCTCAACCGCACCTGGAATGTCAGAGTCAGCGCCAGGGCCGGTGTATGGAACTGGCTGCGCAAACGCGTCCTGTCCCTGGGCTTGATCATCGTCATCGCCTTTCTGCTCGTCATCTCCATGGTGGCGGACATGGTTGTCGCTATGCTCGTGGGCCCGATCATCGACCACGGCTGGGTGTGGAAGACACTCAGCCTCGTCGTTTCGCTGTGCATTTTCACGCTGCTCTTCGCGGTGATGTTCAAGTTTCTGCCGGATGTCGAGGTCGCCTGGCATGTCGTCTGGGTCGGAGCCGTCATCACCGCGGCGCTCTTCACCGTCGGCAAGTTCCTGATCGGCCTGTACCTGGGGCAGGGCGCAGTGGGCTCGGCGTACGGGGCGGCAGGATCGGTGATCGCGCTCCTGGTCTGGGTGTACTACACCTCGCTGGTGGTTCTATACGGGGCGGAGGTCACGCAGGTGTACGCCCGGCGCACCGGCAAACGGTTCAATCACAGAACGAAGGCGCCGAGCCGCTGACCGCGCGAGGGCGAGAGGCCGCGAGCTCTGCCGGCCACCCTCTTGGCGGACCATCAGCAGTATCGAACGACGATGTCGTTTTGCGGATGGGATGGCGGGACGGCGGCAAAACGCGAGCCGGCTTCAGTGTTTGGAGGGCGGGAGTACTCGTGGAGGTGAAGCGTGCCAGCGCGGGAAGTCTCATCTGTGTTTGTATCCCGCGTTCTGGTGACCATCGGTCTGGTGGTGCTGGCGGTCTTGACAGTCTTCTTTCTCAGCAAGCTGATCGATGTGATTTTGTTGATCTTTGCATCGGTGCTCCTGGCCGTCGCGATCACCGGTGTGCGCTCCCTCATCCGACGTCTTACGCCCCTGTCGGAGGGCTGGTCGCTGGCAGCAACCTACCTGCTGCTTGCCGCGTTGATTGGAGGGGCCGTCGCCGTGATCTGGCCCCAGCTCGCCGAGCAGCTTCCGAAGTTCATCGACAAGGTTCCACAAGCGATCGACAAGCTCCGCGACTTCGTCGACAAGTTGCCATGGCTCAAGGAAGCGATTGAGGGTGCGGAGGACGACGCCAGCGATCACGGGTTGGACATACCGGATCACCTGCTCGGTGTCTTCTCGACAACGATCGGCGCCCTCGCCAGTATTTCACTCATTGCGCTGATTGCCCTCTACCTTACCCTGTCGCCCAAGGTCTATGTCAAGAACCTGTTGATCCTGATCCCTCGAGCCAAGCGCAAGCGTGCCGACGCGCTGATGCAGGCCCAGACCAAGAGCCTGCGCTACTGGCTGCTGGGGCGCCTGGCATCCATGCTGTTCGTCGGTGTGTTCGCCTGGATCGGGCTCATGGTGCTCGGCGTGCCGATGGCCTTCACCCTGGGTCTGATTGCCGGTGTGGCGACCTTCATTCCCTACATCGGTCCGATACTCGGCGCGATCCCCGCTCTGATGGTCGCGCTGGTCCAAGGCCCGCTGGTCGTGCTCTATGTGGCCATCCTTTATTTTCTGGTCGAGACCGCCGAAAGCAGCCTGATCTACCCCTTGGCGACCAAGAAAGCAGTCCACATCGCACCGGCCTACACCGTCATCATCCAACTGGCCGGCGGTGTCGTCGCCGGTATCCCCGGCGTCATCCTGGCAACGCCCCTGGCGGTGATCGGCGCGGTAGCCATCCAGATGCTCTATGTCGAGGATGTTCTGGGAGAGGAAGTCGAAATACTAGGAGACCGTTGAATCGAGTCGGAGGCTGCGCAATGCAGCCGAAACCTGATTTTGTGACCGCGTCTCTCGATCGCGTTACCGCCCGACGAGTGCGGCGGCAGCTATCACACCCGTGTGCCCACTTCGTCACTCACACACTCGACGCCATTGACCATGTGCGCGCAGAGGCTGTCCTTCACCACAGCGCCGCCGGGGAGGAACGACAGCACCAGGCAACGCTCAATACAGCCGAATTGCGTCCCGTGGCTGTCAGTGCCCATGGCGATCGAGGCGCTCCACGACCGCTCGACGATCACAAGTTTCTGCTTTGAATCTCCACCGGGATCCGCATGTCATGATCTGCACGCCATGGCAGCAGGTGTGACAAACAGAATGCGAGCGAACAAGCCGCTCTATCTGCGACATTCTGATCGCATCAGCGCCGCTGATCGCGTAGCATCAGTCGTTGACCAACAATGCGACATCTCGCGTTCCCCGATCTCGGGCGGCCAGACTCTGGCCGCGGAGTGTGAGCGGTCTGCTTCGCCGCATTGCCGCCATCTTCACCCAGGGGCTTGTCGGGCTCCTGCCGCTGATCGTCACGGTTGTCGTGCTCGGCTGGCTCGCTTCTGTCGCCGAGCGTGTGCTCGGCACGGCGATCCAGTATGTGATTCCTGACAATTGGTACATCCGGGGCATGGGTTTGGCGGCTGGCGTGATCGTCGTCTTCATCTTCGGCCTGCTCATCAATGTCTACGGCGTTCCGCAGCTCATCAATATCACCGAGCGCAGGATCGGCCGCGTGCCGCTCGTGAAGACCATCTACGGCGCCGTGCGAGATCTGCTCAGCTTTTTCACGCGAAAAGGCGAAGAGGGCGGGGTGAACCAGGTCGTCGTGGTCACCTTCGGTGACTCTGGCATCAAGGCCGTCGGCCTGCTGATGCGCGACACATACGAAGGCCTTCCCGAAGGTCTTGGAGGGGACGATTACATCGTCGTCTACTTCCCACAGTCGTACCAGCTCGGCGGCATGCTGCTGCTGGTGCCCCGTGAGAATGTCACGCCGCTGGACATGAAACTTGAAGATGCATTGCGCTTCATCATCACCGCCGGCGCGAAGACCACGACATCTAAGACGGCGCCTCCGGCTCGGGTCGATGAAGAACCCGCCGGCCCGCCCACGAAAGAGCGATTCCAAGACTCTGATACGCAGCCTTCAGCGTCCGAATACTGAACGGTGCAGAGCTTCCGTTCCTCCGCAGCCCGGCAGATCCACGCTTGGCAGAGCGATTGGCAGAGCGATTGGCTATTGATGGCCGTACCGCTCGAGCGCCTCGCGCACCCACTTCCGCCGAGATTGCACATCAAGCTCGCCCGCCCGGTCGATCACTTTTAGGATCTCATCATCGAGCGCGTACGACGCCTCCCACTCCTTCACCCGCCGATCCACTTCTTCCAGCACTTCTAGCGCGGCTTCGAGCCACGCGAGCTGCTGGCTGCGGCTCAGCGCCCCGAGGAACCTCGCCCTGGAGCGCAGCGGGTCGTAGGTCACCGTCACCACCCCATCGCCCATCGGCGGGCCGATCCATTCCTTGAGCACCTTCAGCCCGGCCGGGGTGATGGCGTATGTCTTGTGTTTGCGCTGACCGGTCGCCTCACGCTTGACGCTCAGGTAGGCGTAGTCCTCGAGCCGGCGCATCAACGGATAGATCGACCCGGCGCTGCCGCTCCACTGCGTCGAGGGCGAGTCGAGCATGCACTTGCGTACAACATACGGCGTGCACGGCCCGATCTGCCAGACCAGGCCGAGCACGAAGCACTCCAGCTCGCTGAGTTCTCTGGGCGTGGGCATACAGAACGGGCCTCGCATCGCTGGCGCAAAGCCCTGCAACCCGGCGGCAGGGCTCCGGTATAGTACGAGTCGTACTATACACCCAAGGAGCCCACAAGTGAACCCCCGAGCGAAGCTTTGCCCCCTCGCCCTCATCGCCGTGCTCTTCGGAGCCGCAGACGCCCCTCCCGCCCAAGGACAAGGGGAGGCGCGCCACACCGAGCCGAACGCGCCGTTGGCCGACGATCTCGTTGCGACAGTTGGTTCCATCGCATCGATCCTGCGCGACGAGTATGTCTTTCCCGATCTCGGCGAACAGATGGCGGCTGACATTCTCAACCGCCTGGAACGAGGCGAGTACAACGCGCTCAGCGACCACCGAGCCCTGGCAGAACGCCTGACCACCGACCTGCGTGCCGTCAGCAACGACAGACACCTCGGCGTGGTTCACTCCCCCCGAGCCCAAGGCGCCGCGGCGGCAGCCTATCCACGGAGCGCTGACGACATCCGCCGTGAGAACTACTACTTCCGCAAGGTTGAACTGCTCCGGGGCAACATCGGCTACCTGCGCTTCGACCAGTTCATCGCCGGTGACGAGGCGCAGCAGGTCGCCTCCGCCTCGCTGGCGTTCCTCGCCAACGCCGATGCGCTCATCTTCGACCTCCGCCGCAACAGCGGCGGCAGCCCGGACATGATCCGGTACATCACCAGCTATTTTTTCGACGAACCCACGCTGCTCAATGTCATGCTCGACCGCAACGGCGAAACTGTCGACGAGTACCGCACGCTGGAGTCGGTGCCGGGCAGACGATTCCGCTCTGACCTTCCGATCTACGTGCTCACGAGCGGCTACACCTTCTCCGGCGCAGAGGAGTTCGCCTACAACCTCAAGCACCTTGATCGAGCCATGCTCATCGGCGAGACAACCGGCGGAGGCGCACACCCCACACGTTCTCGGCGCGTCAACGACCATTTCATCATGGGCGTTCCGTTCCTCCGTGCCCGCAATCCGATCTCCGGGACCAACTGGGAAGGCACGGGCGTCAAGCCGCACATCGAGGTCAGCGCCGACAAAGCCCTCGAACGCGCACTGCGGCTGGCGCGAGAGTCCACCCTGGGAGAAATGCACGTTGGGGACGCAGGATGGCCAGAGACCAGGGCCGGAGCCGCGGCTTCGGCGTTCTTCAAGGCGTTCGGCGACAACGACGCGATGGCGAGATTCTCGAACAGATTTCGTTCCGAGTCGGCACGCCAAGGGCGATCGGACGCGTCCTACGCGGCGTTCTGGCGAGAGTTCGCCGAGGCGGCCGCACCGATCGCCTATGTCTCGCGCGGCGATCGAGAAATGACCGTCACCGCACACCTCACGCGCCGCGACGGCCGCGAGGAAACAGCAGCCTTCCGTTTCGAGTTCGAGCTTGAGCCGCCGCACGGGCTCCGAGCGATCAGCGTGTCGACGATACCCTGAAGGCTTGGGCGTGCTCTCCGAGAAGCACCGGATCGCGCGGGTGGCGCCCTCGACTGGTAGCATGGGCCCATGGCCACCCACCCCTTCGCCGACACCCTCGCACAGATCCGGGCCTGCGTGGATGAGCCGTGGGAATCTGTCGCGATGACCCTGACCGAGCACCCCGCCGAGACCCTCGGCGATCCCGCCGAGCCCGGCACAGCCGCCTGGCACCTGCACCACACAGCCGAGGTCTTCCGGCTGCACGCCCGCCACCTCATCGGGCCCGAGACCGACGCGTGGCCCCCGATCCCGCCGGACCCGACCGGCGCCATCGGCACGCTCCGAGCTGACATAGATCGCATGGAAGCGTGGGCCGCGACCCACCTCCGACCCGACACAGTGATCGACTACGGCGGGCCCCGGTCCGCGTCGGAGATGCTCGGCGCCATGCTCCGCCACATCGTGTGGCACGCGGCGGCGGCCCACTACTGGTGCTGCTGGAAGCGACCCCGGCCGTCTGAACCCGCCGACTAACGATTGTTCCCCGCGGGACATTGCCTCCATTGCATCGCGAACATTCAGCCAGCCGAGCCGTCCAGCATCTCGCGCCAGATCTCGTCGAAGCCCCACAATCCCGTCGCTTCATGACCAGCGGCACTTGGGTAGCGCGATATCCTCCACTCCAATTATGTACTGCCGACACCTTGGCGAAAGGCGCAGCATTCATTTCAAGCCGGCACCGAGTCCCGGCGCGGCCACAACCTCACCCGCAAGCCCCTGACAGGCTCTCACTTGGAACCAATGTCCCATCGCTCGTTTTCGAGTATGCTCTCGTGCCGTTCTGGGCATGATCGCCATCCCGACAGGAGTCAATGCCAATGACCCTTTTACCCCTCGTTGCTGTCATCACAGCTCTGCTCATCAATACCACCGCGACACCCGCGGCGATCGCATCCCCGGATCATGCGATGCTGATCGAGCGCATCGACAAGATCGCAAAGCAATCACTTCATCAGCCAGGCGCAGCCGGCCTCTCGATTGCGGTTGCAAGAGGCGATGAGCTCATTATCGCTAAGGGATACGGCCTTGCGGATGTTGCACACGATGTGCCCATGACAGAGCACACCATGCTGCGCATCGGCTCAGTGACGAAGCAGTACACTGCCGCTCTCATCCTGAAGCTTGTCGAACAGGACAGACTCGGACTGGACGACCCGCTCACCAAGTACATCGAGTACCCAACAGGCGATCACATCGTCACCATTCGCCATCTACTGAATCACACGTCTGGAATTTATATTTACACCGATGTCGATGGGTTCTGGCAAGAACATGCGTCTCGCGAACTGACGCCCGAAGAGCTGCTGGACCTGTTTCGCGACAAGCCGCTCGGCTTTCCGCCGGGCCAGCGGTTCGCCTACACCAATACCGCGTATTACCTTCTCGGCATGGTCATCGAAGAGATCACAGGACAGACATACGCCGAGGCGCTGCACGATGTGTTGCTTGAACCCCTTGCCCTGAAGAGCACCCGATACGATGTGTCCGCCGACATCGTGAAACACAGAGCACGGGGCTATTCACTGGGAAACAGCGGCATCACCAATGCGCAACCGATCGACATGCGCAATCCCGGAGCGGCCGGCGGCCTCATGGCCACGGCATCCGACCTCGTGCGATGGAAGCAGCGACTCGTTGCCGGGACCGTGGTAGATGCAGCACTGTTCCAGATGATGATTACGCCGACTACGCTTACTCACTGCTCAACTCACAGTTACGGCTTTGGTCTTGATACGAGGGATGTACACGATCGCGTGTGCATCTCTCACGACGGGAATATCAATGGCTTCAGTTCGACGCTGATGTACTTCCCCGAGGACGACTGGCACATCGCAGTCATCGCCAACAGCCAGACCGTGAACGCTTCGATGACCGCAACACGCATCGCTGCTGCTGTGCTCGGGGTCGAGGAGCATGCCGACGAGACGCCTCTGAAGGACCTTCCGGTTCCGGACGAGCTGATCGATCGAATCACAGGTACATACCGGCTTGAGGTCATCAACCTTGACATCCGACTCTGGGGGGTTGGCGACCGCCTCTTCGCAGACGCACCCGGATACCCGCACCTCAGACTCATGTACCAGGGCGGCGGCATGTTCAGAACGACGATTGATCCGACACTTCGCATGAGTGTCTTGATCGCCAGCGACGAGCCCACAATGGCTTCGTTTACGCTGGAGCAAGGGGGATTCATGCTGCATGTGATCCGAGTAGATGACTAGAGCCAGAGAACTCGGCAATCGATTGTCGACTGAGGTGATCAGGCACACATTCTCCTATGCCCATGTGCTGATCTCACACGGTCAGGCGGTCGCGCAGGCGAGCATCCGGTCAGCTCCGTGCCGGGCTAGATGACACTCTACGCACGAGCACGAGTGAGATGAGTCGATACATAACGAGCACGACGAACAGTGCACCAATCGCGATGTAGACACGAAGGAACAAGCCGTCTATCACTAACTTGCTCTGGTCGGCCGCCGTTATGATCCGACCATCCATTGCGCTTTTCCATTCGTCGATCCGGTCGCTCCAATCCGGCGAAGCCAATAGGTCCGCCGACGATTCAAGCACCTGATCCAGATCGTGCGCCGTGGCCCCCGTCTCTTTCACCATCTCGGTGTACTCGCGTATGTCAAATTGTCGCTTCCCTTGCGCGACGGACCATCGGTTCGATGCGTCGTATCTCGCGAACAGGGCATAGGCCGTTGTGAGCAATGGGTCGAGCGATTCGCCGGCACCTTGGATCGCGACCACAAGCGACTCTATCTCGGCAACAACATCTCTGGCATGGGCGACCGTCATGTCTACCCGCTCCATGCGAGAATCGACAGCCGCGAGAATGGCCTCGCGCTCGGCCGCGACATCCTCTGGCAAGCGCTCAACCTGACGGGCGACCCGATCCAGGTTGTTAAGCGCCAGGGATGCTTCGGGGGTTGCGAGCAGGTCGTACTTCGCCGCCTCGAGCTGCCAGCGCAGCAGCATGGGTTCCCGCTTGAGTCGATAAAACACCCGCTCGCCCAAGAGGCGCACCTCGTCAACCGCCTGGCTCGCATCCCCGAGTTCCCTGAAGAGGCCACTAGACGGAGCCACTTCGGACGCTTTGGATTGCCCCCGCCCGATGGAAAAATTGGAGAAGCGCACATACGAGGCGTGGATCATCTCTGGATTCTCGCTTCGCCAGTCCAACAGCAGCGATTCGAGCACGGCGAGGTGCTCCTCGGTCAGCACCCGCGCCGCCAGCTCGAACGCTTCTTGACGCGAGTGGACCAAGGCGCGAACCAGCGGCGAGGCGCGATCACCGAAGATCTGCTCGGCCCGACCGTCGTCAACCCACACCTGGCTCATCAATCGCGTGACCACGACCAGATCGAGCACGCGAGTGAACGGATCGGCATTGCTGGCGATGTCGTACACATTGGTCGCGACATCCAGCAGCAGCGACTGCGCCTCCCGCAGCTGCACCGGATCAGCGTTATCTTTTTTCAGAGCTTCACAGGCGGAAAACAGAAGACCGACATATCGATCGGCAAACGCGCGGGTAAGTTCATCGAGCTCCGCCGCGGTCACGAACTCGCCGGCCTCCGCGCCCTCCACCTCGCGCGGCGTCTCCGGCTCTTGCCGCGGCGATGTCGCACAGCCCACGCACAACAGCACGCTTCCCATCACCCCCAGAGCGGCGCCGAATCGCTCAGTGACAACGCGCCGTCCGGTGTTCATGATGCTCCGCTCCCATTGCTCGGCCACAGGCGACGGGCCCACGACAACACGCACCGGCTCAGCCGGCGGCGGCCGCCCCAGCGATCGGGCGGTCGCCAGCACGGTACCGAACGGTATGAACGGAAAGATGGAGTCGAACTCAGGGCGTCCCCGAGGGACCGCGTTGGAAACCCACTACGAAACAACCCTCCCGTTTCGAGGAGGGTTGCGCGTAGTGAGAATAGTGCTGGCTGGACTCTGATCGGGGCGGAGATCTCGCGGAGATCGTCTGGGTCTTCAAGAGCGACGTGGCGGCACGCTCAACCGTCGACTCAGGTTCCATCCGTAGATCTCTGTGACTCTGATGCTTGCGCTTCTCGGATGGCCCGTTCGTGTGACTTGATACCTGGATGAGTGCATTCAGGGAGGTCTCCGACTGACCGGGTGAAGGGATCGCATTCGTCTGCCACCCTGTCCGCCCAACAGAGCCAACGCTCCATCAAGTCCTTGTCGTCTGCCGTGAGAGTCTCCTCGGTGAGGCGTCGACGCACCTCCGCGATGAAGAGTCGGACGGAGCCCGCCATATGCCAGTCCTCCGCCAGCCCGGCCAAGCGGTCGCGACATGCTTGCTCTGCCTTCAACCGTTCTTCCTCGATTCGCCGGCGCTCTGCTTCCTGTGCGGCCAACTGTCGTCGCTCCCGCTCCCGCTCCGCTGCAAGCTTCTGCTGGTACGCCCGCTCAAGGTCTCTATCCGCTTCCTGGAGCACCGCCATGGCGATCTCGGCGATGCGATCCTCAATCAGTCCAGCTCGCTTGCCATCCTTGATCTTGAAAAAGTCGTGAGACCATCCGGCTCGGTTGAGCTCCACGAAGAGCTCTCCTGTGTGCACGTAATCGTACTTCGGCGCGAAGCTGTAGCTGTATCGTTCCTTGTTACGCTTCTCATCAGGTGTGAGGACGTGGTCGGTCCTCCTGGTACGTTCGCGGATTCGAAGCTGAAACCTGTAGCCGCCGAGACCGAGGATGGCCGTTCGATTCCACTCGTCCTTCGGCGGGTGCTCCTCACAGCCCAGGCCGTGAAGCGTCTTCACTATCGCGTCCACCAGGAGCAAGGCACGCTGGCGTAGCTCCTTGGAGGCAGATACGGCAATGTACGGTTCCATGTATCGCGGCTCGCTGATCAGGGTTCCGCGGCTGTCTCTCCTAGGCTTGCGATCCGCTGCAGCGAGCGCTTCACGTGTCATCCTTGTGAGAGCTGTGCAACCGCGCAGATTCGTGCCGACCTGATGCACGAGTTCTCCACGCTGCACGCGGGCCGCAACTGCCCCCAGTGCTTCGTCGAAAAAGACCCGGGCGTTCTGTGTCGCCCTCTCGTCCTGCAGAGGCTTTGGCGTAAACGAGATGACTTCCCCGACGCCTTCGGGAGCAGGGGGTAGCTGCGGCTGCTTGACCTTCTTGCCATGCTCCACCTTCGCCCAGTATCCGACAGGCGGTCGGGGGATGGCGTACTTCTTGCAGACCTTGGCCAGGCCGACATCCGACAGGCTGTACTCCGATGCCAACACCCGCAACGGGGTCGCCCACACCTGTTCGTACAGTTGCTGGCGCGTGATCTCTGATCGTCCGGACGTGTCCATGTCGTATTATCGGACATTTCCGATCACAACGGGCCTCGCCCCTCCTAGTCTGGGGCATGGGGCTGTGAACGGTTAGAATAACCCTAACAGCCAGGCCACGTTGCGCCTGGCAGAGCACCAATAGGGGAAGTATTTGCTTCCTCGGCCCAAATCGCTCCCTCTTGCCAATGGCCCGCCACCCAACTGATTTCATCCGCTTCCTCGCGAAGCACTATCAGATACTCTCGGCGATGTGCCGTGAGAACCGACGGTTCACATCCGAATCGGAGCTGGAAGTTTTCTGCGGCACCCACAGTCCGCCAGACGCGAACGCGGGAGCCATCGCGCGACGCCTTCGAGAACTCGGCGCGGTCACGCAAGCGACCGGGGACTGGGCACCTCCGCCGTACCTCCGAGCATTCCTGGCAGAGCTCGAGCAGCGGCACGCTCTTGCAAGCCCCGGGGTAGTCCGCGGGTGGGTCGAGAAGCTGATCGACCTCGCTTCGCGCCTTGAATCTTCAACTAGCTCGCTGACCGGCGGTGATGACCGGTATGACATCGCGGTGGTCGATCTCTTTGACGAGATAACCGACACTCTCGCGAGCATCGCGGGTGCCGTCGGAGCCAACTGCGACCGCATCGGCAACGAGGTGTCAAAATACCGCTCGGAGGAGGATGCGACTCAGATACGAAAGAGGCTCTCGAGACTTGTTGATCTTCATGCAAGCTACTTGGAGCCGGTACTTGGCCTCGTCGACATCGGTGGCGACTTCCACATGGTTTGCGAGCGTATTGCCTCAGACTGCGAATCAATAGCGCAGGATACGATCGGCATTCGCGATGACTCACTCAGACAAGCCGCGATAACGGCAAGCCGGGATGTCGTTTGGCTCCGTCGCAGTACGCTTCGCCGAGCTCACGAGGCCAATCGAGAGCTCGGACCACTCTGCGAAGCCGCTGCTCGAGAGTCCACCATTACACGCGGCGTCAACCGTGCACTCGAGGCCATGGCGAACGATCGATGGGATCGACTCGGCCTTCACCGACACCTTCAAGTGGTCATTGATCAAGACGGCCCGATCATCAGTGATCGGGGCGCGAAGACGGTCGTGTCTGGCGCACGTAGCTACAGAGTCGAGCCACCACCGCTGTTGGGGACTGGCAGCCAATCCGAAATGGACGTCCCATGGGGCGCAGGGGCGCTCCTCGCAGCACTTGAAGCTTCCTCACATGTTCCGGATGTACTGGAATGGATTTGCGACAGGGTTGGCTGGGAGGCTGCGGACGGGCCGGCCGGTCTGCTCTATGACCTCTTGGAGTTAGAGGCAGATGGATTCGCCGCTGGTGCAGGGACTCGCACCTATGTCTTCCGCGGTGTCGATATGGATGCACACATCTGGGCATGGAGGGCTCCAGCTCATGACTGACGTGATCTCCAACTCGGCACTCATTCCGCTCCCGGCACGCCTGTCGTCGGTCTTCCGCTCCTTGCGGAGCGGGCGTCATCTCAGCCGAGAGGACGGAGCCGACTTTCTCGACTTAGATCGACACGCCCCTCAGTACGCTCACATATTGGCGGGTCTTGGGTACGACCTCCAGAGGCACCCCCAGGGCTTCTACTACCTCCAGGGCCGAGGTTCGATCCGCTCTGAGCGAATGCGTGCGGCCCTGCTGTTCATGTTGATCTTGTTTCAGGCTCTCGACGAGACAAAGTTCCAGACCGATGACCGTTCGTGGGAGCGGTCACTGCTGAGGCGATCGTTTCGAGTCGCGGAGCTCCCACACTTTCAGACGGCTCAGAGACGCTCCATGATGTCCGCTGTCGGCGTCGACGAGGCGGGGCTCGCTCGTGTGCTTCAACTTCTGGATCGCCTTGGAGTCGTTCGAATGCTTCCCGAGGCCCAGTTCGAATTCTTGCCACCCGTGCATCGCTTCATCGATCTTTGTGTTCACTTTGCTGAGGACGATCAATGGTCCGAGTCCTCCGAGCCAACGGACGGAGTCTCGGATCTTGATGATGATGAGAGCGAAGGGGAGGGCAAGTGACTGAGTTTGGCGTTCAGCGTCTCGTGGTGATCAACAGCGGTGGCTATCATTTTGCCGATGTGGCGATGGATGGTCCTATCCACCTCGTGGCTCCCAACAATCGTGGGAAGTCAACGTTGGTGAACGCACTGCAGTTCCTGTATGTCGACGACATCCGCAAAATGCGCTTTCCACGCTCTCCCGATGAGACACGCGAGCATTATTTCGGGAGCGCCCCGTCCTACCTGCTATTTGAGTGCGTCACCGCCCTTGGCCCTCAGACTCTGCTGGTCGTCGGCCGGGGTCGCCTGGCCGGCTCGGCCTTTGCCAGGTATATGTTTGCCGGAGGCTTTCAGCAGGAGGATTTTCGAGATACCGACGGTCGCGTCGCCGCATTCGACTTGGTGCAGGCTCGCCTGGCCGATCGATCGCTCCTGGAGGTCAAGCAATCGCAGCTGTGGGAGGTCCTTTGCACCGCTTCACGACGTGCCCGAACCGCGCAGAACACGGGCCATCTTCCACAGCTCGGGCTTCTCCCGATACGAACGCGCGAGGATTACCGATCCTTCCGAGAGGCGTATGTACGACTGCTGTCGCTGAGCGACATGAGTGCGGCAGAACTCCGCCAGCTACTCATTGACTGCCATGCTTCTGAAGTCGGGGAACTCAAGCTCGACGTAGCGGCTGAGTACCGCGATGAGTTTGAACGCGCAGAGCGTACGGAATCGCAACTCGCATTTCTCGAAGCCATAGGACCCATGATCGATGATGGGGAACAACGGCGTGAGCGCCTGAGCGTTTATCGATCTCGCATCGCCGATGAACTCCCAATGAGTCTGTCAGAACTCGCCGAGCTACTGCAGGCATGCCGTACTCACGAGGTGGCAGCGCAGGATGCGACTGTCGTTATGGATGAATCCTTGGTTCAGTTAGACAGCCAGCGAGGCGACCTCCATACTGCAAAGGGCAGTCTGCGGACCGAGCTTGAACATGTGCAGCGCAATCTTGCTGAACTTGATGCCGCGCACTCGAGATGGCGCTCCGTTACACCGCAGATGCTCGACACCATGCGAGACAATGCCGCCACGACACGAGATGCCATTGCCGCCAAGAAGGAGTTGCTTCGACAAGCAGGCACGTTCGATCATGGTGCTATGCGGCGATCCGTCCGTAGCCTTCAGCGCGAAGCTGAATCCCAAGAGCGTTCACTGGAGCATTGGGAACGCCAAGTTCGTGGCTGGCTGGTCGAGCAGGGTGTGGCGTGGGAAACAATCGACAAAGCATTCCGGGTGCTCAATCCTGGGCTGCTTCGGCTCGCCATTGGCGATGATGTCACTGTCGCCAGGCCTGAAGAGCTTCTCGCGCGGATAGCGGCTCTTGCCGAGCATGTCGAAAGCGACACATATGATGACGGACGTGTTCTGGTGCGTCTTACTTCTCTCGCAGGTCCAGATCTTTCAGAGCACGACGACCCCCAAGCCGCCAGGGCATTGCTGCGAATTACCAAAGCACGGCTAGAGGACGATCTCAAACGATTGCACGTGGCCGAGGACATCGAACGAGCGCACGCAGAGCTTGCCGAGATAGAGCAACGCCATGCCGAGCAAGCGGATCGGCTCGCCGAGTACGACGACTATCGCCGGCGATGGGATCGAAGGCCGGAGCGAGTCAGCGAACAAGTCCAGCTGTCACAGAAACTTAATGAGATCGACACGCGACTGGATGCACTCCGTGCAAGGGAAGTCGAGATCGGGCAGAAGCGGGACCAGATCAACCAGAACGCGAAGGCGATCCGGGACCGCCAGGACCAGCTGCGAGAAGCCAAACGCGATGTTGAAGTAGCGCTCGAGGTGGTTGGTATGGCCGATCTCTGCACATTGTCGAATGCGGACGACGTGGAAGATGCCCCCACGGACCTCTTTCGCAGATGCGACGAATGCGTCGCTACCCTTAAGGTCATCGCCAAGCAGGCTGCGGACTGCAAGCACGAGCGTGACAGGCTCTCGACCATCCAGCGCAGGATCGCCGAGATCGCTCGGGAACATTCACGTGGCCCATACTTCGTTGGAGACGAAGAGCAGGATTGGCGCGAGCTCATCGGCACTCGCCGCGCGATGTCCGAGCTGTATCAGGCGAACCAGCAGAGCTGGGATGCGCTGTTTACGACCATCCGAGCACGCCTCGACGCCCTCATGCGAGGGGTGCGAGCAATTTCCAACGCAGCCACGCGAGTCAACAGCGCGATGAAGCATCACCGCGTCAGCAACCTGAAAGAAGTGCAGCTTAGTGTGACACGGCAGCATGAGGCCTGCGACCTCCTGGAGAGCCTGACCGGTCCAGACGGACTCTTCGCTGATCGAGAGACCCTTGATAGGGCTCGCGACCGACTGCGGCGCTGGATCAAGGACGGCAAGGTCATTCGCCTTCAGGATCTGTTCGCGATCCGCATCCGCGTCCAAGGGATGGATGGGCATTGGACCGAAGCCAAGTCACTTGACGAGATTGGAAGCACTGGTACCGGAATGACCGCCAAGGCGATGATCTTCATTCAGCTCGTTCGGGCGGTCGTTGCCGACAAGAGGTACCGGCTGCACTTCTACCTCGACGAGACCGGCCAGCTCGACGATAAGAACTTGCACGCGACTACCGCGATGGCGGTCGAACGTGGCGTTGTGCCCATCACTGCCGAACCCCGAGTGCGGGCCGAGCCTCTCGCCCATCCGTCCGTGACCGTGTACAGCCTCGGCCAAGACCGCCAGGGCCGATTCTTCATTGACGCGCGTCGAACACTGCGAGCGACCCAGCGAGCATCCACCAAGGAGCCGGCGAAAGATGTCGCAGACTGAGCGAAGGTTTCTTCGAGCCTTGCGAGCGCAAATGGAGCAGGGCTTTCCCATGTCTGCTGTGCCTGCGACATGCAAGCCCATGGTCATGGCCCTTGAGACTTGCGGCGCTGTCGAGTGTCGCCGGTCAGGGCGAGGCGAGACGATCCGAGTCAAAAACCTAGACGCATTTGAACTCTTTGTATCGTCGCGTTATCCGATCGGATTGGAAGAGCCTGAGGAGCTGCCTCGCGATCGAATCGACGCTGTTAGACTGCTCGGCAACGCCAAGACGGCGCTTCGCGGTCGCTACGAGGGCCTGTTGCTGCGTTCTGTGAAACCAGGAGTGGCGATTGTGAATCAATCAGGAAACGTGATTCAGATCGCCGAGCTGACAGAGCTGTGCGGTGCTGCAGCGATCACACTTGAGGACTCTCGACGCTACCGGTTTGCTGGGCGTGTTGTCGTTGTTGAGAATGCCGAGCCTTTCTGGCAGTTTGAGCAGGAAGTTCCGGAGGGCGATCTGGCGATATACGCAGCCGGGCGTTTGTCGGAGCGTGTTCTTTCTTGGCTTGCTTCGGAAGAGATGGCCGAGTGCGATATCGTCCAATGGGGGGACTACGACCCGGTTGGTTGTACCGAGTACCTGAGGCTCAAAGGTCGGTGTGGCGATCGGGTTTCACTTCATGCGCCGTCTCGGGTGGACGCGCTCTTGCCGGTACATGGCAAGACGACTTTGCTCACAGAACAGACGACCGCTCTGACACAACTCCGTCGGCTAGCGCTCCCTCCCGAGGTGACACGGCTCATGGAATTGTTCGACAGACACCAGCGTGCCTTGGAGCAGGAGGCACTGTTGATGTAACTCTGGAGCGTAGCTTGGGGTCTCAAAACGGTCTTTGGGCGATCCCTAGATGATTGTCTGAGACCGGTGTTGCCTTACTTCTTCACAAACTGCTCCGGCCCTGTCCCGAAGGTCACGATCCCGCTCATGATGTTGCCCATCCCTGGGCCGGTCGCTGAGATGCCGGGGCTGCTGCCAGAGCCGGACTCGGACCCCGAGGCGGTCGCGCCAGCCATGTCGTTGTGGACCCACACGCCCTCGACCACCCGGCCGCAAGGAATCGGTTCGACATACCGCTTGCTCCACCTCAGCACTCACTCCGATCACTCCCCCTCCTCCTCGTCATCATCAACATCCGTCTCTTCGTCCGTCGAGGCCGACGGCTCGCCTCCGCTTTCGCTGGTGGAGCTGAGGGGAGGCTCGCCGGAGGTGGCCGATGAGCCGGAGGAGGAACTCGACGACGAGCTCGAGGAGGAAGACCCGCTCGACGAGCTTTCCGATGAGCCGCTGGTCGAGCCGCTGGGACCCGTCGAGCCGGAGGTCGCGCCGGGCGATCCCGACGACGGCCCGGCGGAGCTCGATGCGGGGCCGCCGCTGGAACCGGACGCGCCCGAAGACACGGGTCCCGAGGATGCGGGTCCGGAGGAACCGGATGATCCATGGCCGGAGGAGTGCGGCCCGCCGCTGGAGCCGGTCCCGCCCGAGCCCGGCTGCGAGCCCTGCGATGACCCGGACCCGGTGGCGCCTGTGGTGCCGCCCGTCGTGCCGCCGCTCGAGGCGCTGGGCGTGCTCGGTGTCGGGTCGGTGAAGGTGCTGTCGGAGATCGAGACCGAGGGCGTCGAGGTCTGGGATCCCCCACCGCTGCTGCCGCCGGGCGGGGTTGTTCCGCCGCCTGAGCTGCCGCTGGAGATCATCCAACTGGGCGTCGAGAACGAGGCCGTGTCGGTCATGGTGCTCGACATCGATTCGCTCATCGACTCTGAGCTCTCGCTCGACGACCCGCCGCCGCCACCGGGGCCGGACCCGGATGAAAGTCCGCTCGATCCGCCGCCCTGCGGCGGGGTGCCCGTCGCCCAGACGGGGATGTAGAGGTAGTACCGGGTCGGGCCGTCGCTCATCGGACGGCCTCCTTCGGCGAGGGCTTCTTGGACTGGGGATTCGGCTCGTACCAGCCCTGCGAG
>JAFIFZ010000034.1 GCA_020831775.1 Phycisphaerales bacterium
CGCCGCCCTCATCGCCTTCGCAGTTGGCGATGCGTGAGTCGCGGATGGCGGCGCTGCCGCGGAAGATGTAGATGGCGCCGCCGCGGTCGCCGGAGGTGCTGCCGTCGATGGTGGAGCCCTCGATGATCAGGTCGGCGCCGCTGCCGATGTAGAAGGCGCCGCCTCGTCCGTTGGCGGTGTTGTTGAGCATCGTGGTGTTCTGGAGGGTGAGCCTCGCCACCGGGAGTTCACTGCTGTCGCCGGTGACATAGCCGACGCCGCCGCGATCGGTCGAGGTGTTGTTGTCGAAGGTGCTGTCGGCGATGCGGACATTCCCGCCGCCGACGGAGGAGCTGAGGGTCGAGTAGATGATGCCTCGGCCGCTGCCGGTGGCGACATGGTTGATGAACTGGCAGTTCTCGAAGAGGATCTCGGCCTCGGGGTCTACGGCGTTGGTGCCGAGGGCGTAGATGGCGGTGCCCTGGCTGCGCTCGCCGGTGGGGGTGACATTGTTGTCGAAGATCGAGTCGCGGATGTGGGCGGTGCTGTTGGAGTTGAAGTGGATGGCGCCGCCTCGGACGCTGTTGTTGCCGCGGAAGATCGAGTCTTCGATGTCGACATGGGCGGTGAGGACGAAGATGGCGCCGCCGCGGTTGTAGCCGCTGTTGTCCTCGAAGAGGCAGCCGGAGATGAACGCCTCGGTGCCCTCGCCGGAGACTTGTATTGCGCCGCCGTTGCTGCTGTTGTTATCGGAGACATTGCCGATGAACGAGCAGTCGGTGAAGAACGCGGTGCCGCTGAGGACCGAGACCGCGCCTCCCCGGGAGTCATTGGAGGTATTTCCCGAGAAGAGGGTGTCGGTCACATTGGCGACGGAGCTGGCAATGTTCATCGCGCCGCCGGAGGACTCGCAGGTGTTGTCGGTGAACTCGCAGCCGATGATATCGACAGCCGAGCCGATCATACCGACGCCCGCGGCCCGACCGATCGATGTGTTGTTGTCGAAGACCGAGTCTTGGATGCTGGCGTCGGAGAGAATGACGCTGATGCTCGTGCCGGTGCCGGAGCTGAAGTTTTCGGTGAAGAGGGAGTTGGTGACGGTGAGCAGCGATCCTGAGGTTGCCGCGATGCCGGCGCCTCGTCCGGTGTTGAGTGTTGAGTTCGTGTTTGTGTCGTCGGCGGAGTTGTTGCGGAACTCCGAGCCGGAGACCTGCACGACGGAGTTGGCGAGCCATGCGCCGCCGCCGGAGCCGGTGACATCGGCGTCGCGGACGACCGAGTCGCGGATGGCCGCGGAGGAATCGATGATGTAGAGCCCGCCGCCGAAAGTGACGGTGCCGAGGCTGGGGTCTGCGGGGTCGGCAGGTTCTTCGACGCCTGCGCCGGCGATAATGGTCACGCCGCCGATCCGCGCGCCGTCGGCGATGCCGAACATCGTGACCGCGGGGGCGTTGAAGGTCGAGGCGTCGATGGTGGTCTGGCCTGCGCCTGCGCCCTCGATCGTGAGCGACTTACCGATGTAGTCGATGGATTCGTTGTAGGTGCCGGGCGCGACCTGGATCAACGCGCCGTTCGGCGCCGCGTTGATGGCTTCCTGGATGGTGGGGAAGTCGCCCGGGACATTGATGGTGGTCGAAAGGGCCTGGCCGCTTGCTGCGGCGAGGATCCCAGCTCCGATGACGGTGTTCCTGAGTCTGCTGTTTCGCATTCTTTTCTTCCTCCGAGTTTCAGCTCACTACCTGCGTGAACAAACATATCGCCGCGGCGTCGGCCGGGGCGGATCCTTGGGTCTCTTATTGGGTTGCCGCCGGGTGAGTGCGGCGGACCGTCTGGATGCAACGGCTCCTCTGGATGTGGCCGCGAGCAAACATCTTCCGAGGCCCTCCCGTTCTTCTCTCACCCAACACGGTCTGCGGCACCTGCCCGAGATCGGGCGTCGACATTGCCGGTGCGCAGTCGATCCTGCTCGGATGAGCGCTCCGGCAGTAAGAGGCTAGAGGGCCCAAGAGCGTGGATCAGTGAAGTTTAAGTGAATCCGGGGCACAGCGGAAGACCCGACCGCCACGGATCGTCAAGCGTCATGCTTCGGCGGCAGTGTGGGTCTTGGCTGTGTTTGTGCGAGAGTTGGTGTCGGCGGGATGCGTTAAATTAGTCTGTGCAGCGAAGTGAGAGGTCGGGTTGCGATTTCTTCAGCATCGTGCTCGCATGCAAAGACCCGCCTTTGCGGGCGGGCATCGGCGGTGTGTTTGGGGTTTGCACCGGGTTGTTCAGGGGCATCCAGCGGCGAACGCGGTCAGGAATGCGAAGAAATCGTCCGCGTCGATCACGCCGTCGTTGTTGAAGTCGGCACGGCTGTCCCCCGCCGCGAAGAGCTGGAGAAAGAGGAAAAAGTCGTCCGCATCTACAACACCGTCGGCGTTGAGGTCGGCGGGCGAGGGGACGAGGAAGCTCTCGGAGCCCTGCTGGGCCGCGGTGGTTCCGCTGGGGTTCTCCGCGTCAACGGTCCAGACGAGTGTGCCGCAACTGTCGAGCACGCCCGCGGGGAGCGTGAACGAGGTGCTCCGGATGTCATGCTGCACGAAGACGATGTCGTTGAACGATGCGTCGGTGGCGATGGTGAGGGTGTAGGAGACCGCTTCGTCTGCGGCTTCCCACGCGAACACAGGCTCGGGATCGGTGACGAGTGTGCCCGAGATGGGGCCGGTGAGCATGAAGCTTCCGGGGCGGCAGTCGCCCTCGTTGGCGAGGGTGAGGATCGCGTCGAGCACCACCGGCCTGTGGTCGGAGGCGACGACCGAGATGTTCTGCGGCGGGCCTCCGAACTGGCTGAAGAACGGGGGCAGGGCGTTGTTGGCCGAGGCGGTGGCGGAGTTGAAGATAAACGCTCTGCGACGGCCGACGATGCTGTCGGGGTAGATCAGGTAGTCGAGCTTGGTGCTGGAGCCGAAGGTGGCGCGGTTGCCCGAGAAGACATCGGTCGCGTTGTCGAAGGCGCCGTCGGAGCCGTCGCGGTCGATGCCGTCGTTCCCGCCGGTGACGGCGCCGGCCCGCATCCACTCGGCGGGGCCGCGGCGGTTGTTGGTGGCTTCGTCCTCGTTGAGGTCGCCGCCGTAGATCACTGGGGTGTAGCGGCAGGGGACGATGGCGGGCGGGTTGGAGGTGAGGACCCAGCCGTTGGGGTTGGGGACATTGGAGGCGTCGCCGTAGAAGAACTGCTGGACATAGGAACTGAGGTTCTGTGCGGCTTCGAGGCGCTGGGCCCGTGATGCGGGGTCGCCGAAGGCTTTGAGGTGCGCGTTGCCGATGATGATGTCGCCGGCGTAGATGTCGCCCGGGAGTTCGATCTCGGCGAACTGCATGCCCCTGATGCCGCCGTTGCCTCCCGGGGCCCATCCGGCGGGGAGGTGCGGGTGCATGTCGCTGCGGAGGGGCGAGCCGGTGGCGTTGAGGTCCTTGAAGGGATAGCGGCTGAGGATGACATTCCTGTTGAAGTTGTCGGTGATGGTGCTGACGAAGATGTAGGGCATCTCGAAGTCTGGGGCGTAGCGACGGACATAGGCGGTGACGGGCGTGTTGTTGTTGTAGATGTCGACGCCGCCGTTGATGAACATGTCCATCACATTGGTGAGGACCTGGGGCGAGTCGACGGTCGTGTTGGGAACGATGTTGCTGTTGTCGCCGCCCTCCTGGATGATGAGGATGTCCGGTTGTGTCGCCGCGACGATCATGGCGAGGGCGTTCCACTGGGTGGGGCCGTCGGTCTTGGTTTCCATCGACGAGATGCCGGCCTTGATGTTGTAGGTCATGACGCGCATATCGGTGTCGTGGCTCTTGGTCCAGTCGCCCTGGCCGGGGCTCCACTGCGCGCCGGCGAGCGGGGCGAAGATCGCGATCACGAGCGAGACGGTGATGCGTCGTGAGATCTGCGTGGCTTTGGATCTGCGAGTGCTGAGATTCATGTCGTGCACCGTGTGTTGCTTATCTTCGGCGGCGATCCGCCGACGGTCTTGTGTGCGTTCTCGGGCGGATGATACTCGGCAAGCAAAGACGGAACCCCCGGGTGAACGGGGGTTCCGCGGCGGAAGACAGGATTATCGGCCTCGAACGCGGCTCAGCAGCCGGCGGCGAAGGCGGCGAGGAAGGCGAAGAAGTCGTCTGCGTCGATCACACCGTCGTTGTTGAAGTCGGCGCGGGGATCGCCGTCGGCAAAGAGCTGGAGGAAGAGGAAGAAGTCGTCTGCGTCCACCACGCCGTCGCCGTTGAGGTCGGGCGGGCAGGTGGGGGCGGCCTCTTCGAGGTGGCCGATGTAGAGGGCGACCTGGTAGGTCTGGTCGACATTGCGGTCGAAGTTGCCTGTGCCAGAGCTGTCGTAGGTGATCTCGACGGGGAGGTAGACGCCGCCGGTGCCCCGGGTGTCCTGCTGGCCGATGTCGGCGGGATCGGTGTTGTTCCAGGCGGAGGCGTTGCCGTTGTTGGACCAGAGCGTGCCCGAGCGGAGCGTGCTGCCGTCGGCGACGCCGATGAAGCTGACGCGGTACTGCGTGTCGGAGTTTTGTCCGTCGATGATGTCGCCGACTTCGAGGATCTGCTCGAGCTCGTAGCCGCCCGATGCGCTGTCCCAGACGGAGCGGAAGAGGCGTGTGCCGCCGCGGCGGAAGGGGTCGCCGTTGGGGTCGACATCGTCGACATAGGACGAGGCGACGAACCAGATGTTGCCCTTGGCGTCGATGTAGGGGGGGCTGATGGAGGGGCCGGCGAGGTTTGCGAAGTTGCCCAGGGCCTGGAGGCGGCCGAGGTTCTGGCCGCCGGGGCCGTCGCTGATCGCCTTGCCTGCGCCGGGGAGGGTCGGGTCTGCGCCGGCGATCTGGGCGCCGGAGTAGTTGAACGCGCCGCCGTTGGCGGTGCCGAGCACGCTGTCGGGGCCGACCCAGGCGACGAGGCGCCAGTTCTGGTCGGAGGGATCGTTGGGGTTCCAGTCGACCGCGACGACATTGTTCAGCGGATTGCGCTGGTTGCTCGTGCCGAAGCCGGTCTGGTTGTAGGTGACGGCGGCGGCGATGTTGCGCCCGTTGGGCAGGCGTCCGACGGCGACTTGGCCGTTGGCGCCGCGGAAGGCGGTCAGGCTGCGGACATGATCGAACTCGCCGATCTCGGCGCCGGAGATGGAGTGACCGCTGACGGGGTCGGAGATGGTGGAGGGGAGGGTGAGCAGGCGGCTGGATCCGCTGATGACCTCGCCGTTGGCGTCGATCTCCCAGACGAGAATGCTGTCGGTGGGTCCGCCGGTGGACTTGGTGAGGATCGCGGCCGTGCCGATCGAGTCCGGGTTAGACCCGGTGATCGGGCTGTAGGCGAGCGAGCCGCGCTGGGTTGAGACGCCGGTGGCGCCGAAGTGGCTGCCGCCGCGGCTGACGAACGCGGTGGGGGAGCCGCTGATGAACTCGTCATTGAAATTGGTGGTCATTGCGCGGGGCTCGCCGGCGCGATCCGCGGGGATGGCCGCGGGGCCGAGGACATTGGTCGTCGCGCCATCGAGCATGATGTTCGACGAGTCGAGCTCGGAGCCGTCGGAGACGACGCTGACGACGCTCGGGTTTCGGCCGAGGGAGTCGACATGGATCGATCCGGTGCCGTTGAAGATCGGGAGGCGGGTGACATTGAAGTCATCGACGCGGAAGTAGAGGTTGCCGCTGGCGTCGACGGCGCCGCCGCCGAACTGCGAGCTGCTGGAGAACTGGTCGCCGTTGACCGCGGCGTTGATGCGCCGGACATAGAGGCGTCCGGGCTCTGAGGGCTCGTAGTTCACGATGGCGACGAGCTGGGTGTTGATGCCGCTGTCGAAGCTTGAGGCCGCGATGGCGAACTGGGTGGTGGGGCCGGCGGGGGAGAGGGTCTGCGTGGCCGGGGTGTTGTTGGTGGGGTGGACACCGAAGCCCGCGGAGTTCCAGAACTGGTAGAAGGGAGCAGGGGCGCTGACGCCGATGAGGTTGGTCTGGCTGATCGAGCCTGCGCCGGGGAGGTTGTTGTAGAACTGGCCCTGGGTGGTGTTGTGCTGCTTGAGCACGGGGGCGACGCCGAAGACATTGCCCCAGCTGGTGGTCAGGGGGGCGAGGTCGACGACATAGTCGGCGATGACCTGGTTGGTCGCGAACGCCTCGGGCGCGTCGGAAAACGGTGGCGCGTCGGCGATGATGTTTGTGCTGTCCTGGGCTGCTGCGACGGCGCAGAGGCCTGCGGCTGCTGCGATGGCGGCGGCGGTCTTCCTGGTCTGCATGATCTGCTTTCTCCTTCGGTGTCTGCTGGCGTTTCTGCTGGCGCCCCGGCGTCGAGTTTCGCTGGGCGATCGCTCTGCGCACACCGACCTTGCGGGCGGGTTCGAGCGTGGTCTCTTCTGTCCAAGCCCGGGCGCGGGGGCGGCGAACGGCCGGCCTCGCGCTTGGGTCACTCCTCCGTCGCGGACCGGAACGGCCTTTTCAGCCTTCCGGCCCCTTCAGGCAATGATGGTAGCGAATGCTCCGAGCCACTCCATCGGGGGGAGGCTCGGATGGCGCGAAGAATATGTAAACCGGCCCCGCCCGGGGTTGCCAAGCGCATCGGTTACCGGACAACGAACGATCCGGCCGGTTGAGACGTGTCGGAGGTGGAATCCTACCAGATCGTGAACGAGCCGCCGCGGCAGAAGGCGAGGAACTCGGCGAACCCCTGCTTGTTCCGACCGCCGAGGCGTTCGAAGGCCGTCATCTGGCGGTCCTCGGCGATGTAGAGGACGGTGGGGAAGCCCGGGGCCTCGTAGACGCGGATGCCGCTGGTGGCGTCGGGGTCGTGGTTTGGCAGGTCGTCGATGATGGCTTCGAGGGCCTCGGCGAGCAGGCGTGCGTCGCTAGCGCTGACGCGCTGGCCCCGACCGGTCACGTAGTCGGCGTTGTTCCAAGACCAGGCCTTGGCGGCGTCGTCTGGGGCGATCCAGTGCTCGGGGGCGCTGGTGCCTGCGGGGCGCCAGCCGTAGTCCCAGGCGAGGCGCAGCAGCGTCACCCAACCTGCGTTGTTGATCGTGAACTGCCCGTGATTGTTGCGGAGCACCACCGCCATCAGAATCTGCACCTCCGGGGAGCAAGCGTAGAGGGGAGGCTGCTAGCCGTCCTGCTCGTCTGGAAGACGGGCGCCGGGCTCGACCAGCAGCATCTCGCGGCAGAGAGCGCCGGCGAGGGCGGCGTTGGCCTCGACCAGGGCGATGTTGGCCTTCAGCGTGGCGCCTCCGGAGAGGTCGTGCAGGGCCGCGAGCAGCGCCGGGGTCACATCTCGCCCCGAGTTGATCGAGGACGCGACGCGGGATTCGGCTTCCTGCAGCCACGCATCGAACAACGCCGGCTCGATCGCGTCGGCCTCGGGGATCGGGTTGGCGACGACGACGCCCCGGCCTGTGCGATCCAGCTCGAATCGGACGAAGCGTGCCAGGGCGCGAACATCGTCGAAGCGGGCGTCGACGTTCGCGTCGCTCTCGCGGAGGTAGAAGGCGGGGAAGGCGTCGGTCCGGAAACCGACCACTGGCACGCCGAGGGTTTCGAGGGCCTCGCGGGTCGAGACGACATCGAGTAGGGACTTGACGCCGCTGGTGACGACCGCGACGGGAAAGCGTGCGAGGGCGACGAGGTCGGCGGAGATGTCGAGCTTGCGTCCGTAGTCGCGGTGCACGCCCCCGATCCCGCCGGTGGCGAAGACGCGCAGCCCCGCGAGTGAGGCGAGCTCCATGGTCGTGCTGACGGTCGTCGCGGCGCTGGAGCCTCTGTGGATCAGCAGACCGAGGTTCGAGGTGTTGGCCTTGGGGATCTTCGGCTCGTCGAGGAGGTCGGCGAGCTCGGCCCTCGTGACGCCGACGGTCGGCACGCCCCGCACCACGCCGACGATCGCGGGGCGGACACGCTCGGCCCTGATGATCTCGTCGAGTGAGGCGGCGAGCGAGACGGAGCGGTCGCGGGGGACGCCGTGCAGCAGCAGCGTCGTTTCGAGCGCCACATGCGAGGCGGGGGTGTCGATGGCGCGGTTGTTGAGCAGGCTGGTGAACGGGGTGTTGAGCAAGCGTTCGGTCCTTCGTGCAGGGTCGCGACCATATCAGCATAATGCCCCGATGCTGAGCACGACGAAATCGAAGAGCTGTCTGGCCGCCCTTGCGGCTTCTGTCCCGTTGTCCGTCGCGGTCTTCGGGTCGTCGCCGGACGGGGCGGAGCGGGCGCCGGTGATCGAGATGCCGCACTGGGGGTACGGGTACCACCGGAACCTGGACAAGGACGAGATCGACCGTTTGCTCGTGGAGATTCCGGACCCCGAGCGTCTGCGCCGGTGGCACGACCTGCTCGCCGAGCGTCCGCACCGGGCCGGCACGCCTGGGGATGAGCAGGTCGTCGATCGGCTGGTCGAGATCTTCGAGTCGATGGGGCTGAAGGTCGAGCGCCATCCGTTCTGGGCGTACCTGCCCGAGCCGGTGGACGCCGCGGTCGAGATCGTCTCGCCCGATCGGCTCTCGCTCGCCGTCTCCGAGCCGGCGATCGAAGAGGACCCCGACATGGCCCACCCCGAGCTCGACATCGGGTGGAACGCGTGGTCGGGCTCGGGCGATGTGACGGGGCGTGTGGTCTACGCCAACTACGGGACGATCGAGGATTTCGAGAAGCTCGAAGAGCTCGGCGTCGATGTCGAAGGGGCGATCGTGATCGCCCGGTACGGGCGCGGGTACCGGGGACACAAGGCGAAGTTCGCCGAAGCCGCGGGCGCCGCGGGGCTCATCCTCTACACCGATCCGATGGACTCGGGGTACATGCGTGGGCTCGTCTATCCCGAGGGCGGATGGGCGGCGGGGTGGTACATCCAGAGCGGCTCGCTCAAGACGCTGCCCTGGGCGGGCGACGCGCTGACGCCCGGGTACTACGCCGGCGAGGATGTCGAGCGGCTCGACCCTGAAGAGCTGGACCTGCCCCGGATCCCGGTGCAGCCGATCGGGTACGACGCGGCCCACGAGATCCTCAAGCGGATGACGGGCCAGGGTGTGCCGAGCGGTTGGCAGGGCGGACTGCCGCTCGCGTACCGGGTAACGGGGGGCGACGAGCTGCGCGTGCGCGTGATGGTCGAGCAGCGGGCGGAGATCCGGCGGCAGGAGAATGTGATCGCGACGCTGAAGGGCGCGCACGAGCCGGATCGGTTCATCGTCGTCGGCGGGCATCACGACGCGTGGGGGCACGGCGCGGGCGACCCGCTCGCGGGGACGATCTGCATCATCGAAGCGGCGCGGACCTTCTCCGAGCTCGCCGAGCGCGGGATGCGCCCCGCGCGCACGATCGTCTTTGCCGCGTGGGGCGCCGAGGAGTACGGCCTGATCGGCTCGACCGAGTGGGTCGAGGAGCGGATGGGGCAGGGGCTGCGGGACAATTGCATCGCGTACATCAACCTGGACATGTCGGCGATGGGCCCGAGGTTCCGGGCCTCTTCATCGCCCTCGCTCCGCCGCGCGATCGCGCACGCCTCGACGGTCGTGCCGACGGCCGGGAACCCGGACAAAACGGTGTACGAGGACTGGGTGGAGCGTGGCGCCGACGCGGTGTTCGACGACGAGCCGCGGATCGGCGACCTCGGGGGCGGGTCGGACCATGTGCCCTTCTGGTTCCACGCGGGCGTCCCCTCGGCGGGGTTCGGCGCGGGCCCGACCGACGGCGTGAGCTACCACTCCAACGCCGACACGCTGACCTGGTACCGGCAGATCGTCGGCGACGATTACGAATCGGCGCTCATGGTCACGCGGATGACCAACGCGACCGTCGCACGCCTGGCGAACCTTCGCTTCGTCCCGCTCTCGCCGGCACGCGACGGCGTTGCCGCCGGACGCGAGGCCGACAGGCTCGCACGCCTGGCGATCCAGCGCGGGATCATCTCCGACGGGACCGGCGCATCCGACGGCGCGGCGCCCGATCGGGAGCAGCTCAGGGCGTGGGTCGCGGTCCGCATGATCGGCGAGCACGACGATGTCGGGCATGTCATCCGCTGGATGGAGGACGAGCGGATGGAGCGGTTGGCGAAGGTCGAGTCCGACGGGATCGGGGCGTTCAACCGGGACACCATCGAGCGGGCGCGGTCGTTCATCGACGACGAGGGCCTCGCCGGGCGCGAGTGGTACAAGAACTTCCTGATCTCGACAAACCCGAACACCGGCTACGGCAATGTGCTGCTGCCCTCGCTGCGCGACGCCTTGGACGCGGGCGACGGCGAGGCGTTCTGGCGCGAGCTCGTCAGGCTCAACCGGATGATGGAGCGGAGCTCGACGCCGGGCGTTTGAGCCGCCCTGCTGGGGCAACCAAGACAACGAAAAACCACGCCCCGGCGGGATGCGCCGGGGCGTGGTCGTTCACGCGATGTTGATGGTCCGGTTCGGCCCGGTCGGGGCCGGCCGGCCCGGGGGTTTGAAGGGGGCAGCCGAGGTCCGTGATCGCCGTCATGGGGCGGACCGTGGCGCCATTGCGGGCCGGCTTGGCCTTAAAGACGGTCTCCTCGCCGGTGAAGGGGTTGATCCCCTTGCGAGCCTTGGTGGCGGGCTTGCGCTGGACGGTGACCTTCATCATGCCGCCGAAGTTCACGGCGCCCGGACCGGTCCTGGAGAGGTCCTTCTTGCAGATCTCGGCCATGGTGTCGAAGACGGAGGCGACCTCCCGCTTGCTGATGCCGGCGCCCTCGGCGAGCAGGCCGAAGATCTCGCTCTTGGTGCGGGGCTTCTCGGCCTTGCCGATCTTGACCGAGGGGGTCGAGGCGGCAGCGCGGGTGGCGGTCTTGCGGACGGTCTTCTTCTTCGAGGTGCGTTTTGCGGTCTTCTTTGCCATCACAGTCAACTCCGTGGGGTCGCGGGGTTTGGCGGGATCCTCCCGCCGTTTCCGAGCCCCGAATAGCGTTTTGTCCTCAAAACGACGGGATTCTGCGCTCCCGCCGCCGGCGACGCAAGGGGTATCGGCCGCAAGGCCCGACAAATCACACTGTTTTTGAAGGGTTTTTTGTCCCGGGGGGCCCGGAAGGCCCTTGCCCGGCCGGTTTTTTGCCCTCCGACAGCTCCAGAACCAGCGGCGCATGGTCGCTCAGGCGGGCTTCGAGCTCCCCATGCGAGAAGCGGCACGACCTCAGCAAAACACCGAGAGAACGGCTCAAAAACGCGTGATCCAGCCTGTATCCCTCGCCCCGCCAGCTCACCCACGAGGCCGCCTTCTCCCCCGGGTGCATCGTCCGCCAGGCGTCGATGAAGCCAAGGCTCTGCAGCCGGCCCATCAATCTCGAGCCGCCCCGGTGTGCCCGGCGCCTGTCGGTTCCGTCCACGCCCCAGCGTTCGGCGTTGAAATCCCCGATGACGAGGCAGTCTTGGTCGGCGTGGGCCCGGGCCGCCTCGGTCAGGTCGTGCCAGAGCAGACGCGACGCGGTCTGCCGCGTTAGCTCGGGCGTGTGCACGCCGATGACCGCGATCCCTCTGGTTCGGCAGCCGACCAGGCGTTCACGAGGCCCGGCGACCTCGATCGGCATCGGCTCCGCCGGCCGTCGGGAGGCGATGAGCACGCCGTTGACGCCCGGCTCGGGGTCGCTGCAGACCTGGTGCTCCAGCCCGTGGTCGGCGAGCACGCCCCGGAGCTGGTCTCCCAAGGAACGCCGGAACTCGGTGAGCACGACGAGGTCGGGCCGGTGGTCGAGGATCGCCAGCGCGATGCCCGGCAGCCTCGCGGCGCCGCCCCCGTGCAGGATGTTCCAGGTCATCACGCGCATGGTCGTCGCGGCAGAGGGGGGGCGGGCGGCGGGGGGCGGCCATACGCTCGGCCATGGCACAGGCAACTTCTTCCGGCGAGCCCCGCATCGTCGTCATCCGCAAGATACCCGGCGAGCTGCGCGTCCGCGGCGCGAAGGTCGAGCAAGGGCCGGCGGAATTCTCGCCGCGCGAGCGGGTTTTGGAGCGGATCGCCGGCGCGTCGATCGTGGTGACGATGTTCACCGACCGGGTGGACGGGGAGTTTCTCGACGCCGCGGGCCCGGGGCTGAAGGGTGTCTGTCAGTTCGCGGTGGGCGTGGACAACATCGATGTGGAGCTCTGCCGCAGCCGGGGCGTGGCGGTGACCAACACGCCGCACGCGGTGACCGAGGGCACGGCGGACCTCGCGTGGACGCTGATTCTGGCTGTCGCGAGGCGTCTGATCCCCGCCGACCGCTACGCGCGGAGCGAGGCGTTCCCCGCGGACGGCCCGCTGAATATGGCCGAGTTCCTGGGCGTCGACCTGACGGGGCGGGCGCTCTTGATCGTCGGCGCCGGGCGGATCGGCTTTGCGACGGCGATGCGTTCGTTGGGCTGGGGGATGCGCGTGCTGTACACGGCGCGCTCACGCCACTGGGACTTCGAGCTCGCGCCCTTGAGCGCGCGCCGTGTGGAGCTCGAAGAAGGGCTGGCCGAAGCGGATGTCGTCAGCGTGCACACGCCCCTGACGCCCGAAACCCGCCACCTCATCAACGCCGAGCGTCTGGCCCTGATGAAGCCCGAGGCGATCCTGATCAACACCTCCCGTGGGCCGGTGATTGACGAGGCGGCGCTGGTCGAGGCGCTCAAGGCCGGCAAGCTGTGGGGGGCGGGGCTGGATGTGTTCGAGGAGGAGCCGGTCGTGCACCCGGGCCTGATCGGGCTGGAGAATGTGGTGCTGACCCCGCACATCGGCTCGGCCGCGAGGCGATACCGCGAGGAGATGACGGCGATGGTGGGGCAGAACGCCGAGGCGATCTTGGAAGGTCGCAAGCCGCCGTTCAGCGTCGGTTGATGTTGACGCGACCGAACTCGACCTCGAGGTATCGTGCGACATAGTCGACGATGGAGCTGGCCTCGGGGATGTCGGGGTTGTTGGTCGGGCCCATCGGCTCGAAGCGCATCCCCTTGAACCGGGCGACCGCGTCTTCGACCGAGAGCCCGTACTGCAGCGCGATGCTGAAGGCGCGGCAGAACGCCTGGCACATCCCGCTGATCGCCGAGCCTTCCTTGGAGATCTTGATGAAGATCTCGCCGGGCGAGCCGTCTTCGTACAGGCCGACGGTGAGGTAGCCCTCGTGGCTGTCGATCTGGAACTTGTGGGTCAAAGACTCCCGCGTCGCGGGGAGGGCGCGGCGTTGGACGATCATCTTCTGGTCCTTGCCCGGCTGCTTCGGGTTCTGCTCGTGCTGTGCCATGCCGGGGTGACAATATCCGGCGGAGGGTGCGGATATCGGGCCGGTGGGGGCCGTTGAGCCAGAAATGCGGCGTTCGACCCCCGCTGGCGGGGCGTACAGGAGGGTCGGGTTTGCTCCGGGCCTGTTCTGAGCCGATACTTCTGTCAGATGGCCGTACACCGGCACGGAGATCAGAAGACGCAGCGGGCCGCGACGAGATCCGTCGGCGCGGTCGGTGTGGCGTTGGCTCTGGCTCTGCTGATGCACACGCCCACGGCGCTGGCCGGCGCCGCGGCGGCGTCTTCGGCCGGCTCGCCCAAGCTGGCGGTCAGGGGGCTGCACGAGGCGATCGCCCGTGTGGTCCGCGAGATCGTCCGCCCCGGTCGAGAGGTCATCGAGCGTTGCCCGATGGCGGGCGCCCCGGCCCCGGCCCTCTGCGGTTCTGAGCGGTCGCGTCTTGCGTCGCTTCGGTTGGCCCACGCCCCGGCGCTGCGGACTGTCGCGTCGCAGGGGTTGATCGGGCTGCCCCCGCCCTTGTTTGCATGAAGCGGCGTTGACTGGCCCGCGGCGCTCGCGATCTTGCGAGGCGTGACGCGGACGGTTGTTCAACCCCTCCCCGGGGACGGCGTGCGCGCACGCCGCTCGCCCCGGCGTGCCCTGAGGCGTTACCGCCCCGGGCCCTGCAAGCAGCGACACACACCGAAGACGGTGGATCCAAGAAACGGTGACCCCCATGGCCAACGAAGGCATTCCGCTGATCGGCCCTCTCCTGTACAAGCTGATCGGCTCGCGTAACGAGCGTTTCGTCAAGAAGTACACCGCCCGCGTCGAGGCGATCAACGAGCTTGAGCCCAAGATCCGCGAGATGAGCGACCAGCAGCTCCGCGAGATGATCGTCAAGTTCCGCGAGGAGCACGACAAGGGCTCGGGCCCCGAAGACCTGATGATCGAGGCGTTCGCCGTCGCCCGCGAGGCGATGGACCGCCATGTCGGCATCCGGTCGATCTTCAACCCCGAGCACAAGTTCGACCCCAAAACGCTGCCCGAGTCGCTCCGGGAGCTGTACGCCAGGACGAAGGAGCGGATGGACGAGGCCCCGGTCTATGTGCCGCGGACCTGGATGCTCCAGAACCAACACGACCAGCGCCCCGAGAACGCGCTGCCCGACGAGGACGACCGCTTCCTGGGCTCGGCCGACATCATCCGGGGCTGGCAGTATGTCGAGATCCCGCTGGAGCTCTACGAGGCGGTCCGCGAGCTCTACCCCGAGAGCCGCCCGCCCTTCCGCTCGCGCCCGTTCGATGTGCAGCTGATCGGCGGCATGGTGCTGGCCGGCGGCAAGATCTCCGAGATGAAGACCGGCGAGGGCAAGACGATCGTCGGCCCGCTGGCCGCCTACCTGGCGGCGTGCGTGCGGATGAAGGTGCATGTCGTCACGGTGAACGACTACCTCGTGCAGCGCGACCGGGACTGGACCTTCCCCTTCTTCCACGGGCTGGGCCTGACGGTCGCGGCGATCCACCCCCAGCATGTCCAGCCCGAGGACATCAAGCGGCACATGTACCGCTGCGACATCGTCTACGGGACGACCGCCGAGTTCGGCTTCGACTTCCTGCGCGACAACATGAAGCGCCTGGCCGACCAGCAGGTGCAGCGCCGGCGCGACTATGCGATCGTCGACGAGGTGGACTCGATCCTCATCGACGAGGCCCGTACGCCGCTGATCATCTCGGGCCTTGCACGCGAGGACAAGCCCCGGTACGACTTCGCCGACCAGCTCGCCCGCCACCTTGTCGAAAAGCAGAAGCCCTGGGCCGCGGCCGACAAGAAGGTCCGGGCCTGCGTCGAGACGATCAAGGGTCTTGAGGGCGATATCCGCCAGGCCAAGGACAAGGGCAAGGTGCCCGAACTCCAGGCGAGGCTCAAGGACGAGAAGGCGAAGCTGATCGAGCTGGAGCGGGATCGCGACCAGTACACCCAGTACTACGAGGTCCACGACGACCGCAAGAACGCCTACCTCACCCACGAGGGCACCGCCGAAGCGCAGCGCAAGGCCGGCCTCGGCTCGTTTTATGTAGATGAGAACACCGACATCCCGCACCTGCTCCAGCAGGCGGTGCGTGCGCACACGGTGTACCAGCTCGATCGCGACTATGTCGTGATGAACCTGCCCGACCAGTTCTCAGGCAGGCCGAGTCCGAGCATCGTGATCGTCGACACCAACACCGGGCGTCCGATGGTCGGGCGCCAGTGGTCCGACGGGCTGCACCAGGCGATCGAGTCGAAGGAGGGCGTCCCCATCAAGGAGGAGACGCAGACCATCGCCTCGATCACCATCCAGAACTTCTTCAAGATGTACCGCAAGCTCGCGGGCATGACGGGCACCGCCGACACCGAGGCCCAGGAGTTCCACGACATCTACGGGCTCGATGTCGTCTCGATCCCCACCAACAAGGCCGTCGTCAGGCGCGACTACCCCGACATGGTCTACCTCCGCGCCAAGGACAAGTGGGAGCAGATCGTCGACGAGATCAAGACCTTCCACGATGTCGGCAGGCCCATCCTCGTCGGCACCACCAGCGTCGCCAAGTCAGAGATGCTCAGCCAGATGCTCACGCAGAAGCACGGTGTCAAGCACGAGGTCCTCAACGCCAAGCAGCACGAGCGCGAGGGCCAGATGATCACCGACGCCGGCCAGCTCGGCGCCGTCATGATCGCGACCAACATGGCCGGCCGCGGCACGGACATCAAGCTCGGCTCGTTCACCCGCGAGCAGCTCCTGGAGCACTGGTTGCGCCGGGGCATCGCCCCGCGCGGCGTCACGACCGAAGCCTCCGAGGAAGAGCTCCGCAGCGCGATCTACCGCAAGATCGCCCCGAATGTCATCCCCGACATGCGCAAGCGCGAGGCCGAGGAGATGGACCCCGCCCAGCTCCAGCGCACGATGCTGGAGCACTGGGCCCGCGAGGCGACCTACCTCTCAGACAAGGCCATCACATCGATGAGCGACGACGAGCTCCGCGAGGCGATCAGCGAGACGGGGCGCATGCTCATCCACGACATCCGCTGGTTCAGCAACATCGAGGATCTCGGCGGCCTGCATGTCATCGGCACCGAACGCCACGAGGCCAGGCGCATCGACAACCAGCTCCGCGGACGCTCCGGCCGCCAGGGCGATAAGGGCTCCAGCCGCTTCTATGTCTCGCTCGAAGACGAGCTGATGCAGCGTTTCGGCGGCGAGACGATGATGAAGATCCTCCCCCGCCTGGGCCTGAAAGAGGGCGACTCGATCGAGAGCCCCATGCTCTCAAAGAGGATCGAGGCCGCCCAGAAGAAGATCGAAGAGCACATGTTCCACAGCCGCAAGCAGCTGCTGGAGTACGACGAGATCCGCGAGCACCAGCGCCAGCACTTCTACGGGACGCGCCAGCGCGTGCTCGAGGGGCGCGATGTCCGCGGGCTGATCTTCGATTTCGTCGAGGAGTCCGTCAGCGAGGCCGTCGACGAGTACCTCGACCCGATGTTCCCCGCCGAGCGGGCCGCCGAGTACGCCAAGAATGTGCTCGACTGCTCGATCCTGCCCGAGAGGCTCAAGGGCAAGGACCTCGGCGAGATGGAGCAGGCCATCCGCAAGGACGCCCGCGACGACGCACGCCAGAACATCGACATCACCCTCGGCGAGTATGTCCCCATCGAGGGCTCGGAGATCTCCGTTGACTTCGACTCGGCGGGGCTGGCCAACTGGGCCCGCAACCGTTACGGCGTCGAGATCGACCCCTCAGAGCTCCGCACCGGCGGGCCCGAGGAGCGCCGCCATCTCTTCACCACGCTCTGCGAGGCCGCCGACCAGCGCATCGAAGAGGCCGAACTCTCGGGCCTGAGCGAGTTCCTCCAGCCCGACTACGGCGTGCACCAGCTCGTCGCGTGGGCGGAGCGCAAGTTCGGCTTCAAGATCCCGCCCGAGCGCATCAAGGAGGCGATCGAGGACGACGACAAGACGCCCGTCGATGTCGTCATGAACGAGGCCGAGACCCTCTACCGCAAGCGCGAGATCGAGTACCCCGTCGACTACGCCATGGAGCTCACCATGGCCCTGATGCGTCAGTCTCCGGCCGACGCGGCCCAGGGCCTGTGCGACTGGGCCAGGACCCGCTTCGGCTACCAGATGGACGCCGAGAAGCTCAAGACCACGCCGCCGGCCAAGGTCCGCGAGCAGCTCCTCGAGTCCTCGCGGCGGTTCGTCGAGGAAAACCGCATCGAGCAGGAGATCAACGACGCCCTCGCCTGCAAGGACGACGAAGAACTCGACCGCCACCTCAAGGACCGCTTCGGCGTCGGCATCACCGACCGCATGCGCTGGCTGGAGCCCGACCGTCGTGAGGACGCGATCCGCGCCCGCGTCGAGTCCATCCTCCGCGCCGAGCTGCTAGAGCTCGAGCGGGCGATCCTGCTGGAGACCTTCGACAACACCTGGCGTGAGCACCTCTACGAGATGGACCAGCTCAACGACTCGATCCGCTTCCGCGCCTTCAGCCAGCAGGACCCGCGCATCGCCTTCAAGAAGGAGGGCTCGCGCATCTTCACCGAGATGCTCTCGACCGTCCGCGGACGCGTCACCGATGTCGTCTTCAAGGCCCGCATCAGCCCCGCCGCGATGATCCAGCAGCAGATGCAGCAGCGTCAGGCCCAGGAGCAGGCCCGGGCCCAGGCCGAGGCGAGGGCCGGCCAGCAGCGGCAGATGCCCGCCTCGGGCGCCGGCTCGGCCCCACTGGGCGGCAACATCGCAGGCCCCGGCCTGCCAGAGCATGGCCCGTCCCCCGTGATGCCCGAGAAGGACGGGCGCAAGGCCGAGGAAGAAAAGCCCCTCACCCCCGAGGAGCAGCTCGAAGCGGCCAAAGCCGCACGCGAGGCCGACCGGGCCAAGTCACGCAAGCGCTGAAAGGGTCGGCCGCGCCTTCTACCCGGCCGCAAATAGCTGGAGTCAACAAACAACAACCGGCGTCGCCTCAGCGGGGCGGCGCCGGTTGTTTGTTCTCAATGAATTCCGTCGGCCGGGCGTTGGCAAACCGCTCAGCGGGCGGGCATGTATCGCCGGGCGCGGGCCTTGCCGTCGTCGGGCACCGGCGTCCCGTCGATGCGGAACTTGTCCATCTCCCCGGCCTTGCAGAGCTTGGCGAGGGCCTGGTTCACCGTCGACTTGAGCGACTTCCACGCCGCCTTTGACTCGTACCCGACCTCGGGCAGGGCCTCGGCGATCTCGTCGGTCGTCAGGGGCTCGTCGTAATCGGAGAGCTCCCAGATCGCCATGATCGCGTCCTCGATGGTGCGGGGCTTGCCGTTGTCGTCCGTCGAAGAACGCCGAGGCGTCTGGGAGGGCTTGGCCTCCGTGACGGCGGCCAGCGGAGCGGCGGCGCCCTGCCTGCCCAGCATCCCGCTGAAGTTCGACATCCGACGATGCTGCTCGGAGATCAGGTTCGAGGCGTAGTCCTTGATCTCCTGGATTCTCGTGCGGGTGCGTTCGGCGACGACCTCGTAGGCCTTGCGGGCCTCGCGTTCATCGACGCGTTCGGCCTCGATCCAGGCGGTGACCTTGTCCAGCCGCTCGGCGATCTCGACGAGCGACATATTCTTCACATCTTCATCCGCATTAAAGGGCGGCTTCCATTGGCCCATATTCTCGGGCATGGCCACGGCCTCCTGTATATGTCTTCCGGGCTCCGGACCGATTACACATGATCCGGGAGGCTTGTCGTAGCCGATCCGGACTCGTCTGTCAAAGCAAGTTTGCCCATCTTCCCGCCGGAAGCAAGTTTTTCGTGGTTCTGGGGCCTTTTCGCCGACGCATCCGGGGCGGGGGGGCGTGCGTACCGGACCATGCCGGCCGGGAAGAGTCGCTAAACTCAAGGGGCGGGACGGGGCCGGCCGGGTCCCGACCGATTGCAGCCAGACAGCCCGGGAGGGCCGCCATGCCGAAGTCAGCAGCCAGAACACGCGGGCTGGGGTCGAGAGTCCAGCGGGCCTTCACGCTCGTCGAGCTCCTCGTGGTCGTGGGCATCATCACCGTTCTGATGGGGCTGGTGATCACCGCGGGCGTCCTCGTCACCGGGGGCGGGCGCGAGAACCAGACGCTCAACACCCTCCGCACGCTCGAGCAGACGCTCAACAGCATGTTCGCCGACCTCGGCGGGCGCGCGCCCGATCCGTTCGTCGAGATCCCCGGCCGATCCGGGCTGATCTACCCCGTCGCCGACGCCAGAAACATGAGTTCCAACGACCGGGCGATGATCAACTCCGTCGGACTCTTCATGCTCCAGGCCGAGGCGCTGGGCCGCCCCGCCGAGAGCCTCAAGGGCCTCAGCTCCCGCATCGTCCGGCGCTACACGCCCCACGAGATCGGCGTGCACGAGAACGACGACGCCATCCCCGACATGCCGACCGTCTTCGACGGCTTCGGCAACCCCATCCGCTATGTCCACCCGGTCTTCCAGGGCGAGCTCTACGGCGACCCGGCCCGCACCGCCTCGGGCGATGCGAGCCAGCCGATCCGCTTCAGCGAGCACCGCGAGTTTTTCGAGCTCGCAGGCCTCCGCCGCCCCGCCGACAAGCAGTGGGGCATCGGCAGCATCCGGCGCAACGCCCAGGTGACCGGCGAGGGGCTCGACGGCGCCGCCGACTCCGACGGCGGGATCACCCCCTCGCAGCGGCCCTACTTCTACTCGATGGGCCCGAGCGGGCGCGTCGGCAGCAAGAGAACGACGGGGGGCGAGATCGTTGAGGACTACAACAAGGACAATGTGTACACCTCGGCGCCGAGGTTCCAGCAGCGGCAGTAGGCCTTGTCCCAGGCCTTCGCCTGGGAGGATGAGCTGTCCTTAGTCCCGGGCCAGAATTGTCTGAGTCCCGGGCCTCCGCCCGGGAGGGGGCGGCATCGGACGGCCATCGGGCCATCGGGGCAGCGGGCGCCGGGTGGCACGGCTCGCCGAGCCGTGGCTTCCCCCGCTTCCCAAACTCCGGCTCACCTGCTCGCCTGCTCGACCCTCGCCTGTTCTCGCCCGCCCCAGGCGGGCGCCCCTCTCCCGCTCTCGCCCGCCCCCGGCGGGCGTCCCCTTCCCGAACTCTGGCTCGCCTGCGCACCTGCTCGCCCCTCTCCTGCTCTCGCCCGCCCTGGCGGGCGCCCCCGCCCGCCGAAAGGCGGCCTCGGGCTTGCTGCCGCCCCGCCGGCGGCTACCATTGGACCACAGCCGGGGTGTAGCGCAGCTTGGTAGCGCGTCTCGTTCGGGACGAGAAGGTCGGAGGTTCGAATCCTCTCACCCCGATTGAAAACGGAAGATTGCGGCGAAGTGCCGAACCGCGAGAGCCGACAGAATGTGTCGCAAAGCTCTGGCTCGCCGACAATCATGAATTACGCCCTTGGCAGTAAGCGCCCCCTATAATCGCGGGGTTGCCGAGCCCAAGGGTTTTTTATGCGCACAGCAATTCTCATTGACGGAAGTTTCTTTCTTCACCGGTACCGCGTGCTGAAAGGCTCGAAGCCTCCTGGCGATGTCGCCAAGGAGCTCCACGCCATGTGTCGGGAGCATCTGCGGGAAAGACCGAAGTCAAGCAAGCAGCAAGCGAATCCGGATCAGCAGCAGAGGCAGCGTCGAAGCGAGTTGTATCGGATCTTCTTCTACGATTGCAAGCCACTGCTGAAGAAAGCCCACAACCCGGTCAGCGGCCAATCGGTAGATTTCTCAAAGACCCAGACCGCCGGTTGGCGGATTCAGTTCCACGAGGAACTGAAGAAGCTTCGGAAGGTGGCGTTGAGGCTCGGGTATCTGAACGAACGAGGGGGGCACTGGGCGATACGCCCGGAAGTTCTGAAGCGTCTGCTTTCCGGCAAGGTGGCGGTCGGCGATTTATCTTCCGATGATGTCAAGTATGAAGTTCGCCAAAAGGGCGTAGACATGCGCATCGGGCTCGACATCGCATCGATGGCGTACAAGCGTCAGGTTGACCAAATCGTGCTCGTGGCGGGCGATAGCGACTTTGTGCCAGCCGCAAAGCTGGCTCGGCGAGAAGGAATCGACTTTGTGCTGGACCCGATGTGGGCGAACATTCGAGCCGATCTGCACGAGCATATCGACGGTTTGCGATCTGTATTCCCGAGGCCGGATCGTCGCGACGAGGGCGAGAGCCGGCAGGAAGCTGGGTGTTAGCGCCCATTGAGACACCCGTTTCTAAGTCGCTAACTCGCGTCCAGTTAGCGATGCGGAGGCGCCGGAGTGCAGCAGGGAAGTTAGCCGGACATTAGCGGCTATCTTGAAACTTCGAAAACCTCAGAAAAATCGGCTTCAAAACCGGGTTCTGAGAGAGGTTCTAGCCTATAGGTGCCAGTCGGAGTGAGACAAGGCGGGCGCATCTCGCCGGTTGTTCGGGCGGGTTTTGATCGGGTTAGCTGTGACCATCGCGACACCCAAAACATAGCGATAGAGGCCAATAACATAGTCGATTCTTGACTTTTGGCCGGGAGATGTTGGTTAGGTGTGCTTGTATAGGTCAAGAAGACTCGCTCGGAAGACGATAGTGCGTCGTGATAGCCGAAATCGGGACGCTGCTCGGGCCCGACATGGATTTTCCTCGGGCGAACCAAGTCAAGGTTGAATTGGAGTGAAGACATGGCACTGCGTCGTTGCAAGGAATGCGGCAAGGAAGTCAGCAGTAAGGCGCGGGCCTGTGTTGGCTGTGGGGCGCCTACCAAGCGACAATCCTCTCCGTTGGCAAAGTTAGTTGCATGGATGCTTATCGGCTCAGTTGGCTTGGCCATCATTGCTTCGGCAGTGAAGCAAGAGGATGGGGTCCCGAGCCGCGCAAGTGCGCAGTCAAGCACAACTGTCGAGAAGCCTGTGAGGCCCAAGAAATCCGCTGTAGATGCCGGGATCATATTTACTGGAACTCAGTTCGTCATCGAGAACAAAAACGAATACGACTGGACGAATGTGCGAATGATAGTAAACTCCGGTATTTTATCCGGTGGTTACGCTCTTCGGGTATCACGGCTGGCAGCCGGTGAAACATACACGGTTGGTGCGGCGCAGTTCACGAAGTCTGATGGGGAGCGGTTTAACCCATTCAGTCATAAGCCCAGAAACTTCACAATTCACTGTAATGAGGGTCTGTTCACAGGAGGGTAGGGGTGAGCTCCATCGGCATTCAGTTCGATTGCAAGCCATGGGCGGTTCGGATCCCGCAGCTCATCCGCTACATGGAGCGAAGATATGTAGACGAGTTTTTTTCGACGGGACGCTTGAGACTTTCGTCATGGCGAGGGTGCTGGGAAGCGGAAGACGTGGAGCGATGTGACTGGTCGGAGGGTCGATACGAAGGGATGATTGGGAACTGTGCGACAGTCGCGTTCATGCCATCTGCTTGCCTGTTGTGTGCAAGTGCGATCGAGAGCGCAGAAATGGCGCAGATTTTTCAGGCGGATGCGGGTATTCGGGTTGTTCGTCCCTTGGAGTTCGCCCATGCGATTGCTCGGCAACTTACAGAATCAGATGTGGGATTTGAAGGCGGCGAGTTTGGGTCGTGTACATACCGTGACGGAAAGTTTAATCATCGAAATGCGGCAATGCCGAACGACTTGTCGCGTCCAAAGGAAATCATGAATGCGATCAGCCGAAGTGTCAGCCAGGTTGTTTCGGAAGCCAGTTTTGTTAAGGATGTAAAATTCAGCAGCCAGGCTGAGTGGCGGTTTGTTTGGCGGGTCCAGAGGCTTGAGTCAAAGCATCTTGTGATAGAGTGTCCGGAGGCCGCTGTCCACTGCGAGGCTGCCGCATTCTAAAGGCGAGTCCATTGAGTAGTTGTGCAGTGCCTCTCGTTGTGATTGGCCTGGTGTGCATGGCTTAGCGAAGCCAAGTAAGAGTGTTCGGGGAAGTAGGATCTGTCCGGAGCCCGGTTAACGACCAGGCTCTTTGCGGTGTGTGCGAGATTTGCGATGGCTACATAGAGTGTTATTGATGATGCGGGCGGGCCGTAGATCCAGATAGTCTAACGCGGGCTGTGTGTGTGCAGAGGCAAAGTAGCACGCCTTGCTGCGGGGAAGTTGCCATGTTGATTCAGTACTGGATGGGGACTCCGGCTACCATCTCACTTGCAATGGAGTTCCGATCCTATGCCCATCCCCAAAGACATCCTCGCCTACAACGCCGCCCAGTCGCCCGGCGACAAGCGGATCTGTGACGCTCTTTGCAGGGCCATCGGCCGCGGCCTGCCGGGCGCCGAGTGCAAGATCTGGCACCGCCACCCGGTCTGGTTTCTCGAGGGCAACCCGATCGTCGGCTACAGCAAGCTCAAGGGCTGCGTCCGCCTGCTGTTCTGGAGCGGCCAGTCCTTCGACGAGCCCGGCCTGGCGCCCGAGGGCAGTTTCAAAGCCGCCGAAGCCCGCTACACCGACGCCGCCGAGATCGACGCCGCCGACCTGGAACGCTGGCTCGCCAAGGCGGCCGAGATCCAGTGGGACTACAAGAACATCGTGAAGCGCAAGGGCAGGCTGGAGAGGTTGAAGTAGGGGCGCGGGGTGTGGGGCGCTGGGCGCAGGGTGTGGCCGCTCGCCCCGGCGCCAGCCGCCTCGACGGCGGGGGAGCGGCACCGGGTTACCCCGCCGCTTCCTGCGGGAACTTCTCGGCGAGCCATTCGTTCCACTCGCTCTTGGCCTGTTCCGCCGCCGCCGCGGCGTCGTCGCCGAACAAGTAGAAGCGCATCGAGACCATCGTGATCTCGCCCATGGGCATGATGAAGATGTGGGCGAAGCCCGGGGCGGGGCGGTCGAGCTTCAGCAGGAGCTCGGGGGATTCGTCGCCCATGCCGTCGAGTGCCGCGGCGATCATCGGCGAGCTCTCGCGGATGCGGAGCAGGTCCGGGTCGGTGACCTCGAGGCGTTCCTGTGTGCCTGAAAGGCTCGGGGCGCCGGCGGTCGCCTTCACCTTGAGATTGTCGTCGATGTGCACGGCGCTCTTGATCGCCTTCCATGTCTCGGGCCCCGACGCCTTGTTGAAGGCGGCGAGGTCGAAAGCCACGGACTTCTGGCCGGCGAAGTTTGTGAGGTAGATGTTGAGCATGCGGAAGAACGAGGTCGCCCAGCCGTAGGCGTGGCCCTCGAACTCCCCGTCCCAATCGTCGGTGTCTGCGAACCAGCGGTGGACGACGCGGACGAGGCATGTGCCGCCGGATCTGGCCTCGACGATCCACTCTGTCGCGACCTTGCCGGGGCCCTGCCCTTCCTCGCCGGCCTCGGTGGTGTAGCTGTCCGGCGGGTTCCAGGCGGTGATCTTGGAAGGTGCGTCCATGCCGGGGCCGAAACTGCTGACGGCGGCGCCGCCCTCGCGCTCCTCGATCTTGGTGGGAACAAACCATGACGAGACGCCGGCGCCGGTTGCGATCGCTCGCCAGACTTCCTCTGGCGAGCCGGGGACCTCGATTTCGGCTTGCACGGAGCGTTGGCCGTTCTTGTCTTTCCTCACTGACATGATGCCTCCTCTGTTGGGGTTTGCGGATCGGGCAACGGGTGGGCCAATATCACGAGCCGGTGCGGGCGCCCGCCCGGCGCGGACTCGTCGTGGTACTTCGAGGCGAGCTGCTTGACCGCCTCGGCGAGTTCGTTGCTGAACGCGGCTCGGTCCTTGGCCGAGCGGAACCGGATCACCGTGTCGACCGAGAGCGTGGCGAGGTGTTTGCCGGCCTTGTCGGCGCCGCGGATGAGCCCGGCGATCTCGCGGACGGCCCTTGCCGCCAGCGCGATGAGGTAGCTCGCCGAGAGCCGGTCGAGCGCGCGTTCCGGATCGACCGCGGCCGGGCCCATGGCCTGTGGGGAAACGACATAAGCGGACGCGGTGGCCACGAGCCGACGCTCGGTCAGCCCGCCCCAGCGCTTCTCGTTCGCAAGGCGGACAAGTCCGTGCGATTCGAGGGTGCGGAGGTGGTAGTTGACCTTCTGCCGCGGCAGCCCGACCCGTTCGGCGAGGGTGGCGGCAGACGCCGGCTCGTGGAGCTCTGCGAGGAGTCTGCTGCGGACGGGGTCGAGGGCGACGGTCGCCGCGGCGGGGTCGTCGATGACGCTGACATCGATCATGGGGCGAGCGTACCTTTGACAAATTAGTTTGTCAATGGGTTGAGCGGTCTCATCTGTCCGATTTGTCGCCGCTGGATCGTGATGCCCAGGGGTGAAAAAAGTAAACCAACTGGTTGACAGAGCCCCTCGGGATCCGCATACTGAACCGCATGGTTTCGTTTCAGCCCGAAATGCTCGATGCGGTCTTCCACGCGCTGGCCCACCCGGCGCGGCGGGAGATTTTGCGTCGGCTGACCGAGCGGGAGCGGAACCTGAGCGATCTGGCGTCGCCGCTGGAGATGTCGTTTCCGGCCGCGTCGAAGCATGTGCGTGTGCTGGAGCGTGCGGGGCTTGTCGAGCGGCGGGTTGAGGGGCGGTCGCATGTGTGCCGCATCAACGCCGAGCCGTTGCGGCAGGTCGCCGAGTGGACGGAGGCGTACCGGGCGTTCTGGGAGGCGAACTTCGTGCGTCTGGACGCGGTGCTTGAAGAGATGAAGGCGGAAGCGAAGCGGAAGCCGGGCGGGAGCGCCGGCGAAGCCGCGGGAGGAAACGAGCGATGAAGCCCGGAGAGCCTGCAAGAACAGTCGCGCAGAACGACCGCGAGCTCGTGCTGACCAAGCTGCTCGATGCGCCGGTCTCGCTGGTGTGGGAGGCGTGGACGGACCCGGAGCGGATCGCGAAGTGGTGGGGGCCTCGGGGTTTTTCGACGCGCGTGGTCGAGATGGACCTCCGCCCGGGCGGCGTCTGGCGGTATGTGATGAGCGGGCCCGACGGGAAGGAGTACCCGGTCAGCGGCGAGTTCCGCGAGGTGACGCCGATGCGGCGCATTGTGACGACCGACTGGTTCGACGAGGGGTTTGAGTATCCGGTCGAGGATCTGCCGCGGGGGATTGTGACGACGGTGTACTTTGAAGAGGTCGGCGAACGGACGCGGGTGACGCTGGTGATCGAGCACCAGAGCGCGGCCGACCGCGAGAAGCACGAGAAGATGGGCGTGGTCGAAGGCTGGGGCTCCAGCCTCGACAGACTGGCGGAGTATCTGTCGGGTTGATCGATCGCGTGCGAACGGCATCAGCAACGGAGCAAATGAATGGCGGACTCGACGCGGGGTGGAGCGGGCGTGATGACGAGGCGTTTGCTGTATTGCGGCGTAGCCGCGGGGCCGGTGTATGTCGGCGTCGGTGCGCTGCAGATGTTGCTGCGCGAGGGGTTCGACCCGACGAGACACGCGTTGAGCCTGATGAGCCTCGGCGATCTGGGCTTTATCCAGATCTCGAACTTCATTGTCAGCGGCGTGCTGGTGCTGCTCGGCGCAGTCGGGATGCGTCGTGCGATGGTCGGCGGGCGAGGGCGTTTGGCCGGGCCGGTGCTGCTGGGTGTGTACGGGCTGGGGCTGATCGCGTCGGGGGTGTTCGTGGCCGACGCGATGGACGGGTTTCCGCCGGGGACGCCGCCGGGACCGCCCGAGGCGATGAGCTGGCACGGGCAGCTGCACTTCCTTTGCGGTGCGGTCGGGTTTCTGGGCGCGATCGGGGCTTGCTTCGCGATGGCGCTCCGGTTCAAGGCCCAGAGGCTGACAGGATGGGGCGTGTACAGCGCCGCGACGGGCGTGCTGTTTCTCGCGGGGTTTTTCGCGATCGCGTCAGGCGGCGGCGCCGCGTGGTCGATCCTCGCCTTCACCGGGGCGGTGGTGCTGCTGTGGGTTTGGATCTCGGCGGTCTCGTGGAAGCTGGCGGCTTCGACCGGAGCGGACGCGGCGGAGACCGCTGACGCAGGGGGCGAGCGATGAGAGTGCTCGTGATCGGCGGCACGCTCTTTCTTGGGCGCCACCTGGTCGATGCGGCGCTGGCGGCTGGACACGAGGTGACGCTGTTCAATCGCGGCAAGACCAACCCGGGCTTGCATCCGCATTTCGAAACGATCAAGGGCGATCGCTCGACCGATCTGGCGTTGCTCGACGGTCGCCGGTGGGATGCGGTGGTCGATACCTGCGGCTATCTGCCGGGCGTGGTCCGAGCATCGTGCGAGAAGCTGCGCGACGCAACCGATCACTACACATTCATCTCCAGCATCAGCGTCTACGCACACCCGATCGCGCCGGGGTCCGGCGAAGACGCGCCCGTGCACGAGATCGACGATGCGCTGACGCACGAGTTCAAGGCGGAGCACTACGGCGGCCTGAAGCTCCGGTGCGAGCGCGAGGTCGAGGCGGTGTTTCCGGGGCGATCGCTGATCGTGCGTTCGGGGCTGCTGGCTGGGCCGCACGACCCGACGGGGCGGCTGGCGTACTGGATCCGGCGGATCGACGAGGGGGGCGAGGTGCTCGCGCCCGGCGATCCGGACGGGCCGGTGCAACTGATCGACGCGCGGGATATGGCCGAGTGGGTGTTGCAGATGGCCGCGGGCGGGCGTGGCGGCGTGTTCAATGTCACGGGGCCAGAAAACCCGCTGACCATGCGCGGGGTGCTGGACGGCATCGTCCGTGTCGCGGGCTCGGGGGCTCGTCTGGCGTGGACGCCCGAGTCGTTCCTGCTTGAGCAGGGCGTTGCGCCGTGGACGGAGCTGCCGCTGTGGATCCACGCCGAGCGGTGCGGGATGCTGGATGTCGGGATCGGTCGGGCGCTCGATGCGGGGCTTCGCTGCCGCGAGCTCGAAGAGACGGTCCGAGACACGCGGGCCTGGCTCGCGCAGGAGCGAAAGGCCGGCGCCGCGCTGGCCAGCGGCGTCGATCCGTCCGCGACGCTCTCCCGGGAGAGAGAGCGAGCGCTGATCGAGCGCTGGCGATCGATGACAGAGAGCCGTGATGGCTGAGAAACCACGAAGACGGAGGATTCCAGATGAGCACGATGAAGAAGCTGAGAGTCAGCACACCGAGCGACACCGAGATCGTCATGACCCGTGAATTCAACGCGCCGCGGCGGATGGTGTTTGAGGCGCTGACCACGCCAGAGTTGCTGAAGAAGTGGATGGGCCCGCCGGAGTGGCCGCTGGTCTCCTGCGAGATCGATCTCCGCGTCGGGGGCAAGTACCGGTTCGTCGCTTCGGGGCCGGACGGGATGGAAATGGGGTGGGGCGGCGAGTACCTCAAAGTCGTCCCGCCCGAACGCTTCGTCGCCACCGAGCAGTTTGACCAAGCCTGGTACCCCGGCGTCGCCCGTGTCACGACGGAACTGTCCGAACGCGACGGCAAGACCACCGTGACAACCACCATCCGCTACGAGAGCAAGGAAGCACGCGACATGGTCCTCAGCTCGCCGATGGAGCAGGGCGTCACCATCAGCTACGACAGGCTGGAGAAGCTGCTGAGCGAACGCGCGGAGGTGTGACCCCGCCGGGTCCGGGCCGAGGCCTGTCCCTGCGTGCCGTATAGCCCGATTCGAATCATTACCCGAGCCCCGGTGCGCGTCCCCGAACCCCACGCGCACCGGGGTCTTTCGCTGTATGCTCCCGTCATGGGATCAGAATCAGAGCAGAACGCGGGCCGGGTGTCGGAACTTCCTCCGTTTGTGCGGGCGTTGCTCACCGGCGACGCGGTGGCGATCCGTGGATTGGTTGCGAAGGGGCGGGACCCGAGCCGGCCGATCGAGGTTGATCTGGATGACCTCGATGAGTTCGAGGACTTCACGCCGCTGATGCTCGCGGCGGGGTCGGATCGCGGGGCCGACGCGTGGACGCTGCGTCTGTTGCTGGAACTCGGGGCGGATCCGGGTGTGTTGGTGGAGGGCGATTCGGCGGTGTTTGCCGCGTGCATCGGGCTGGGGTGGGACGAGGAGGCGGGTCGGAGGCGGGGTGGTGACGCCGCGAGGCTCGGCGTGCTTCTGGAGGCGGGGTGCCCGCTGCCGCAAGATCCGGACGACGCCAACCGCCTGCTCTGCAAGACGGCTGCGACTGGAGACCCGGAGCGGCTGGGGATGCTGCTTGAACGCGGACTGTCGCCCGAGCCGTACTTCGATCCGGACAAGGAGGAGGCGGGGTATCGGGAGCTCAGCCGCCGAATCCGAGAGATCTCAGAGCAGACGGCTCGGGAGGTTGGTGAAGAGTCCGAGCCGTGGATCGCCGAAGCGAAGGCCGAGATGGATCGGATGGAAGAGGAGGACATCGCGCGGCGGCGGAGTGCCCCGAGCTCGTACCAGATCCCGTTGTTCCGTGCGGCAGAGTCCGGCAGCGCCGAATGCGTCAAGCTGCTGCTCGACGCGGGCGCCGACCTCGAGCAGCGTGACAGCGAGAACCGGACGGCGTTGTTCCACGCCGCTTCGACCGAGGTTGCGCGACTGCTGATCGAGGCCGGTCTGCCGCTCGATGATCGGGACCGCTGGGACAGCACGCCGCTGATGTCGGCGTTGGGCGATCTGGAAAGTCCGCTTCGTCGCGTTCGAGCGCTGCTGGAGGCCGGGGCCGATCCGAACGCAACGAGCGATCACGGTTTTACGGTCTTCATGAATGCGCTCATCACGGAGGAAAGAAGCGTCGAGCTGCTGCGATTGCTTGTCGAGCACGGCGCCGACCCGCGCGCGGTCAGCGACTACGGCTTCAACGCTTTCCACGCGGTGACCGATGTCAGCTTCGTCGGCGACGACGAGGAGAATGTCCGCCCGATCATGTCGTATCTGAAGGAGCTCGGCGTCGACATCGAGCACCGCAACAAGAACGGGCAGACGCCGCTGGCCCACGCGGTCGAGGAGGGGTTCGTGCCCGAGGTCGCGGTGCTTTGCGAGCTCGGGGCGGATCCGAACGCGGTCTGTTCGAGGCGTCGATGGAACGGCGAGAGTCACGAGGAAGTAGAAGAGCCGCTGCTGTTTCACGCCGTCGACGGCCCGTGCGCGTGTTCGGTGGAGAAGACCGAGCTTCTGCTCCGCTCTGGCGCGGATCCAACGGCGAAGAACCGCGAGGGCCATACGCCGCTGTCGATCGCGGTCAGTGATGTGGCTTCCGACGCGGGCGAGGAGGGATTCCGAGAAGCCTTTCGATCGTTCTTCGAGGCGATCAGGGCGTTGCAGCCGCCGAAGGAGTTGCCTAAACAAAGGGAGGGCTTCATCGCGACGGTCACCCCCGGGATCCGTCAAGCGGTGGAGCGCTGGGTGGAGAAGATCCCCGCAGACGAGGAGAGTAACGAAACAGTTGACGATCTTGACGACGACCTTGAAGGATACGACGAGCGAGCCGAGCAGCTATCGATTATCGTGCTCCTGGTCGCCTATGAGGTATGGCGGCATCACACGGAATCTGGCCCGGCAGCGCCGGGCCAGTGACGAGGAGCACAGACATGGGCGCATGGGGCCATGGAATTTTTGACAACGACGACGCGGGGGACTGGGCGTTCGGGCTCGAGGAGACCGACGACCTCTCGCTTGTAGAAGAGGCGATCGACACTGTGCTGGAGGCCGAGGGCTACCTCGACGCCCCAGACGCCAGCGTCGCTCTCGCGGCCTGCGAGGTGATCGCCCGCCTCCAGGGTCGCTACGGCACACGCGATTCCTCTACCGAAACCGTGGACGCGTGGGTCGAGGCCCACCCGCTGCGCGTGCCGCCGGAGCTTGTCGAGCGTGCCGACCTCGCGATCGACCGGATCATCGGGCCCGAGTCGGAGCTGCGCGAGCTCTGGGACGACGCGGGGTCCGAGGCGTGGCTGGCGGCGGTGGAGGAGCTGCGCGGGAGGGTGCGGGGGTGAGCATGGCAGCGGAGAACGGCGGAGGCCAAGTCTCTGACGAAGGCTGGCGGTGCGTCGTGCTATTGCTGGATCGCTTCAAGCGAATCGAGCCCGAAGAGGTGCGTCCGATCGTCGAAGCGGTCGTGGGCAGCGAAGCGGCGGCATCCGCTTTCGGCGGGCACACGGACTCCTCCGGCTCGATGATGTTTATGTGGCGTTGTCCGCAAGGGCATCAGGCCTTCGGTTCCTACGACGCACCATACCCTCAGGAATTGTTGGATCATCAACTGAGCATCGGCCGCGGACAATCGCTTCTGAGTGCCCCGGAGCTCCGACGCAGGTGGGGTGCGCACACGGCGTGGTTGTACGCTGATGGTTGGCGGGGTGACCCTGACGCCCTGGAATCGAATGTGCTTCGGATCCTGAGCCACTTTTTGGACGAGCGATGTCTGCTCGTGCATCGGAGAGCGCCGCCACCCTCGGAGTTGGTGATCCCGTCCGATTCGCTTGCCGCGGCGTGGCGGGAGGGAAAGTGGCCGGATTGAACGGTTCGCGCCCGGGCGTTCAATTCTGTTTCGGCTTCATCCAGACTTCGCCATCAACCTCGACCGTCTCAAAACCCTCCGGGTCCGAGAGGCAGGCGCGGCAGGCTTCGAGGGTCTCGGGCTCGCCATCAGGAAGACGGATGCCGCCGAATGGCGCCCGTGGGACCTCGGCGCGGAACTCGAAGGCGAAGCCGAGCGTTGAGCCGCCGTAGACCAGCGCGATCTTGCCCGTCCACCCGACCGAACAGTGGCCTCTGTCGCCCGGGCCCTTGAGCGGGGTGAGTTCGAAGCGGTGGTCGGCGACGGCGTCGTGGCCGAGGATGTACGCGCCGAACGCGCGGGGCCAGTCGTTTGGGTCTTCGGGGGCGGGGGCGGCCGTCAGGTCGAGCGGCTCGGAGAAATCGAGCGGGTTTGCGGGCGTTGCGGCGAGGAAGCCGGGCTTGCCGTTGGCGTCCTTGATGTCTCTTGCGTAAAACGAAGACGAGATAATGCTTCGCGAATAGTTGTGCCAGAGATCAGTGCACTCCCAGTCGTACCGCTCGTTTTCGTAGTCTTCCTCTGGCGGCTCCTCGTAGCCTTCGGGCGGATCGATGCTTCGGAACTCGATCGTCTCAAGATGGAAGTCGAACCAGATGCCCGAGCCGGGAACGAAGCGGGCGGACCACTCGAATGTTTCGAGCGGGTGCCCGTCCGGCCACGGGTTTCCGGGGAAGTAGACGCGCCCAATTGCCTCGCTCATCACTCGTCTCCTGTGCCAGTTGGAAGACTACACGGATTCGTCTCGATCCGCTCGTGCTCGGAAGAACTCGGTGACTTCCGCCTTGGTCGCAGTGCCCTCGGCGACCCTGAGCGTGATATCGACGAGCGCGTCTTCATCGGGCTCGATGAGTACCCCGTTCATATCAAGAAACACGATTGCTGAGGCCGCCCCGGTCCGTTTGTTTCCATCGAAGAATGGATGGTTCTTGACGATGTGGAACAGATACGCCGAGGCCATCTCGAAGAGGTCGGCATGCAGGTATTGACCCGCAAAGGTTGCCTGCGGTTGGTCGATCGTGGATGAGAGCAAGCCGATGTCACGGATGCCGCCCATGCCGCCGTAAATCTCGATGAGTTCGGCGTGGAGTTTGGCGATCCGCCCGAGATCAAGAAAGTATGGGTCCGGCATGGAGCGCCAAGCTTACTCGGCGAGTCGTTTCATCGCTCGCCCGAAGCGTTCGTGCACCCGGGCAACGGCGTCGTCGAACTTCTTGGTCGTCTCTTCATCGTGGACCGGTGTCAGGACGAGACTTCGACCGTCAGACACGATCTCGAACGGTGTGTCCGGGCCTGCGCGGAGCAGTTCCAGAACGGGCTTATCGAGGATGATCGCGTAGCTGTTGCCGTGCTTTACGAGCCGCTTGACCATTGGAACTCCTTCGGGCACACCATGTGCTATCAAAGGATATACAATGGTAACACAATGGTCTATTCCGTCGGGTACCTTTATCGAGAGCGGAATGTTATCCGGACCGCACCCGCAACTGCATGTGCACCTCGCCGTACTCCACGCCGTCGACAATCAGCATCGCGGGCTCGACGCCCCAGGCCTTGAAGCCGACCCGCTCGTAGAGGCGGATCGCGGCGGGTTGCTCGGCGTTGGCGCTCAGGCAGAGCACCCGGAGATCGGACCAGCCTCGGGCCGTCTCGATCGTTCTGCGGACGAGTTGTTCTCCGATGCCCCGCCCCCGGCGGTCGGGCCTGACCCAGACACCCCAGATGTACGCGCGGTGCATCAGCTTGCGCCCGCTCTGGCGGATGATCCCCGCCGCGCCGATCAGTGCTTCGCCCTCGAACGCGCCGACGATCGCGTAGCCCGGCCCGGCGAGGCTTGTTCGCACACCGGCTTCGTCGCTGCCCCGGTCGGTCTCGGGGTCGGCGGCGAAGGCGCGGGGTGTGTCGAGCAGCATCGCACGGCGCAGCGCGACATACGCCGCGGCGTCGGACGGGGTCAGTGCGCGGACTGTGGGCAAGGGCGTCGGGTTCACGCGGAGTTATCCCGGGCGGCCGGGGGCCGGGTTGCGATGAAAAGCGCCCCCGCCGCGCGGCGGCGGCGAGGGCGCAGGGGGTAACGCTCCGTGGTTCGGTCTGCGTTGCGTCGGCTTACTTCACGCGCTTGTAGTCGGCCTTGACCATCTGGGTCCACTTGCCGTCGTCGCCCTGGACCTCCGAGCGCATGACCCTGTGGTCCGGTGAGACGAACTCGATGATGTCGCGGTACTTGGAGGTCTTGGTCGGGTCCATGAAGTGTGGGCCCTCGGTTTCGAGCGGCAGCACCTTCCCCGCGCTGTCGAGCTTGCCCTCGTACACGAACATGTGGTCCATCATCGAGCAGAGCCAGCTCCCGACATAGTGCTTCCTGCGCGTGTCGTAGCCAACATTGAGGATCGATGTCATTTCGCTGCCGTCGGGCGAGGTGCCCTTGCCCTCGGCCTGGATCCACAGACCGCCGATCGAGCGGACCTTCTCTACGCCCTTGAAGGACATCGGGGGCTGGTCGGGCCCGCCGTCGCAGGACCCTTCGTACGACCACTCGCCGACGAACTGATCGAGCCAGTTGTGCTCCTTCTGCGGCTTGGCCATCATCGGGCAATCGTCGGTGCTCTGCTCTTGCGCCTGCTTCTTCGTTTCCGTCGCCATGGGTGGCTCCTCTCTCGCAATTGGGAACGGGGTTCAGCGGCCCGGGCCGCCTCGTGGTGGGCCCGGGGTGCAATGGGGTTTATGGGCGTGAAGCGGCCATGCGCTCGGCGATTTGGCGGACGCGGCCGAGGCCGTGCGCCCAGCCCTCGTCAACGCCTTCGAGGTCTTCGGGCGGGATCTGCCCGAACGCGCGGTGCACGAGCTTGAGCAGCGTGCCCCCGCCCTCGGGCGTCAGCCGGTACTGCACATGCGAAACGGCCGGGTACGACATGAACATCGGGCCCGTCAGCTCCAGGAGCGACGGCGGCTTGATCACCTGCACATGGCCCCACAGGTGCCCGGCGTCATCGCCCAGGTCGCGGTACCAGCGCCCGCCCGGGCGGGGCTCGATCTTCATCGGGAAGGGCGTGCCGTCGGGCAGCTCGCTCCCAGGCCCCAACTCCTCCAGCAGGGCTTCGAACGAAATCTCGACCGGTGCGGCGATCCGGATCTCCTGGCGGACATCGAGGGTCTGGATCTCGCGATGGGCGGCTTCTGTTGGCATCATCTGTCCCCAAAGTGTTTGGATATTACGATTCGACAGTCCTGTTTGCAAGCGGGTCTTCGGACCGCTGCGGGCTTTCCTGCGCCATCCGCTCGGCCCGGGCCTTCACGCGGTCGAGTTTGTGGCTCCAGAACCGCTCGAACTCTCGGATCCAGTCGTGGACCGGCTTGAGGGCCTCGGCCCGGAGCTCGTAGACCCGACGGCGTCCCTGACGCTGCACAGAGACGATCCCAACCTCCCGCAGCACGCCGAGGTGCTTGGAGACCGACGGCTGCGGCAGGCTGAGGGCGTCGGCCAGCTCCCCGACCGGCATCGCGCCCGTCTCGGCCAGGGCCATGAGGATCTCACGCCGGCGGGGCTCGGCGATGGCGTTGAAGGCGTCGGCGGTGGAGAGGGCTCGGGGCACTCGATCAATATATGCTTGGATAAGAATATGTCAAGAGGATCCCAAGATCCCGATGTCGGATGCGCAAGAAAACGCCCCCGCCGGAAAGCCCGGCGGGGGCGGATGTGACTCAGTAGTGCTCGGGTCGAGCGATCAGCAGCCAGCGGCGAAGGCGCCGAGGAAGGCGAAGAAGTCGTCGGCGTCGATCACGCCGTCGTTGTTGAAGTCGGCGCGGGGATCGCCTGAAGCGAAGAGGCTGAGGAAGAGGAAGAAGTCGTCGGCGTCAACCACGCCGTCGCCGTTGAGGTCGGGCGGGCAG
>JAFIFZ010000037.1 GCA_020831775.1 Phycisphaerales bacterium
GCTCTTCGCCGATGGCGACCCCAGAGCCGATTTCAACAACGACGGCGTGATCGACGCCGACGCCTTCTTCGCCTTCCTCGCCGCCTTCGCCGCAGGCTGCTAACCCCCTGAACCTCCGCAGAGGCTCCGCACACAACCCCCCCGCCGGACTCTGCCGGGCGGGGGCGTTCTTCATCGGGTCCGCAACCCGGGGCAAACCGGCTCGAGCGTGCTACCGCGGCCGCTCCGGAAGGGGATAGCGCAACATCAACGAGGTCGGACAGGGCGGATACACAAGCTTGATCCGAAAGCCCCTGAACTCGCTCGGATCCCACCCCACTCGATCGAACGCGGCCCGCGCCAGCTTGTTGTACGCCTTGACCTCGGGCGTCGCGACCGGAAGCGGCCCAGATCCAAGGTCTTGCACCCGTTCGTGCAGCGGGAGCTGGATCGGGTCTTGCTCCAACGGCGGCGGCAACGCGCTCATGTGGCTCTGCCACACGGCCTCGGGGGGCATCGGAAACGGCAGAGACGAGTGCACATACATGTCCATGATGAGCAGCTCAGCCGGTGTGTCGCACGATGCGATCTGACCGCCCCATTGGTTCTCGGGCGTGGCGAAGAAGGGGATATCGCTCCGTTGCACGGTGCCGAAAACACAGGTCATGGCGCCGGTGTTGCCGACACGCCCCCCCGCAAGCTCGAAGCTGCTTTGCCCGTCGCTCGTCCGCGTCAGGATCTCCGGCAGCGGCTGAGAGCAGAAATCGGCCATAAGCGGCGGGTCGTCCGGGCCCGAGAATCGGCCGTCGATCGCTTCGATCCTGTTCGTGGTCATCTGCGTGCCGTCGTCGTTGATGGCGTGACGGACGGCAAGCGGCCAGGACGCGACCTGCCTCAGCCGTTTGAGATCGATCAGCGCGTTGATCGACACAAAGTCGAGCGTTTTATGATCGCTGGGGCCGACAAGCCCCAGCTTGAGGATCGTCCGGGCCTGCACGCCCCAGATCGAACTTGCGCCCTGGAAGAACTGCTTCCGGTGTTGCTCATCGATCTGCTGGCGTGACGACGGGCTGAGCGTGCTACCCATGATCTCCATGGTTGCTCGGTCCCCCGAGTGGAGGGTGATCATCCTGTCGTACTCGGCGATCGCCTCCTTCACAGCTCCGAGGGGCTTGTCCCCGACCCCAGCCCGTTCGTTCGCTCGCACGAACATCCGCAGGCCGGGCGCGCCCGGCATCTGCTGAAGAACAACGAACGGATCCTCTGCCTGAACGATCTTCGAGATCTTCCACGCGAGACCCTTGTTCAGGCCCAAACACTCGGAGATCGCGCGAGGATCGCTCGGGTCCGCTCCTGCGATCAGAAGCACCTCTGAAAAAGCACCGCGAAGTCCTCTTACGACCTCCATCGCATGGGTTTCAAAGGTTGGCTGGCTTTGGGAAAAGACCATCTGGGCTCCTGTCGCCATCTGATAGGATTGTGTCAGCATTTGCATCGCCATCATACCAGATGCGAAGGAGCTGTTCCACAGAAACTTTTTTGGAATTGTTCACAGAAATGATTGCAGTGACAGCCCTCACTCAGTAGTCTGAACGGATTGTGCGGCGCCTCTGATCGCGACTGGCGCCTCAGCGCCGCCGACGCGTTCGAACGACTGATGCAAGGGAGATAGAGCAGATGAAACGCAATCGATTGATTCCGGCCGCGGCCGCATTGCTGGCATGCAGCGGCTTCGCGATGGCGAACTCGGATCTCGCCGTCGAGCTATCCAGCGATGTTGGACTGTTGATCGTCAACGGCGCCAACGAGGTGACCTTCACCGTCAACTTCGAGAACCTGGGGCCCGACATCGCCACCAATCTCGAGATCGTGTTCACCGCACCGCCGGAGCTGGACATCATCAACTCCAGCTCAGGAACAATCGCGGGCAACACCGTGACTGTCTTGCTGAACGATCTTTCCGTGAACGGATCCGGCTCCGTGCAGATCGGTGCGCTGGCGTCGTCCGCCAACCCCGCATCGGTCGCGACCGCCGAGATTTCTCACGCCGGTCCGGATCCGGACCCCTTGAACAACACTGCAGAAGTTACGCTCCTGATCGCAGACAGCCCGGCGGACTTCCCCAAGGTCGACACCATCTTCACGAACATCGCGTCCCAGGCCAACTCGGCGGTGCCGGGCCGATCGTTCGAGCAGTTCAACAACAACCCTTCCGGCACGCTCAACTCGGCGTTCGATCGGCCTTTCGTCAGCCCGGACGGCAGCCGCTGGATCCTCCGCGCGACCACGAACGCATCGACCACGACCTCACAGGTCGTGCTCGTGGGATCGGGCACACAAGGTCAGTACGCCATCGGGCGGGGCGATCCCGAGCCGTTCGCCGGCGGAACCAGGAGCCTGAGCAACATCGATCCGTCGGTGTCGATCAACGACGCAGGAAGCTGGGTCATCCGGACACGCGATAACGGGTTCTTCCCGGACATCAGTCACTATGTGCTCAAGTTCGACGCGACCACTTCGGAGTTCTCGACTCCTATCCGCGACGGCGATCAGATCCCGACGCTGACCGATGTGTTCCACGGCGACAGCTTCATCGTGCCGGTCATCGACAATGCCGGGCGTGTCGGCGTGCAGTCGACCAACATCCAGGGAACCGATGTGACCGGCGCCAACAACGCCGCTCTCGTGCTCGGTGACCAGCTCCTGCTGCGCAAGGGCGTGGACGGTCCGACAGGCCTCAATGTCGGCCCGGACGCGACATGGCTCTCCTTCGCGCTGAACTCGTTTGAGCTCGACGCCAGCGGCGACACCTATCTCATCCGAGGAAACATCAGCGAGCCGTCGGGCAACTCCGGCGTCATGGCGATCGACAACACCGCCGTGATCCAGAACAATGTCCCGATCCCCGGTAACACTGTGCTCTCGGGCAACCCCAGCGCCGTGATCTTCGCCACGATCAGCGGCAGCGGTGACTGGATCGCCCGCGGCTTCGCCTCCGGCGCAGAGGACCGATTTGTCGCTCACAACGGAGAAGTTGTCGGATGGCTCGGCGGCCCCACCGGCCTCGCCGACGGCTCCGTATGGGACCGCACGAACTTCTCGCAGCTATTCTTCGGGATCGCGGTCAACAACATCGGTGATTTCGCGATCGGCGGCTGGACCGACAACGACGACATCGGAAGGGCCAAGGTCTTCGTCCTCTACTGCGAGAACGGCGAGGCGCACGAGATCATCCGGTCCGGCGATCCGGTCGACCTGTCTGGCAACGGCCAGCTCGATGACAACGCCTACATGGATCAGTGGCAGAACGACCGCGTGTTTCTGACCGAAACACACCTCTACTTCGTCGCCCAGGTCCGCGACCGCTTCGACGCCGGCGGCAATATCTTCGGCCAAGGCTTCTTCCGCGTCGAACTGCCCAGCTGCGACGGAACTACCCCATGCGCGCCGGATCTCAACGGTGACGGCGTGGTCGATGCGGACGACTTCTTCCTCTTCCTCCAACTCTTCGCCGCGGGCGACCCCCGCGCCGACTTCAACAACGACGGCGTGATCGACGCCGACGACTTCTTCGCCTTCCTCAACGCCTTCGCCGCCGGCTGCTAAACCCCTGAACCTCCGCAGAGGCTCAGCACACAACGCCCCCGCCGGACTCTGTCCGGCGGGGGCGTTTTCTTGTTTGCTTGTAACTCGACGGCGCGGCTGCTTCAGTCGTCCCGAAGGCGGCGCATCTCGTCCAGCGTCCGATCAAGCTGACGCCGGAGCTGACGCACCCGCATCAACGACCGCACCCGCGTCAGGAGCTCCAGCCGATTGACAGGCTTGGTCAGAAAGTCATCCGCCCCGGACTCGACCGCACGCTCGATGTCCCCCACCTCGTTGAGCGCCGTCACCATCACGATCGGGATGTCACGCGTCGTCGGGTCGGACTTGATCTTCTTGCACGCCTGAAAGCCGCTCATCCGAGGCATCATCACATCCATCAGGACGATGTCCGGCTGGTGCTCCTCGACCATCTGCACGGCCTCGGCCCCGTCTCGCGCCGTCAGCACCGGGCAGCCCAGATCCTCCAGATACGCCTGCATCAGCTCGAGATTCTGCTCGTTGTCGTCGACCACGAGCACCGCCGACTCTTCGAGCCCCGCGTCTGGCAATGGATCTGGAATCTGCGACATCACTGGCCCGCAAGGTCCTTTCAGCAACGATGCTAGCCGATCCGCGCCCCCGCCGTGCATCCCTACGGGGTTTCGTGTATACTGCCTATCGGACACCTGCGGCTGGTGTAGTTCGATGAAGGGATGCGGCGTATGACTTCGATCGCGGTCGAACCGTGCATTGCGTGGAGCAACAAGTTTGACAAGCCCGAGGCCGGGGCCCTCCTCGATCCACTCGGAGAGGTCCAGACGCCCCTCGCAGAAATGGTCCGAGAAAAATTCGGCGCCATCAAGGGCATCCGCGAGGATCTCGGCTGGCTCGGCCTCCCCTGGCGATGGACCTTCGCCTATCGCCCCCGCCGCAAGGGCTCCGAACCCTTCCTCTACCTGGTTCCAGACCCCGAACGCCCCCGCGTCTGCATCCGCCTGGACGCCGATGTCGTCTGCTCGATCGAGCTGGAGAAGCTCTCCCGCACCGCCCGCGACGCCCTGGCCGGCGCCACCCGCGTGGGCACCCGCGTCTGGACCGAGATCGAGCTGACCTCCAAGACCCAGGCCGACGACGCGATCGACCTCGCAGAGCGGGCCGCCGCCCTCGCCCTCTGAGCACCCGCCCGGACCCCGTCCGTACCGGGACAGACCGCAATGCCCTCCCCGGGCGTCGGTATTTGCACCCAGAGCTCCCCGCCGCTGTTGTTCGGATCGACCTCCTGCCGATACCCACGGGCGAAATGATCCAACCGACCACCGCCGAGCACCGCCGTCGCCCGTCAGCCCTTCTGGCGGGCGTCTTCGCCCTGGTCATCCTCTTCGCGGCGGACCTCGCCTCGGCGGTCGACCATGAGCTCCAACGACGCATCGAGCGGATCATCCGCGAGGCGGACATCGGCGGCGCCGCCGTCGGCGTGCACATCCTCGACCTGCAGACCGGACGCACGCTCAGCGCAGTCGATCCGACCGCCTCGTTCATCCCCGCGTCGAACATGAAGCTGCTGACCACCGGGGCAGCCATCGCCTCCCTCGGCCCCGAATATCAGTTCACCACCCGCCTCTACCGCAGCGGCGACCGCCTCGTCCTCCAGGGCTCGGGCGACCCCAGCTTCGCCGACCCCGCCCTGCTCGCCATGCGCGAGCCCCCGATGTCCACCGACGACCTGCTCGAAGCGATCGCCAAGGCCGCCGCGAAGGCCGAGATCGGCGCCGTCCGCGAGCTCGTCGTCGACGACCGCGTCTTCGACCGCGAGATGGTCCACCCCCTCTGGCCGTCCGACCAGCTCGACAGGCACTACTGCGCCGCAGTGGGCGGGGTGAACATCCACCGCAATGTCCTGGAGTTCTTCTTCAGCCCCGGCGCCGGCGACGGCGCCCTCGCCCGCTACGCCATGCAGCCAGAGTCCCCCTGGCTCACCTCCTCCGTCGAAATCAGGGCCCGGACCGTCACCGAGGGCGGCAACCGCCTCGGCGTCATCCGCAACCTCACCCGCAACCAGTTCCAGCTCATCGGCAGCGTTCGCACTGGCGGGCAGTCCGCACGCGTCGCCCTGCACGATGTCCCCCTCTACGCCGGGCAGCTCATGGCCGATCGCCTGCGAAACGCCGGCGTCCGCCTCGAATCCGGCGCCGTCCGCCTCGCCGAGGAGGACGAGCACCTCCCCTCCGACCGCGTGCTGGCGATCGTCACCACCCCCATCGGCGAGATCATCTCGATCTGCAACAAGGACTCGGTCAACCTCTACGCCGAGGCCCTGCTTAAGCGCCTCGCCCACGAGACCACCGGCAAGCCCGGCTCCTGGCACGACGGCGCCGCGGTCATGCGCATGATCGTAACCGACCGCCTCGGCCCCGCGGCCGCCGCCAAGCTCGCCGTCAGCGACGGCTCGGGCCTCAGCCGCGCCAACACCGTCACCCCCGACCTCATGACCGCCTGGCTCGCCTCGATGCACAGCGACCGACGCCTGGTCGGCTCCTTCCTCGCATCCATACCGACCGTCGGCGAGGGCACCCTCCGCAGACGCTTCCAGGAAGTCCGCGTCCGCAACGAGGTCCGCGCCAAGTCCGGCACCATCAGCGGCGTCCGCTGCCTCTCGGGCTACATCATCGACCCCCAGACCGGACGCACCCTCGCCTTCAGCGTCCTGGTCAACGAGCTGCCCAACCGCGCCGGCATGGGCCTCAACGCCCTCCGCCTGCACGAGCAGATCGTCGCCGAGGCCGACCGCTGGCTCACCCAGCGCCGCGTCGCCGAAGTCGAACGCCCCGAGTCCATCGGGGGCTGAACCCGCCATCAGTCAAAGCGCCGCTCACTCGACCGCGTCTCGCCCCATCTTCGGGCGAATCCCGATCGACGCGTACCGCTCCAGCACGCGACGCCGAACCTCCGCGTCCAGCTCGATCAGGGGCGGCCACGCCCGCACCGGCATCGACCGCCCGCTCTCGGTCTCGCTCTTGGGCGTGCTGTCGAAGTAGGCCGCGCCACGCCCGTCGCGCTCGCGGACGAGCAGGTCGCGGGCCATGTCCGCGTTGGCCAGCCAGTGGAAGAGCGCCTCGTCGGGATCATCGACCCGAACGCCCTCGCCGACCACCACCGTAAACGCCGGCGCCGGCCCGCCCCAATCGACTCCGCCGAGCGTCTCGACCAGCTCGGCAAACGCCTCGCCCCCCCGACGCTCAGTCGCCACGAACAGCCAGCCCCCCGGCGACTCCGGGTGCGCCGCGCCCGTCACGCCCTCGATCGCCCTGATCTCCGCGAGCGCGCGCTCTGTCGCGTCCTTCCCCGGGATCGCCCTCGGCGCCGAGGGCTTGCGCCCCCCGACCGCCTCCTCGCCCGGCCATTTCGGCGTGCAGTCGAACCCCATCTTCCCGCCCGAGCCGAGCCACGGCGCCGCGTGGTCGAGGATGTCAAGGGGCCCGCGCACGCGCTCGCAGTCGAACGCCGGGTCGCAGTGCTCGGCCGCCGCTCGCAGCACCGCCCTTGCGTCGTGCACATCGACCCCGCTGTCGACGACAAAGACCGTCTTCGTCCAAGCCATCTGCCCGGCGCCCCAGACCGCGTGCATCACCCGCCTCGCCTGCATCGGGTACTGCTTGCCGATCTTCACCGCGGCGCAGTTGTGAAACGCCCCGAACACCGGCAGGTCGTAGTCCTCGATGTCGTGGATCAGCGTCTTGAGGAGCGGCAAGAAGATGCGCTCGGTCGCCTTGCCCAGGAAGTAGTCCTCCTGCAAGGGCAGCCCCACCACCGTCGTGGGGTAGACCGCGTCTTTGCGGTGCGTCACCGCCGTCACCTTCACGATCGGGTAGCGGTCCGGCATCGAGTAGAAGCCGGTGTGGTCGCCGAACGGCCCCTCGAAGACCGCCTCCGGCCCGAGCTCTTCCCCGGTCCGCGGGTCGTACCCGATCGGCCCCGCCTCGTGCGAGACAAACCCCTCGATCACGATCTCCGCGTTCGCCGGCACCCACAACGGGACCGTCTTCGCCCGCACCATCTCGATCCCGCCCCGATTCAAAAACCCCGCCATCAACAGCTCGCTGATCCCAGGCGGGAGCGGCGCAGTCGCCGCGTACGGCAGCACACTCTCGCCCCCCAGCACGATCGCCACCGGCATCGGCTCGCCCCGCTTGCCCCAACTCCGCCAGTGCGCCGCCCCGTCGTGGTGCATGTGCCAGTGCATCGCCACCCGGTCCCTGCCGAGCAGTTGCACGCGGTACATCCCGATGTTGTGGCTCGAAGGTTTCGCCACGCCCGCGTCGTCGGCGTGGATCGTGTGGATCCCCGCCAGCGTGATGTACCGCCCCCGGTACGACCGCTCCCACTCCTCGTCTTCGATCTCCGAGTGCCCGAGCCCTTCTATCCCCTGATTCACGCCGCCGGGATACCCGACCGCCTCGAAATCCCCGTCCAGCGGCCAGCAGCGGATGATCGGCAGACGCGTCAGATCGATCTCGCCCCCCGTCTTGACAACCTCCTGGCACGCCCCGTCCTTCTTGCGGCGTTTGGGCCCGACCTTCAGCAAGGGCGCGAACATCTTCGCCTTTGCGATCGCGTCCCTCATCGACCGCGGCGGCTCTGGCTTAACCAGTTCGCCGATCCGCTCGCCGATCTGCGCAAACCCGCCCCCCTCGCACCCCAGCGCCATCTCCATCCGCCGGTACGAGCCCCACCCGTTGATGAGCAGCGGAAAGTCGCTCCCCTCGACCTTCTCGATCAGCACCGCCGGCCCGCCAAGCGACCAGAACCGCGGATCACTCTTTCTGGCAGACTCGCTCGGCCCCCGCGGCGCCTCGGACTTGGACGCCAGATCGCCGATCGCCCCGACCTCCAGCACGGGCGAAACCGGGCCGGGGATACGCTTGAGCTCGCCCTCTCTTTCGAGGGCCTCGATGAATGCGCCGAGTGACTTGTGCATGAGGACTGAGCGTATGACCGAGCCGACCCCGCCCGACAGACAGCCCGACAGACCGACCAGCGAGCCCGCCAGAAAGCCGCACGAATTCGCCGCCACAAGAGACTGGCCCGGCTACTTCGAAGCCGTCGCGGGCACGGGCCCCAGGGAAACGCTCCTGCGGGCGCTGGAGATCTTCGTGCCCCCCATCGACCCGGATGCCCCGCCCCTGGCCATCGACCTCGGCTGCGGCGAGGGCCGCGACACCCAGCACCTCCTGGGCCTCGGCTGGCGCGTCCTCGCCATCGACGGGCACCCCGACGCGATCAGGCGCATCCGCGAGATCCGCCGCCTCGCCGACAACCCACGCCTGACACTGCTGGAACTCCCCTTCGAGTCCGTCGAGCAGCTCCCCGCCTGCGACCTGCTCAACAGCAGCTTCTCGCTCCCATTCTGCCCGCCCGAGCACTTCGCCCGCCTCTGGGCGGAGCTCCTGGCCGCCATGAAGCCCGGCGCGATCTTCGCCGGCCAACTCTTCGGCGACCGCGACGACTGGGCAAGCCTCCCCGACCGCGCCCACCACACCAGAGACCAAGCCCTCGACCTGCTCAAAGACTTCGACATCGACATGTTCAAAGAAGAAGAACGCGACGGCGAAGACGCATCAGGCACGCCAAAGCACTGGCATGTCTTCCACATCGTCGCACGCAAGCGCTGACAGGGTCACCCGCAACCTTGACGCCGACCTCTGAGCGCAGCGAAGAGTCGGGTCGCCCCCATTTCCCCTGATTCTCGCCTGCTCACCTGCTCACCTGCTCGACCCTCCCGCGGGGCCAAAGCCCCCCCCCCCACACCCCACGCCCCCCCCCACCCACCCCCGCCCCGGAGGCGCCCCCCACCCCCCCCCCCGCCCCATCACCCCTCGCGCGCCAACTCCGCCCCCCTCGCCTTCGCCGCACGCAACGCCTCGACCACCGTCTCGAACATCCCCGACTCCTCCATCACCCCGATCGCCGCGGCCGTCGTCCCGCCCGGGCTCGTCACCGCCCGGCGCAACGCGCCCGGCTCCTGGCCCGACTGCTCCATGAGCCCCGAAGCCCCCGCGACCGTCTGGCGCACGATCTGCTCGGCGGTCTCCGGGTCAAAGCCCATCCTCGCCGCCGCCGCGGCCATCGCCTCGGCCAGATAGAACACATACGCCGGCCCAGACCCCGCAACAGCCGTAAACGCGTCCATCTGCTGCTCGCCGATCCGCACCACCTCGCCGATGGCCGAGAACAGCTTCTCCGCGACCGCGGCGTCTTCCTCCTTCGCCCCGTCGCCCACCGCCACCGCGCTCATCCCCAACCCGATCGACACCGGCGTGTTGGGCATCACCCGCACCACACGCAGCCCCGGCCCGAGCGTCCGGTGCACCTTCCCCGAAGGCGTCCCCGCAAGGATCGAGAGCACCGCTCGCCCGGAATCCGACAGACGCCCGCCCAACTCCTCGCCGAGCCCCGCCAGCGCCTGCGGCTTGATCGCCAGCAGCACCACGCCACGCCCCGCAGCCTGCTCGATCCCTTCCAGCCGCTCGATCGCCTCCATCGCGGTCGGGGCGGCGTGCGCAAACCGCTCCCGCTTGGCCGGATCGGGGTCGGCGACAACCACGCGCTCCGGGTCGAGCACGCCCCGGCGCACGCCCCCGTCGTAGATCGCCCGGGCCATGTTGCCCCCGCCGATAATCGCCAACGCCGGCGTCGACCCCCGTGCGCCGCCCTTTGATCCGCGCTTTTCGCTCATGGGGCGACAGTACTCCCCGCCGGAGGGGCCGGGCTCGATCTCCACCCCCGCCAGCGCCAACAATCGCCCATGGCCTCGTTCTACACCCTTGATTTCGAGAAGCCCGCCACCGAAGTCGAACGCCGCCTCGCCGAGGCGCGCCGGAGGCTCGCCGACGCAGAGGCGAACCGCCTCCGTCCGCCGCCCTCCGCCCCGAGCCCGTTCCCGGCGCTCGATGAGGCGGAGGCCCCGGTCGACACCCCGGACCCCGGCCTCTTACGGACCGAGATCGACGAACTCGCCGCAGAACGCAGACGCCTCCTCGAGGCCGCCTACACCAACCTCAGCCCGTGGAACACCGTCCGCGTCGCCCGCCACCCCGAACGCCCCCACTCCCGCGAGTACATCGACGCGTTCTGCCGCGACTTCTGCGAGCTCCACGGCGACCGGCGCTACGGCGACGACCCCGCCATCATCACCGGCTTCGGTCGCATCGGCCCCCACAAGTGCCTCATCGTCGGCCACCAGAAGGGCCGCAACACCCAGGAAAAACTCGCCTGCCACTTCGGCTGCGCCCACCCCGAGGGCTACCGCAAGGCCCTGGCCAAGATGAAGCTCGCCGAGAAGTACGGCGTCCCGGTCGTCACCCTTGTCGACACACCGGGCGCTTACCCCGGCCTCGGCGCCGAAGAGCGCGGCCAGGCCGAAGCGATCGCCGTCAACCTCCGCGAGATGTCGCGCCTCCGCGTGCCGATCGTGAGCATCGTCATCGGCGAGGGGGGCTCGGGCGGGGCGCTGGGCATCGCCGTCGCCGACCGCGTCGCGATGCTCCAGCACGCCTGGTACTCGGTCATCAGCCCCGAGGGGTGCGCCGCGATCCTCTGGAAGCAGGCCAACGAGTCGACCAACCGGGCCGCCGCCGACGCCCTCCGCCTCACCGCCGCCGACAACCTCCGCCTCGGGATCATCGACGACATCATCGACGAGCCGCTCGGCGGCGCCCACCGCGACAAGACCGGTGCCGCCCAGCGCGTCGAGCGGTGGATCGTCGACCAGCTCCAAGACCTCAAGACAATGGATGCGGACACGATCGTCCGCAAGAGGTACGACCGCTTCCGCAAGATCGGCGCGTTCAGGGAGGCCGAAGGCGTCTGAAGCCAGCGCCGTATACGCGGAAATCCCTCCGGTAGGAACCGGACAGATGGTATCCATCTTGACATTGCGTCCCCGTATCTGTACGCTCCCGCCGAAATCTCGGGCGGGGTGAAGGGTTGTGTTTGGACTCTCCCGGCCGACCCGCCATAGGTGAGTCCGCACCGTGTCCAAAAAGAAATCGTCCACCAGCAAGAAGACTCCCCCGAAAAAGGGTGCGTCTGCTGCGTCCGCCAAGCGTGTGACGAAGAAAAAGACCGTCTCCAAGAAGTCTTCGGTCCGGAAGGTCGGCAAGAAGTCTGCCTCCAAGGGCGCCGGCCCGGCAAAGAAGAAGGCCGGCACGAAGACCTCCGCCAAAAAGGCGACGACCAAGAAAGCCGCTTCGAAGAAGGCCGCCTCCAAGAAGACTTCAACTAAGAAGTCCTCGGCCAAGAAGCCGGCCCAGAAGAAGCCCGTCAAGGCCGCCACCAAGAAGACATCGAAGAAGGTCGAGACCAAGGCGGCCCCTCCCGCGGCCGCCAAGCAGGGTCAGGCCGCCCAGAAGGACGACCCCAAGAACCGCAAGGGCATCACCGTCGTCCAGCAGAAGCGGTCTCGCCCCTCCCGGCCCAAGCAGACGACCAACTACGGCGCCGCCTCCGCCGGGCGCCTCAGCGGCCTGCCCCGCAAGCCCATGATCCCCTCGGGCCCCGACGCCCCGGCCCAGGTCAAACAGGGCGCCAGCGAGGCCGATGACGGGCCCCGCAAGAGCCCGTTCAACAAACGACAGCTCGCCAAGTACCGCAAGGTGCTCCTGGAAAAGCGGGCGATCCTCGTCGGCGAGCTCAACGACCTCGAAGAGGGCGCCCTGCGGGGCTCGTCGGGCTCGCTCAGCCACCTGCCCCAGCACATGGCCGAGCAGGGCTCGGAGATGGCCGACCAGTCCCTCTCGCTCAACCTCGCGGCCACCGAGCGATCCCTGATCAAGGAGATCGACGAGGCGCTGCAGCGGATCGAGAACAAGACCTTCGGCATCTGCGAGCTGACGGGCCGGCCCATCCGCCCAGAGCGTCTGGAAGAGCTCCCATGGACCCGCTATTCGATCGACGCCGCACGAGAGCTTGAGCGCAGGTCGATGCCCCGGTGACACCGGACCGGAATCCAAAGCCCGGGCCGTCGGATCGGCCGTCCGCCTTGACGGTCGAGACCCCCGCGTTGCGCAGCAAACGGGCCTGGGCCGTCTTCCTGAGCATCGCCGTCTTCGCCCTGATCGCCGACCTCTGGAGCAAGGACCTCGCCTTCCGGTTCGTCCACGACCGCCCGGTCGTCGTCGAGCGCGAGGCCGTGCTCGAACTCGGGCCGCGCCGACTCAACGAGATCATCGACGCCCAGACCGGCTACCGCGAGCCGGTCGTCGTCGTCCCCCACATCCTCGAATTGACGCTGGTGCTCAACCCCGGCGCGGTCTTCGGCATCGGCGCGGGGCAACGCTGGATCTTCGTCTTCTTCACGCTGATCGCGATGGGCTTTGTGACTTGGGCCTTTGGCACATGGACCAACGCGAAGCAGTGGCCCGCCCACGCCTGCGCCGGCCTGCTCGTCGGGGGCGGGCTGGGCAACCTCTACGACCGGCTCGTCTACGCCTGCGTCCGCGACTTCCTCCACCCCCTGCCGACCGCGACGATCCCGGGCACGGGCGGACGCCCCCTCTGGCCCTATGTCTCCAATGTCGCCGACGCGTTTCTCATCGTCGGCATCGTCGGGCTCGTTCTCTTCGCCTGGTTCGGCGGTCCTCAGCCCGCCCGCGAGCGAGTGAACATCAACGGCGACGCCCCGAACGAGGATGACTCCAGCGCAAACGACCCACCGGACGACAAAGGCCCCGGGAACGATCAGGCGTAGCTCGTCGCCTTAGCCCGGATCTCGTCGATCACGCCCCGGACCTCCTCGGCCATCCGGGAGTTGGGGAACGACTCGATGATCCGCTCGCCCAGCTCGGCCGCGTGGCGCCAGCGCCGGTCGTGCACCGCCAGTTTGAACTGCGCCCCGAGGTTGTCGCGGGCCTTGCCGATGACGCCTCGGGCGACCTCTTCGTAGCGTTTGCCCTCCGCCTCGGTGAGGTAGGCGTCGAGCTCCTTGAGCAGGTTCATCGCGTCGTCGACGCGTTCTTCCTTGGCGGCCATGAGGAACCGCCGCTCCAGCTCGGACTTGTACTCGTGGCGGGCGCGGTGCACGCGGTGGCGGAGACCGTCGACCTTCGGCGAATCGGGGTAGAGCCGGATGATGCGTGCCGCCTCGACCTCTGCCGCGTCCCACCGGCGGGCCTGGAGGAGCTTCTCGACGCCCTCGATCGCCATCGGGATGCGTCGGTTCATCGACTCGTACCGGGCCGCCTCGATCTTCTCTCTGAACGCCTCGGCGTCGGAGCGGTAGCCGAAGCGTTCGGCGAGCTCCTTGATGAGCACCATCGCGGCGTCGTAGTCCTCGGCGAGGATGTCCTCCTGGATCGCCTTGCGGAGCAGCTCACGCTCGTTGCGCCTGTTGAGCACGCGTCGGGCGTCCTCGCTGAGGGCCTGCTGGCGCACGAGCGAGTCCATCGCCTCTGTCAGTTTGTCGAGGTCGCGGGAGCTCCCTCCCCCCGAGAGGGTCAGGAGCAGGACCGGGGCGCACGCTCCGACGATCGCAAGTGCGAGCAGACCGATCGCGAAGATCGTCAGGTCGCGTTCGAGCGCCCCGTAGCTGAGGACCGCGACGGCGACGACCGCCGCGGTGGCGAACATCCATACCGCAGCCTTCGGGCTGATCAGTTCCGAACCCCCGCCGTTGCCGGTGCTGGCCATCTTGGTTTCTCCGCGTTTGTCTGCGTTTGCCTGGGGGGCGCACGACCGCCCCATCGGCTCGGGACCGCTCCGGGGCGTTCAACTGCCCGGGGTCGGGTCCCCGCACTGTCGTTCAACGGGAACGAGGCAGAGGAATTGCAGCCCCTGGTCTTTGGCCCGGAACTGGTGCTCGTGGTCGGCGGGGATGTACACGACATCCCCGGCCTTGAGTTCCCGGTAGGCGCCAGCGAGCAGGACCTCGCCCCCGCCGGAGACGACGAAGACCTCGTGCTCGTAGTCGTGGGCGTGCCTGGGGGTGTGGCCCCCGGCCTCGACCTTGAAGTGTCGCAGGGCGAAATTCGCCGCGCCGTCCTCGCGCCCGACCATGACCGCCATCGACGCGCCCTTGACCCCTTCCATCTGGACGGGGCTCATCGGGGTCTCGTTGATGTTGCGGATCAGCATGGCGGCTCCACTTCTGGCTCGCTGGAGATTGTACTACCCTCCGCCCGATGCCACCGGAAACCAACCCATCAGCCTCCCGCCCCCGTGTCGAGGGGGTCCCCCTCGGCCCGTTCCAGACCAACTGCTACCTCGTCTGGAACCCCGCCGAGGGCGGGGATCATCCCGAATGCTGGATCATCGACGCGGGGTACGACCCCTCACCCCTGCTGGCGCTGATCCGCAAGCACGGCCTCCGCCCGACGCGTCTGATCCTCACCCACGCCCACGCGGACCACATCGCGGGGGTCGCCGATGTGCTTTCGGCCCTGGGCGAGAAGATCCCGGTGATGCTGCACCCTGCAGAAGATCGTTGGCTCAACGATCCGGCCCTCAATCTTTCTGAGGGCATGGGCATCCCCATCACGGCCCCGGGCCCGGACGAGCCGCTGAACGATGGCGATGAGCTGACCCGCGGCAGCGAGACCTGGAAGGTGATCCACACGCCCGGCCACTCGCCGGGCGGGGTCACGCTCTACCACGCCGGCTCGAAGCAGGCGCTGGTGGGCGACACGCTCTTTGCCGGTTCGATCGGGCGGTACGACTTTCCGACATCCGACGCCGCGGCTTTGGAAGATTCGATCAAGCGGAAGCTCTATGCCCTGCCCGACGAGACGGTCGTCTACCCCGGGCACGGGCCGACGACGACGATCGGCGAGGAAGCGGCGCACAACCCGTTCGTGCGTCGGGGCTGAGGCACGGCGCATCTACGACAGGCAGGGCCGATGGCGAAGGATCCGCGCGACACCCCGGCGATGCGTCAGTTCTTCGCGTTCAAGCGAGCGCACCCGGGCTGCGTGCTGCTCTTCCGCATGGGCGATTTCTATGAGCTCTTCGACACCGATGCAGTGGAGGTCAGCAAGGCGATCGGCCTGACGCTCACGCAGCGGTCCGCCGGGATGCCGATGGCGGGCGTGCCCCACCACCAGAAGGACATCTACATCCGCAAGCTGATCGACGCGGGCTTCCGTGTCGCCGTCGCCGACCAGGTGCAGGACCCCAAGGAGGCCAAGGGCGTCGTCGACCGGGCGGTGACCCAGGTCATCACGCCCGGCACGCTGATCGACGATTCGCTGATCGACGACGAGGCCTCGATCCGGCTGGCGTCGATCGCGTTCGCCGCGGCGGGCGACGACGGGCTCTGTGGCGTCGCGATCATCGACCCGGGCACGGGCGACTTCGAGGTCTTCGACTGCGCCGGCGACCGCCTCGGCGACGAGCTCGCCCGGCGCGGCGTGCGCGAGCTGCTCTACGCCGAGGTCGACGGGATCGACGGCCCGCCCCCGCGCGTAGCGCGAGCGGCGGACGCCTGCGGCTCGGCGACCACGCCGCGCCCGGGCTGGCAGTTCCGGCGCGACGAGGCCTTCGAAGCGATCAAGGCGCACTACAAGGTCAACACCCTCTCGGGGTTCGGCCTCGCCGACGACGACCCGGCGATCCCCGCGTGCGGGGCGGCGATCGCGTACCTCACCGAGACGCAGACCCCCGATCGACAGGGCGGGGCGACCCTGGCGCACCTGGCCCCGCCGCGGCGGGAGCCGGCGGGCGAGCACTGCCTGATCGACGCGATCAGCCTCCGGGCGCTGGAGGTCGAGCAGACGATCCGGGGCGGGTCGCTGGCAGGGTCGCTGCTGGGCGTGTTTCTCACCGGCTCGCCCTTGTGCAGGACGCCGATGGGCAAACGCACGCTGCGCGAGTGGCTCAAGCGTCCCTTGGCGGTCGCCGAGCGTGTGCGCGAGCGCCAGGCGAAGGTCGGCACGCTGGTGAGCGACCGGCGCGTCGCGGCAGAGCTCGGCGACGCCCTCGACGGCGTGCAGGATGTCGCACGGATCGCCGGACGCCTGGCCCTGGGCCGGGCGACCCCTCGCGACCTGGTCGGGCTCGGGACATCGCTGGTGCGTGCCGAGGCGATCGCCGCGGCGATCGAGGGCTCGGCCTCGCTCGACGATGAGCGGCGTGCGCTCCTGGAGCTGGCCGGGAAGATCGGCCCTGTCGCCGATCGGATCGAACGCTCGTGCGTCGACTCCCCCCCGGCGCACATGCGCGAAGGCGGGCTGATCCGAGAGGGTGTGGACGCCGGACTCGACGAGGCGCGTCTGCTGCAGCACGACGCGGGGGCGTGGCTGGCGGACTACCAGCAGAAGCTGATCGAGGAGTTCGACCTGCCCTCGCTGAAGGTCGGGTACAACAAGGTCTTCGGGTACTACATCGAGCTGCCGGCGGCCCAGGCGAGGCGGGCCCCAGACCGGCTGACGCGCAAACAGACGCTCAAGAACGCCGAACGCTACATCACGCCCGAGCTCAAGGAGTTCGAGGACAAGGTGCTGACCGCCGAGGCGAGGGCGATCGAGCGCGAGCAGGCGCTCTTCGTTTCGATGTGCGCAGAGGCGTCGGCGATCGTGCGTGAGCTGACCGCCTTCGCCGAGACCGCCGCGGCTCTGGACGCGGCGCTCGCGCTGGCCGACCACGCCGACCGGCACGGGTGGACCCGCCCCGAGATCCTCGAAGACGACACGCTGAGCATCATCGACGGTCGCCACCCCGTGCTCGAACAGTCGATGGGTCGCAACTTCGTGCCAAACTCCGTCGATCTGGCTGTGCGCGAAGGGGTGACCGATGCTTCGCGGGCGACAGTCGCGCTCATCACCGGCCCGAACATGGCCGGCAAAAGCACCTTCATCCGCCAGACGGCGCTGCTCGTGCTCCTCGCACAAGCGGGCTCGTTCGTGCCCGCCTCTGCGATGTCGCTGGGCGTGCGCGACCGGATCTTCACGCGCGTGGGCGCCGACGACGCGCTGCACCAGGGCCAGAGCACCTTCATGGTCGAGATGACCGAGACGGCCAACATCCTCAACCACGCGACGCGCAAGAGCCTCGTCGTGCTCGACGAGATCGGGCGGGGCACGAGCACGCTCGACGGGCTCAGCCTCGCCTGGGCGATCGCCGAACGACTCGCCGGCGTCGGTTGCCCGACCCTCTTTGCCACCCATTACCACGAGCTGACCGAGCTGGAAACGACGATGCCCGGGAGCGTCGTCAATCTGCGCGTGCTCGTGCGCGAGTGGGACGAGGAGATTGTGTTTCTCCACCGGATCGAGCCGGGGCGTGCGGACCAGTCCTACGGCGTGCATGTCGCGCGGCTCGCGGGCGTGCCGGGGCCGGTGATCGAAAGGGCGAAGGAGCTGCTGTCGACCTTGAGCGTGCAGCAGGCGGGGCACACGCCGCGACCTCCCCAGCCGGGCAAGGGCACCGGGAGGAAGAAACCGAAGCCTCAGCTCGCGCTCTTCGAGGAAGCGGCCGAGCACCCGGCGCTCGAGGCGCTGCGCCGGCTCGACCTGGACACGATGACACCCCTGGCGGCGTTCGACGCGTTGCGGGCGCTCCGCGAGCGGGCGCTGGAGGATGAGTGAGGCGAGCCCTGAATCGGTCGCGGTCTCAGCCGCGGTCTTTGAGGCGTTCCTCGGCCTCGTGGCGGTCCTTGGTCCGCAGCACGCCGGCCATGATCGCGGGCGAGGCGAAGAGCCCCGCGAGCAGAAGCGCGACCAAGAGCACGCCGACCACCGGCCCCCTGCCCTCCACGGAGAAGAGCAGGATGATCGCCACAATCGCGCCCACGAAGAGGATCGCAAAGACCGCCCACGACATGCTGCGGGCTTCCTTCGACGGGGGCTGGCCCTCGACGGACTGGCGGGCGACCTCCCGATTGATCTTCTCGTCTGGCGGGGAAGATTCGGGCTTCTCTTTGTCGTTCTCTTGCTGAGCCTCTCGCATACAACAACCCTAGGGCCGCATCCCGGGCGAAGCGCCCGCCGAACCCCCCGGCCCGGCCCGAACGAAAGGACTCCTTATGGCCCTCGACCATTTCGTCACCCTCGGACGCAGCGGCCTCCGCGTCAGCCCGCTCTGCCTGGGCACGATGACCTTCGGGACCGAGTGGGGCTTCGGCACCGACCCCCAGAGTTCGATCAAGATGCTCGACGCCTACGCCGACCGTGGCGGCAACTTCATCGACACCGCCAACATCTACACCAAGGGCCATTCGGAAAAGATCATCGGCGACCACCTCAAGAACGACCCCGCCAAGCGCGAGCGGCTCGTCATCGCCACCAAGTTCATGGGCAACATGTACCCCGGCGACCCCAACGGGGGCGGCGCCGGGCGCAAGGCGCTGATCCGCGCCTGTGAGGAGTCGCTGCGCCGCCTGCAGACCGATCACATCGACCTCTACTGGGCCCATTTCTGGGACCGCGACACGCCGATCGACGAGATGATGGCGACGCTCGACACACTCGTGCAGCAGGGCAAAGTGCGGTACATCGGCTTCTCCGACCACCCCGCGTGGGTCTGCGCCTCGGCCCAGCACCTGGCGCAGCTCAGCCGCTGGACGCCGGCGGTCGCGCTGCAGATCGAGTACTCGCTCTTGGAGCGGACGGTCGAGGGCGAGCTGATGCCGATGGCCGAAGCGTTCGGGCTCGGCGTGACGCCATGGTCGCCCCTGAAGGGCGGGATCCTCACGGGCAAGTACACCAGAGACAAGCACCCCGAGAAGGGTGATGGACGCTACAAGGAAGACTCTCGCTATCTGACCGAGACGACCTACAAGATCGTCGACGCGCTTGGCGCGATCGGCAAGGAGGTCGGCGCGACGCCGTCGCAGGTCGCCCTGGCGTGGGTGATCGCCCGACCGGGCGTGACGAGCACCATCATCGGCGCCCGCAAACTCGAACACCTCGACGCGAACCTCGCGGCTCTTGATGTGCAGGTGACCGAGGACCAGATCGCCACGCTCGACGAGCTCTCCAAGCCCAAGCTGAACTTCCCCCACGACTTCCTCGACGGGGTGAAGACCGCCATTCAGAACGGCACGACCGTCAACGGCGACTCGCGCGATCCGTGGCCACTGAGTCCCGAGAGCGACAAGGACCGCTACTAAGAAACACGCGGAAGACTCATTGCACCGAGGCCGTTCCCCTCTGGCGACAGATCCATCATCCAGCCATCCACGGAGTATGCATGCCCTCAACCGAGTTTCTCAAGGCTAAGTTCCACGCCGCCCTGCCCTTTGACGACTATGTCGCCACGGGCAAGCCCAACCACCGCGACGCGTGGGTCTCGTTCTTCGAGCGCGTCTCGCTCACCCCCGCCCAGACCGAGCTCATCGGGGGCTTTCAGCGGAAGCTGTACATCCTGATCTCCAGCGGGACCTGGTGCGGCGACTGCGTCCAGCAGTGCCCCATCTTCCGGCGCTTCGAGCTGGCCAACCCCGAGAAGGTCACCCTCCGCATGGTCGACCGCGACGAGCACGCCGACCTGGCCGAGCAGATCAAGCTCTGCGGCGGGCTGCGCGTTCCGGTGGTCATGATCCTGAACGAGGACTTCGATCTGCTGTCGATGATGGGCGATCGGTCGCTGAATCGTTACCGGGCGTTGGCGGCCAAGCAGCTCGGGGCGGCCTGCCCCGTCCCCGGCGCTGCGGTGCCCGACGAAGAGGTTGCCTCGACGGTGCAGGACTGGGCCGAGGAACTGGAGCGGGCGCATCTGATGGCCCGGCTGAGCACGAAGCTGCGTGAGAGGCACGGGGACTAACCCCCCAAATCCGGCGTAACACACAATTCTGGCTTCGGGCAGGTCCAAGAACAGACAAAGTGTGGGCTCATAGGTTGACCGGACAGCCGGGATGCGTCATGCTGGAACCGCGGCGGCGGCTGCCGCGAAGTTTGTGTGTTCAGTACGCGGTATTCTGCCGCAAGGTCTGTTTTTGCAAGGGTTCGTCGGCGGGTCCGCCGAGCGGAACCCGAAAGCATCGGGGATTGGTTGAGAGCTTTGCCGCGTGTGTTGTGCGGCAGCCTTCGGGGCGAGCAGAATCGGAATACAGGAGAAGAAGAGAGATGAAGCGCACCATCATCAGCAGCGGACTGGCCTTGGCGTTGTGCTCGGGCGTCGCCTCGGCGAACCTCGTCGGGCAGAGCGCCCAGTACGCCGGCTCGTACACGATCGACCTGAACGGTCAGGTCGTCGGCTCGCCCCGCTCGGGCGATGTGATCGCCTACAGCAACCTCAGCGGCGCAGCCAACGCCGGCTTTGCCAACCCGGATATCACGGCGACCTACGGCGACGAGCTGACGCTCGAGGCGACCGGACGCCTCCAGGAAGTCTCGTTCGCGGTGTTCAACGGCGGCGCGAGCGCCGGCCCGATGACCGGCGCCGTGATCGATCTGGACTTCTTCCGCGCCTCGGACGGCTCGTTCCTCGGCGGCTTTTCGGTGAACCTCAGCGGCGCCCTGACGGCCAACCCGCTGGACGCGGGGTTCTTCACGACCTTCACCGTCGGCGGCCTGGACACCGAAGAGATCGACATCGACACCAACGAGATCATCATGCTCCAGTCCTACAGCGATGTCGCCGGCTCGACGGCGTTGGGCGTGGTCAGCCGCACCCCCCCGTCGGTCGGCTCGGCGATCCCGCAGCTGTACATCGACGCGATGGGCGTCGGCACCGGCCCGGGCTTCTTCAACATCGTCGACCAGTTCCAGGAGCCGATCACCTTCAACATGATCGCGGAAGTGGTCGTGCCCTCCCCCGCTGGCGCTTCGCTTCTGGCGATGGCCGGCCTGGTTGGCCTGCGTCGCCGCCGCTGATGCGGTCGGTCCGATTCTGAAGCTTTCGGTGTCCCCGGCTCTGCGGCCGGGGACACTTTTTTTTGGTTACTTCATCGCGTGCAGGCCGCGATCGCGACGGGCGTTGTTGACCGCTTCGAGCGCCTCGGGATGTTGGCGGAGCAGGCGGAGGAGCTGGCTCATCGAGCACCCGAGCCGCACCGAGGCCTTCTTCACATCGCTCTTGCAGGCCTCGATCATGTCCATCGCCTCGGCCAGGAGGGACGGGTAGTCGGCGTGCTTGGGGTTGCAGACGATCTTGCCGCCCTTGCAGCGTGAGCGCCAGAGCTCAGATCGCACATCGCCCGTCGGCACCTCCATGCGGACCTGGAGCGCGAGGTTCAGGCGGAGGCGCCGGATGGCGACGCGCCGGTTGGCCTCGGGGCTGCGCCGTTCGCCCGCCTGGGCGGTGACGCCCGTGGGCGTGTGGCGGAGCATGACGTGCGTCTCGGTCTTGTTGCGGTGCTGTCCCCCGGGGCCGCCGGTGCGCCCGCGCGTGAGCTCGCAGTTGTCGATCAGCTCGGCCTCGGGCAGCGAGGCGGGGTGGGGCGAGGGGGGCTCGCGGGGGGATTCGAAGAGTTCGTCGAGCGAGAACGGCAAGGTCGTGCGCCCTCTCTTTCAGCAGGCGGTGGTCGGCACCGGCGCGAGCGTCAGGTCGTCTTCGATGCCAGCCCGCAGGCGTTCGTGGGCGAGCCCGGCGATCATCGCGCCGTTGTCGACGCAAAAACGCATCTCGGGGAGGCGGAGGTCGAGGCCACGCACTTGGGCGAAGGCCCGCAGCGCGTCGCGGAGCGGGGTGTTGGCCGTGACGCCCCCGCCGGTGAGCAGGGTGCGGCAATCGGGGTTGGCGTCGGCCGCACGCGCGAGCTTGAGCGTGATCGCGCTGATGCACGCGTGCTGGAAGCTTGAAGCGAGGTCGCGTCTGGCTTGTTCGGAGTGATCCTCGTGCGCGCGGGGGAAGTGGCCGCTTGAGTCCGGCCTGCCCCGCACGGCGTAGAGCATCGCGGTCTTGAGCCCCGAGAACGAGAAGTCCAGCGAGTCTTTGCCGAGGCGGCTGATGGGGAGTTTGTGGGCCTTCGGGTCGCCGCCCTGCGCGAGGCGTTCCAGATTCGGGCCGCCCGGGTGCTCCAGCCCGAGCACGGTCGCGGCCTTGTCGAACGCTTCGCCCACTGCGTCGTCGATGGTTGCGCCGAGTCGAACCAACTGGGTCGGCGAGTCCATGCGGTAGATCGAGCTGTGCCCCCCGCTGACGACCAGCCCGAGCGCCGGGAACGCGGGGCGGTCGCTTCCGAGCAATCCGGCGTACAGGTGCGCGTGCACATGGTCGACGCCGATGAGCGGGACGCCGAGCGTCCACGCGAGCGACTTGGCGGCCGAGACCCCAACCAGGAGCGGGCCGATCAGCCCGGGCCGGTGCCCGACGCCGATCGAGCCGATGTCGCTCTGGGAGACGCCGGCGCCGTCGAGGGCGAGTCGGAGGATCGGCACGATCCGCTCGACATGAGCGCGGCTGGCGATCTCGGGCACCACGCCCCCGTACTCGGCGTGCAGTTCGTGCTGCGACGCGACGACGGAGGACCGGACGGATACGCCGTCTTCGACGATCGCCGCGGCCGTCTCGTCGCAGGAGGTCTCGATCCCGAGCGTCAGCATGGGGCTTCCGTCAAGGCGCAGACTCCTGCAGCTCTGGGCTTTCGGCGTCTTCCATCGGGCGCACGCCCGCGTCGATCAGCCAGCGTTCGAGGCGGTTGTCGGTGATGCTGAGTGTGGCGACGCGCTCGCCGTCGGGCCCGTAGACCTCCAGGCGTCCCCCGGCGATCTCGATGCTGTCGTCCCAGAGGTCGGCGCTGATCGCGGCATCGGGGTCCGACGCGCCGGCCTGCAGGGTCTCGAAGCGTCGTTCGAGGCCTTGGAGCTGGCGGAGCATGCGCTCGCGGGCTCGTCTGGCCTCGACGAGTTCCTCGGTGATCTGCTCGGCGCCGGTGATGCCCGGCTCGCCGGTTTCCTGCCACTGCCCGGTGTCGACGCGGGCGATCAGGGCGCGGACAGCCGCGTCGAGCTGGGGGTCCTTGAGCTGCTCGGCGATCGCCAGCGGGCCCTCGGGGGCCTCGCGTCCGTTGTCGGGCTCGGCGGCGCGGATGACATCGAGGTCGCGCCGGGCGATGAACATCTCCATCGCCTGTTCGTTGGTGACAGGGACAAAGAAGCCCTCGGTCGGGTCGACGCCCCAGACGACCGACTCGTCCTTTCGGTGCAGCAGGCGTCCGGAGGGGAGGTAGTAGTACTGCTCGGTAAGTTTCAGGCGGCTGCCATCGCTGCGGGTCGGGAGGGCGTAGACCGACTGCACGCTGCCCTTGCCGAAGCTGCGCGTGCCGATGGCGATGGCGCGGTCGTGGTCGGCCAGGGCGCCGGCGACGACCTCGCTCGCCGAGGCGCTGGCGCCGTTGATGAGCACCACCAGCGGGAAATCCGGCAGCGTGCCCGAGGCCGAGGCGGAGTAGGCCCGCTCGCCGGCCGCGCGCCCCTTGGTCGAGACGACGACGCCACCATCGAGGAAGAGGTCGGCGACGCGGACGGCTTCGTCGAGCACGCCCCCGGGGTTGTTGCGGACATCGAGGATCAGCCCGCCGAGCGAGCCTTCGGCCGCGTTGATCCGCGTGAGCGCCTGCTTGAGCTCCTCGGAAACGCCGGGGGTGAACTGCGTGATGCGGATGTACGCGATCCTGCGTTCGGGGTCGACGAAGTAGTTCCAGGCCTCTGGGTCTTCGGGGTCGCGGAGGACGCCCCGGACCGAGCGTGCTCGGATCTGCTCGCGGACGATTTCGAGGGTGAAGCGGTCGCCGCCCCGTTCGATGAGCAGTTCGACGGGCGTGCCCTCCTCGCCGAGGAGGAGCTCGACGCACTCGTCGGCGGTTTTGCCGAAGGTGCTCTGGCCCTCGATCTCAACGACGCGGTCGTCGGCCATAATGCCGGCGCGGTAGGCGGGCGAGTCTTCCAGCGGGGAGACGATCGTCAGCCACCCGTCGCGGACCATGATCTGGGCGCCGATGCCGACATACTCGCCGGTGAGGTCGCGCGTGAACTGGGCGGCGGCCGAAGCGGGCACATACGACGAGAAGGGGTCGTTGAGCGCCCCGAGCATCCCGTCGATGGCGGCCCGCTGCAGCTCGTCCCCGTCGACCTCGCCGACGAAGCGGGTGTCGATGAGGTGCTTGACATCGATGATCGGGTCGAAGAAGGCGTAGTCCGGGGCGCGGCGGCTGAGGGCCATCGTCGTGCCCAGAACCGCGACGCCGAGCACGCCGACAAGGACCGCGTCGAGGTAGAACCGACTTTTCTTCACGCCGCACTCCCTTGGATCAGAGCTTCCGGACCAGCTTCGGGGGGCCACGCACGGGGTCGCGGCTTCATGGATCATAGTTTGGGGCGCAGCGTCGCCCCGAGACGCCCCTACACCCCGATCAGCCTACGCCCCGGGAGGTCCTATTGTTCCTCCCGGATGCCACCACCTACAGAACGATCTGAAATCAAGGTCCGTGCCGAGCGAGCGGTGCTGGCCGCCGTCCGCCTGCCCGGCTCGGAGTACGACCCCGCCGACCCGTTCGGCGAGCTGCGCGATCTGGCCGAGCAGGCCGGGGCGACGGTCGTCGGTGAGCTCGAACAGCACCGCCAGAGCCCCGAGGCGGGCACCTACATCGGCAAGGGCAAGCTCGACGAGCTCAAGGGCCTGTGCGAGCGTCTGGAGGCCCAGACGGTCATCTTCGACCACGACCTCTCGCCGAAGCAGATCGCCAACATCGAGCAGCACATCGAGCGGAAGGTGGTCGACCGGAGCGAGTTGATCCTGGACATCTTCGCGGGTCGCGCGAGCACCCACGAGGCCCGGCTGCAGGTCGAGCTGGCGCAGCTGGAGTACACCTACCCCCGCCTGCGCGCGATGTGGAGCCACTTGGAGCGCATCGTCGGCACCGGCGGGATCGGGGGCGTGGGCACGCGCGGGCCTGGCGAGCAGCAGCTCGAGATCGACCGTCGCCTCGTCCAGCGCCGCAAGACGATGCTCCAGCGCGAGCTTGCGCAAATCCAGGCGCGTCGCTCGCGCGAGGTCGCCGAACGCAAGAGCCGCCACTTCACCGTCGGCATCGTCGGCTACACCAACGCGGGCAAGAGCACGCTCTTCAACACGCTGACCGCCGGCGGCGCCTACGCCGACGACCGGCTGTTCGCGACGCTGACCACCCGCACGCGCAAGTGGGACATGGGCGACGGTGTCGAGGCGATGCTGTCGGACACCGTCGGGTTCGTGCGCGACCTGCCCCACCACCTCGTCGCGTCGTTCCGCGCCACGCTGGAAGAGGCGACGCACGCGGACCTGTTGCTGGTCGTCGTCGATGTCGCGGATCCCGACGCCGAGGGCCGCCTGCACACCGTCGAGAAGACGCTCGACGAGATCATCGACCGATTCGCCGGAGGCGGGAGCGAGGAGCAGGAAGGTCGCGGCTGGGAAAAGACCACCACCACCCAGCCCCCCAAACGCCTCATCCTGCTCAACAAGGCCGACAAGCTCCCCGACAACCGCGAGCTGCTATACTGGAAGTCGAAGCTGCAGGACAGCATCACGATCTGCTCGCTCTCGCCCGAGAAGGGCGGGACCGGCCAGGGGCTCGACGAACTAACCGAACGGGTGAGGTCGATCATCGCGGGCGAGGTGCGTGAGGTTCGGATGACGCTGCCGCTGGCCGCGTCCCGGCTGGTGCACGAGGTCGAGAGCAAGGCGGAGATCCTGGGGCGCGACTACGCCGACGCGACGGTGACCTACCACGCGCGGATGGGCGCGAACCTGATCGGCGACATCATCGCCTCGGGCGGCGGCGAGGTGCGCGTCGAGAACGCGTGACGCTCCCGGTCACACAATCCTTCATCCCTGCAGCGCGGGCTTAAGCATCGAGAGCAACTCTGCGCTCACGCGTCCGTTGCTCGACACGCCGTGGGGCGAGTTGGTATCGCAGACGCCCTTCCAGTCGGTGTACTCGCCGCCGGCCTCGCGCATGATGATGGGCATCGGGGCGACATCCCAGAGGCTGATCTCCGGCTCGATGGCGGCCTCGGCTCGCCCGGTCGCGACGAGCAGGTGGGCGTAGCAATCGCCCCAGCCCCGGAAGAGCCCGCAGCGGTCGGCGAGCGCGTCGAACACGCCGCCCATCCCCTTGCGCTGCATCAGCGCAAGGGAAGTCGTGCAGACGCAGGATTCCTTCAGCGAATCGATCTCCGAGACCCGCGCCGGCTCTGGCCTGTGTTCGCCCAGCCCGTGCCACGCGCCCTGGCCCCTGCCCGCGTAGACATACTCGTCGAGCGCCGGCATGACGATCGCGCCGGCGATGCTCTCCTCTTCGAGCTGAGCGGCGAGCAGTGTGCCGTAGAGAGGCACCCCGTGCACGAAGGACTTGGTCCCGTCGATCGGGTCGATGATCCACCGATAGCCGGTGATGCCCGGCTTCTCGGGCATCTCCTCGCCGAGGATCGCGTCGTCGGGGAAGGACGCTTCGATCAAGCGTCGGAGGGCGAGCTCGCAGTCGCGGTCGGCCTCGGTGACGGGGGTGCCGTCGCGTTTGGTCTCGATGCGGAGCGCGTTGTTGTTGAAGAGCGAGAGCGTGCGCCGGCCGGCCTCGCGGGCCGCGTCGATGCAGAACCGAGTTCTCATCCGGATCGCTTCTTCTGTCACGCGCCGGCTCCTTCTCGCTGCGGGTCAGGGCCGGTTGGCGCCGACCGCTTCGGCGGCGACCCCGGGCCCGAGGAAGACCAGCGTGCCCCGCACGCGATCGGGATCGAGGCCGAAAAGCCTCGCCGCGGCTGCACAGTACGCTCCGAGCTGGGGGCGGTAGCGTTCGACCCTCGCGCCGACCTCGCCCTGGTCGATGCGGTCGGTTTTGAAGTCGATGACCTCGGCGGATTCCGGCCCGCCGGATCCAGAGACGACGACGAGGCGGTCGAAGCGGCCGGTGACGAGGCGTTCGCGTCCGTCGAGCTGCAGCCTCACAGCGAAGGCCCGCTCCAAGTGGAGCTCAGGCGTGCCCTCGTAGCGAGAGCGGAGGAAGACGGCGTGGAGGGCGTCTTGCTCGACCAGCCCGATCAGCTCATCGGCGATCGCACCTGGATCTTCGGCGCCGAGTGCCTCGGCCTGCATGACGAGCTCGTCCCGGTCGGGCGGGGCGTCGTCGAGCCAGCGGACCTTTTCGAGCATCGCGTGGACGATCGACCCGCGCCCCGCGGCGCCGCCCTTGTCGAGCGAGAGGATCGAGCGGACCATCGAACCGTCGTGGGCGTGCAGCGAGGAGGGCGCGCCGCGTGCGAGCTTGTGGCCGGCCGTTCGCTGCAGCGGCGCCAGACGGAGTTCCACCGCCTCGAAGCACTTTGCGGGCTCGTCGGTCGACCCAACGCCCTTGTGCCAGACGCCCGACGCGTTCGTCCACACGACCTCGCCCGGACTGCTCTGTTCACCCGGGATCAACGCCTCGCGGACAAGGCCTGCGCCCGTGCCCGGGAGCTCGCCGGGGTCGGGCCACGGGTCGACAACCATCTCAAGCAGACGCTCGGAGCGCGTCATCGCGACATAGAGCGTGCAGAGCGCCTCGTCGACCGCGGCGGCCGTCACCTTGCCGTGCAGCGTTTTGCACTCGGGGCTGATCGTCCGCAGCGCCTCGTTGGGGAACTTGCTGACGGCGTCGAGCTTCTCGAAGGGCGAGGGCCGCGAGCCGATCGCGCCCTTCGGCATCGGTTCGAGCTTCTCGTCGAGCGTCGGCAGGACGACGGCGTCGAACTGCAGACCCTTCGACGCATGGATCGTCATCACGCGCACGCCGGCGCGGTCCGGGCGTTCGACGCGCTCGGCCTCGATGCGGTCGGCGAGGTGAGAGGGGCGGAGCGGCGAATCTTCGGCGAAGCGTTGCACGATGCGGAGCATCTGCGCGTACCGCTCGCGCTCGAAGGGGTCCATGCCGGCCTCGCAGCGCCGGCCGAGGCGAGAGAGCAGCCGCAGCGCGCCCCTCCCCACAAACTCCCGGCGCAGCTTCGACGCGATCGCCCGGCCCCCGCCCGGCATTTCGGCCAGGGGCAGACGCAGCCCGACGGTCCGTCCAAGAGGCGTCGCGGCCGCGTGGAACTGCGAGAGCGTGTCGCCCGGATGGTCGATCCAACGCAGCAGGCTGACCGCGGCGGCGACGGGCGCCGCGTCGGTCAGGTGCGCCCCGCCTTCTTGGCTCGCCCGAACGCCTCTGAGATCGAGTTCCTCGATCATCGCCTGCACATGACGGTTCTTTCGCACCAGCACGCCGACCGACGCGCGGGGGCACTCTTGGACGATCTCCTCGACACGCTCTGCGGCGAAGGCGAGGCGGGCTTCGAGTTTCTGCGTGGCGGTCGGCTTCTTCGGCGTGCCGTCCTTCTTGGGCTTGGTCTCGCAGATCGGGGCGCAGACGATCCTCGCCTCGCCCGGACGGCCTTTCAGGTGCGGCGCGGGCTCGTGGAGCTCGAAGCGGTGCTTCCACGCCTGCTCGGCGCCGCAGCCGATCTCCGCCATTACGGCGCTGGTCGGCATGGCGGTGAAGACCTCGTTGACGCAGTCGAGCACGGGCTTCGAGGAGCGGTAGCTCCGCGAGAGCTGCTCGGTCTGCATGTGCTCCCATCGCTCGGTGAGCCCTTCGAGCAAAGCCGGCTCGGCCTCGCGCCAGGCGTAGAGGGACTGCTTGGCGTCGCCCACGCAAAAGAGCGTCTTCTCGCCCCCGGCCATCACCTCGTCGAGCACGGGTTCGAGCAGCGAGAACTGCAGCACCGAGGTGTCCTGGAACTCGTCGAGCAGCACATGGTCGTAGCGTGTGTCGAGGCGGTAGTAGAGCTCGTCGAGGCGGCCCTGTGCGCCCGCTTCGAGCAGCAGGCGAGGCACATCGGCGAACGAGCAGGCGCCTTCCTGCCGCTTGGCTGCGCGAAGCTCCGCGTCGTACCGTTTGAGCAGGTCGCGGGCGGCGAGGTTCTGCTGTCGCAGCCTGCCGAGGATCGAGGCCCTCGCGTCGGCGATGAGGCGTTCGAGCAGGTCGGCGATGGGGCCGGGGATCTCGGCCCTTGAAAAGCTGTTGTTTCCCTTCATCACGGCCGAAGCGACGCCGCCCTCAAGAAAGGCCTCCCAGTTGCGAGCTCTGGCCGCGTCGATGTGCTTCTCGATCGCGCCCTGCCAAGCCTTGTACGGCGTACCGGACTTGGTCGTGGGGAGCTCGATTCGTGCGAGCTCGTCGATGTCGGCGTCGATCTCGGCCGCTTCTCGCCCGCGATCGGTCTTGGGCGGGAAGTCCCACGCCGACTCTTCGGAGTTCAGCAGGAGGTTGTGGGCGCTCTCGATGGTTCTCATCAGCGCGTCGTGCACATCCCGCCTCGCATCGCCCCCGTGCAGCATCTCGATCAGCGCGAACATCTCCTGCGGATCGATCAGGCGCAGCGTCTCGCCCGCGGCGTCTTCGACGAACTCCTTCTCCTCGAATGGGTCGATCAGACGCCAGCCCGGCGGCAGGCCGAGCTCGAGCTGGAACGCGCCGGCCATCTTCACAAACAGCGCGTCGATCGTCGAGACCGAGAGCCGGTCGAGCGACCCCAGCAACCCCCGCAGCATCGCGGCGCAACGCTCGGGCGACAGCGGCGCCGGCACCGAACCCTTTCTGAACTGCTCGCGGATGTCGCGGTCGAGCTGCGCTCTGGCCCGATCGTCGAGCGCCGCCTTGGCCAGCCGCTGCACGATCCGTTCGAGGATCTCGCCCGCGGCCTTTCTCGTAAAGGTCGACGCGAGGATCGACTCGGGCGCGGCGCCCCTGGTGAGCAACGCCAGATAGCGCGTCGCGAGGGCGTAGGTCTTGCCCGTGCCCGCCGAGGCGAGGATCGTCAGCCGGGGTTTGTTGAGCCCCAGCCCGCCGACGCTTGCGTCGAATTCGGTGACGCTCATCGGGCACCCCCCCGCCCTTCGGGGCCGGGCTGGCGGTCGACGATGGTCGGCTCGCCGAGGTCCATGATGTATCCGGCGGCGCCCTCGGGAGAAGACCCTTCATCGCCGAAGAAATCGCAGGCGAGGATGCGTTCGGCGACATCGGCCGCGACGAGGTCCGCCTCGTGCAGCTCATCCGCGTCCCATTCCGCGAAGGCGAAGCCGATCTCTTTGCGCTTGGCGCCGATCCGTCCGTAGCCCAGCAGGGGCGCGCCCGGGCCGACGATGCTCTTTGCGAGGTGGCGGTAGAGCGGGAGCTGGAGGTCCTTCCAGCCGTTGCGTCCGACGTGGGTCTTGCCCGGCGGGTCGACGCGCTGGCCTGTTTTGTAGTCGATGATGGCGTGCTCGCCGGTTTTGTCGTTGCGGTCGATGCGGTCAATGCGGCCGCGCAGGCCGATCAGTCTCCGCCCGTCGACGATCAGCGCCGCGTCTTTGAAGTACTGCTCGCAGTGCACGATGCGCCAGCCATCGCACCGGCGCTCGGCCTGGCGCTCGGCGAAATCGCTGAGGCGGCGCTTGGCAAGGTCCGCCTGCACACGGACCGTGGCCGGGAGGCGCGAACCGACCTCCGCCGCGAGCTCTTCGTCGAAGAACGCGTGCAGCGCAAGCTCGATGCGATCGGGATCGGCGTCGTCGCGATCATCCGACAGGCCGAACTTCTCCAGCGCCCCGTGGATCAGGTTGCCGAAGACGAGCGCGTCGAGCTCGCGCTGCGGGCGGTCGTCCGCCTCGTCGAGCCGCAGGATGTCGGTCAGGTAAAACTTGTACGGCGATTCGAGGAACCGCTTGAACGCCGTCACACTCACGCTCACCGGCGGCGTCGGTCGCTCCAGCACTGGTGCGCAGAACGGTTCTGAACTCCCGCTCTCCCGGCGTGCGATGCGTCTGCGGTCGCCCGGCGCATGCTCGGCCCATCGCAGCACCCTCGCCGCCATCGAGGCGTCCTCGTCAATCAAGAGCAGACGCGAGGGCCTGAGCGGGTCGCCCGCCAGATCCCGCCGCCCCGCGATCGCGACCACGCGCCTTCTGCCCGAGACCGCGGCGTGCAGCCTGAACGCATCAAGCCCCAGCCTCGCCCTGCGCCCGGGCAGACCCAAGTCGGCCCGAGTCTGCTCGTTGAGCAAGGGGTGCGGACGCGGGCCGGGGGGGACGACGCCCTCGTTCATCCCCGTCAGCACGAGCACCGGCGAAGGGTCGAGCGCCAGCTCCAGCCAGCCCACGAGCTCGACCGCACCCGCGCCCGACTCCTCACGCACAGCCCCGCCCCTCAATGCGTCGAGCACGAGCCCGATCGCATCGGGCGCGTCCATCAGCAGGGGCGGCTCGTCGTGGGTGCAGGAAGCCAGGTCGGCGCACGCCGCGGCGATCTGACGGAGCGCATCGAGGTCGCGGTCCTTCAGCCATGCGGCCCGGTGTTCGTCGCTGTAGAGCTCGGCGAGCGCGTCGAGGATGCTCTGGGCGAGGTCGTCGGGCCTTCTGTCGCGCAGGCCGCGGGTCGCGCCAGGGGCGTCCAGCGGCTCCAGCCACTTTGAAACAGCGCCGAACACCGTTGCAAGCACTTCGATCTGATCCGCACGCTCGTCGCCCTCCTGGTCTTCGGGCGGGAGCGAGGTGGAGAGGTAGCGGTCGAGCGCCAGAAGCCACCGCTCGGTGCGCCCCAGCCCGAGCTCTTTCGCCAGCCAGCGTTCGACCTCCGGGTGGCGGATCAGGTCGGCCGCGCTCCGCTGGTCGCGTTGCAGGAGGTACACGCGCATCGCCTCCAGCAGACGGACGGGCGGGGTCGCCTCGATCGGGAGGCCCCGCGCGTCGTGCACGCGCAGCCCCTCGACGCTCGCCGAGAGCAGCACCAGCGCGTCGGTGACTTGCGGGTCGGGCGTGCCGATGACGATTTCGTCGGGAGCGGGCGCTGGGTCGAGCTCGGCGATCGCGACGAGCGCCCGCTCGGCCTGGTCGTCCGCGCCCTCTGCAAAGACGATCGCGTCGTCGGCAAGCGGGCATGGCCGATCCGCCCAGCGATCGAGCACCGGACGGCCCAGCGCGTCGAACGCCTCCGCCTCCCCTTCGTCGAACGCGATGAGGCTCCACACGGGCGCGCCGGCTTCGGCGATCACCCGCTCGGCGTCGGCCGTGAGCTCCGCGGGCGAGACCAGGACGATCGCCCCGAGCCCGTGGTCGGCACGGACCGACCGCCCGATGCGGGCGAGCTCGGGATCGCACAGCCCGCGATCTTCCAGCAGCTCGATGTACGCCCGCTGGGCCGCCGCGGCGGCTCGCCACCGCTCCGGCGCAGGGTCCTTGCCGGCCTCTTCCACACGCTCAGCCGCGGCTTGCATGGTCAGGCCGAACGAGGCGAGCTCGCTGGACGCCTGCGCCAGCACCTCGCCCAACGCCCGCCACGCCCCGAGGTCCTCGTGCTTGGGCGGGTGGGGCACCAGCGGCGACAGGATCTCGGCGTCGACCATCCGCAGCGCTTCGGCCCACGCGACCGTCCGGGCGATCCCCCCGGCCTCGGGCAGTTCGGCGGGCTCGAGCAGCCGATCGGCGAGCGACCCGGGCGTGAGCAGCTCGGGCGGAAACAGCTCCATCTGCTCGCTGTCGCACGCATCGACGAGCGCTCCCAGGAGCAGACGCCCCGCCCTCGCCCCGGGCGTGACGACCGCGACGCCAGAGAGATCCAACCGGCCGAGATCGAGCCGGCCATCGCCCCCAAACCGATCGATCAGCCAACGGCAGGCCGAGACCAGCGCCGGGCGATCGCGCCCGAGGAAGACCCGCGTCGCGGCTTGTGGATCCGGGAGCGTCAAACAAGAGCCTCCGCCGGCGCGGCCCTGCCGCCCCGGATCTTGTAGTCTTAGCAGAAACCCCCGCCCCGATCACCATGGACCACCCACCGACACCCCCAAACCCCCGCGCCGCTGACAGCACGCCGTCACCCAGAGACCTCTCGGGACTGGCGTGGGAGGTCTCCGGGGGCGATCTGGAGTTCAAGGTCGGCGACCGCATCGGGCCCTACCGCCTCGTCGAGCTGATCGGCGAGGGCGGGTTCGGGCTGGTCTATCTGGCCGAGCAGACCGAGCCGGTGCAGCGCCGCGTGGCCCTCAAGCTCCTCAAGCTCGGGATGGACACGGGGCGCGTGGTGCGCCGGTTCGCCTCCGAACGCCGCCTGCTGGCGATGATGGAGCACCCGGGCGTCGCGCAGATCTACGACGCGGGTGCGACGCCCACAGGTCGCCCCTACTTCGTGATGGAGTTGGTCCGGGGCGAGCCGATCACCTCGTACTGCGACTCGCGACGGCTCGGCGTGCCCGAACGCCTGGCCCTGATCGCCGAGGTCTGCGACAGCGTGCAGCACGCCCACCAGAAGGGCGTCATCCACCGCGACCTGAAGCCATCGAACATCCTCGTCGCCGAAGAGGGCGGGCGGGCGCGACCGAAGATCATCGACTTCGGCATCTCCAAGATCATCGAGGCCGAGGACGGCGCCTCCCTCGCGACCGAGGACGGCGTGCTGATCGGCACCCCCGAGTACATGAGCCCCGAGCAGGCCTCGGGCGCTCCCCACGAGGTCGACACACGCACCGACATCTACTCGCTTGGCGTGGTACTTTACGAGCTGCTGGTCGGGCGCGTGCCGCTGGACGCTTCGGGATTGAGGCGTGCGGGCCCGACGCGCGTGCGCGAGGCGATCGCGTCGTCGGCGCCCTCGCGCCCCATCTCGGTGGTGCGGGCCGACGCGGCCAAACTCCCCGAGATCGCGATGGCGCGCGGCGCCGACGCGTCGCAGCTCGTCCGCCAGCTCAGAGGCGACCCCGAGTGGATCGTGATGAAAGCGATCGACCCGGACCGCTCCCGCCGCTACGCCTCCGCGTCGGAACTCTCGGCCGACATCCGGCGTTTTCTCGCCAGCGAGCCGATCCTCGCCCGCCCGCCCTCGGTGGCGTACCGCGTCTCGAAACTCGTGCGCCGCAACCGGGCCGCGTCGGTGCTGCTCGGTCTGTTGCTGCTCGGCGCGATCGGCGCGGGTGTTGGCGCTGCGGTCCAATACGCCAACACCGTCCAAGCCCGCCAGCGCGCCGAGGCGTTCGCCCAGAGCGAGGCCGAAGCCCGCAGGCTCGCCGATCTGCGCACCTACCTGAATCTCGTCTCCGTCGCCGACTGGGCGACCCGCGCCGGCGAGGTCGCCCTCGCATGGGAGCACATCGAGCGGGCGCAGGATCTGCAAGACGCCGCGGGGTGGGAGCTCGGCCTGATCGCCGCGAGGCTCGACCAGAGCGAGCGTGTGCTCGCGAGCGGGCTCGGGGCAGCGCCGAAGCTCGACGCAACGCGCGAGCGACTGCTGCTTGTCGACGCGTCGGGTGCGCCCGTGCTCGGCGGACCGGGCTGGGGTGCGCCGCAAACGGACGCTCCCGGCCGCGCATTCGCGTTCGCCCGAGACTCTGGCGCCGCCTGGACCGCAACGCGAGACAACGAGCTGATCCGCTGGGACACCAGCAACGCCTCCCCCGAGCCCGCGACGAGGTTCAGTCTTTCCGCACCCCCGAGCGCCTTGGCGGGCGACGCGCAACGCGCCCTCACCGGCGATGGCTGGGGTCGCGTCGGCTTCTACGCCGCAAAGGGCGCGCGCAGCGTCGAAGCGCACGAAGCGCCGGTGACCATCGCCGCCTTCTCCCCAAACGGCGCCGTCGCGATCACCGGCGACGCGACGGGCGTCGTGATCGTCTGGGACGCAAGCTCCGGACGCCCGACGCACTCGTTCAACGCCCACACCGGCGCCGTGCTCGCTGCAGACATCGGCGGACGCATCCTCGCCACCGGGGGCGAAGACGGGCGCATCTGCCTCTGGGATCTGCGCACAGGCCGACGCTTGGGCGCGCTGGCGGGGCATCGCGGCGAGGTGCTCTCGCTCGGTTTCCGCCCCGAAGCCTCGGGCGATCCGGAGTTCCTGCTCAGCGCCGGCTCGGATCTCACCCTCCGGCTATGGGACGCGACCAGCCAGTCGCAGATGGCCCTGATGCTCGGGCACCGATCCCCCGTCCGCGAGATTGCCTGGAGCGATCAGGGCCCGGTCACCGCCGACGAGTCCGGCGAGGTCAGGCTCTGGAACCCCGCCCGCGTGATCGCACCGGCGCTGGGCGTCCGCGCGATCTGGGGCAGGCCCATCGATATCGCGTTCGCCGACAACGACACGATCATCGTCGCCGGCGAGCACGGCTTGAACTTCGTCGACTCACACACCCTCGCCCCCCTCGGCGAGGCAGAGCCCGCAAGCAGCCCGACACACGACCCTCGCGAAGCGCAGGGTCCCGGCGGCGTCCGCTACCGCGCTGGCTCCTCGGGCGTGACCGCGACCGACGAGACCGGCGCCGAACGCTGGCGTGCCGATGCACGCAGAGCCCCGCCCAGCGCGATTGCGCTCTCGCCGGACGGGGCAAGACTTGCGATCGCCGACCGATCGGGCGTCGTCCGTCTCCTGCACGCACAGACAGGCGAAGGGGTCATGACAATCGCCGAGGTCGGCCTCCCCGTTGAGGCGCTGGCGTTCTGCTCTGAAGGCGAAACGCTCGTCGCGGCGCTCGCCGACGGCGTGGTGCGTCTCTGGAGCGCAAGGCCGAACGCGGCAGAACCCGCCACGGGACCCGAGCCGCTCGACCCGCCCGCCGAGCCAACCGTCTGGATCGCCGACGCGCACCTCGCCGACGCGTCGGGCTCGCGCACCAGATCGCCGGGGCCCGAGGGCGTGTTCGTGCTCGTGTCGCTGTATTGCGCCGGTCCGTTGCCGCGTGAGCCCGTCCGCGTCGAGGTCCGCTCGGGCGACGCTTCGGTCTCGGGCGAAGCGGTGTGGACGGAGATCCTTCGCGCCCCGCTGGCCGACGCGTTCCTGCTGCTCGGGCCGCTCGACATCAGCGATGATTCAGGGCCGGTCGAGGTGCTCGCACGGACGCTGGACCGCGAACACAGCTTTATCCTGCGTTGATCGGCGCGCGAGCCCGCGTCACCGCTCGCCCGAGGCGTTCGCCGCGGCGTTTGTGCACAGCCCCGCCCACGGGTCCGGGCAGACCGCCGCGAGATCCAGAAGCACCGGGTGCAGCTCATCCCTCGTGCGGCTGCAGATCACCGTGTCGTGGTGGGCCAGCGCCGAAGCGACAGCGAAGAAGTAGATCGCCAGCCCCGTCAGGCGCTGGTCCTCCGTCCCCGCATCGGCCAGCAGCATCTTGCCGGTGTTTTTGATGCGGCTGAGCGTGTCGGCGTCGGCGCCGCGAAGCATCGCGCCCGTAAGCTCCAGCTCGCCGACGCGTGGGGCCCGCTCCATCGCGCGCCCAAGCCACGCCTCCGAATCGGGCGCGCCAAGTCGATCGATCAGCGCGTCGACAGGACGCCGAGGCCCGGAGAGGCCGAGGCGGAACAGGCGGGTGATCGTGCCGGCCTCCAGCTCCGCGCCGGAGCTCGAGGGGTTGGGCGTGTTGTTGTTCACGCGAGTGCCTCCACGAGTGCGCGGATCTGGTTGTCGATGTCCTCTCCACCCTCAGAAGCGGCGCTGTCACGCGCCAGGAGCTCGCGCAGCGTCATGCGGAATCGCCGCGTCGCCGTGCGGGCCATCACCGCCGCCCGCGCCGCGTCGATGCCGAGGTCCGTTGCGATATCCGCGTAGGGCCTGGCGCGGCAGTGGTGCTCCTCGAAGACCCGCCAATGGTTGTCCATCCCGTCCTTCTCGCACCCCTCGCGGGTCAGGTCCATCGCCCGCTGCACGAGCGAGGCGACGAAGGCCCGATCGATCGCCCGGTCGGGGTCGCCGCTGAACGCGATCGGGTCGTCGCCGAGGGCCGAGCCCCGGTTGTCGCGCCGGTGGCGCCGACGCTGCTCTTTGAGGTAGAAGCAGAAGGCGTTCATCAGCCAGCGCCGCAGCGGCATCCCGCTCTGCTGCCACGCGGCGAAGAAGTCGTTACGCGCCAAGCGATCTGCGAAGAACCCCTGCACGATGTCGTCGGCGTCGCCCAGCCAGCGTTCGGAGGTGCCCAAGAAGTACGCCCGCAAAGGCAGGGCGTAGACCGTCATCACATGGCGGTTGACCTCGGCGCGACCGGTGTCGTCACACCGGAGTTGGTCGCCGATCCAAGTCGATCTGGTTGCCGGGAAGAGGTCTTCCTTGGCCACGCGTGCTGCCCTCCGAGCTTCTCTCCAATCCGAGCGAGACCCGGACGGGCCGGACCGGCGCTGGGCGGGGCCCGGAAATCGCGATCAGGCGTCGCGGGCGGCTTCCTCGGGGTGCTCGCCTTCGTTGAGCGCCTCGGCCAGACGCTCGGCCGCCTCGCGGGTATCGCAGCGACGCATCGTCGCCCATCCCTTAGCGCTCACCCGACGCCAGACCCACCAGTCGCCACGCTGATCCTCGGCCGCCTTGAACTGCGGGCCAGTGGATAGATCAAGCGGGGAGATCTCCGGCGATCCGCTCTGCTGGTGGCGGCTTGTGGTCATGGCGTCGTGCTCCGGCGGCAAGACCGAGTCCGGCCGTCCGCCGCTCATTACGCCGTCTTTTTGGTGCTGGGTCAAGCGTGAACCGCTAAGTTAGCATGAACAAGCCGCATATCGGGCATGACTATGCGATTGTGTTCTGGTCGCCGAACGCCGAGATTATCGGCCGATTCGCAGGGTCCCGCTGGCCCAAAGCAGCCCGCCTGCCGATCGAAACACCGCGACAACCGGGCCGCTCGCCGGTAGGGTGGATCAGATCGACCGCCCGACGCGGCAGGCGGTCGGAGCCGACACAACCCGGGACGATGGCATATTCACGGAGGATCTCGATGCGCAGTCGAATCAGGATCGCCGTCGCCGCTCTGGCGGCGGCCTGCACGCTGGGGGCCCAAGGTTCCCCCTGGCCCACGCACACCCACCACCCCGACCGCCCCTTCGAGTACCTGGAGAACTCGACCTACGACGCGAAGGTCCCGACCCCCAAGTCGGTGATCGGGCACGAGGTCGGGAAGTACTTCACCCGCCACGCCGACATCGTCCGATACGCCGAAGCGCTAGCCGAGTCCTCCGACCGGGTTGTCGTCGAACGCTACGGGCAGAGCTGGCAGCGCCGGCCCCTGATGACACTGACCATCAGCGACCCGGCCAACATCGCCCGCCTCGACGAGATCTACGAGGCCAACCGCGAGCTGGCCGACCCGCGCACCCTCAGCGCCGATCGCCTCGACGAGATCGCAGAGCACAACCCCGCGATCGTCTGGCTCAGCTTCAATGTTCACGGCAACGAAGCCTCGGCCGCCGAGGCGGGCATCGCGACCGCCTACGAGTTGGCCGCCAGCACGCACCCGGATGTGAAGGCGTGGCTGAAAGATGTGGTCGTGGTGATCGACCCGATGCTCAACCCCGACGGGCACTCGCGCTATGTCTCGTGGTTCGAGAACACGATGGGCGTCGAGCCCAACCCGAGCCACGACGCGGCGGAGCGGCGCGAGCCCTGGCCCGGCTCGCGGACGAACCACTACCTGTTCGACCTGAACCGGGACTGGCTCTGGCTGAACCACGCCGAGAGCCGCAACCGCCTGCCCGCTTATCGGCGCGTGCTGCCCCACCTGCACATCGATGTGCACGAGCAGGGCTGGAACCGGCCGTTCTTCTTCGGCCCAGGCGACACGCCCTACAGCGCAAACATCCCCCAGAGCACCAAGGACTGGCTCGAGCTCTACGGGGACCACAACGCCGAGATCTTCGACAAGCGGGGCCTCGTCTACAGCACCAAGGAACGCTTCGACTACCTCTACCCAGGCTACGGCAAGGTGCTGCCGGTCTACCACGGCGCCGTCGGCCTGCTCACAGAGAAAGGCGGGCACAGCTTCGCGGGTCTGGCCCTCGAGTTCTCCGACCACGAGGTGCTCACGCTCGAAGAACGCGCCCACCACCACTTCCTGATCTGCATGAGCTATGTCGAGACGACCGCCAAGCACCGCGAGGCGCAGATCCGTCGATTCGCCAAGTACTTCAAGGAAGCGATGGACAAGGCGGCAGAGTCGCCCCTGATCGTCCTCGTCGCTTCAGACAACGACCCGGCCCTGATCGCCAAGTTGCACGACCTCTGCCGCGAGCACGGGATCGAGATCGGCCTGCTCACGGGCTACGAGGGGCGACCGTCACTCAGGAGCTTCCGTGACAACAACGACGCCGGCCGGCAGCCGCTGCGCCGGGCGCCGTGGGTCATCAGCGCCAACCAGCCGATGGGGTTCCTCGTCCGCACGCTCTTCGAGCCGGAGACCTATGTCGAGGACAAGGACACCTACGACATCACCGCGTGGAACGCGATCGTCGCCTTCGGGCTCGAAGCGTGGTACACGACCGACGAGTTCAACGTCGAGACGATGGACCTTCCCACCGCCGGCAAGGCGATGGGAGAGTTCACCGGCGAGGGAGATGTCGCGCTGGTGATCGACGCCGCACAGCACAAGCTGCCCTCGGTCGTCGGCCTCGCCGCAAAGCACGACCTCTTCCTTCGCCACGCCGGCTCCTCGATCCGCGTGGATGGCAAGAGCTTCGAGAAGGGCTCGCTGATCATCCATCGCGTGCGCAACCGGCACGCGGACCTCGAAGCTTTCGTGCGCGATGTGCGCGCGATCGGTGTCGATGTCCACCGGGCCTCGACGGGCGTCACCGAGGAAGGCCCGGTGCTCGGCGCCAACGCCAACGACCGCCTTCCCTTGCCCAAGATCGCGCTGGTGCGCAACCGCCCCGCCAGCCTGCTCTCCTACGGACAGCACTGGTGGCTCCTCGATGTCGAGCAGCCGATCCCCTACACCGCCATCGACCACGACCGCCTCGGGAGTGTCGACCTCAACCAATACAATGTAATCGTCCTGCCCGACGGCGCACGCCCGGGCGACGCCGATGCGATCCGCGACTGGGTCCGCGCCGGCGGCACGCTGGTCGCCACCGGCTCGGCCGCGATCTGGGCCGAGCGCTCCGTGCTGAACATCGAAGCCGTCAAGGACCCCGAAGACCTCGAAGAACGCAAGAAGCTGCATGAACTGAGCTTCGAGGAGCGCGAGCAGCGGGGCGTCGAGGACCGCGTACCGGGACCGGTGCTCAGGGCGGTGGTCGACACAACCCACCCGCTCTCGGCTGGCCTGCCCGACTGGCTCGGCGTGATCGTCCGCGGGGACCGGCGCCTCGGCGTCGGTGAGAACACCTTCGTCGTCGCCCGGTTCGACTCCGAGCCGCTGCTCAACGGCCTCATGAGCGAGCGCAACCAGAAACGCTTCGCCGGCACGCCGATGTGCGCGCACGACCGCCTCGGACGCGGGCATGTCGTCCGCTTCGCCCACGATGTGACGATCCGGGGCTTCCAGCACCGCCCGATGCGGCTGCTGCTCAACGCGATCGTCTACGGGCCCGGGCTGTAAACGAAACACGCCCGGCGTTTCCGCCCGGGCGTGAAATGCGTTCAAGTTCGAAACGCCGGCGGTCGCTCCGCCGGCGTTTTTTACATCACCGGGCCGAGCCCCATGCACCGGCGCCAGAAGCTGACCTGGCCGAGGTGCATCATCGTGTGGGCGCTGAGCGTGAAGGCGAACATCGTGCCCTTGGTCGGGAAACGAGTCTTCATGTCGCCCTCCATCGGGTTCTCCTGCAAGAGCAGGTCGTCGCTCGCCTCCTCTAGCGCCGCGAGCAGGACGCGGTGGCCTTTGAAGAAGTGGTCGACAACATTCTGCATCGGCGGGTAGATCGTTCCCTCCGGATCGTCCTTGCAGTCTTGGCCTGCGGCAAAGACCTCGGCGAACCCCTCGGGCGACTTGGCATCGCCCGGCTCGCGATCGAGCATGCCCATCAGCTTCTCGGGATAGATCGAGAGGTGGCCGAAGGCGAAGGCGGGGTGGATGCTGTTGATCGGCTTGCCGTCGATCCGCACCATGCGGGCGAACCGATCGGGCTTGATGTCCTTGAGCAGGAGCTCGGCGTATCCAAGGGTGACATGGCCGCAGGGCACGATGGTGCGGGCGATCGGCTGCATCGGGGGTTCTCCTCTTTCGTTCTCGTGTCGCAGAAGCGTTGCCGCAAAGGCTAGCCACCAATGTAGCGGTCGCGGATCGCCCGGGCCCGCTCGGGGCGGGTGGTGCCCCCGACGATCGTTCGCCCGTCGGCGAAGACGGTGAGTTCGATCCGGCCGCCGGCGTCGCCCGGTTCGCCCTTGAGTTCGCCCCGCAGCAGGAAGCGGGTGACGCGGAAATCGCCGTGGGGGGCCATGCGTCGCCCGAGGGCTTCGAGCTCGACGCCCGCTCCGGGCGGGGCGGCGAGTTGGATCGCGTCGCGCCCGCAGAGCGCCGCCTCAACCGCCCCCGATCGATCGAGGAACTCGAACACTCTCTGAGCACAGCACGCGCAGGAGTCGTCCTTCGCGGGCGCAAGATCGACCCGCCTGAAGCGCAGCGGGCGGAGCTCGAACTCGACCAGCGGCCCGGGCGCTCTGTCGCCCGCGAGGATCCGGATCGCCTCGGAGGCCTGGATCCCCCCCACGATCGCGGGGCCGGGGCCGAGCACGCCGACGGTGTCGCAGGTGTCACCCCCGCCACCGGGGGGCTGCGGCCAGAGACACCGAAGACACGGCCCGCCGGGAAGAAACGCCCCGGCCATGCCGCGGGTTGAGATCGCGCCGCCGTAGATGAAGGGGAGGCCCTCGCGGACGCAGTGGTCGTTGAGCAGGTATCTGGTGAGAAAATTATCGGTCCCATCGACCACCAGATCCGGTGATCCCTCCAGCACCCGGCTGATCGTCGCCGGCGTCAGGTCGGCGATCCGGGGTTCGATCCGGATGTCGCTGTTGACCTGCTGGAGGCGGGCGGCCGCGGCGGCGGCTTTGGGGAGGCCTTCGGCGGCGTCGGCTTCTGTATAGAGGGATTGGCGTTGCAGATTGGTAGGCTCGACGGTGTCGCGGTCGACGAGGATCAGCCGCCCGATGCCTGCCCGGGCGAGCAGATCGGCCGAGGCGCACCCGAGGGCGCCGCAGCCGACGATGGCGACCGTCGACCCGAGCAGGCGTTGCTGCCCCTCCTCGCCGACGCTCTGCAGGAGCGTCTGGCGGTGGTAGCGCGAGAGGTCGGGGTGGCTCTGGTCGGGCGTGGTCATGCGGTAGATGGAGGGTAGAGCGTCGGTTTGTGCGCGAGGGACGAGGGCGGTGTTTGCGCCCGGGTGCTCGCAGGGTTCCCGGGGGGGCGCTCCGGCGGGCTGGGGGTGTTGGCACGCGGATTGATCTGGTCTCTTGCACGGCGTGCTGATTGCGCGCCGGCGGAGGCGAATCGTGCACTACGGCATGTACATCTCGGCGACCGGGGCGATGACCTCGATGTACCGCCAGGATGTCTTCACCAACAACCTGGCCAACACGGGCACCCCGGGGTACAAGCCCGTGACCCCCTTCACCCGCCAGCGGGACGATGTGCGCACCGAAGACGGGCTGTGGCACATGCCCTCGAACGCGATGCTCGAACGCCTCGGCGGGGGCGCCCATCTGAACAAGAACCATGTCGCCTTCAAGCAGGGGCCGATCGATTCGACCGGCAACCCCCTGGATCTGGCGATCAACGGCGACGGGTTCTTCGTCGTGCGTTCCGGTGGCGGGGCCGAGGGCGAGGAGCTGCGCTTCTCCCGCGACGGCCGCCTGACACGCGACCGCGAATCGAGGCTGGTCCGCGTCACCGACGGTCTGCCTGTGCTCGACGAGATGGGTCGCGAGATCCGCCTGCCCAACGACGGCGATGTGGTGATCGACGGGGACGGGGCGATCCGCAGCGGCGGACGCCTGATCGCGCGGCTTCAGATCGTGGATGTGCCCGACCGCTCGCGCCTGACGCCGGCGGGCGAGACGCTGCTCAAGCCCAGCGCCAACGCGCTGGCCAACGCGGCGCCGGCCTCGGGACGGGTGGTGCAGAACGCTGTTGAAGGATCGGCCTCGACTGAGATCTCTGCGTTGATGGAGCTGACGGGCGCGAGCCGCGCGGCACAGTCGAACCTCGGGATGCTTTCGTACTACGACCGGATGATGGACCGGGCGATCAACACCTTCGGGCGTGTGGCCTAAAGCCTCGCGCTAAATCGTCGGGGGCGACCCGGCAGGAGACGGCCTGAACCATGGCGAACCTTGCGCTGCAATCCTCCTCGACCGGCCTGAACGCGCTGAACACCAAGCTGGATGTGATCGCGCACAACCTCTCGAATGTGAACACCTCGGGGTTCAAGGCGAGCCGCGCGAACTTCCAGGACCTGATCTATGTCGAGCGTGCCCAGCCTGGCACGGAGAACGCGCTGGGCGACAGCCGCCCGACGGGGCTGTATGTCGGCCTCGGCGTGAAGGTGTCTGGCACACAACTCGACCTGGCGCCGGGCGCGTCGCTGGCGACCAACCGCCCGCTGGACCTGCGGATCGACGGCTCGGGCTTCTTCCAGGTGCAGATCGAGGACGACGAGGGCGCGGTCGGCTACACGCGCTCTGGCAACTTCGCGGTCAACCGCGACGGTGAGCTCGTGCTGGCCAACGACCAGGGCCGGCGCGTGCTGCCGATCGTGAACATCCCCGACGACGCCGACGAGGTCGACATCACCAGCGACGGGCGGGTGTTTGTGCGTCTGCCCGGCGACAACCAGCCGCAGGAAGTCGGGCAGTTGGAGATCAGCACCTTCATCAACCCCGCTGGTTTGAAGCCGATCGGCGAGAACCTGTTTGTCGAGACGGCGGGCTCCGGCCCCCCCACGACCGGCGCTCCGGGCGAGGAGAACCGGGGGCGGATGACCCAGGGGATGCTGGAGGGATCGAATGTCGATCCGACCTTCGAGCTGATCGAGTTGATCCGCACGCAGCGCGCGTTCGAGATGAACAGCCAGGCGATCAGGGCGGCCGACGAAACGCTGCGGGCCATCGGCCAGTTGAGGCGGTAATCGATGACGACGGTGCAAAGAAAGATCGCGCCGCGGCGGGTGGTCGTGTTCATCGCGGCGGCGACGGTCGTGCTGCTGTCGCTGGCCAGGCCCTCCTTGGGACAGACGGTGACGCTGCTTGGCGCCGCGAGGATCGATCCTTCCGGACCGGTGTTGCTGGGCGACATCGCGCACATCGAGGGCGAGGGCGCCGAAATGCTGGCGGGCGTGGTGATTGTCGAAGACCCGGCGCGGGAGCTGGCGCTCTCGAACGGGCCGCTGATGGTCCGGCTGGACCGGGTGCGCGAGTCGATCGAGCGTTCGGGCAAGGCGAGGCGTTCGACGCTGGCCCTGCAGGGCAGGTCGTGCATGATCGTGCCGATCAGACGGGCCGAGGCCGGACCGAGCGTTGACAAGGAAGAAGAAGACAAGCCCGAGCCCTCGCACCTCGGACGCCCGACGGTGCGGGGCGGGATCGAGCGGTATCTGCTGGACATTTTCGGCGTTCGGGCATCGGAAGCCCGCTTCAGCTTCGAGGACCGCGACGAGGCATTTCTGGCCGAGACGACGATCGGGCGGCACATGGCCGTGCGTCGTGTGGGCAGCTCGGCCCGCGTGCCGATGGCGGTGACGGTGTACGACGGCGATTCGATCGTCGCATCGGGGACGGTGCGCGTCAATGTGCTGCTCAAGCGTGATGTGCTGGTGGCGACGCGTCCGGTCTCGCGTGGCGTGCGGCTTGACAGCGGCGTGGTGCGGGCCGAGACGAGGTGGGTCCCCCCCACCATCGACCCGGCCCCGGCCGACGAGGCGATCGGGTCGGTGCTGGTCGATCCCAGGGTCGAGGGCCAGATCGTCGAACGCAGGAACCTCGAACCGCCGGTGATGGTGCGCCGGGGCGACATCGTGAAGATCCACTGCGTCGCCGGGACGGTGGTAATCGAGCTGGACGCCCGGGCGAGGACCGACGGGCGCGAGGGCGATGTGATCGAATTCGAACCGATGGACGGCACGCGCCGGCGGATCAACGCCAGAGTCAGCGGGCCGGGCCAGGCGGTTGTCAACGCGCGGTGAGCGGGCCGAGGCCCGATCCGGGCCGGCCAGAACGGACAGAGACAATGTCGAACGCGAAGATCATCAAGACAGTCACGGCGTGCGGGGTGCTTTCGAGCCTTGGCGGGATGTCCGCAGCGCAGAGCCTGCTGATCGATCCGCCGCAGATCCCGATGACGGCCGCGGGCGACCCCGACCCGGCGGGGCCGATGCGCAGCTTCAGCATGATGGCGGTGGATCCGCCCGCGCCGAGGACTTTCGCGGTCAACGACCTGATCACGATCGTCATCGACGAGACGAGCCGGAGCTCGGTCTCGCAGTCGCTTGAGACAGAGCAGAGGCACCGGACCGACGCGACCCTGGGCCGGGTGCTCGACCCGCTGCAGCTGCTGCAGCTCCGCCTGCGGATGGGCGACAGCGAGGACATCAAGCTGCTCGACGCCCAGGCGAGGCGCGATTTCGAGGGCGACGGCGACTACCGGCGCGACGAGCGGTTCAACACACGGATCACGGCACGCGTGATCGATGTCAAGCCCAACGGCACGATGGTGCTGGAGGCGAGGCGCCAGATCGGGCGTGACGACGAGATCTCGACGCTGGTGCTGACCGGGATCTGCCGCAGGCAGGATGTCACCCGGGCCAACACCGTGCTGAGCAGCCAGCTGGCGGACCTGCGCCTTGTGCAGCACAACCACGGGCATGTGAAGCGAGCGGCGAGCAAGGGCCCTGTGACGACGATGCTCGACCGGTTGTTCAACTTCTGACCGTTTGGGGTGTGGGGCGTCGGGCGTGGGGTGTGGGACGCCGACATCTGCATAGACCTGTGACACTGGCGGCTTGTCCGCCAGTGTCTGCTTGCATTGGTGAGCCGCCATCTCGCCACGCCCCACTCCCCTCTCTGGCACGCCGGTTGCGACTGATCCGTTGTCGACGCGAACGAAACGGCTGCGCGGAGGTCGAGCCGATGAATCGATGGATCAGCATCACGACGCTTGCGCTGCTTTGCGCTCTGTGCGCCGCGGCTTCGGGCGTGACGGTGCGGGATGTCTGCCGCATCGAGGGGCAGGGCGAATCGATCCTGCAAGGGCTGGGGCTCGTTACCGGCCTGCGCGGGACGGGCGACTCGGGCGAGGACCTGATCGTGGCGCGTCCTCTTGCGCGGGTGCTTGAGAACAACGGGCTGCCGGTTGGCTCACTCGAAGAACTCGGCAACAGCAAGTCTGTGGCGCTGGTGCTGGTCTCTTGCGTGATTCCCCGCGAGGGCGCCCGCGTCGATGACCGCTTCGACATCACGGTCACGGTGCTCAACAGCGCATCGAGCCTGGAGGGCGGGCGGCTGTACCTGTCTCCCCTGACCGGCCCCTACCCGGGCAGCCCGGTCTTTGCGATCGCCGAGGGTGATGTGGAGCTCGAAACGCTCCGGACGCCGACGCGGGGCAAGGTTCGCCGGGGCGCACGGCTGCGCCAGGCGATCCTGCCTCCGGACATCCGTGACGAATTCAACCTGATCATCGAGCCGCGCTACGCGGGGCAGCAGACCGCCCGCCATGTGGCCCAGCGGATCGAGGACGAGTACCGCCTGAGCCCGGAGGGCGCGTTCGATCGCGAGTCGCGCCCGATCGCCGAGGCGATCGACGACCGGACGGTGCGTGTGCGCGTGCCCGACGACCTTGCCGACAGCATCGCGGGGTTCATCGCGGATGTGATGACCACAGAGGTCGATCCGGCGCAGATGCGCTTGCCGGCGCGGGTGATGGTCAGCCGCTCTGCGGGGTCGATCGTGGTGACGGGGGATGTGGAGATCAGCCTCGTTGCGATCTCGCACCGAAACCTTGTGATCCGTCGCGTCGAGCCGCCCCCGGTGCCCAACGAGATGAACCCGCTGATCACCAACGAGCGCGTGGTGGGGATCGGCACGCGGGCGAGGGCGAGCGAGCGGGCGAAACTCGACGACCTGCTCGAAGCGTTCAAGGCGCTGGATGTGCCGGTGGACGACCAGATCACGATCGTCGAGATGCTGCACAAGGTCGGGCGTCTGCACGCTGACCTGGTGGCTGACTAAACGGTTGTTCTCATATAGACGCGGGAGGTCACAGACCATGCTCGGCATCGGAACAACCGGCACCAACCCCCTGATGAACGACCCCACGGCGTCGCTCTCGAACGCCCGCCCCCGCCCCGACGCCGACGACGGGCGCCGGTTCAGAGAGCTCATGGGCCAGGGCCCGACACGGGCCGACACGCGCAAGCCCGAAGAGCAGGCGCGCGAGGCGGCCGAGCAGCTTCTGAGCGTTTCGTTCATCCAACCGGTGCTCAAGCAGGTGCGCGAGATGAACGACGCGCCGCCCCCCTGGGGCCCGACGCAGGCCGAGAAGCAGTTCGGCCCGATGCTCGACGCGAAGCTGGCGGACCAGCTGATCAAGGCGGCCCGCCTGCCGATCGTCGAGCGGCTCTCGCGTGACCTGAACCGTTCGGAGTTGCTGAACAACCTCGGGCCGCAGATGCCCGAGAAGAAGGGGTTCCGCTCATGAACACGCCGGCGGCACAGACCACAGCTTGGGCGGATGCGATCGAGGGCTCGCTTGGGGACCTCCTGATGCTACACGAGGCGATGCTCGAGATCACCAGGGCGCAGCGCCGGGCGATCTCGCAGGCCGATCCGCGATCGATGCGCCCGATCCTCGACCGGCAGGCGGCGCTGCTCCGCGAGATCGCCGAGGCCGAGCACCGGCGGCGCGAGGCGGTGCGTCTGGCGATCGAGTCGGACGCGGAGCTTCGGCGTGAGGACCGGGCGGGTTCGCCCCCGCCCCGGATCGAACGCCTGCTGCCCCTGATCGAGGAAGGCCGGCGCGAGCGGATTGAAGAGTTGGCAGGGCGTTTGCGAGAGACGGTTGACCTTGTGCGGCGTGAACAGTCGAGCGTGCGCACGGCGGCGGAATCACTGGCGAATCACATGCGCGGGCTGATGCAGCAGATCGGTAGAAAGCTCTCAGGCGTGGGGACCTACTCGCCGCGGGGCGAACTGGCCTCGGCACGCCCGATGCCCGCCGGGGTGGATGTGACGCGATGAGCCTCAACAGCGCCATGCACATCGGCGCTTCGGCGCTGCGGGCCAGCCAAGTCGGGCTGCAGGTCACGGGCAACAACCTGGCCAATGTCTCCACGCCCGGGTACTCGCGCCAGGTGGTCGGTCTTGCGCCGATCCAGGGGCAGAACTTCGGGGCGCCCTACATCCTCGGGCGGGGCGTGGGCGTCACAGGCGTGACCCGGCAGATCTCTGAATCATTGAACGCGCGGCTGCGGACTGGCGTCTCCGACGAGTCTGCCGCCCGAGGCCAGCTCGATGTGCTCAGCCAGCTCGAGAGTGTGCTGGGCGAGCTCTCGGGCAGCGACCTTTCTTCGGCGATGGACCGCTTCTTTGGCGCATGGTCTGAGCTTGCGAACCTGACCGAATCCGGGGCGGCGGTGATCGCCAGCGGGCGCGAGCTCGCGGGTGTTTTTCACCGGATCTCCGGCGATCTGAAGACGCTGCGGGCGCAGGTGGACCGTGAGCTCGGCGTCTCGGTGACCAAGGCGCACGAGCTGGCGCAGAGCGTCGCGGACCTGAACCGCCAGATCGTGGCGTCGGAGGTCGGCTCGGCCAAGGCGAACGGGCTCCGGGACCAGCGCGACCAAGTGCTCAGCGAGCTGTCGCAACTGATGGATGTCTCGGTGGTCGAGCTCGGCGATGGGGCGATGGATGTGCTCGTCGGCTCGACGCCGATCGTGCTCGGGGCGTCGGCCAGGAGGCTGACCCTGGAGACCGAGACGGTCGACGGCGTGACGCGGGCGTACATCGCCGCGGGCGCAGACGGGCGGGAGATCCCCATTCGTTCGGGTCGCATCGGCTCCATGATGGACGCCCGCAACGGGGAGATCGACGGGGCGCTCGATCGGATCGACACGCTGGCGGCGAGGCTGATCCACGAGGTCAACACGCTGCACGCGACGGGCTCGTCCAAGGCCGGGCTCACGCAGGCGACCTCGCAGCTGGCGTTCCCGATCGGCGATAGATCGCTGCCCCTGAACAGCCCAGAGAACGCGTCGATCGCGGGCCTGCCGATCAAGCCGACCAACGGCGGGTTCTACATCGAAGTGAAAGACTCGTCGGGCCAGACGACCAGGACGCGGATCAATGTCGACCTCGACGGGATCACCGGCGCGGGGGGATCCGGCGTCGGCGATGACACAACGCTGGAGGGACTGATCGCATCGATCGACGCGGTCGAGGGCGTGAGCGCCTCGTTCGGGCCCGACGGCAAGCTTCGGATCAACGCCGACTCGGGATACACCTTCGGCTTCGCCGACGACACCTCGGGCGTGGTCGGGGCGCTGGGGTTCAACGCGTACTTCACGGGGAACAACGCGTCGAACATGGATGTGCGTGCCGACCTCTCGCGGAACCCGGGGCAGCTGAGCATCGGGCGGTCGGTGCGGGGCGAGTTTGTCGCCAACGGGACGGCGATGGAGATCGCCGGGCTTCGGGAGAAGCCGCTCGATGCGCTCGGCGGCGCCTCGCTGCGGGGCTACTGGCAGGACGGGGCGCAGAGCATCGGCGTGGCGACGCAGGCCGCGAGGTCGAACTTCGACGCGGCGGTCACCGTCCGCGAGAGCCTGCAGGCGCAGCGGGACTCGGTGAGCGGCGTGAGCATCGACGAGGAATCGATCAACCTTCTGAACTTCCAGCGTCAGTACCAGGGCGCGGCGAGGCTGATCGCCGTCGCCGACGAACTGATGCAGACCCTGATGTCGCTTGTGTAAAGGAACGGAACGGCGATGAGCTCTTTCCCGGCGGGGATCACCCGCGTGCCCAATCTGATGCTTTCGCAGCTGACGGTCGGCCGCCTCGGGCGGACGGGCGTCGAGATGGCGCGTGTGCAGGAGCAGCTCGCGACGGGGCTGCGGGTCAACCGCCCCAGCGACGACGCCGTCGGCGCTGCGATCATCGCCGAGCTCAACGCGCGTCTGGGCCGGGCCGAGCAGACGAAAAGAAACCTCCAGCACGCCGACTCGGCGCTGGCCGAGGCCGACTCCGCCCTCAACGAGGCGTACGAACTGCTGCTGCAGGCCAAGAGCATCGCGGGCGATCAGGTCAACTTCCCCAGCTCCGCCGACGAGCGTGCGGCCCAGGACCGGATCATCGACTCGATCATCACGGGGCTGGTGCACATCGGCAATCGGCGGGGCGTGGCGGGGCACATCTTCGGGGGCTCGAACCCGACCTCGCCCCCGATCGAGCAGTTCCTGACCGGCTTCCGCTTCAAGGGCGAGGGGCAGGGGCTGCTGACCGACCTGGGCGTCGGCTCGAGCATCCCGATCACACTCGGGCCGGAGAACGCGCTGGGCTCGGTCTCGGCCCGCGTCAACGGCACGCGCGACCTCGAGCCGGGCCTGACAACCGACACCCGCCTGGCGGACATGCACGGCGCCCGGGGGCTCGGCGTCGGCGACGGGCCGATCGCCCTGAAGATCAACGGCGCCGACCCGATCACGATCGATCTGGCCAACGCCGACACCATCGGCGATGTGCTCAAGCGGATCGAAGCGGCGATCAAGCGCTACGAGACCGACAACGAGATCGATGTGCTCGGCCCCGGCGGGGTCTCCCTCGACGGGCGCTCGATCAGCATCGATGTCCTCCCCGCCCCCGCGGGCGAGCCGGCGTACGAGCTGGCGTTCAGCGGGGTGGGCGGCGCCAAAGCGGCGGCCGACCTGGGCCTGGAGGGCGAGTCCGGGCCGGTGGTCTTCGACGCCGCCTCGGCACTGGGGCTTGAGACCTCGCCCCGGCTGACCATGACCACCCCACTCGCGGCGCTGGGCGCACTCGAGGACGACCTGCCCCTGGGCACGATCAGATTGCGCTCCCTCGGCAGAACGGCGCTGGTGGACCTCTCCAACGCGCAAAGCCTGCAGGATGTCGCCAAGGCGATCGAGGGAACGGGCCTGGGCCTGCGCGTCCGGATCGACCCCGAGACCGATCGGTTGATGGTCGTCAGCGAGGTCTCGTCGTCGAGGGGACAGGCACTGTCGATCGAGGACGCCGACGATTCTCTGACCGCCGGCCTGCTGGGCATCCGGTCGTTCGACCACCAGACCAAGGCGGCCGACCTGAACTTCGGGCGCGGGGTCTCGGTCGTCAGCGGGGCGACCCACCCCGACACGGGCGCCGCCGACCCCTTGCGCGACATCGACTTTCTGATCCACCTGGGCGACGGCACCCCCATCGCCATCAACCTCTCGCCCTCGGACACCGCGACCGTCGGATCGATCGCTTCGGCGATCCAGGCGCAGCTGGAGCAGGGCCTGATCGAGGCGGGGCACGACCCGGCCGTGGCCCGCGTCGAGCTGGGGACGGGCCCCAACGGGCTGCGGATCGTGCAGGACACGACGACCGCGGGCATGGACGCTGCGATCCGGGTGGAGGCGAAGAACAACAGCAGCGCCGCGTACGACCTCGGGCTGGTCGGGGGCGAGTACGACCCGGGCGATGGCGTACTGCGCGGGGCGGATGTCTCGAAGGTCCGGCCGGAGAACGCGCTGACGGCCCTGATGGATCTTCGCGAGGCCCTGATGGCCAACGACACGGCTGGCATCACCTTTGCGGGAGAGCGTCTAGAGCGAGCACTCTCGGATGTGGCAGACGCACGGGGCGTCGCCGGGGCGCACGCCAGACGGGTGGACTCGGAGCTCTGGCATCTGGAGGACCGCAGGGTGGTCGACGAAACGCTCCGGAGCGACATCCGGGACACGGACTTCACGAAGGCGGCGACCCGCATGGCCATGCTGCAGACGCAGCTCCAGGCGGGGTACCAGAGCACAGCGAGCATGCAGAACCTCTCGCTGCTTGATTTTCTGGGTTGAGAGAGACCTCGGCCGGCGGACCGAAAGGCCCGCGCGAGCCGGTTGACACAGTCAGGCACGCCCTCCCGAACGACGGCCACGGGACGGGCACGCTGGAAGCGGGACGCTCGGAGCGTCGCGCCTGGGCAGGTATAGGGCCGGAAAGACGGGAGCGCACCGATGGAAGTGCGGACGACTCGCTTCGGGGTGATCGAGATCGCGGAGGACCGCGTGATCACCTTCCCCAAAGGTCTGCTGGGATTCCCCGAGAGGACGCGGTTCTGTCTTCTCGAACCCGGCGACGACGCGTGCTTTTTCTGGCTGCAGTCCCTGGACGAGCCGAGCCTCGCGTTCGTGGTGACCGACCCGGCACTCTTCGTGCCGGACTACTCGGTGCCGATCCGCAAGGAGCAGATGGGTGAGCTGGAGCTCTCCCGTCTTGAGGACGCGCAGGTTTTCGTGATCGTCAACCGCGTCGAGGATCACCTGACGGGGAACCTTCAGGGCCCGCTTGTGGTCAACACGCTCAGCCGCGTCGGCGAGCAGGTTGTGCTCGCGGAGAAGCGCTGGACGACGCGCCACAAGCTCGTGAAGGTGGCCGCGGTCGAAGAGCCGGAGCGCCGCGCCGCGTCGGCCTGAATCTACGGGACGGCCCGTACTTACCCCTTGTGTCCCGGCCAGAAGCGCCGGGGCGGTCACGGGTGCGCTCCGCGCGTTCCCGGTCACCAGTCATCTTCCCGCGCCGACGCCGGCGCGGGGGGCAGGGTTCAAAGGAGCCGACACCATGCTGGTGCTGTCCCGTCAGCGAGACGAGACCATCATGATCGGCGACGACATCGAGATCACTGTCGTCGACATCCGGGGCGACAAGGTGCGACTCGGCATCAACGCCCCGACCCGGATCGCGGTGCACCGCAAAGAGGTGTACGAAGCGATCCGCCGAGAGAATGAACAAGCCGCCAAGGTCCGCGGCGATGACATCGGAGTACTCACCCAGACCATCCGCCCCGGCCCGCAGAAGAGCGGCCAGGGCCCATCCAGACTCTCGTCGCCGGCGCCGCAGAACGGCGCACGGATCAAGCCCTCTGCTTGAGGGCCCACGGCGGGGGGGGGGGGGGGGGGGGGGGGGGGGGGGGGGGCGGCG
>JAFIFZ010000039.1 GCA_020831775.1 Phycisphaerales bacterium
CTGAGATCCTGCGAGTACGGCGACGCCATCCGTGGCTCCTTCCCGACCCCGAGGGTCGAGGCTCGAAGCTACAACAAACATCACCAAGGCGCAACCGGACACGCGCCGAACGGCGCTACGAAATCGGTGAGGACGCTCTAGGTCGCTGAACCTCGTCTCGCCCGCGTCGAACGAGCGCCGGGCCGAGGCGAAGCCGTTGATGCGGCGCTTCTGCGCCCCGCCGACAACGATGGTGTCGATCGAGCCCGACGAGCCCTCCCAGACGCGGCGCAGCGCTGCGTTGAGCACCTCCTCGGTCAGTTCGCCGCCGCCCGTCGGGATGCCGCCCTGGCCGGGTACGAGCCGGTGGGTCTGGATGATCGCGTTCAGCCCGTTCATCGAGCGCCGGACGGAGGCGGCGCCCTGCGGCGAGGTCTCGGGCGCAACGCCGTTGATCACGCTGTTTTCAAGATCACGCAGCAGCTCTCGCATGCGTTCCTGCTTCTGGTAGTCCAGCTCGTCGCGGACGCCGTGGGCCCGCGCGGCCTGCATCGAGCCGGAGACCTCGACGGTCGAGGCGAAGATCTGCGTGAAGTTGCTGCGCCGGACGCGGTCGGTGAACCTCGCCGCCTCGGCTTCGGCGCCTTCCAGCTTGGCGTTGGCGAGGATGGTCAGGCCGAAGCCGGTATCGAGCGCGACGAACTGGGTGCCGCCGTAGCCTCGGACGACAGTGATGGTCGACGCGCCGACCTGCGTGACGAGCAGGACCTCGGTCGTCCCGTCGACGCGGACGATGTCGCCCGTCCTGAACGACGAAGCGTTCTCGACGGGGATCACGGTGTCGGAGAACGGGTCGGAGAAGTCCGCGTCGCCGATCGCGTCGGTGTTGGGCAGCAGCGCGTCCTCGATCCACTCGTGGCGCGTGCTCTGGGCGGCGCGGGCGGCGTCGCCGAGGTGATCGAGCAGCGGCGTCTCGTGCGGGCTGACGATGCCGATGATGTCCGAAACATCCTCGACGAGCTCGGGCAGGTCCGCGCCCGCCCCGTATGTGGTCTTGCCTGTAAAAGTCATGGTCTTCCCCCTCTATGGAGTGTTTTTGGTGGTTCCTTGTTGGTTTCTGGTGGCACAGCTCTCTGAGCTGTGCGGTTCCTGTTGGCACGGCTCGCCGAGCCGTGTCGGTTCCCTGGTGGCCCAGCTCTCCGAGCTGTGCCGTTCGTCTTTGTTCAATCTTCAATCCAACGGCACAGGTCAGAGACCTGTGCCACCTTCACTCGCCCCTTCTGGCTCTGAGGTAACGCAGCACAGCCCTTCTGTCGCCGGTGCGCATCGCCTCTTCGGCCGCCTCCTGCCTCATGCGGCTTGATGGCGACCCCTCGTCCGGCTCGGGCGCCATCACGCCCGAGGGCTCGCGGCTTCTGAACAGGAACGGCTTTGCGGCCACCGCTTCGCGCACCGCCTTCGCCGCGTCCTGGATCCCGCGCTCCCTGGCGATCGACTCGGCCACAAGCCGCGCCGTTTCGAGGTCGATCGGCGAGGCGTGCGCCAGCTCGCGCTCAAAGTCGCGCCTGCGGCGAAGCTCGTCGGCGGAGCGCTGCGCCTCGGCCAGGCGGGACTCGGTCCGCCCCAGCCGCTCGCGGAGTGTTTCGAGCTCCTGCTGGAGCTCGCCGGGAGCCTCGGCAGACACCTCGGCGGGAGGGCTTTGCGTCGGCGGGGGCTGGACCCCGCCCTCGGCTGTTTCGTTGGTCTGTTCGACGCTTGCTGTCTCGTTCACCTTCGCTTCTCCTTGTGGCTTGGTGTGGCTCGGTATGGGTCTTTGTGCTTGGGGGGGTTGGTCAGTCTCGGTCGGGCCTGGGGTAGCCCAGCTCGGCGAGCACGCGGTCTTCGGGGACGCCGAGGTCTCGGCGCGCGACCGCCGCGGCGGCCTGCTCTCTCGGGTCCGCCGGCAGCGGGTCGGGCCAGAGCAGCGAGAGCCTGCGGTCGGCCGGTTCGGTGCGGAGCGTGCCAGCGCGGTCGAGGGCTTTGAGGAGGAGTTCGCCGAGGCGGGTGATGCCGTCGCCGTAGGTGACGCGCTTGCGCGCCGTCTTGCTCAGCACGCCCATGAGCGTGATGCGCAGGGCGTTGGCGCTGGACAGGTTGCCGATCTTGGCCCGCACCACGCCTGCGGCGATCGGCGGGACGCCGCTCTGCTTGTCCAGCGCTTCTCGGATCTCCTCGATGTGCTTCTCTTCGCTGGGGCTGGAGGCGTCGCCCCCGAACGCCTCGACCGACGCCTCTGGGTTGTCGGTCGCCCAGACCTGGCCCGGGCCGACGGGGATCTTCTCGAACCCCTCGATCCCCCGGGCGATGTACATCTTGAAGCTCTGCATCGTCACGCGGCTGGCCCGGTCGCTCAGACGCGTGTTCAGCTCGTCCTGCAGCGGGATCAGCGGCTCGACCTCGCTCACGCCCTCGTAGCGGAACGGCTGCTGGATGTTCTGGATGTGCACCACCGGCAGCTCGGCGGGCAGCAGCGCCGAACGCTCGGCGCGGGCCGGGGCCTCGCCGATGCGCAGCGTGCGCACGCCGGGCACCAGGATCTCGATCGAACGCTCGCGGCCAGAACCCTGCCCGCCGAGCCCGAGCACGCGGCGCAGCGCGCCCGCGGGCTTCTGGCCCATCTCTTTGCGCGGCAGCGTGAGGATGTACGCCTTCAGCTTGCGGTAGTCGTGCTCGTCGACGACGGGGATGCCGCGGGACGGCTGAACGAGCTCGATGCGGACGGCTCTTGCGATCTTCGACGGATCGTCGCCCGCGGCGAGCAGCGCCGGCTCGTCGAGCCGTAGCAGCAGATCGACATGCCCGTAGACATGGCCGACCAGCGCGATGTCCTGCATGAGCGAGACGCCGCCGGAGGCGTGCCAGACCTCGGCCATGATGCGTTCGATCTGTTCGCGCTTGGCCTTGTCGGGCGACTCGCTGAGGACGCGGACGGGCTTTGCGAACATGAAGTCGATCATGGCCTGCACGCGCCAGGCGATGTCGTTCTCGATGACGACCTCGCGGCGCGGGCCGAGACGGTCGTCGAGCGTGGGATCGCCGGTGCGCCCGGTGAGGCGGGCGGGGAGGCCCTGCTCTTGTTGGTAGCGGCGGCGGGTGGCGCTCTGCGGGGCCGATCCCAGCGAGCCGACCGGCTCGGGCGCATTGCGGTAGTACGCCCACAGCCGCTGCAGCCGCGGCAGGGTGACGCGCTCGTGCTCGTCGATGATCGAATCGAGCGTTGCGTCGTCGATGGTGTGGTGCGCTCCGAGCCGGTCGTGCATCGCCAAGCCTCCCCCCGGCCCCGCTCGTGCAGTCCGGGTGATTTGTGGTGTTCAACGAGCCGCCGTGGCCCGCACCCATTGCCCCGGCGTTCGCCCGTGTGCGCACAGAGACAGGCGACGCGGCGCGGAGAAAACCGTGCAGCGGCGCACCTATAGGGAGAAGAAAAAAATCTGCGATGCGTCAGATGTGGGAAGCGAGCCGGATCACGCTTGTGCGCGCAGCTGCGTGCATTGCGATGATGGTGGTGAGGCAGCTAGAACCTCGGCAGACCTGACTCCGAGCCCCGAAAGGGGCTCGCGGAGCATTGCCACGGGTGAGCCGATCGAGACGCGCACGCGTCGAAGATCGGCGAACCCGTGGAAAATGGCTCATCAGCCCCGACCTGAAGGGTCGGAGGAAAGGGAGTTCCGCCGCTCCTTCAGAGCGGGGGAGTTTGGAGGCCTTGCCACGAGTTCGGCTTCGGCTCCGCCTCGCCTCACTCGTGGCAAGGCTCAGGCGATCCTTCGGATCGCGGATCCACTATTGGCATCGCCAGCGTACCCCGAAGTGCGGTATGCTGGTCGCCAGCGACCCAAACGAACCCTCAAACCCTGAACCCCCGAAACCTTGAACCTCATAGGAGACCGAGCATGAAGCCAAGTATGAGACCGAGCATCGCGATCGCCGCGGCGGCGCTGCTGCTGGCCGGCTGCGGCGTCCGCACGCACACGCTCTCCATCGCTTCGCCCGACCGGCCGGACGCCGCCGAAGCCCGGGAGGTGCGTGTCTCATCGCTCGCGTGGATGGCCGGCACCTACCGCGGCACGACGCCCGACACCATCACCCACGAGGAGACCTGGGCCGAGCCGATGGGCGACGCCGTGGTCGGGATGTACCACCGCGTCCGAGACGGCCGGCTCCTGATGTCCGAGATCCTAACGATCGAGGAGCGCGACGGCACGCTCGTGCTCTTCCTGCGCCATTTCTCGCCCGGGCTGACACCTTGGGCGTCGGAGGCGGACGGGGCGATGCGTCGCCCGCTGGAGTTTGCACGCGAAAACCATGTGCGGTTCACCGACCCGGAGTCGAGCTGGCCGCAGACGGTCGAGTACATCAAAGACGCCGACCGCTTCACCATCGCGCTGGACGGCGAATCGAACGGGCGAGAGCGGCGCGTGGAGTTTCCGCTGGAACGGGTGAGGTAGTGCGGATCGCGGCAGCCGCTTCTGAGCCCCGCAAGGTGCGTTCGGATCGTTGCCACGGGTGAGTCGATCGAGACGCGCACGCGTCGAAGATCGGCGAACCCGTGGAAGGTGACACAAAGAGAGCCCGACCTGAAGGGTCGGAGGAAAGGGAGTTCCGCCGCTCCTTCAGAGCGGGGACTTTTTGAATCCTTTCCACGAGTTCGGCTCGGCGGCGCCTCGCCTCACTTGTGGCAAGGCTCCTGCGATCCTTCGGATCGCGGGGCGGCCGTTCAGCATTGTTGAGTCTTGGGTGTTATGTCTGCAACAACACGACCCTTCGCTGCGCTCAGGGATCGGCGTCGTGCCCCCGCGCGATGTCCGGCCTCATTCCCTCGCCTGCTCGCCTGCTCTACCGCTCGACCCTCTCGCCCGGCAACGCCGGGCGCACCCCCAACAAAAAAACACCGGCCCGAAGGCCGGCGTCTCTTGTGATTCAAGATGAACGGTTCCGCTCACACGACCTGCAGCACCTGCATCACGCGGTCGCGGATGTCTTCGGCGGTCAGGCCGCACTGGCGGAGGATCTCGTTGGGCGTGCGGGCGCTCTTGGGGATGCGCTTGACATGCATCTGCTCGAGCGTGAAGGCGTCGCCGGACTCGACCATGGCGTCGGCGATGGCCGAGCCGATGCCCCCGCCGAAGTTGTCTTCGATCGAGATCACATAGCCGTTGTTGGCGTTGATGATGTCCAGCAGCTTCTCGTTGTCGAAGGGGAGGGAGTAGAGGTCGACGAGCGTGGCCGAGACGCCGGCCTCGTCGAGCAGTTCGAGGGCCTTGTTGGCCTCCTGCACCATGTAGCCCGCGGCGCAGAGGACGATGTCGCGCCCCTCCTGGAGCACTTCGAGCCCGCCGAGGTTGAAGACATTGTCGTCGGAATAGACGAACTCGGTGTCGGAGCGGAGCGTGCGCATGTAGCAGACGCCCTCGTAGTCGGCCATCACCTGCGTGAGCTGGTAGGCCGCGTACGCGTCGGCGGGCTGGAGCACATAGCAGCCCGGGTTGCCCCGGTGGTCGCGCATCGTGGTGAACGAGCGGAACCAGGCAACATCGGGCAGCGACATCTGGCTCGGCCCGTCTGCAGCAAGCGTGATGCCCGAGTGCGAGCCGACGAGCTTCAGGTTCGCGCCGGAGTAGATCGCCATCTCGATCTGGTCGTATGCGCGTGTCAGGAACTTGCTGAACGACGAGCAGAAGGGGATCTTCCCGCCCGCGCTCATCCCCACGGCATGAGAGATCATGTGCTGCTCGGCGATCCGCATCTCGAAGAAGCGGTTCGCCAGCTCGGGGTCCTTGGCGAAGGTCTCGGCGAAGGTCGAGTTCTTCACATCCGCGTCAAGCGCAACGATGCGGTCGTTGGCGCGACCGAGCGCCCGCAGCGCCAGCCCATAGGCGCGGCGCGTCGCAAGACGCCCGGTCGAGAGCAGCGACTCCATGTCCATCTCGCGCATGAGCTCGGCGAGGCTCGGCACCTCGGCGGGCGCGTCGTCCTTGGCGGTCGGCTCCTTGGGCGGCTGGATCATGAACGCGTCGGTCGAGGTCAGCGTGCTGGTCAGCTCGACGCGGCGTTCCTCCAGCTCGGCGATGGCCTTCTTGAGCGCCTCGCCCGCAGGCGGCTTGCCGTGCCAGCCACCGCCCTGCACGCTCGGGGCGCCCCAGCCCTTGACCGTCTTGGCGATCACGGCCATCGGGACGGCGTCGGACTTTTCGCAATTCGCGGCGAACGCGTCGAAGGTGTCGAGGATCTGCTTGGGCTCGTGCCCGTCGATCGTCACGACCTTGAAGCCGCAGGCTTCGAGCTTGGCCGCCAGCTTCTCTGGCGACTGCTGGGGCGAGACGCGGTCTGACTGCCCGTACCCGTTGCAGTTGAAGATCGGGAGCACATGGGTGAGGTTGCGTTCGATGATGTAGTCGAGGGCTTCAGAGATCTGGCCCTCGCGCGCCTCGCCATCACCGATGATGACATACATGCGCCGGTCGGAGTCGTCCAGCAGCGCCGCGTCGGCCAGGCCGGTGCCGATGCTCAGCCCCTGGCCGAGCGATCCGGTCGCGGCGTCGAAGAACGGGAAGCCCAGCGCGGGGTTGGGGTGACCATCCAGCAGCGAGTCGTTGGCGCGCAGCGTGGACAGGTCATCGACCGTCAGCTTCTGCATGTTCTGCGGATCGGGGCCGATGAGCATCCCGAGCTTGGCAGCCGCGGCGTACACCGCGGGGACCGCGTGCCCCTGGCTGAGCACCAGGCGGTCGCTGGTGGGGTACGCGGGGAAATCCGGGCTCCATCGCATCTGGCGGAACATGAGCACCGTGACGATGTGCCCGATGCTCATCGCCGTGGTCGGGTGGCCCGACCCCGCCGCGGCGCACATTTCCAGGGAGAGACGGTCGAGTTCGATGGCCTGAGCGTGCACGGCGGCGTCGAAAGACATCCACGCCTTCCTTTCTATTTGTGCCGGAGGATCGGCCCCTGGCGCGCACACGCCTCGGCGATCCCGACCTTCCGGGAGCATTTCCGATAACCCACGAGCCAACGGACCGCGACCCTGCGGCCCGACGCTCGGGAATGGAGTATCGCCGGCTCGCCACCCCCAGACAACCGCGCCGGGGCCTCTGGTTGCGATTGGAACGGAATTTGCTGGTAAATCACCCCCCTCGCTCGGCCGCCCTCCGGCCGACGCCGCCCCGCGTCGCGCTGTCGTCTGGTGACAGATGCACGCGACACCCACTCCCGCTGGGGTAGACTTGCCCCGCGGCACACGAGTCGTGGGGTCGGATGCCCACCCGTGCGTCCGCCGGTCAACTTCCGTCCATACGCCAGGGGAACCCCCCATGAAGGTCATCTGCGACCGCGCCGCCCTCCTTGAGGGCATCAACATCGAGTCGGGTGTCGTCGCCAGCCGCACGCCCAGGCCGCAGCTCACCTGCATCAAGCTCATCGCCGAGAAGACCGGCGACACCGGGCGTCTGACGCTCGCGGCGACGGACGCGGAGATGTCCCTCCGCCTGATCTCCGAGCGCGTCGATGTGCAGGAGCCGGGCGAGGCGCTCCTCCCGGCGACGACCATCCGCCAGATCATCTCGGCCGAGGACGCCGAGGCCAACCTCTCCTTCGAGTCCGAGGGCGACGCCTGCACCATCCGCGGGGCAGACGCCTACTTCAAGGTGCTCGGCTACGACCCCAAGGACTTCCCGGCCGTCCCCGAGTTCGCCGAAGCCGCCAAGAACGCCAAGGCCGTCTTCAGCCACCCCGCCTCGTCGTTCCGGCGCCTGATCACCAAGACGCTCTTCGCGACGGCGCGCGAGAACAGCCGCTACGCGATCAACGGCGTCCTGCTCAAGCGTGACGGCAAGCGTCTGGAGTTCGTCTCGACCGACGGCCGACGCCTCGCCGTCGCCCGGGCCAACCTCGGCCCCGACGAGAAGGACGGGGGCGCCGTGACCTGCATCATCCCCAGCAAGGCGCTGAGCACACTGCTCAAGCTCGCCGACGACCCCGACGAGACGATCCGCATCGCGATCACCGACAACCAGATCTACTTCGCGATCGGCGCCGAGAGCAACGACGACCCGGGCCGCGCGTGCTTGGCGAGCAACCTCGTCGAGGGCAGCTTCCCCCCCTACGAGGATGTCATCCCCCGCGACCAGGACATCATCGTGCGTTTCGACCGCGATGTGATGCTCTCGGCCGTGCGCAGGGCCGCCCTGCTGACCAACGAGGAGTCCCGCGGCGTCGAGATGAGCTTCAACGCCGCCGACAAGACCCTCGAACTCTCGTCCGCAGCCCCGGAACTGGGCGAGTCGAAGATCACCGTCGATCTGCTTGAGTACAAGGGCGACGACATCTCGCTGGGGTTCAACCCCGCGTTCATCAGCGACGCGCTGAAGGTGATCGAAGAGCCCGAGGTCATCATCGAGCTGAGCACGCCGAAGAAGCCGGGCGTGATCAAGGCCGGCAGCGACTTCGTCTATGTCGTCATGCCCGTGAACATCCAGTAGGCGGGTGGATCGGCAACCCGCCCGCGCGTGCTGCCGACCTCCATCGGAGGTCGGCGCCTCGGATGATCGACACGCTTTGCAGTGACGAACTGGATCGTTTGTCGTGGAGCATCGACCTCGCCGAGCGAGGTCGGTGGCACATCGAGATCGATTTTTGTGCATGACAGGAAACACTGGCGGGCGAGCCGCCGGCGCCACAGGTCTGACAGGTCTCATTGGGGCAGCTCAGGCGGCGCGTTCGATTGGGCTCGGGATCGCGGCGGTCGGCGGCGTCTTCTTTGCCATGTCTTTGCGGGCCTGACGCTCCAAGCGGATCGATAGCAGCGTCGATCCTGGCAGCACGAGCATGATCGTCGGCAGCAGCATGCCCAGCGTGGGCAGGGACTCGATGCGACCGGGCGTGACGAGGCAGTACACCAGCGTCAGCGAGGCGACGACAGAGAGCACACCCGCGGCGAGCAACGCCGCGCGGCGCGTCAACACAAACCACCCATCCATGGGCATCCTCCAGCATTTCCCCTGAAGGCCGGCGGAAGTAGGCGTCCGGCCCGAACAAACCCGCGCCGAGCGCGATCTCGGCGAGCGGGGCGTCAGTGTAGCGAACCGACAGGCCCCGGCCAGTCGGCCAACGGGTTATCCACAGCGGGCCCTCAGAGCGACGAGACAAATCGAATGTGACCATGGGTTTGTGGATGGCGCGCCGGGGCGATATCGTCCCCGCCTGCCGTGACCCCTCCAAGAGCCCACCCCCGATGGAACCGGCCCGCCGCCCGAGCGGCGTGGTTGCCCGTGGCGCTGGCGCTGCTGGCCGGCACGCCCGCCTCCCTGGGCCAGGCCGTCGGCGAGGAGGGCATCGTCCCCGAGGGCGAGCTCTCCATCTACGAGAACCGGCCCGTGCGCCGCATGGAGATCCTCGTCGAGCGCCGGCTCAACGGCGAATCGGTCACCGAGACCCTCGAAGGGCCGACGAGGCGTCTGGCGGAGAACCAGATCCGCGTCCTCGCCGGGGCGCCCTTCGTCGCCTCGACCGTTTCCTCGGACCTGACCCGGCTCAACCGCCTCGGCCGATTCGCCCGCGTCGACGCGGGTGTGCGCCTGAACACCGACGGCACGGTCGATGTCATCTACACCGTCGTCGAGCAGCCGGTGATCCGCGATGTGCAGATCCGGGGCAACACGCGCGTCCGATCGCGCGACCTCGCGCCCGCCGCCGCGCTGCTGGACGGCACGCCGATCGACCGCTTCCAGCTCGACCGTGCCGCCCGCGAGATGGAGGACATCTACCGCGAGAAGGGGTACGGGCGGGCGGTGATCCGCTGGGACTACGAGGTCGACGCCGACGGCAGAGCCTTGGTGCTCTACACCGTCACCGAGGGCGAGCGCATCCGCGTGACGCAGGTCCGCTTCCAGGGCAACACCGTCTTCAGCGACCGCGAGCTGCGCTCGGCGATCAGGACGCGCGAATCGGCGCTCTTGCGCCGGACGCCCCTGGACGACGAAGCGCTCGAACAGGACATCATCGCGATCCGCCGGTACTACGAAGACCGGGGCTACCTCGACACCGAGGTCGACCGCGCGCCGCCGCGCCTGAGCCCCGACGGGCGCGAGGCGATCGTGACCTTCATCATCCGCGAGGGGCAGCTCAGCTCGCTCCGGCGCGTGCAGGCGATCTACCCCGAGCAGGTCGTGGGGACCTACCAGAACCGCGCCGACGCGGTCTCGGCCGCGGGCCCGGGCGAGGAGGTCTACTGGACGCCCGGGGGCGACTACGCCGTCTACCGGGCCGAGCCCTACAGCTCGGCGCAGATCGCCGGGCTGATGGAGCTCAAGCCCGGGGATGTGTACAGCCGCGACAAGATCAACGCGTCGATCCGCAAGATCGAGGCGGCGTTCGGCTCGCTCGGGTTCGTCGATGTCCGCGAAGGGGGGCCGAGGTTCCGCAAGATCGAGATCCGCGACCCCGAGGACCCCACACGCATCGACCTCTTGCTGGAGTTCTACCCCGGCAGACCGATGCGGACGGGCGAGGTCATCATCTCGGGCAACACCGTCACTCGCCACGAAGTGATCCGGCGCAGGATCGACCTCCGCCCAGACCGCCCGCTCGATCAGACCAAGGTCACCAGCTCGACCAACGCGCTGACGCGCTCGGGCCTGTTCGCCGACGGGCGCCAGATGGGCGGGCGGCCCACCGACGCGCCGCGCATCACCATCCAGCCCGAGGACCCTCTTGAGCCGGGCTACCGCGACATTCTCGTCCAGGTCGTCGAGACCAACACCGGCTCGATCAATGTCGGCGGCTTCATCAGCTCAGACTCGGGCCTCACCGGCACCATCAGCCTCGTGCAACGCAACTTCGACATCACAGACCCGCCCGACTCCGTCAGCGATCTGCTCTCGGGCAGGTCGTTCCGCGGCGGCGGACAGACGCTCAACCTCATCGCCAGCCCGGGCACCGAGGTCCAGACCTACCGCATCTCGCTCTCAGAGCCTTCACTCTTCGACTCAGACTACTCCGGCAGCGTCGGTTTCCAGCTCCGCGACCGGTTCTTCCGCGAGTACGACGAGCGTCGCATGAGTATCAATCTCCGCGCCGGGCGGCGCTTCGGCACCCTCTGGACGGGCTCGGCCGACCTCCGCCTGGAAGACATCGACATCAGCGATGTCCGCCCCAGCTCCCCCACCGACATCTTCGATGTCGAGGGCAAGAGCCAGCTCACCGGCCTCTCCTTCGGCCTCACCCGCAACACCATCGACAACCCCTTCGACCCCGGGCGCGGCACCCGCCTGGCCTTCGCGGCAGAGCAGGTCGGCCTCCTCGGGGGCGATTACGATTTCACCAAACTCCGCGCCGAGCACAACCTCTACCTCACCCTCGACGAGGACTTCCTGGGTAACAAGACCACCCTCCGCTTCCAGACCGAGGCCGCCTACATCCCACAGGGCCAGAGCGAAGCCCCGGTCTTCGAACGCCTCTACCGAGGCGGCCGGTCGTTCAGGGGCTTCAACTTCAGGGCCGTCGCCCCTCGGGGCGTCCGCGCCGACACCGGCGAGCAAAGCCGCGACACCGTCGGCGGCTCCTGGGAATTTTTCTTCGGCACCCAGCTCAAGCAGCCCATCTACGACGACATCCTCGCGATGGTCTTCTTCGTCGACACGGGGACCGTGCAGGAATCGTTCGGGTTCGACGAGTACCGCGTGACCGCGGGGACAGGCATCCGCCTGAAGACCCCTCTCTCGCCCGCCCCGATCGCGTTCGACTTCGGGTTTCCCATCGTCAGCCAGGGCGATCGCGAGCGGGTCTTCACCTTCACGATCGATGTGCCTTTCTGAAGGTCCGGGCCCCACGCCGACCGCCTGTCGCATATACACGCAGGGGGCTGAGGGAGCGCAGTTTCAGACGGCCCGCCGTCGCGGCGGTATCATCCTCTCCAACAGACGGAGGTTTGCATGAAATCCGGACCCGCCGGTTTCAGGGGTATTCTCGTCGCGGGCGCTCTCGGCGCCCTGATCGCCTCCGGCTTTGCCTTCAAGGCCGGCGCGAACAACACGAACATGCGCGCCGCCCCGACCTCGGTCGCCGTCGTCGACCTGGTGAAGCTGTTCCAGGGCCTTGACGAGATGCGCGAGCGGAACGAGGAAGTCGGCAAAGAGGCGCAGCGCCTCCGTGAGGACCTCCAGAACCGCCAGCGTCAGATCCAAAGCCGCATGGAAGACCTCGAATCGATGAATCTCAGCGGCCCCGAGCGTGACGACCGCATTCTGGATCTCCGGATGCGCGAAGGCGAGCTCGGCGCCCGCGAGCAGGGCTACACCGCCCTGATCGAACGCCAGGAGATGCGGATCATCCTCGACATGTACCCCAAGATCCGCGAGACGGTCCGCGAGATCTCCGGCGAGCAGGGGTACGACCTCGTGCTGCTGGACGACCGCTCACGCCAGGTGCCCCGCATCGACCGGGGCGCCCAGGCCATCAGCGACGCACTGCTCAAGGAGAAGCGGGTCCTGTACGCCAACGACGCGATCGACATCACCCAGGCGGTCGCCACTCGCATGAACAACAACCACGCGGCGGGGCGCTGATCTTGACCGGACGGACCCAACAAGCAGCAGAAGCGCCGGCGATCGGCCGCTTCTCGGCCACCACCGGCGCGCTGGCGGCGATGCTCGGCGCGAAGCTCGACGGGCCATCGGACATCGAGCTCACGGGCTTTGCGACGCTCGACGCCGCAGGGCCGGGCCAGCTCTCGTTCATCCGTTCTGAGCGGTACGCCAAGGCGTGGGGCCAGTCCGACGCCTCAGCGGCGCTGGTCAGCACGGGCATCGAGGTGCCCGACCACGACGCCACCTCCAGGGCTCTGCTCGTCGTCGACGACGCCGATCTGGCGATGATCCGCCTCTTGGAGGTCGCCGCCCCCGGCGAGCCCCCAGTCGAGCCGGGCGTGCACCCCACCGCTTCGGTCGACCCCTCAGCCCGCGTCTCGGGCGGCGCCTCGATCGGCCCGGGCTGCGTGATCGAAGCAGGCGCGGTTGTCGGCGATGGCGTGGTGCTCGTGGCCAATGTCTACATCGGGCGAGGCTCCTCCATCGGCGCCGGCACACGCGTGATGCCCGGCGTCTACATCGGCGCCGCCTGCCGCATCGGCAAGCGCTGCCTGCTGCACGCCAACTGCTCGATCGGGGCCGACGGGTTCGGGTTCCGCCCCGCCGCCGACGGCCAAGGCCTGGTCAAGGTCCCCCACCTTGCGGGCGTGACGATCGAGGACGAGGTCGAGGTCGGCGCCAACTCGTGCATCGACCGGGGCAAGCTCGACGACACCTTCATCGGCGCCGGCACCAAGATCGACAACCTCGTCCAGATCGGGCACAACGCCCGCATCGGTCGCTGCTGCATCATCTGCGGGCAGGTCGGCATCGCCGGCTCGGTCGCGATGGGCGACGGCGTCGTGCTCGCGGCTCGGGCCGCCGTCAGCGACAACATCTCGATCGGCGCGGGCGCGACCCTGGCCGCCTCTTCGGGCACCATGAAGGACATCCCCGCGGGCGAGACTTGGGCGGGCGTTCCCGCCGGCCCGGCCCGCCAGATGACCGAGAACTACGCCGCCCTGCGCAACCTCGCCTCGTTCATGCGGGACTTCCGCAAACTCCGCAAGCAACTCCAGCGCCCCGACGACGCCGGGCAGGACACCGCTGGGAACGGCGCGTGACCCAACGCCCGCCCAGCGTCCGACGCCGCACTCTCTCGGGCCCTGCCGAGCTCTCCGGCGTGACGCTGTTCTCAGGCGTGAAGTCCTCTTGCACCGTCCTCCCCCGCCACGAGACGGCGCCCGGGCTGTTCGTCAGGCTCGGTGAGTCCGTCTTCCCCGCGACGATCGCCTGCCTGAGCGACGCGCCGATCCACCCCGCCTTCGCCTCGATCCCCCCCCGCTGCACCGCTCTCGCCTCGGGCGAGGACGCCGACGCGATCGTCTGGACCGTCGAGCATGTGCTCAGCGCCCTGGCGGGCCTGGGAATCACCGACGCCATTGTCGAGATCAACGGGCCCGAGCCCCCGATCTTCGACGGCTCGGCCGGCCCAATCGTCAATGCCCTGACCGCCGCCGGCCTGCTGGACCTGCAAAGCAGCGTCGAACCCCTGACGATCCGCGAAAAAGTCACCGTAGAGGACGACCGGGGCGGACGCATCACCGCCGAGCCGAGGCCTATCGACCAGTCCGGGTGTCTCTACCGCTACGAGCTCGATTACGGGCCCGGGGCCCCGATTCAGCCGCAGAAAGCCGACTGGGACTCGGGCAGCCCCGACGCGCACGCCCGCTACGCCGAGGAGATCGCCCCCGCGCGGACCTTCTCGCTGGAGGCGGAAGCGAAGCAGATGGCCGCGGCCGGGCTCTTCAAACACCTCAGCCCCAAAGAGATGCTCGTGATCGGCGAGGGCGGCCCCGTCGACAACACCCTCCGCTTCGAGAACGAGCCCGCCCGCCACAAACTGCTGGACCTGATCGGCGATCTCGCGCTGATCGGGCGTCCGATCCACGCCGAGGTGACCGCGACGAAGGCCGGGCACGCGCTGAACCATTCGATGGTCCGTGCGCTGCTCCGTGCCGCCGCCGAGACCTGACCTCCCGCAGAACCCCGTCCCCCCTGAACAAGGACGCGCGAGCGCGGCCTTGCCCGTGTCCAGCGGGCCCGGCCGTCGGCCGATCTATATTTCTCCGATGCCAGGCAGCACCGCCAACATCCCCGGCCTTCGCGACCACTCCGAGCCGGAGCTCGCAATCCGTATGCAGGGGGTCGTCAAGCGTTTCGGCAGCCAGACGGTGCTCGACGGGATCAACCTCGACATCCGGACCGGCGAGACCATGGTCATCATGGGCGGCTCGGGCTCTGGCAAGAGCACGATGCTCCGCCTCATGATCGGCTCGCTGACGCCCGAGGAGGGCTCGATCGAGGTCTTGGAGCGGGACATCTGCTCGCTCAACGAGAAGCGGATGAACGAGGTCCGCAAGCGCTTCGGCATCCTCTTCCAGTCCGGCGCGCTCTTCAACTCGATGACCATCGCCGAGAATGTCGCGCTGCCCATCATCGAGCACACCGACCTCGACCAGGACATCATCGACATCCACGGCAAGATCAAGCTCGAGCTCGGTGGCCTGCTCCACGCCGCCGACAATTACCCCGCAGAGATCTCCGGGGGCATGAAGAAGCGCGCGGGCCTCGCCCGCGCCCTCGCCCTCGACCCGCAGATCCTCTTCTACGACGAGCCCTCGGCCGGGCTCGACCCGGTGACCAGCTCGCAGATCGACCAGCTCATCATCAGCCTGAGCCGCAAGCTCGGCGTCACGAGCGTTGTCGTCACCCACGAGATGGATTCGGCGTTCACGATCGCCGACCGGATGGCGATGCTCGACCGTGGGCGGATGCTCCGAGTCGAGTCGCTGGAGTGGTACCGCGAGCTCCGCGACTGCACGCCCGAGCGGGCCGCGTCGCGCCCCGAGGACGAACGCCTGATCCGCCAGTTCCTCCGGGGCGAGGCGGAGGGGCCGCTGACCGAACGCCTGGAGACCCGCGCCTATGAGGAAGCCCTCTTCGGCGTCGGAACCACAGTCACCCAGACCCCGAGCCTGGAGCCGACGCGCGCCTAGCGCACGACGGGAGGAGTCGCCTTGAGCAGAGGCAAGAAAACCAACAACATCATGGCCGGGCTCTTCCTATTCGGCTCGCTCGTGGCGGCTGTGGTCGTCAGCGCGATCATCAGCGGCATCGACTTTGAGAGCCGAAGCGACTACACCGTCCGCTTCAGCCTCGCCGACGGCGCCGCGGGCCTCCGCCCCGGCTCGCCGGTCACCCTGGGCGGGCAGCGGATCGGGAGCGTGACCTCCGTCGACTTCTACAGAGAGCCGACCTCCAGAAGGCCCGGCGCCGTCGAGATCGGCATCCGAATCCTCGACGACATCCCCCTCTTCGACGATTCGGTGGTGGTGATGGAGCGCCCGCTCTTCGGCGCCAACAGCGTCGTCGACTTCGTCTCGGCGGGGGGCGGGCCCGGCTCGGAGCGCCTCGACGAGGGCGGCATCATCCGGGGCACGCTCGCGCCGCCCGCGTTTCTCGCCCAGGCCGGCTTCGGAGCAGAGCAGCGCAACGCCCTGCGCGACATCCTCGACGGCCTCACCGAGACGGTCCAGCGCACCAACGAACTGCTCGACCGCGTCGCCCCCGAGGTCGATCCCGCCGTCGCCGAGGTCCGCGAGACGATCACCGCGGCCAGAGACACCGCAACCGCCCTGCGCGACCGCATGGAGCGCTGGGGCGGGACGACCGAGCGCGTGCTCGCGCGCGTCGAGGAAACCTCCGACCGCCTGCCCGGCCTGGTCGACCGCACCGACGACCTGATCGACACCACCAAGCTCGCCGTCGATGAGAGCCGCGAAACGATCGAGCGCGTCCGCGACACCGTCGACGAGAACCGCCCGCGCGTCGACCGGATCTTCGAGCACGCCGAATCGATCATGCGCGGCGTCGACGAGGAGGGCGTGCCCGCATTCCTCGCCCTGGTCGAGAAGGGCACCGAAGAGCTCGGACGCGCCGGCGACACCATCGCCCGCGTCGACGGCGCCTTGGCCGAGGAGCTCCCGGGCCTGCGCCGGGCCATGGCCAACGCCCGCCTGGCGAGCGAGCAACTCCGCCTGACGACCGTCGAGGTCCGCGCCCAGCCGTGGCGTTTGCTCATCCGCCCGACCACCAAGGAACTCGAGCGCCAGCTCATGTACGACTCGGCCCGCTCGTACGCCTCGGCCGTCAGCGACCTGCGCGCCGCGTCCGAGTCGCTCGAAGCGGCCCTCGCCGCCGGCGCCGGAGACGACACCGAACGCATGCGCCGCCTGGGCGAGCGCCTCGAGTCCGCCTTCGAGTCCTACGAGCAGGCCGAGCGCGACCTGCTCGACCAGTTTGTCAAAGGCCGCTGATCGGGCAAGGGCCGTCCTTCAGTCGGTGAACGCCTCGACGGCGTCGGTCTGGGGCCATTCGATCCCGCCGTTGTCGATCAGCTCGTCGATCTTTCCACGGAGCTGGGCGGCAAAGCCGGGGTCGCCGGGCTTGCGTCGGTTGGTGATGACGACGAAGTTGATCCCGTCGCCCCGCTGGCGGGCGTTGGCCAAGGTGCCAGGGAGGGCGCCGCCGTGGTTCCACTTCCAGTTTCCTCGCCCGTTGGGGTCGCGCTTCGCGCCGATGTTCGGCCCATTGACCCAGCGGTGTTCGAGCAGGGCGAGGAGCGTCGCGGTCGTCGAGATGTGGGCGCCCTGACCCTTGCGGGCCTCCTGGTGCCAGCCGCCGTAGGCGTAGACGATCTCCTCGCCGTTGGGGTCGAAGACATTCTTGCCGGTGCGTCCGCAGTGGTAGAAAGGCTCGCGGGGGTCGGCCAGCTCGCGCTTGGTGCGCCCCATCGCGTGGTCGGTCTGCGGCACACCGATCGGTGCGAGCACGCGCTCGTGGACCACCTCCATCAGGTCCCGCCCGGTCAGGTGCTCGACAATCAAGCCGAGCGTCAGGCAGCCGACATTGGAGTACTGCCGATCGTCGCCCGGGTCGAACTGCAACGGCTGGCCGAGGATCCAGCGGAGCGTGCGCTCTCTACCGGGGGGGCTCTGCACGCCGAACGCCTCGGCGATGTCGATCTCGCGGTAGGTCACATCGCCGACCTTCGAGCGGTCCCACCCGCCCTGATGGTGGAACAGGTGCTCGATCGTGATGTCCTTGATGCGCTCGTCGCCCAGCTCGGGGAAGGGCTCGATCGGCAGCACGCCGCCGCCAGGCTGGCCGACATCGAACGCCTTGTCGTCCAGTGACAGCAGACCGCCGTCGATCAGCTCGCGGACCGCTGCGATGGTGATGTGCTTGGAGACGCTTGCGATGCGGAGCATCGCGTCGTGTTGCATGGGCTCGGTCATGGCCTCGTCGCGCCAGCCGTAGCCGCGCTGGGCGAGCACGCGCCCGTCCTTCATCAGCCCGAAGACGAGGCCGGGGATCTCGTGCTCTTGCATGTAGGCGACGATCATCTCGTCGAAAGCTCGGAGCGAGGGGTCGGTGTATCCGCTGACGGGGATCTGGCGCGCCTCGGGGGCGATCGCGAGCGTGCCCGCCGCCTCTGCTTGGGCGAAGCCAGAGAAAACCCCGGCGATCGAGATGACGAGGCTTGCAACAAATCCGCGCCTGGCGGACCTCAATCGACTGAAAGGCATGGGCGTCGCTCCGCTGGTCGAACCGTCACCCTCGACCCGGACGGGAAGGCCAGCATACCGGACTCGGCGGTGGGCGTACACCCCAAAACACGCGGGGGCGTGGCGTCAGTCCTGCTGTTCGGCGCGGGGGCGATCGGGCGTGTAGGATCCCCTGATTGGGGCAGACCATGGCACAGACTTCTCAGTCAATCCCGACGACTCCGCTCCCGATGGTGCGTCACAGCGACACGCCGTTGCGCCAGAGCAACACCGCCGCGGTCCGGCCCGGCCCCGACGCCCGTTCCGGGCATTGGCAGGGGGATTGCACCCCTGTACCGGGCATGGCCCGCAGCGTGAGAGAGAGAACCGTTCGACGCGTGGCCGGCGCGGGGATGCTCGCGCTGGCCACGATCGTCGGCGGCGGGTGCGCTGCGCCCGGCGAGCGGGCCGAGCTCTCAGAGCCCGTGCCCGTGATCCTCGCGCAGGGATCGAGCTGGGAACTGGTGCTGCCCGGCGCTGATGCACAGCCCGGCCTTGAGCAGATCCGCAACGCGCAAGCGCTGGGGTACGGCCGTCCGGCCTCGCCCGCCTCGGTCACGACCGATCCGGGCCCGCGCATCAAGGACCGCCGGTACCTGACCCTGCCCCGCCAGCCCGATCGGGTGCTGCTGTTCCCGCCCGAGAGCCGCGGCCGGCGCTGATCGCCCCGCCATCCAAAACCGCAGAAGGCCCGGGCCGATCCTTGGCCCGGGCCTTCCTTGTTCGCCGGGGGTTGTTTCCGGCGGGTGGGGCGTGACGCGGCAGATCAATCGAACAGCGCCGCGGTCGCGGGGAGGTTGACCGTCCGCAGGTTCAGGCTCGTCTCGATGCGGAAGTTGGCCTGGGTGGTGTGGCGCTCGGCGAAGAAGAACTTCAGGTCGTACTTCTGGCCGTCTTCGAGCCATTCGAGCCGGTCGAGGTCGATGGTCTGCGCGATGGCGGAGTGGACGCCGCCGATGTCGATCACGCACTTGCCGTCGATGAAGACCCAGACATCGTCGTCACCGATGAATGTGAAGACCTGGCCCGCGCCCTCCTTGTAGATGAACTCGGTCTCGAGCTCGAAGGTGAAGTGGTAGTTCTTGCCGGTGCTCCCGTAGTTGCCGAAGAGCTCGTCGTTGATCGGGAAGAACCCGCCGAGCTCCTTGTACTTCGAGTCGGTCTTGTCGTCGAAGACATAGACATTCGAGCCGGCCTCTCGGCGCAGGGTGATCGAGAGCGGGCGGCTGACATTGACGCCCGGCACATCTCGGAACCACTGGGCGAAGTTCGCGGGGGTGGTGAGGGCGCCGCCGGTGGAATCGGCGATCGAGCCCGAGCTGTCGCCCTGACGCTGGGCGATGTGGTCGCGGGGCGGTGAGATCGGATTGCCGTTCGCGTCGGTCCAGTTGCTGAAGAGCTTGTAGCCGGTGCTGTTGAAGGCCGGCTTGCCGTCGTCGTCGAGCTCGTCGGCGACCATGTAGACATAGTGGCCGAATCCCGCGTCGGGCCGACGCTGGAAGTCGGCGTGCCCGCCCTCGTCTCGGGCCTTGAAGTCTCTGACCACCCCTGTGAGAACCATGGTCTCGGGGAGGCCCGCATGCGCATCTGATGTCGCGAGGGCTGCGGGCGCCGGAAGTCCGGCCGCCAGTGCCGTCGCGACGAGCAGAAGTCGCTTCCTGTTGCTCGCCTGGCTCATGAGTCGCTCCTTCCGGCCGCCTCTCATCCGTCCGACCGCACCAAACGGCCGGCCGTCAGGCCGCCAACTCGCTGATCAATCCTGGTAAATACATCGGCCCGAACCCAGCCCTGTTGAGGGGATGGGGTGGAGAACGCTGCGGGACATGGCCGGTTGTGGGGGTTTGGCCGGTCGCGACGCCGCCGAGTGCCGCGCCGTGCGTCGGGCCGGTAGTCCGAGTAGGCTTGTAGACCACGGCGACGGAACGCCGGCGAGACTCACCCATCCAGAAGCGCGAGGGATCGCATGGACACCTTTGTCATCGACGGAGGCCGTCGGCTCGAAGGCTCGATCCGGGTTTTCGGGGCCAAAAACGCCGCCCTGCCCCTGATGGCCGCCGCACTGCTGACCGACCAGCCCCTCGTCTTCGAGGATGTGCCGGACCTGGCGGATATCCGGAACATGACGCGGCTGTTGGCCGAGCTGGGCTGCCCCCCCGCCGACGCCCCGCCAGGCTCGCGCCGGGTCACGCTCCAGACCGTCGATCCGTCCCAGAACCACGCCCGCTACGACATCGTCAAGACGATGCGGGCGAGCATCTGTGCGCTCGGGCCGACGCTGGCGAGCCGGGGCGAGGCCAGGGTCGCCATGCCCGGGGGCTGCCTGATCGGCGACCGCCCCGTCGACCTCCACCTGCGGGGGCTGCGGGCGCTGGGCGCGGAGATCACTCTCGAGAACGGCGACATCGTCGCCAGGGCCCCGGGCGGTCGCCTGAAGGGGGCCCGGATCTTCCTCGGTGGTAACTTCGGCTCGACGGTGCTCGGGACGGCCAATGTCCTCTCGGCCGCGACGCTGGCGTCGGGGACCACGGTCATCGAGTCGGCCGCCTGCGAGCCGGAGATTGTGGATTTAGCCCGCCTTTTGACCTCGATGGGGGCGAAGATCCGCGGGGCCGGCTCGCCCAGGATCACCGTCGAGGGGGTCGAGCAGCTCGGCGGGGCGACGCACACGGTGATGCCGGATCGGATCGAGGCGGGGACGCTGATCTGTGCCGCGGCGATCACCAATTCGGTGCTGACGATCGAGAATTGCCCGATCGATTCATTGATGGCGGTGACGGATCGGCTGCGGGTCTCTGGAGTACATGTGGAGACACTGTCGGAAGACGGGCCGGACCGGGCGACTTGCCGCGTCAGCAGCGAGCGGGTGCTCAAGCCGATCGAGGTGACGACGCAGCCGTTCCCGGGCTTTCCGACCGACCTGCAGGCGCAGCTGCTGGCGCTGCTGTGCCTTTCGGACGGCAACTCGGTGGTGACCGAAAAGATCTTTCCCGAGCGGTTCATGCATGTGCCCGAGCTCGCCCGCATGGGGGCGAGGATGCACCGCGAGGGAGCGACGGTGGTCGTCTCTGGGGTGCGCCGCCTGCGCGGGGCGCCGGTGATGGCCAGCGACCTCCGGGCCTCGGCCTCGCTGGTGCTGGCCGGGCTGGCGGCTGAGGGGACGACCGTGGTCCAGCGCGTCTACCACCTCGACCGCGGGTACGAACAGCTCGAAACCCGGCTGCAGGCCCTGGGGGCGTCGATCAGGCGCGTGGACGAGGCGGACCTCTAGGAGGGGTAGGGGTGCGGGGCGTCGGTCAAAGATAGGTCTTTGACTGGTCTCCGCGGGGCAGGGTGCGAACAGGTGGAACATCTGCGCTGGGGTGCTGGTACACTGGGGCGCTGCGCGCATCGCCCGCGGCGACGCCCGGGAGGAGCCCGGGCGGGCAAACCCACGGAGACCGTGCCATGACCCGGACCACCCCGACCGTCCAGGGCCTGCCCATCGAGATCCCCACGGATGTCAGGGATGAGGACCGACCGCTCGTCTTTGTCAACGGCAAAGTCGTGCCCAAGCACGAGGCCGCGATCAATGTGTTCGACCACGGGCTGCTCTACGGCGACGGCGTCTTCGAGGGCATCCGCGTCTACAACGGGCGCATCTTCAAGCTCGGCCAGCACATGGACCGGCTGTGGGCCTCGGCGGAGCGCATCCGCCTGAAGATCCACATCTCGCGCGAGGAGATGGAGACGATCCAGCGCGTCTGCGTCGAGGCGAACGGCATCCGCGACGGGTACATCCGCCTGCTGGTGACGCGCGGCGTCGGGACGCTGGGGCTCAACCCCTTCGCCTGCCCGGAGCCGGGGATCGTCTGCATCGCCGACCAGATCCGCCTCTATCCCGAGGAGATGTACGAAAAGGGGATGAAGGTGGTGGTCGCCGAGCGCCCGCGGATCCCCGTGGACTGCCTGGACCCGCGCATCAAGAGCCTGAACTACCTCAACAACATCCTCGCCAAGGTCGAGGCGATCGACAAGGGGCTCTTCGAGGTGATCATGCTCAACACCGAGGGCAGGGTCTCGGAGGGCTCGGGCGACAACATCTTCATCGTCAAGGACGGGGTGGTGTACACGCCGCCGTGCAACGACGGGATCCTCGAAGGCATCACGCGGAAGTTCGTCAAAGACGAGCTCTGCCCGGCCCTGGGGATCAAGTGCGTGGAGAAGAGCTTCGAGCTCGACGAGCTGCTGCACGCCGACGAGGTCTTCCTGACCGGGTCGGCGGCGGAGATCATCGCGGTGACAACGGTACAGGAGCGTGACAGCAAGGGGGCCAAGGAGTTCCCGATTTCCGAGGGCGAGGGCCCGGTCTGCCGCCAGCTGCGCGAGAGGTTCCGCGAGATCGTGACCAGCGACGATGTGCCGGAGGATTGACCTCTGGCGCTGCGGCCGATGCACGGCGCGCACTTGTATGCGGCATGATCGCATGAGACCCGGCTCCCGCCGAGCCATTGAGCGGACGATTTAGAACCGAAGCGGCTCTTGAGATCCGATTTGTTCGCTGTTTGATCAGATGAATTACGCGGTTTCACGATGATGCATTGCACAGACATCGGGCTATCGTTTACCATCCGAGCCGCTGACGGGCCCCTGACCTTCTCCCTGCGGACCGAAATTTATCGTCGTTTTTGGGGAGATTTCAGGTTGGTATCCGGCACCCCGCGGAGTGGGAATACGGTACAGTGGTACCCGTAGTCTGATCGCTAAGTCGTTTGGACACAAGCGTTTGGCGACAGCTCGCATTCGTTGGAACAAAAGAAACACCGGGCGTGTTTGGCCCGGAGTCGAGGTGACCCCCAATGACCGAAGCCCCGACCAGCCTCAAGGATGAACTGGGCAAGCGGGACAACTTCGCGGCTCCTGAGCAGGAGGCGCACCTGAGCATTGTCCGAACCGCACATATGCTCGAAGCGTCGCAAAATCGGCTCTTCAAGTCCTTTGGCCTCAGCATGCCCGGGTACAACGTTCTTCGAATCCTCCGCAGCGCCGGGTCCGAAGGCAAAACATGCTCGGGCATCCGCGACGACCTGATCGCTCAGGTGCCGGATGTGACGAGGCTGCTGGACCGGCTTGAGCGTGCCGGCTTTGTTGAACGCCGGCGGAGCTCGGAGGACCGACGCGTGGTCTTCGCCCACATCACCGAGGAAGGCGACCGCCTTTTGGACCGCCTCGCGGACCCGGTGATGCGTCTGCACAACGAACTTCTGGGCCACATGGAGCGGGAAGAGCTCGCTCAGCTTTCACGCCTGCTGTTTAAGGCTCGGAATCCTGAAGCCGGGCGGAGCCCGCATACCGATAATTGACCTCACGGAACTCATCCGGGGATTCTTGATCCCCGCACGGCCCTCCCGTTCGGCCGGGGCAGCCTTCACAGGCTGACCCCGGCTTTTTTTTCGGGCGTCGCTCTCCGCAGAATCGCGCAATCCGGTCGGCGGGCTACCCCGATCCGGGTATGCTCTAGAAAGAGGATGCAGGCCCGATCGGGTCGCTCGGCATTCGTTTGTCGGGCGTCGTGACGGCGTCGGCTTCGAGAGGAGAGTACCGATGAAAATTGCGTGGATCAGCGCCCCCGTTCTCGTTGTCGCGTTGTCCGGCGTCGCGTGCGCCCAGCACCTGATGGCCGTGAAGTCCAATGCTCCTGAGGGTGTTGTGCTTCTGGATTCCGCCAACGGGACGGTGGTGAACCAGGACTGGATCAGCGACGCGTTCGCCGTGGGGTGGGACTTTGCAACGCCCAAAAAGGCGCTGCGCGTTGGGGATGAGATCTGGGTCACCGATCAGGTTCGCCGTGTGATCCACCGCTTTGAGCTTGACGCGAACGACCCGGTGAACAACGGGCCGCAGTTCGTCGGCTCGATCACGGGCGACGGGATCAACGAGTTCAACAATATCCGCGGGATGGCGTACGACGGCTCGCGTGTGTACCTCTGCAACAACACCGGGTTCTACGCCAACAGCATCGTCGTGATCGATGCCGCGACGCAGGCGGTCGTGGACTCGTTCCAGGTTTCCAGCGGCCCGTTCGATGTGGAGGTGTTCGGCGACGACCTGCTCGTGGTCTCGTCCGGCCAGCCTCAGGTCGTTCGCTACAGCAAGACCGGGTCGAACTTGGGCGTCTTGGTGCAGAGCGGCCTGAGCACGCCGCAGGGGGTGTTTGTCGAGAGCACGGATCGTTTCTGGGTCGCCAACTCGCTTGGCAACGACCGGGGCCTGTACCGCTACGACGGGAGCGGCAGCCTGCAGGAATCGATCCTGACGCTTTCTGCGATCGGCAACAATGCGGTTCGTGGCGTGTGGACCTTCGACAACGGCGACCTCGCGGCGTCGACTGCGGGCGGGCTGTTCCGCGTGGTGCCCGACGGGTTCGGCGGGCACGACTTCGTGCCGCTGCTGGACGGTTCGATCTTCAACGGGCAGTATGTGACGGGCGTCGACCTTGTGGGCGCTCCGACTTGCCCGCCGGACCTCAACGGGGACGGCGTGGTTGACGCCGACGACTTCTTCCTGTTCCTGCAGCTCTTTGCCGACGGCGATCCGCGCGCCGACTTCAACAACGACGGCGTGATCGACGCCGACGACTTCTTCGCCTTCCTGAACGCCTTCGCCGCGGGCTGCTGAGTTTTTCAATGCGGCGCTGGCCCGGCGGGGCCCGCGTCTGCCTTTGCCGGCGGCTCGATGCGGCGGGTTCCCGCCCGGTGCCGGCTTCGGAGGCGGGCCTTCAGCGTGGGGGCTCGTGAGAGTTTGAGTCGAACAGAGAAGGGAGCAGCGATGCTTCGGAACAAGTTATTCGGCATGGTGGCGGCAAGCGGGCTGGTGGTCGCGTGCGGCGCCGCGAACGCGCAGGAGTACTACATGGTGGTCAGCTCGACCTCGCCCGAGGGCGTGGTGCTGATCGACCGCTCGAACAACCAGCTCGTGGACGCGGACTGGATCCGCGACCAGGGCTCGCCGGACTGGTCGTTCACGACCCCCAAGGAGGCGATCCGTGTGGGCGACGAGATCTGGGTGTCCGACCAGCTCGTGCGGGCGATCCACCGCTTCTCGCTCGACTCGAACGACCCGGTGCTCAACCGGCCGCAGTTTGTCGGCTCGATCACCGGCGACGGGATCAACATGTTCAACAACATCCGCGGGATGGCCTACGACGGGACGAATGTGTATCTGACCATGGCCGGGACAGCCGCGGACCTGTGGCTCAACTCGGTGATCATCATCGACCCTTCGACGCAGCAGATCACCGACTCTCTGCCGGTGGGCTTCAGCCCGTTCGATGTCGAGCTGTACGACAACGACCTGCTGATCGCGGACATCTCGGGCAACCGAATCACCCGGCACAGCAAGACGGGCGCGTACCTCGGTGACTTTGTGGCGCCCGGGTTTGTGAGCTTCCCGCAGCAGGTGGTGGCGCTCGATAACGGCGACATCCTGGTGGCGAGTTTTTCGAGTAACGCGGCCCACCGGTTCAGCCCGCAGGGCGCCGAACTCGAGCGGGCGACGCGCGTTCAGCTTGGGATCCCATCGGGCAACATCCGCGGCATCTACCCCGAGCCGGGCCAGGACTCGTACCTCGTGTCGGCTTCGCCGGGCGTGTATCGCGCCGTGCCGGACGGGTTCGGCGGCATGACCGGCTCGGTCGTTTACGAGCCCGGATCGGGCCACAACGGGCAGTACATCAGCCTGCTGGACCTCGGCGGCGCCCCGGCCTGCCCGCCGGACCTCAACGGGGACGGCGTGGTTGACGCCGACGACTTCTTCCTGTTCCTGCAGCTCTTTGCCGACGGCGATCCGCGCGCCGACTTCAACAACGACGGCGTGATCGACGCCGACGACTTCTTCGCCTTCCTCGCCGCCTTCGCCGCGGGCTGCTGAGTTTTTCCATGCGGCGCGGGTCCGGCGGGGCCCGCGTCTGCTTTTGCCGACGGCTCGGTGCGGCGGGTTCCCGCCCTGCGTCGGCATCGGAGGCGGGCCTTCAGCGTGGGGCTCGTGAGAGTTTGAGTCCAACAGAGAAGGGAGCAGCGATGCTTCGGAACAAGTTATTCGGCATGGTGGCGGCGAGCGGGCTTGCGGTCGCCTGCGGCACAGCCGGCGCGCAGCAGTACTACATGGCGGTCACCTCGACCTCGCCCGAGGGCGTGGTGCTGATCGACCGCTCGAACAACCAGCTCGTGGACGCGGACTGGATCCGCGACCAGGGCTCGCCGGACTGGAATTTCACGATCCCCAAGGAGGCGATCCGCGTGGGCGACGAGATCTGGGTGTCCGACCAGACCGCCCGCGCGATCCATCGCTTTGCGCTTGACTCGAACGACCCGGTGCTCAACCGCCCGCAGTTTGTCGGATCGATCAGGGGCGACGGGATCAACGAATTCAACAACATCCGCGGGATGGGCTACGACGGGACCAATGTTTACCTGACGATGGCGGGGACGACAGCGAATCTGTGGCAGAACTCGGTGATCGTGATCGACCCTTCGACACAGCAGATCACCGACTTCCTCCCGGTGGGCTTCAGCCCGTTCGATGCTGAGCCTTACAGCGGCGACCTGCTGGTCTCCAGCAGCTCGTCGCATGTGGTCGCTCGCTACAGCACGACCGGGACCTACCTGGGCGACTTCGTGCCCAGCGGAGTGATGAACTTCCCCCAGCAGGTCGTTGCACTCGACAATGGCGATGTGCTGGTTGCAGCCTTCTCGAGCAACACCGTTCACCGGTTCAGCCCGCAGGGAGTTGAACTCGAGCGTGCGACGCGTGTCGAGCTTGGGATCCCATCGGGCAGCATCCGCGGCATCTACCCCGAGCCTGGCCAAGACTCGTACCTCGTGTCGGCTACGCCCGGCGTGTATCGCGCCGTGCCGGACGGGGTCGGCGGTATGACCGGCTCGGTCGTTTACGAGCCGGGATCGGGCCACAACGGGCAGTACATCGGCCTGCTGGACCTCGGCGGCGCTCCGACCTGCCCGCCGGACCTCAACGGCGATGGCGTTGTTGACGCCGACGACTTCTTCCTGTTCCTGCAGCTCTTTGCCGACGGCGACCCCCGCGCCGACTTCAACAACGACGGCGTGATCGACGCCGATGACTTCTTCGCCTTCCTCGCCGCGTTCGCCGCGGGCTGCTGAACAGGCTCTGTTCGACACTCCGCCGCGGTCGGCCCGGAAGGGCCGGCCCGGCCTTTCCCGTCAGAAGACTCTTTCCCTCTATAGCGAGGAGGCGGCATGCGACGGATCTCAACAGGCGCGCTGGCGTTGGCGCTGGCGACCGGCGCCGCGGCGCAGCAGCAGAACTTTTTCATGGTGACCAACTCGACGAGCCCCGAGGCGGTGCTGCTGATGAACGCCGACAACGGGGATCTGCTCGATGCGTCGTGGATCAACGACCAGGGCGCGTCCGGCTGGGCGCTGGTGTTTCCCAAGAGCGCGATCCAGGTCGGAGACGAGGTCTGGGTGTCTGACCAGAACCAGGACTCGGTGCACCGCTTCGCGGTCGATCAGAGCGACCCGATTCTGTCGCGTCCGGTGTATGTCGGATCGATCACCGGCGACGGGGTGAACGAGTTCGACAACATCCGGGGGCTGAGCTACGACGGGGAGCGGGTGTACCTGACGATGTGGGGCCCGTCCACGAACTTTTTCTATAACTCTGTGATCGTGATCGACGCCGCCAGCGCGACGGTCGTTGACTCGTGGCCGACCACGGGCAGCCCGTTCGATGTGCAGCAGTTCGACGGCGACCTGCTGGTGAGCGGTTCGAGCCCGAACACGGTCGTCCGCTTCAGCAAGACGGGGCAGAACCTCGGGACGGTGGTGCCCACGGGCGTGCTGAGCACGGCGCAGCAGATCCTGAACATTGACGACAACGAGTTCCTGGTGATGAGCTCGCTCGGGCTGGCGCAGAACCGCGGCATCTACCGCTACAACGCGGCGGGCGAGCAGATCGAGTTCATCCCCACCTCGGCCCAGATGGACAACGCCACGGCGCGCGGGGTCGCGCAGATTCCCGGCGGCGGGTACCTCGTGTCGAGCAACAACGGGGTCTACGCCGCCACCAGCACGGGGTCGGGGTCGTACCTGTTTACGCAGCTCGTCTCGGGCGTTGGGTTCGACGGGCACTTCATCGGGCGGCTGACGATCGGCGCCCCCGACTGCCCGCCGGACCTCAATGGGGACGGCGTGGTCGACGCCGACGACTTCTTCCTGTTCCTGCAGCTCTTTGCCGCCGGGGACATGCGGGCGGACTTCAACAACGACGGCGTGATCGATGCCGATGATTTCTTCGCGTTTCTGAGCGCGTTCGCCCAGGGCTGCTGAGCGGGGGTGGCCCTCCGCTGGCTGGCTTCTTGGCCGCCCGCGCGAAATGGTGTCGACAGGGGCGCGCGGATCGGTTATCTTGGCGCGTCCGGGCCGGTCGGTCCGGGCGGATGCCGGGTCTTGCGGGGAACAGAATGGCGACGGGTGCTGGCGTGAGCGGACTGGCGCGGCGCGATCGCGCTCGGGGATCGCGGCGTGCGTTCACGCTGATCGAGATCCTGGTGGTGATCGCGGTCATCGCGCTCTTGATGGGGCTCTTGCTGCCGGCCTTGGGGCGGGCTCGGGAGGCGGCGTTTACGACGCTGTGCGCCTCGAACATGCGCCAGCTCGGGACGGCGGCGACGCAGTACGCCAACGACAACGACCAGTTGATCTGGCCCCAGTTCGACTGGGTGCCGCTGCCCTACACGCTGACGAGCACCGGCCCGCGCGTCGGCGAGGGACACCTGTTCAACTATGTCTCGGGCGTCGACCAGATCAGCGCCTGCCCGAAGAACAAGCGACGCTCGGCGACGGGCGCCGAGATCCAGAACACCTTCGGCGGGCGGACCGGGCTGAACTTCGACTACACGATGGTCGGGCGCGTGCAGGGGCTGCGGCTGGGCACGCCGGTCCGCGCGTCGTACCTCGCCAACCCGGGGCAGTTCGGGACGGGCGCCAAGCCCCCGCTGTCTATCGCGCCGGGCCAGACGCTCTCGATGCTGCGCCCGTTCAGCGGGATCCCGCTGTTTGTCGAGGAGAGCCTGTTCTTTTTCAATGACGGGATCACCGACGGGCTGTGGGGCAATCAGGACCAGATCTCGCAGCGCCACGCGGGGGGCGGGACGATCGCGTTTGCCGAGGGTCACGCCGAGCTGTTCAAGCCGCCGCGCGGGGGCAACGAACGCGTGCAGCAGCGCGAGGACCTCGACGCCAACGACCTGTATGTGCAGCACCAACGCCGCTGGGTCAGGCTCGAGCCCAACAACGCCAACAACCAGAGCAACTGGAACGAGCGCCCGTTCGGGTGGATCAACAACCCGCGGTGACGGGCCCGAGCTCCGACACTTACCAGGGCAGGGCGCAGTGCAGCGGGGCGCCGCGGCCGAGCGCCGGGCCTCTTTTGAGCGTGTAGATCGGCGCCTGGGGCGGGCAGTTGAGGCGGAGGTGCTGGAGGAAGCCCTCGCCCAGCCCGCGGCTGATGGCGCACAGCGTCCCGTGGTGGCGGAGCAGGCCCGAGGCGAGCGATGAGGGCAGGTCGCTGGAGGTGTGCGGGGCGAGCTTTGGGGAGAGGCGGAGCTGGCCGCCGTGCGTGTGGCCGGCGAAATGCAGGGGGATGGCGTAGGTCTCGGCGGGGAAGATCTCGGTGGGCATGTGGGTGAGCAGGATGCGGAGGGTGTCGTCCTCGGGCGGCATCTCCCGCTCGGCGATGACGGCCCGCGAGACATCTTCGGGGTAGCTCGCCCCGAGGACCCGGAGTGGGACGCCCGGGAGCCCGACGGCTCCGGCGGGGTGCAGCCAGCGGATTTCGGGCATCGCCTTTGGCAGCAGGGTTTTCAGGCGGGCGGGGTCGTGGTTGCCGAAGACGCCGACGGCGCCGAGGCGGGATCGCCAGGCCGACGCGATGGCCTTGAGGGTGCGGACAGCCGCGGGCTCCTGGCCGGGCTGGTCGGCGTAGTCGCCGGTGAGGACGACGAGGTCGACGGGGAAGCGGGGCAGGGCGTCGATCAGGCGGCCGACGGTCGAATCCGGGCCCCAGGGGCGTCGGGTGTGGAGGTCGGCGATGTGGAGGATGCGGAAGCCTTCGAGCGTCTGGGGAACCGCGGGGTGGGCGAGTTCGTAGCATTCCAGAGGCGCCGGTGCGAGAACTCGGGCCTCGTGGCCCAGGCTTCGGACGGGCTTTGTGAGGATCCGGGGCATCGCGGGTCTTGGTTGGTCTTGGTTGTTGGGGGGGGGGGCCGCCGGGGGGTGGGGCTTTTGGCGATGGCGGCCGGTTTCGGTCGCGGGCGACTCTCGCTACACTAGCGGCCCCAGTCGGCCCGGACGGGCCGCGACCCTGTCGAGGGCACGGGCTGTGCCCCGTTGCAGAACACAAGGATTCCGTGCCGGTCGGGCCGAGCGCCTGCGGCACGGGCTGATCGACGGATCTTTCCGGAAGGCGGAGCGATGGCGAAGCTGTTCTACTCGCTTGAAGAAGCGGCGAAGTTGCTGGAGACCTCTCCCGAGGAAATCCAGAAGATGGTCGATACCGGCCAGCTTCAGGAGTTCCGCGACGACAACAACCAGCTCGTCGTCAAGAAGGAGCAGGTGGACCTCCTCGCCGGTGACGAGGGCGGCCTGATCCCCATGCAGGACGATCCCGAGCCGCTGTCGCTGGGCGGGAGCGGATCCGCCTCGGGCATCGACCTGGCCGACTCTTCCGGGCTCGACAGCCCGAAGGAGAGCACGGGCATCAGCATCTTCGATGTCGACGAGACCGAGGAGGCCGACCCGTCGGCGGCGACGGTGATGACCGATTCGGTCGGCGCCACGACCCCTGATTTTTCTGTGGACCCGGCCGCGAGCGGCTCGGGCCTCTTGGACCTGACCCGCGAGGCGGACGACACCTCGCTGGGCGGGGACCTCTTGCAGGATGTCTACGGGGAAGAGGGCGATGTGCTGGGCGGCTCGAGCATCGGGGCCGAAGAGGTCGCCGCGGGCGGGGCGCTCTTTGAGTCCAACGAGTCGGACACGGATGTGACCTCGGCGCCGGCGGCGATGGTGCCGATGCAGGAAGTGAGCCCGGCGTGGTCGGGCTTTGCGGGCGGGGCGAGCTTGGCGATGGTGCTGGTGATGGGCGTCGCGACGGCGTTGGTGCTGATGGCGCTGACGGGCGCGGGCGCCGGACGCAGCGCGGGCGACGCCAGCGCTGGCCTGATCGACCAGATCGCCGAGAGCGCGGGCAACCCGATGATCATCGCGGCCGCCGCGGCTGGCGTGGTGATCGTCTTCGGGCTCTTGGGCATGGTGATCGGCAAGAAGGCCGGCTGAGCCTGACGCCGCCGTGACGCCGGCTCGACGCTGGTCGAGCGGATCAATAGAAAGAGAAAGAGCCGGCCGCGGATGCGACCGGCTCTTTTTATGCGCTGATGCTATGTGGGGGCTTTCAGCAGCCCGCGGCGAAGAGGGCGAGGAACTTGAAGAAGTCATCGGCGTCGATGACGCCATCGTTGTTGAAGTCTGCGCGGAGGTCGCCTGCTGCGAAGAGGGAGAGAAACTCGAAGAAGTCGTCGGCGTCGACGACGCCGTCGCCGTTGATGTCGGGCAGGCAGGCGGGCGGGCAGGCTCGCCATCTTGCGGCGTGCTGTTCGCCGGTGGCTGGGAGGTAGAAGCGGCCGGCCAGCAGGAGCGACGAACCTTCGTTATTGTTCCATTCCACCATTGATCTAACAGTAGTGCCGGCAAAGAGCGAGGTACTTGCTGTGGACCGTTGAATCTGCGGCAACAAAGCGGACCATTCCTGTCCGTCCCAGCGGGCGACACCGATCGCTTGTTGTCCTCCCGCGATGGTCATGTAGCCGCCCGCGTACAGTGCATTTCCCGTGCCGTCGTCGAATGTCGCGAGGCTTTGTACAATCGAGAAGATCCCGCTGCCGAGCGGGACCCAAGCCGTGCCGTTCCATTTCGCTATCCCAGGCATACTCGGGTCGTTGGTCGCACCTACGATTTGGCCCGCGGCGAAGATCGCCGGGCCCGTGCCGTCATCAAACACGGTTATCGCCCTGACCTCACTACCCAAAAGACCTTCGCCCAAGGCGTGCCATGCATTGCCGTCCCACTTCGCAATCAATCGCGTCCCGGGCACATGGGACATGTGACCGAAACTCCCACCGACATAGAGGGCTGGCCCAGATCCGTCATCAAAGACCTTCAACGCATATACCATATTTACACTTTGCATTGAAGTCACTGTCGTTCCGTCTGCTCTCAAGAGCCCCCCAACTGCGCCGATATAGAGCGCCGGCCCAGAACCGTCATCGAACATTTCGAACGCCACAACCTGCTGATTGTTCACCCCTGGCACAAAGGCGTACTCGCTCCCGTTCCAAATCAGGATGTTGTTCGCAAACGCTCCCGGGGTTGGGAAGGATCCACCGATGTACAGCCGGTCTCCTGTCCCATCATTGAGCACGCGGAGTACCCACACAGTACGGTTGGTTGAACCGGGGCCGCTGAGCCCTTCCCATCGCTCCCCGTTCCATCGATGCAGCATAGGGATATCGGGGTCGTCGGCGTCGAACGCCGCGTAAGGCACCGGGCCGTTGCCGTCATCAAAGACGGTCATCGCGGTGATGCGGTAAGGAAGGTCTCCGCCTACCTGCTGCCACTCACCGTTGTGCAGCGCCGCGAGATTCCGGATTGTGCTTTCGCCGAGTACCTGGCCGATTCCTCCGACAATCAACCGGGTGTGCTCACCGTCGTTGTACTCGACCATAGCTCTGGTTTGAAGCGATTGGGTGTGCAGGCGGGTCCACGATTGGCCGTCCCAGGCCGCGATGCCGTTCATATCAGGGTCTGATTGAGAAGTAAACCGTCCGCCGGCCGCAAGTGCGGCTCTGCCGCCGACTGTTGTCGTTGCGAGGGCAGTGATACTTGAGCCGGAACTTGTAGCAAGCAAGTCTGCGCCGATCGGTTCCCACGCGGCGCCGTTCCACGCCGCGATGTAGTTGCTGTCGGTACCTCCTGCGGTTGTGAATCTGCCACCGGCGAACAACTTCGGACCATCGCCAAGATCTATTGTTTTGAGCGCGTTGACCACGGGTGCGGTTGATGAGCCCGGAACATCGAGGCCGACGCCAACTGGAGAGAAAGCGGTCCCGTCCCAAGCGGCAATATTGCTCACCTGCACTCCGTTGAGTTCGCTGAATCTTCCGGCTACATACAACCGAGGTCCGGCGCCGCTGTCGTAGATGGCGAGTGCACTGATCTGTCCTGAGTGTCCAGAAGCGATGAGGATCTGCCACTCGCTTCCTTCCCATCGATACAGCTGACACTGTGACGATATCGCTCCTCCTGCATACAGCTTTGCGCCGTCACCATCATCGAAGTAGATAAGCGTGTTCACTGTGGCGATGGTTTGTGGATATGAGGTCCACTGCTGTCCATCCCATCTTCCAATGCTATAGGACTCGGCGCCGATCCGAAAGCTGCCCACGACATACAGCGCGGGGCCGGAGCCGCCGTCGAGAACAAAGAGGCGGCGTACGCTGCTCGATTGATTGTACCAATCGGGGTGTATCGGCTTCCAGTGGGACCCGTCCCAGACAGCGAGCCTGCCCAGTTTTGCGAAGCCGATCTCTGTGAACTCGCCCGCGGCGTAGAGCTTTGGCCCGGTGCCGTCGTCGAACACGGCGAGCGAATCGACACGACCATTCACCCCGGAGACGGTCCCGAAGGTCCGCTCCCATCCCGGCTCGCACCCGCTCCGCATCACGACCGGGATCTCTCCCGCGTCGACAACACCGCCCGCTGCCTCAGCGATTGTCGAGCCGGTCCATGTCTCGGCGCCTTCGGTATGGACGGCGGAGACGCGCAGGCGATCTGCCGCCGGGTCCATCCGCACTCGCATGCGCACGAGCCCATCGGCGTCGCTCACGCCTTTCCCACCCACGGCCGTGATGACCACCGCGCCCTCGACCGGCCGCCCGGACCCGTCGACCACGCGGGCGGTGACGAGGAACTCTTCCAGCACGGGCGCAATCCACTCGTCTGCGCCATCGTCTGCGGGCACGCCCGAGTGGCCCGGGGCCGCGCCGAGGGAAGCGCCCGGCGACGCCAGCAGTGCCGCGATCAGTCCGATGAATGTGGCTTTCAGCTTTGCTTGTCCGGGCATGTCCCTTTGCTCCTGATCAATGCGGCAAACCCCGTCGCCCACGAGAGCGACAGAGCCCGCCTTGCGGCCTGATGGGTTGGGTTTGAATCGGTGGTCCACACACTTATCCCCAAGACTGTCCCGAAGCGGGTCAGGAATAAGTTAGCGTGCGGGTTCGCGGGGTGCAAGGACAAAAAAACCTCCCCGGCCGAGGACCGGGGAGGTCGGTATCAGACTCCGATAAGCGGACCGGGTGGATCCCGGGCCTGCTCAGGGTCGGCCGTGCGGGTCTGGCTTTAGCAGCCCGCGGCGAAGAGGGCGAGGTATTCGAAGAAATCGTCGGCGTCGATCACGCCATCGCCGTTGATGTCGGCCTGGAGGTCGCCGGCGGCGAAGAGGGCGAGGAACGCGAAGAAGTCGTCGGCGTCGACGACGCCGTCGCCGTTGATGTCTGCGATGCAGATGTCGACGCAGCCGTTCTCGAACACGGGTGTGTTGTCGGCGCCTGAACTGATTGCGTGTGTGGCTTCGAGGCGTCCGTTGCCGTTGAGGTCGCCGAGGTCGACCTTGCGGGGCAGGCCGGTGGAGATGGCGAGGCCTTCGCGGAAGGTGCGGTCGCCGTTGGAGAGCAGGACGCCGAGGGCGCCGTCGCCGCCGGTGGTGAGCATGCCGATGGCGATGTCATCGGTGCCGTCGCCATCGATGTCGCCGACGGCGAGTTCGAGGGCGAAGTTGGTTCCGGGGATGGTGACCTGCTCTGCGGGGGCGAAGCCGCCCGCGCCGTCGCCGTAGAGGATCGAGACGCCGCCGCCGCCGCCGCCGAGGGTGACGACGACATCGAGGTTGCCATCGTTATCGAAGTCACCGACGCCGAGGTCCTCGGGCCCCGCGGTGAGGGGGAAGTCGCCGGCGCTGGTGAAGGTGCCGTTGCCGTTGTTCAGGTAGAGGGTGACCGAGGGGGGCTGGGTCTGTGAGTTTGCGACGGCGATGTCGAGGCGGCCGTTGTTGTTGAAGTCGCCTGCGCGTGCGGCGGTCGGGCGGAGGGAGAAGAGAAACTCCGCGTTGCCCAGGTTGAAGTTGCCTTGGCCGTCGTTGTAGGCGACGAGGACGGTGGCGCCGCCGGTGTCGGTGGCGATGATGTCGAGGTGGCCGTTGCCGTTGAGATCGGCGATGTCGAGGTCGTTGATGCCCTCGCCGGGCCCTGTGTCGTAGAAGACGACGGGGTCGGCGAAGGTGCCGTCGCCGTTGTTGCGGATGAACTCGACGCCCTGCGTGCCGGCGACGATGTCGGTGTGGCCGTTGCCTGTGAGGTCACCGCCGGCGATCGAGCGGGGCCCGCCTCGCGTGAAGGAGGGGTTGGCCGAGCCTTCGACGCCGACAAGGAACGGCGTGCCGAAGCCGCCCTGGCCGTCGCCGGGGAAGACGGCGATGCCGGCGCGGTCGGGCGCGACATCGAAGATGAGCTTGCTCTGGCCGACGAGCAGGTCGAGGTGGCCGTTGCCGGTGACATCGAGGAAGCGTGCGCCGGTGCTGGTGCCGTGCCCGCTGGCGTTGTTGAGGACGGTGGGGGGCGAGACAAAGGCGTTCGCGGCGTCGCACTGGGCCGATGCTGCGCCGGCGAGTGCTGCGATGGATCCCGCGGCGAGCGTCGCCGCACACTTGTTGCTTCTGTTCATCATTCGAACCTCCGTGTTTGAGCGCCGTCTCGTAGTGTCCGGCGCTCGCCCCGCCGCAGCGGGGAATTGTTTGCCGATCAACGACCCGGAAAGTTCGCCCGCGGAAAGGGCGCCGTGTCGTCCCCGCACGAAGGGAAACCCCGGCGCGCCGGTCAGGGCGAGCCGGGATGAGGGAAAGTCGGATCAGGCGCGACGCCTGCGGGTCGCGACCAGGCCGCCCATGCCGAGGAGCGCCAGAGCGCCCGGGGCGGGGACGACGATCATGTCGAGGACGAGGCGGTCGAGAGCGAGGACCCCGACATCGCCGCCGGAGGCGACGATGCTGAACTGCCCGCGGAGACCGGTGCCGGTGGCGAGCTGGTCGATCTGCGGGCCGAGGCTGACGGTGATGCGCTGGCTGGCGTCGGCGGCGAGCACGATGTCGGCGCCGGAGAACCAGGTGATGTTCGCCGAGACGAAGGTGATGTCGTTGCTGACGGTGCGGATGCCGTTGTTGGTGCCGAAAGTGGTGGCGCCCAGGTCGAAGGTGAGGGTGTCGAGGGTGTCGACGGAGGGGCTGAACGGATCGAAGTCCAGGCCCGGGGCGAGGAAGGTGTCGGCGGCGGAGACCTCGACGCGGATGGTGAAGGTGCCGTCGCCGTTGGCGAACTGCGACTCGGTGAGCTGGTAGCTGACGGGATCGCCGACATCGCCGCCGACGAAGTTGGTCGGCTGGCCGCTCATCGTGGCGCTGTTGCCGTCGAACTGGGTGATGGTGTTCGCCCACGCGGGGGCGAAGGTGAACCCGCCTCCGCCGGAGCCGAAGAAGGTGGCGTTGTACGACTCACCGACATTGACCACCTGGGCCCCGGCGGCGCCGGCCAGAGCGCCCAAAGCGCACGCCGACACAACGAACTTGCTGCTGCGAACCATGTCTATCTCTCCTACACCGAATGTCTCTCTCGCGCCGGTCACACGCACGGCGCATCTCTCTCAGAGCCGGCACTGAAGACCGGACAACTTGGAGTGTAGGCACAACGGACACTCGCATGCAAGATCATTTGCATGCGTTCGTACGCCGTTCATAAGCGCGGGCGAGATTATGAAACAGCACCGGCGTAGGGCCCACGCCCCCCGCGGGCGGCCCACCCCCCCGCCGGTGCGGCAATTGCGTACAAACAAGTTCCGTCAGCAGCCCGCGGCAAACAACGCGAGGTACTCGAAGAAGTCGTCGGCGTCGATCACGCCATCGCCGTTGATGTCCGCCCGGGTGTCGCCGTCGGCGAATAGCTGCAGGAACAGGAAAAAGTCGTCGGCGTCGACAACGCCGTCGCCGTTCAGATCCGCGACACAAACATCGTCGCCGCCGAACCGGAGCAGCGTGCGCCCGAGATCGTTCGGGCCCTGTCTGATCTGCGCCAGGAAATACAGAGCGCCGTCGTCGCCGATGAGGGCGGTGCCCGTGCCGATCTCGCGGACGAATGAAGTAATGAAAGCGTTGTCGTCGGGCTGGCCGTTGCCCGAGATATCCACCGGGTCGTCGCTCTGGAGGATGATTTCCTCGCCGTTCTTCACGACGACTTCGATCCGCTCCTGCGTGGTCTGGTTGAGGGCCCAGCCGCCGATGTAGTAGTCCTGCCCGTCGGGCGAGCCGATCTGGAAGTTGACGCCGGCGAGGGTGGTGGTGTCGCTCAGGCGGTCCCATTGCCAGTCGGAGCCGGGAACGATGGGTGTGCCCCGGAGCATGGCGACATCGCCGTTGCGGACGACGAAATCGAGGCCGGCCTCGCCGCCGCCGATGACGCCGCGGACGAACCAGTTGCCCGCCGGGTCGGCCCAGGTGCCGGTGATGCTCGTCACATCGCCCAGGCCTGTCTGGCCGGGGATGGGCCGTCGCGACTCGACCACGGCGACATTGTCCACCGCGACGATCTCGATCCGGTCGCCGATCACCGATGCGTTGTCGCGCCCGAGCCAGACGAAGCTGTCGCCGGCCTGCGAGAGCGGACGCATGCGGTCCTGGGTGAAGTCGCCCCAGTCGGTGAGGCCGGGGTTGCCGTCGGGCAAGCGCCCGGGCGTGAAGCTGTTGTCGTTGGCGCGGACGATCAGCGTGTCGGCGAGCCACTTCGATTGGTCGTTCTGCCCGACGCCCGGCTCGTTGATGCTGAACGAGTAGAGCACCCGGCCGTCGTTCAAGATGCCCTCGGTCCTGTTGGCGCCGGCGAAGGAGGCGCCGGGGATGCCGGGGACCATCTCTGAGTTGCTGGCGATCAGGTCGCGCTGGCCGTCTGTGTCGCGCATGATGTACAGCGTCGGCGAGCCCGAGCCCGTCGAGTTGCACGCGAACGAGATCTGCCCCGAGTCGTTCACCTGGGCCGCCCCGTTGAACAGGTTGATCGAGCGGCTGGACCCCGGGTCGGCCGGCAACGCCTCGCCCCGCTGCACGCGCAGGGTGATGTCGGTGCTGGCGGTGGTCATCTCGAAGACGCCGCGGTTGGTCGAGGCGTCGCCGGTGAGCGTGGCGATGAAGACAAACCGGTTGCCGCTGGGCGAAGAACGCAGGTCGACAAAGGTCGTGCCCAACTGTCGCCCCGAGACATTGCTCACCTCGTTAAAGGGCGCAAACGAGCCGGCCAGCGGCGTAGCGATCGGCGCCGCCCCCGCAGCCCCAACCATCGGCCCCGCCATCCCTGCAACCAACACCAACCCGAACGCGCTGCGACGATTCACCATGACAGATCTCCTTCTCCTCGAAAGTCGCTCCGCCCCATCGAACACGCAAGGGGGAAGCAAGGGGGTTCATCCCGCCCCGTTCGGCACATCGAAGCGGGGCGCGGCCGCCCGCACACCCGATCTAAGGGGTGGGGGCCTGGTGAAGCATACCGCGATCCGCCCGATCCCGAACACCAAATCCCTCGCCCGTCCGCCCCGAGCAGGATCCCGTTCGGTACACTGGGGCCCGCGGGACGCACAGGACGAGTCCCGGAAAAGAACCACCCGCGTCGCAAGGAGGTGACCGATGGTGAGAAGTGCTTTGTTCGCCGTGACGATGTCGCTGCCGCTCGCATGGACCGCGGTCGCCAACGCCCAGCCCCTGCCCGACTACGGCTTCGACTGGGTCACCGTCGGCAATCCCGGCAACGCCAACGCCACTCGAGACCAATTCCCGTTCTTGTACCGTGACGGCGGCGGCGTGGATACCGCATACAGAATCACGACGCTGCCCGCTTCGATGCGCCAATGGTCGGAGTTCGCGACGGCGTTCGACGCCGTGGCGACGCAGGCCGAACGGCTGACCCTGCAGTTTTCGAGCATCTATGTGCAACGACAAGGACAGTCGGGGCCGCTGGTTTTCTACCCCCAGTACAACGACTATCCAGCGACCTCCAACTTCATGCTCGCCATGAGGTACGCCAACTGGCTGCACAACGACCGCGCAACGGGCAGGGCGGCCTTCGACGACGGCGCGTACGACATGTCCGAGTTCTACGAGGTTTCGCCGAATGTCTGGCGCGGCAACGCAGTACGCCGCCCCGACGCAAAGATCTGGATCCCTTCGCACGACGAACTGGTCAAGTCGTTCTATTACGATCCTGATCGCTACGGTCCCGACGAGGGCGGGTACTGGGCCTACCCGCACGGCAGCGATGAGCAGCCGATCTACGGCGCTCCGTGGGAACCGGACGCCCAGAGCAACGCGGGGATCGAACTCCCTCTCGGCGATTGGGTCTTCAACATGCCGCTGGGGCTCTACCCCGACACCGCATCGCCCTACGGCGTGCTCGAAGCCAGCGGCGGCATCGCCGAATGGACCGAAACGCCTTTGTGGGGAATCGACATCGGAGATCGCTACTTTCATCAGTCAGCGGCCGGCGGTCACCATTCGCCGTTCGACGCACTGAACCGCGCCTTCCAGGCAGCCCCGATCCACTTGGGCTTATCCGGGTTTCGATTCGCGGCGGTCGTGCCTTCGCCGGGCGCGGTACCGGTGCTCGCGTTCGCCGCCTTTGTCACCTTTGCAAGGAGAAAGCGATGAGATACCGGGTATCGATCATCGTCGCGTGCCTGTCCGCAACCGCCAACGCCCAGCCCGCCCCGGACTACGGCTTCCAGTGGTCGACCATCGGTGATATCAACAACCCCGCGTTCGACGGCGGCGGCTACGGCTTCTTTGCAGGCCGTGGCGTGGTCAACTACGAGTACCGCATCAGCAAACTCCAAATCACCTCCGGGCAGTGGCTGGAGTTCGTCAACACTTTCTCTACGCGTGATGGCGGCGAATTCTTCACGAGACCTTACCAATGGGGCGCGTACCCAGACCCGCACTACACCGGACCGGGCAGACGCTGGACCCCAAAGAACCTGCCCAACTGGGACATGCTGCCCGTCGCGGGCGTCTCGTGGCGCGAAGCGGCCATGTATACCAACTGGCTCCACAACGACAAGTCACCCGAACAGTGGGCCATCGAGAACGGCGCCTACGACACAAGCACATTCTCGACTGACCCCAACACGCTCGTCTTCACCGACCAGCTCACACGCAACCCCGACGCGAAGTTCTGGATCCCCAGCCTTGACGAGTGGCTCAAAGCGGCGCATTACGACCCGCACCGTCACGGCCAAGGCGAGGGCGGGTGGTGGCTGTACCCCAACAGCACCGATGAACCGCTGACGCCCGGCCCCCCCGGAGTTGGTCAGACATCCGCGGATTGGATCGATCCGAACATACAAGCGGGCGAGTGGCTGATTCCGCTCGGGGCATACCCCGACGAGACATCGCCGTGGGGCTTGCTCGACATCAGCGGCGGCGCAAGCGAGTGGTCCGAGGAACATTTGCGACACCGTGATCGATTCTTTAACGGATCCAATGCCGGTATGACATTCCCGATGCTCGATCATGCGGGCTATCCCGCAGCAGATTTTCCGCACACTCGAGGGCCTTACGGACTTCGAATCGCCTCCGTTGTTCCTGCTCCGACGACGGGCGTGTTGCTCGTTGTCACATTGACACCTGTTGTTCTCAGAAGAAGACGGATCGCACCATGAGTGCTATGCCGACCTGCTGCCGTCAGTCGCCGGCTTTGTATCGACTCAACACAAGGAAGTGACGCATGCTGAAAAGAACTTTGTTCGCCGCGGCGCTATCGCTGCCGCTCGCGGCCGCCAACGCCCAACCCGCCCCGGACTATGACTTCCCATGGGCGACGATCAGTGATCCGGGCAACGCCGCATTCCAAGGCTCGGCGCTCCCTTTCGCAAGCGGGCGCGGGAGTGTCGGCTACACATACCGCATCAGCACACTCCAAGTGACTACCGGCCAATGGATGGAGTTTGTCAACACCTTCTCGATGCAACCCGGAGGCGAGGCATTCTCGAACCCAACGCAGTGGGGCGCCTATTCCGATCCCCGTTACAACGGTCCCGGGGTTCGTTGGATATACGGAATTGGGCCGGACGTCGACTTGCTGCCGGTCGCCGGCATCTCGTGGCGAGAAGGGGCGATGTACTGCAACTGGCTGCACAACAACAAAGCCCCGGAGCAGTGGGCCTTGGAAACCGGGGCCTACGACACCAGCACATTCTCCACCAACCAGCACAGCTACAACTTCACCGACCAACTCACTCGGAGCCCTGATGCGCGTTTCTGGATCCCGAGTCTTGATGAATGGCTCAAAGCAGCCCACTACGATCCGAATCGTTTCGGCCCGGGCGACAGCGGCTGGTGGCAGTATCCGAACAGCTCTGATGCGCCGTTGCAGCCCGGGCCGCCCGGCGAAGGACAGACCACCGCGGGCTGGGTTGATCCGGATCCCAACCGCAATCTCGGTGAATGGTACATCCCCTTGGGCGCCTACCCCGATGAAGCTTCGCCTTGGGGCTTGCTGGACATCAGCGGAGGCGCAACAGAGTGGACCGAGGAACACATCGACCTCCGCTGGCGTGTTGTAAATGGAAGCAGCGCGGGCTTCGCCCACGCTCCGCTCGACTGGATCGAACACATCGGAGCACAACTGCCAGATAGCCGAAACTACAACGGACTTCGGATCGCATCGGTCGTTCCTGCTCCGTCGACGGGCATGCTGCTCGTCACCACATTGGCGGTTGTTCTCAGAAGAAGACGGATCGCATCATGAGTGCAACGCCGGCCTGCTCCCATCAGTCGCCGGCTTTGTATCGCCTCAACACAAGGAAGTGACGCATGCTGAAAAGAACCCTGTTCGCCGCCACGGTATCGCTGCCGCTCGCGGCCGCCAACGCCCAACCCGCCCCGGACTACGGCTTCCAATGGGCGACCATCGGCGAACCCGGCAACACCGCCTACGACGGCGGGTTCTGGGGCATGACCACCGGCCGCGGCAGCGTTGATTACACATTCCGCATCAGCACGCTCCAAGTCACCACAGGACAGTGGATGGGGTTTCTCAACACCTTCTCCCAGCGCGACGGCTGGGAGTACTTCGGCCGGCCGTCGCGATGGGGCGCCAGCCACGATTACTTCTACTCCGGTCCCGGTGCGAGGTACCTCCCGATCGACACGCCGAACTGGGACATGCTGCCCGTCGCGGGGATCTCGTGGCACGAAGCCGCGATGTACACCAACTGGCTGCACAACGGCAAGTCGTCCGACCCCACCTCGCTGCAGACCGGCGCGTACGACACCGGCACATGGGGCGTCGACCCGAACACCGGCCACCGCACCGACGGCGGCAGGCTGCCCGGCGCGAAGTTCTGGATCCCCAACCTCGACGAGTGGCAGAAGGCGGTGTACTACGACCCCGACCGCTACGCACCCGGCGAGAGCGGCTGGTGGCTGTTTCCCAACAGCTCCGACGAGCCGCTGACGCCCGGGCGGCCGGGTGAGGGCGAGACGATGGCGGGGATCCAGGAGCAGCACTCCGCCGAGTGGAATGTGCCGCTGGGCGCTTACCCGCAGGTGACCACCCCGTGGGGCCTGCTCGACGCCAGCGGCGGCGCGCACGAGTGGATCGAGGAATGGACGCACGCCGCCGCCCCGCAGCGCCGAGGTTTGAACGGCTCGTACGCGGGCCAGCACTCGCCGGAACTGCACGATCGCGCCGACGCCTTCACGGGATCCCAACGCCCCGATGCTTCCGCGTTCTGGGGCGGGCTCCGCATCGCCTCGGTCGTCCCAGCGCCGGGAACCTCGGCCTTGGCGGCGTTCATGTTCGTCGCGCTCGCCGCCCGCAGAAACAGGCCGCAGAAGCGCGGGGATGCTGCATTGCAAGGAAGCCACGGATGCTGAGAAGAACTCTGCTCGCCGCGGCGGTCTCGCTGCCGCTCGCGGCCAGTGCCCAGCCCTTGCCCGACTACGGCTTCGACTGGATCACGGTCGGCGATCCCGGCAATGCCGCATACGACACAACATTCATGCTCGGCCGCCCGACAGGATCCGTCGATTACAGCTTCAGGATCGCGGCTTCCCCGCTCTCCAACGCGCAATGGATCGACTTCGCAAACGCGCTCGACACCGTCGCCACGCCGCAGGAACAGTTCTGGATGGAGTTGCAGGCGTCGCCCGCGGTCCGGCGCAACAGCGGCGGCGTGTTCGAGATCACGCCGGGGCGTGAACAGTTCGGCGCGCGCACGAACTACATGCTCGCCGCGATGTACGCCAACTGGATGCACAACGACCGGAGCCCCGATCGAGCGGCGTTCGACAGCGGCGCCTACGACATGTCGCTCTTTGTCAACAACGGCGGCACATGGTCGAGCGAGGGCGCTCGCTCACCCGACGCCAGGTTCTGGATCCCGTCCATCGACGAGCACATCAAGGCGTCGTACTACGACCCGGACAAGCACGGTCCCGGCGAGGGCGGCTACTGGCGGTTTCCCCACCAGAGCGACGAGCCGCCCGCCTACGCCCTGCCCTGGGAGCCCGGTGCGCAGAGCAACGCGGGGATCGAACCGCCCTTCACCGGCGAATGGCGGACGGAGATGCCGCTGGGCTTGTACCCCGAGACGACCTCCGCCTACGGCCTTCAGGATGTTTCAGGCGGCGTGCTCGAATGGACAGACTCACCTCTCATGGATGTGATCGCCAGCTCGCGCATGGCGCACCAGTCCGCGGCTGGTATTGGTGAGTTTGCGCCGCTGTTTGAAGATATCGATCTGCTCACATATGGAAGCGGTTCGTTCATCCAAGGCATGGGGCTTAGACTCGCAACAGTCGTGCCTTCGCCCGGCACACTCGCCCCGCTCCTCTTGCTCTGCCTGCACCATCGCCGACGGCGGCCCTGCACAACCCACGACCACGGCCCGCACACGCCCTGCCTGCACGGCGTGATGCAACGCAATGACAGCGATTTCCTCGCCTGAATCGTGTCCGGGTTCGAACCCGGAGCGCGATTCCCGCGAACCGACTTTCTCACACAGCATCTGTCATTGCCGGAATTGGCAAGGCCGAGAAAGAGGAGATATGAAGATGACCAAGTCCGCAGTTATCGCCGGGATCGCCGCCGTCGCAGGCTTCGCCGTCGCCGCAAACGCCCAGTTTATCACGGGCATCACCAAGCCCGTCTTCAGCGTCAACCAGCCCGAGGCCTTCTTCACCGACCTCGACGCGCTGACCAACACCTTCCTCTTCGACATCCAGAACGACACGGGCATCCCCGCCACAGCGCCGGGCTTCACCGGCCTCGCGGGCGACGACGCCAACAGGCGCTTCTTCGCCACCGTTCGCAACGGGCCGCAGGACGACATCTGGGAGTTCGACTACGACGACCTGCTCAACCCCACGCTCCTCTTCACCGCACGCCACCCCGACGGCAGCGGACAGGCCATCAACGGCCTCGCCTACGACACCACGCGCAACAAGCTCTACGGCTCCGGCCGACTCAACAACGAGCTCTACGAGATCGACATCAACACCGGTACTGTTATCAGCGTGCTCGATTACTCGACGCTCGTCGGCGGCGCGAGCAACTGGACCGTCACCTCCGTCGAGTACTACGCCGGCACCGACCTGCTCTACATCGTCAACCGCGACCCGGGCGCCCAGCCCGGACGCGCCATCTGGTCGCTCGATCCCGAAAACCTCAGCGCCGGCCCCACGCTCGTCGCCCAGCTCCCCCCGGACATCACCAACCCCGACGGCCTCGGCGCGGGCGACGGCAAGCTCTTCCTCGTCACCGGCCACAACACCATCAACAACGGACGACACATCGTCTACGACCTGGCCACCGGCGAATTCTCACAACCCATCGAGACGCCCTACCCCGCCCCCGCCGGCTCGCCCCTGCAGCCGATCCCGTCGGCCGCGGGCGCGTTCGTCCCGAACCTGCTGAGCGCCCCGGGCTGCCCCGCGGACCTCAACGGCGACGGCGTCGTCGACGCCGATGACTTCTTCCTGTTCTTGCAGTTCTTCGCCGACGGCGACGCCAGAGCCGACATCAACAACGACGGCGTGATCGACGCGGACGACTTCTTCGAGTACCTCCGCCTCTTCGCCGCCGGCTGCTGCGCCCGCGCCGGCCGATGGCATCCGCCTACCGGGGCGCCGCCCGCAAAACCCCCCACAGCGCGCCGCCGCACACCGCGGGGGCGTTTTCTTTCCCATCCAGCCAAACGACTCTGAATCCGCACGGAGTGTGTTTGGCTGTTGCTCTGGTATTGGCCTGCCCAGCGGCTCACGCCCGCAAGTTTCTTGACATTCGCGGCATTTTCGGTTCCTCTCTGACCACTCAACTGCGCTGAGTACAGCAGACACACTGTTTCGGCTCCGTCGTCATGCGCGAGCTTGGTCTGGAGGATGGACATGATCGGATCTCGTGGATCGTTGCAGTTTGCAAAGGCTCTGCTCGCGTTCGGCGCGCTCGCCGCGGCGGCCCAGGCACAGCCCGTGCTCATCACCGTCCCGCAAACGGTCGGGCCGGAAGAGACCCACATCACCCCGACGGCCGGCGGCGCCCCCGTCCCGCTGACGACCGCCGAGATCACCGTCCGCGGCACAACGCTGACGATGAACGGGCGCCACCAGATCGCCTCGCTGGTCGTCGAGCCCAGCGGCGCGATCGCGGGCGTGGTTACTCATGACGCGGGGTTCACTTGGGACTATTCGAGCATTGGCTCGGACATTGTACATGGGATGGACTTAGTCGTGAACGGCAACATCAGGGTCGAGATCAACGGTCGCATTGATGTGTCGGCCCGCGGTTATGCGGGGGGTCAGGGTCCGGGCGCCGGTGATCAGGGGCACCGCCACGACGGCGGCGGCGGCGGGCACGGTGGCGCTGGCGCTGTCGGCAGCACCGGGAGGGCAGGCGGGACGACATACGGAAACCTTAATGCGCCGACCACCCTCGGCTCGGGCGGAGGCAACGGCGCCAACAACGACCCCATCGCCAACACGGGAGGCCGTGGCGGCGGCGCCCTGCGTCTGATCGTTGCAGGCACGCTGCAGGTCGACGGACAGATCCTCGC
>JAFIFZ010000049.1 GCA_020831775.1 Phycisphaerales bacterium
CCCCGCCTAACCGGTCCCCCGGTCCGGGGTGATGGGTTAGAGGCCGGCGTCCACCGGGCGGCCACGTGTGCCACCGGGGCGGGGAGAGGCGAGCGGGCGAAGGGGGTGTGGGGTTTGACCCGACTCTTCGCTTGGCTCAGAGGTCGGCGTCTGGGGTGTGTGGATTGGCGGCGATTTGGTGCGCCGACCTCTGTTGGAGGTCGGGGGCACTGGTGGCGGCTTTGGGTGTTGGGGGCGTTCCGCCGCTCCTTCAGAGCGGTTGTTGTTTTTGGACTCTTCCACGGGTTCATCGATCTGCGACGCTGTGCGTCTTGATCGATTCACCCGTGGCAAAGTTCAGCGCCCGCTTCGCGGGCGGGGGCTGCGCCCGGGCGCGGGGTGGGGAGTGTACCGAATCGGCCGCCCGCCCGCCGTCAATCTCGGGTGTCCCACGGCTTCAAGTCTTGGGCCAATCGTTCTTCCGCCTTCTCCCGTGTCGCAAACAGCGTCCCCATCTCCAGTCGTTCAATATCTGCAACATCGATTAGCTCGTACCCTGGTTCCGGGATCAGAGCGGAAGTATACACATCGATCATGTACTCCTCTGCAATCGTGTCCTCCAGACTCCATTCGTCATTGACTGTCATAAGCAGGAGTGTGTCTGTAAAGTACCGTAAGCCGCGATAGTCAAGGCCTTCGAATGGAGGTGATATCGAGACAAGATGCATCAGTCTGTTCGTCGGGCGTGCGCGAAGCGTGCGCAGGTAGACGCATTCGCGGACGGCGATGGGATTGCCGCAGGAGATGGAAACAAGATAGAACGGCTGCATCATCACCTCTCCTTGTCCTTGCTTGTGAATCGGCGTGTGCTGGACTCTGGAGCAGGGGACATCTTGTGAGCTCCGGCGTTTGAGGTCGCTGCGATCGGGCGCTGGTTGCTCTGCGCCTGCCGCAGGCCGTATTGTCAGTGCCAATTCCCGCTGCCGAAGTGCTCCACTGGCTCGGTTGCCGCGACACACGGCGCCGACGAACGGATTTCCTCCGGGAGTCTCGCGTAGCAGTCTGCAATGTGCGCCGCGTCGCGGCTTCTGGCGAGAAGCACGGCCTTTCTCCCGTCCCGATCGCAGAGGAACATTGAATAGCGTTCTGCGGTGGTGATGCGACTGGAGTCGCCGACAGTCTTCGCGAACATTAGCACGGGGTTGCTGATCCGGTCGGAGCGAACCGTCAGGATGCCCCAGAAGCGGAAGCGGCCGTCGATGCTGCCATCTGGGTTGCAAAACAGGCGCACCATGCCCGCTGATGGCGCGTAGATGATGAAAAAGAATGTCATCACCGCCATGTACCCAAGGTATCGCAGCGATGGTCTCGTCAAATTGAACATCTTCGCAAAGAGTGCCTCGGCGGTGAGGTCCCCGTCATGAATAAAAAGGCTTGAAAACACGGGCAGGACCAGCAGAGGCAGGTACACCGCTGTCACAAAGACGCTTCCGCTCATCCACGCTCGAGTGGAGACCATGCTCCCCGACCGCCTCCACCGGAGTTCGTAGGTCCGGAGCGAGCGGGGCACATTGACGACTCGACGCCCGAGCGACACCCGACGCCTTGTGTCCTTCTTGCCGGGCATGCTCTCGAGCGATGCCCGGATCTGCGCGGGGTCGATCAGGGTGTGTTCCGGCAACGCTCGCCCGGCGGCCATGGCCTCCCCCTTCGGTCTCGGGCCCCTCGCCCTCAGCCCCCGTCCCGCTTCCTCGCCGCCTCCATCAGCAGGGCTTTCGCCTCGCCGACGAGGTAGAACGAGCCGGTGACGACGATCAGGTCGTCGCGTCCTACGGCTTGTGCCGCGGTGTTCAGGGCTTCTTTCAGCGTCGGCACGGCCTGGGTCATCTTGCCCGCCTGTTGGCCGAAGCGGCGTTGCAGCTCTTCGGGGTCGCAGGCTCTTGGGTTGCTTGCCGCCTTTGTGAAGATGATTTTGTCGGCGCCGATGGCGACCTTTTCGAGCATGCCGGCCATGTCTTTGTCGGCGGCGCAGCCGAAGACGCAGACCATCGAGTCGTAGCGCATGTGGGCGCCGATGGCGCGCATCGCGGCCTCGACGCTTTCGGGCGTGTGGGCGCCGTCGAGGATGATGCGGGGGCGGTCCCAGGCGATTTCGAGGCGCCCGGTGTCGGGCGTGGAGGCGAGGCCGAGGGCGACATCGCGTTCGGGGGCTTCGAAGCCGCGTTCGCGGAGGGCGTCGAGGGCGGCGAGGGCGAGGCCGCAGTTTGCCGCCTGGTGCTGGCCCTTGAGGGGCACGGGCAGGTGTTCGTACACGCAGCGGGGCGTGCTGACGGAGACGCGCATATGCGGCCCGAGTTCCGGGCTGGACTCGAACCGTTCTGAATAGTCGATGTCCTGCCCGAGCACGCGGAGTTCGGCGCCGGTCTCTTCCGCTTTGGCGCGGAAGACTTCCATGACGCTGTCGGGCTGGGGCGTGGTGATGGCGGGGACGCCGCGCTTCATGATGCCGGCTTTTTCGGCCGCGATCTCTTCGAGGGTGTCGCCGAGGATCTCGGTGTGCTCGCGCTGGATGGGGGTGAGGAGGCAGACCTCCGGCGTGACGATGTTTGTTGAATCGAGCCTGCCGCCGAGGCCGACTTCGAGGATGGCGATGTCGACGGCTTGCTCAGCGAAGTAGAGCAACGCCGCGGCGGTCATGAGCTCGAAGTAGGTGGCCGGGCCGAGGTCTTTGGGTAGTTTTTCAGAGGCGGTGATCGCACGGTGCACATGGCGTGCGAACGCGTCCTCGGGGATCATGGCGCCGGAGATGCGGATGCGTTCGCGCGGCGTCACCAGGTGCGGGCTTGAGAACACGCCCACTGCGTAGCGGCAGGCGCTCAGGCACGAGGCGAGCATCTCGACGGTGCTGCCCTTGCCCTTGCTCCCTGCGACATGCACGAAACGGCTGTCGCGTTCGGGGTTGCCGAGGGCGGCGGCGAGGGCGCGCATGCGGTCGAGCTTGAAGGCCCGCTCGGGGTCGATGCGGCTTGGGCGGGTCTTTTCGAGGTTGATCCGGGCGTTGAGGCGGTCGAGGACGGTGTTGTAGTCCGGCGCGCCGCGTCCGGAGGAGCCGCCCGCGCCGGGGGATTGCGCTGTTGTTGTGCCGGTTTCGCTCATGCCGCCATGAGTTTAGAGGCACGGGGCGCTGAAACAATCGCTTTGTGCAGATCCGCCGGATTGTGGTATCTTCCCCTCCCGAACGCCCAGCGACCGAAGCGGAAAGGACCCCAGATGCTTCCCACAGGCCCCGACGCACGAGATTCCTGGCATGTCCTGAAGGTCATGGCCGAGTTTGTCCAGTCGATCGAGGTGCTCAGCCACCTGCCGCCGGGGGTCTCGGTGTTCGGCTCCGCCCGCACGCCGGAGGACCGCGAGGACTACCGGCTCGCCAGGAAGTTCGGCGCCGAGATGGCCAAGCGTGGGCGCACCACCATCACCGGGGGCGGCCCGGGCATCATGGAGGCGGCGAACCGCGGCGCACACGAGCACGGCGGGGTGTCGGTGGGCCTGAACATCACGCTGCCGCACGAGCAGTTGCCCAACCCCTATCAGACCCACGAGCTGGAGTTCAACTACTTCTTCGTCCGCAAGGTGATGTTCCTGCGCTATTCAGAGGTGCTCGTCGCCTTCCCGGGCGGCTTTGGGACGATGGATGAGTTTTTCGAGGTGATGACGCTCATCCAGACGCTGAAGACGGATCCCTTTCCTGTCGTGCTCGTCGGCACCGATTTCTGGTCGGGGCTGATCGACTGGATGCGCGAGACGATGCTGGAGCGGTACGCGTGCATCTCGCCCAAGGATCTCGACCTGTTCAAGCTGACAGACGATGTCGATGAGGCGGTCGAGATCGTCGAGAGCTTCTTCGCGGGCGAGCAGATCGCGCCGGACCTGCCCAGGCCGACCGGGCCTGCCGCGGAGATGACGGCAGAGGGCACGCGCGTGGGCGTGAACCCCCGCTTCCCCGTCAGCCAGCCCGAGCATCCCGAGCCGGGGATCTGACGCGTCAGGCCGCCCGCCTGAGCGGCGCCGCTTCTGCGCCGTTCAACGCGTTGCAGTGCTCGATGAATCGATCGACGCGGAACGGCATGCGCAGACGCCGGTACGCCCGGCCCTCCATGAGCGACTGGTCTGGCATGATCGTCTCGGCGGGCGAGAGCACCAGCATGGGCAGCTTGCGGCCGATGTCTTCGGCCTCGGCGGTGCGGACGAGGTTTGAGACGGCCGCGCGCTGGCCCGCGTCGGGCAGGTGGACGACCAGCAGGTTCGCATCGCTGGCCTCGCCGATGCCGGATCGGAGCTCGTTGCATAACAGGTGCACGGGGTCGCCCAGCGGATCTGGCGAGATCACCACAGGGTCGAAGCGGCCGGTCAGCCGCTCGCGCAGATTGTCCGCACGCGTGCGCCAGACGCCCGCGTCCTCGCCCGAGAGCATCGCCAGCTTCAGCTCAGAAAGCTCGCTGGGCACATGCTCGATGATGCGCGTCAGCACGCGGTCTGGCACAGTCAGCGCCTCGATGAACGACCTGGTCGAGTAGACCGAGCCCGAGCCGCTGTGGCCGAGCAGCATCGCCGAGGCCAGGCGGTCGGCCAGGGCCAGCGTCGCCGACTCGACCATTCGCGAGGGGCTCTGGCGGCGGATCGTTCCCATCGAGGCGTGGTGCAGGACGATCGGCTCGGCCAGATCCCGCGGCATGCCCCAGGTCCGCAGCAGACGCTCCATCACCTCCGCGTGGTCGTCGAGCAGCATGCGCTTTTCGACCTCGTGCAGCGGCAGGCCCGACCGCTGGGCGACGCTCTCCACCTCGGCGTACTTCTCGGGGAGTTGCTCGGCCAGCACCAGCCGCCCGACATCGTGCAAGAGCCCGAGCGTGAACGCCGTCTCTGCGTCGATCGCCTTGTTCTCGGCCGCGAGTTCCGCGGCGATCAGCCCGACGGCCATCGCGTGCTCCCAGAAGCCCGGCAGGGTCATCCCCTCGGGCAGGGCCGCGTTGGCGAAGCTCTCCATCACGCCGATGTTCATCACCACCTGGCGGACCTGCTCCATGCCCAGGCGGGTGACCGCCCGCTGCACGCTGGAGACCGGCTCGCCCCGCGCGAACACCGACGAGTTGGCCAGCTTCATGATCTTCAACGCGACGGCGTGGTCGAGCCTGATCGTCTTGACGATCGACTCGGCCGAGACGCGGGGGTTGCTCGTGAGCTTGAGGATCTGCGTCACCGTCGGCGACATGGCGCGCAGCTCCCCGCCCCGCTCGATCGCCTCGACCAGATCCGGGCGGGTCAGCACGGGCTTGAGCGCTCGGAGCGTCTCGGCGGGGTCTGTGTCGGGTGGGAGCTTCTCGACCGGTGGATGCTCGCCGCTCTCTAGCGACGCATTCGTTGTCGACTCGCCGACAACCTTCGTCGTGCCGACCCGGACCCATTTGGCGGCCTGGAGTTTCGCGTCGAGCTGCGAGAGTGAGAACGCCTGCTTGAGCAGGTAGCCGCAGGCGCCGAGCTCTGCCGCGCGGAGCACGGTCTGCTTGTCGGCTCGGCGTGTGAGGATCACGGCGGGGATGTGCTCGAGCTGCTCGGACCGGCGCATGGCCTCCAGCAACTCCAGCCCGTCGGCGTCGGGCAGGTCGAGGTCCAGCAGCACCACGCCCGGGGGGTGGTGCACCGCCCGGAGCATCGCGTCCTTGACGGTCGTGGCCATCTCCGGCCGGAACCCCTGCGAGCGCAGCCAGAACGCCAGCGGCTCTGCGAGCGAGGGGTCCGGCTCAACGAGGAGGACTTGTCTCTGCTTCATGGAACGGGCCGTTCTCAATCCCTCCGCCGGCTGGCGCGGGGGCAATCCGCTGTATCGGCACAAGGAAGTCGTGAAAACAATTGCGGCCGTCGAGACAGCGGCCATGAGCACAGAACTAGGGACATTCACCCACGCGCTGGGCAAATCTGCGACACCGGTAATCGGTGATCTTGTGTTGTGACGGACGGCCGGATTTGGGTACATTGTGCTCCGCAGCGGGACGGGCCGGGTGGCCCTCCCCAATCCGGTTCCCACTGAGGAGCACGCAGATGGCCACACGCGTCGCGAAGAAGAAGACCAGGTCCGCGGCCAAGTCCGCCTCGTCGAGGGCGGGCGCCAAACGCACCACCGCGGTCAAGGCCCGCCCAAAGACAGCCAAAAAGACAGCGAGAAAGACAGCCAGAAAGCCCGCAGGCAAGGCCGCCCCCAGGAAGGCGACCGGCGCCAAGGCTGCGGCACGACCGGCCAGAAAGCCTGCCGCCAAGCACGCGGCGAAGAGGCCCGCGAGGAAGGTCGACCCCACCGCCCCGCGCCCGATCTCCTCGGGCAAGGGGCCCACGCCCGCCGAGGTCGGCGCCGGCGTCGTCGAGATGCTCAAGGCAGGCAAGCCCGAGAGCGAGATCTGGGCCAAGTGGTTCAGCCCCAAGCTCGTCTCGATCGAGAACATGCCCACCGGCGGCATGGCGTGGCACGGCATCAAGGCCGTCAGGGCCAAGGGCGAGGCCTGGATGCAGGAACACGCGGTCCACGGCGTCGAGGTCGAAGGCCCCTATGCCGGGGCCACGGGTTTTGCCGTCCGCTACACGATGAACATCGAGCACAAGCCCACCGGCAATACCCAGTCGATGACCGAGGTCGGCGTCTACACCGTCAAGAACGGGAAGGTCGTCCTCGAGGAGTTCATGTACGGGAGCTGAGGCCGGGCAAGGGCCGCAAAGAGACAACGCCGCGCTCCCAGCAGGAAGCGCGGCGTTGTTTTTTCTCGTTCGGGAAGCTCAGGCCGCGTCGGCGATGTCGTCGTCCTCGTCGTCGAAGCGGTCGGCCCAGCGTTCGGGGCGGACCTCCGAGGGCGCGTTGGGGGGCTCGCGCCAGTCCTCGGCTCGGGGGAGCTCGATCTCGCTCTTCATGGTCTTGCGGTAGCCCAGGAGGCGGACGACCTCCAGCACATCCGTCCACGAGGGGTACTGCAGCCCGTTGGCCTTCTTGAACTCGTCGATGGCGACGACGAAGAGGTACTGCTCCTTGGTCAGTCTGCCCTCTTCGGCGGCCCTGGTGTAGTCGCTCAGGCGCCGGCCGGGGCCGCGACGGCGTTCAAAGCCGTTGGGGGCCTGCCCGTTGGGGTTCTGGCGACGATCGGGTCCGCGGGGGGGGGAATCTTGCTGGGCCATGGCTGGACGCTCCGGTCGACCTCGGTGCGTCCGGCCCACCTCGGGCTCGGACCCGTCCGGCCCAGCCGCGGGCCTCAGAGGTCGTCGTCCTCTTCATCGTCCATGTCGTCGTCGTCGTCGTTCTCGTCTTCATCGTCGAGCAGATCGTCGTCGTACTCCTCGTCATATTCGTCATCGTCGTCACCGGAGGCGAAATCGTCGTCCTCGTAATCATCCTCATCTTCGTCACGGGCCATGACCGGGCCCGCGTGAACCGGGGCGGTCAGCAGCGCAAGGCCCGCCCCATTCTCGGCCTCGTCCGCCGACCACACGCCCCAGGCCTGCAAGGTGATGTTCGACATCGCGTCCTCTTCTTCTTCCGTCAATCGCTGTCGTCGCTGGTTCTTCGCCCGGCCCCCCGGCCGGACCCGCTGAAGATACGCCTCCCGGATCTCCCGGGGCGGATCGGCGGTACACTACTGCCCGCGCCGGCGTTGTCAATCCCGACCCGCGCTTTCCTGACCCAACCGCGTTCGGGTCACCCCGCCCCGGACCGACACCGGCCCTCCCGATGACCGACCAGCACCCCAAGGAAAACCCGGCCCACGACGCCGACCGGGCCTCGGCCGGATTCGACCCGCTCGCCGGACTCCTCGCCTGGGTCCTCCCGGGGCTCGGGCACTTCGTCGCGGGACGCAAAGCCCGAGGCGTCGGCGTCTTGGTCGGCGTGCTCGGCCTCTTCCTCGGCGGACTGCTCATCGGGGGCATCACCGTCGTCGACAGCCGTTCTGACCGCACGGAGACCCGCCTCTCCTTCTACGGCATGGTCTTCGTCGGCCCCGTCGCCATCGGCGTCGACCGCATCCACCAGGCCGCGTTCAAGGGCGTCGACCCGATGCGCCCTTCGCACGCCCCCACGCGCCACGCCCTTCCCCACGAGACGCTCGACAACGGCACGATCCGCGCCGCCGGGCCGGGCGAGGGCCCTCCCATCAGACGGTCGGTCGGCAAGGTCAACGAGATCGGCGTGCTCTACTGCCTCATCGCGGGCATGCTTAACTTCATCGCCATCCTCGACGCGCTGCTCCCCCCTGGGAAGTCGTCCGGGCGGGGCGCCAAGTCCAAGGACGCGCCGAAGCGATCCAGCGTGCTCGATTCGATCAGGCCGGGCGCAGGGGGGGACGAGCTATGACTCTTGCGACCCTCTTCGGCCCGATCCTCGCGGCGTACACCCCGTTTGTCGACCCGCTGAACCTCCACCGCCAGTGGTACCTGCTGCTGCTCCCCCTGGCGCTGCTGACCGCGGTCGCGTACAAGGCCGTTCGCACGCGCGACATGCGCCGGTACCCCGTCGAGGTGCTGGTGATGGCCGCCCAGATCCTGCTGGGCATGATCGCGCTGGCGCTGGGATTCCTGCTGTTTGTCGAGGTGCTGATCCCGCTGCTGGCGCCCACGCCCCGCGTGTAGGTCCGGCCCCACCCGGCGGAGCGGTCACTCTTCGTCGAAGCCGCGCTCGATCAACGCCTTGAGCTTGTCGCAGCACTCCTCGGCATCGTCGCCGTCGCAGATGATCTCGAGGCAGGTGCCCTTGGTCGCGGCGAGCATCATGACCTCCATGATCGACTTGCCGTTGACCTTCTGATCGCTCTTGACGATGGTCACATCGCACTTGTGCCCGCTGGCGAGGTCGACCAACGCCATCGCCGGTCTGGCGTGCAGACCGAGGCGGTTGACGATGGAGACCTGCACGCTGGTGCGCATCGATAGCGTCCTGGCTTCGGGCGGGGGCCGCCCGGCGCGCCCGGGTTCGGGGCCCTGCGAGGGGATCAGCCCGCGAGCTGCTGGGTGTCGGCCTCGTCGAGCAGCGTGGTGACATCCTCGACGCTGCGTGCCTGGCGGAGGAAGCGCCTGAAGGTCTGCTTGCCGAGATTGTGGAAGATGACTTCCATCGCCTGGAGGTGATCGTCCGGGCTGTCTTCTGGGCTGACTAAGAGGAAGACGGAGAAGACCGGCTGGCGGTCCAGGGCGTTGAAGTCGATGCCCTGCTCGCTCAGGCCGATGGCTGCGGCGACGCGGGTCGCCTCCTTGTGGCGTACATGGGGAACGGCCACGCCCTTGCCGAAGCCCGTCGAGCCCTTCGCCTCCCGCTCCAGCACCCGCTGGACAAGGGTGTCCCTGGCGCCCTCGGGGACGGCGCCGGACTTGACAAGGGCGTCGATCAGCTCGGAGATCGCGTCGTTACGCTCTCCCGCCTGCAGCTGGGTGACGATGGCTTCGGTGACGACAATTTCGGTCAGCTTCATCCGCGCGATGCTCCGGCGGGGACCTCATGACCCGGATGGGTCAGCGGTTGCCCGTCTTCAGCTTCTCCTTGAAGTCGGTCAATTGGCGGACCGCCTTTTCCTGCGCGCGGTCGATCCCCGCGTACAGGTCCCCGTCCTCGGCCCGGGCGATGAAGCTCGGGTGATGTTCGACATCGACCAAGAACTCCACATCGAACTCCCGTCCGGACTTGTGCTCGGTCGATGCGACCGTCACCGTGATCTGCTGGATCTGATCGAAGAAGCGGGTCAGCTTCTCGCACTTCTTCTCCGCGTACTCACGGATCGGGTCGGTGATCTCGATCTGCCGCCCAACAACATCGATTCGCATACTCACTCCCGATGTTCTCCCCTCGCCTCGCGGCGGGGGGTTCAAGGCTCATCATAGCGGTCTGCGACGCCGGCGCGACCCCTCCAGCACCCTCTTCCGCCCGTCCGATGCCGCGCAGAAGCTCCGGCGACGATCACTCGCTAATCGTCTTTGCGGGGCTCGGCGTCGTCCGGAGTTGTATCCTGTTCGGGCAGGGTGCCCGGCTTCGTCCCCGGCATCGCGTCGGGCAGCATCTCGCCCAGCGGCTTCTTCTGCGGCGTCCCCATGCCCGTCAACCCCTTCCCGGGCAGGCCCTTGCCCGGCGTATCGCCCATCTGGTTCAGCACGCCGGCGGTGATGATGAACCGGATCGCCTGGTCGATCGTGATCGGCAGGTCGACCGCCTCGTCCTTGGGGACATTGATCGTGAACCCGGTGAAGGGCGTCGGTGTCGACGGGATGAAGACCGAGACCACTGGCCCGCCCGCTTCCTGGGCGACAGTCTTCAGCGAGTCCCCCGTCAGCAACCCGACCGTCCAGATCCCCTTGCGCGGGTACTGCACCAGCACAGCCTTGTTGAAGGCCATCGCCCGCTCGCCCATGATCAGGTCGACCACCTGCTTGACATGCGGGTAGACCTGCTTGAACCCCGGGATCTTCGCCAGCCAGCGTTCCAGCGTGTTGTAGATCTTTCGGCCCAGCAGGTTCCCAAGGAGCAGGCCGACGAGGTAGATCAGGCCGATCGCGACGATCAGCCCCGCGGCCTCCAGGTACCAATGGCTGTTCCACCAGTTGCCGAACTGCTCCCGCCGCAGCTCGTTGCGCCCCCGGTCGAACGCCATGGCGTACCCGGGCTCGCCCTCCAGCGGGATGTTTGCGCCCCGCTGGCGCTGGTGGCGGAGGTAGTTGACGATCTGGGACTCTCGGACGACATACCAGTCGGGCACGCGGATGCGCTGGGTCCCATCGGGCGCCGCCTCGCCCGTGCCGGCGGCCTTGGGCACCACCTCGATGATGACCAGCCGGATGCCGGCGTTGATCGGCTCGCCGACATTCTGGTAGACGAAGCGGAAGAGGGTCCAGAGGATCCAGAGGGTCAGGATCGATGGCAGCAGGATCGCCAGCCCGCGCCCGAAGAACTTGCGAAAGTCGCTCGCGAAGCTCTTTTTGTTGGTATTGGTGGTCGTGCCCTCAGACAACCCACGCCTCCCGGTTGACACCGCCGCTGTGCGTCGAGTCTACGGGGCGGGTTGCGCGGCGTCGGCCTTGCCGAACCTCACACGCGACATTCGCACGCGGGACGCTCAAGGAAAATGGGCCTGGACAGATTCGAACTGTCGACCTCACCCTTATCAGGGGTGCGCTCTAACCAGCTGAGCTACAGGCCCGCGATGTCGCCCGGCCGGAACAGCGTACCGGACAGGCTCACACAATAAGCCGCCACGCCCCCGCTGTCATCCCCTCCGGGGCCGGATCGGGGGCAGAATTCGCTCTGGGTCCCGTGCGGCCGGATCGCCTCGCCCCGGTACAATCCCCCCGATGCGATGGGCACGACCGAGCTGGGGCTTTGGGCGGGGACGCGGCGCCCAGTACCGCAAGATGCACTCCGAATGGCTGACGATGGCCTCCCGCGGCGAGCTCCGGGCCCCCCGCATCCCGATCCGCGAGGTGAGCCGAGGCGGGTTCTCGGGCTTTCTTTCAAGACCCGGGGGGCGGGTGCTTCTGGAGTGGTGGTGGGCCGCAACGCTCGACAGCGTCGAAGATCTGCCGCGCCGACGCCGATAGCCTCTATCGGGACCGCCTCTTGGGCGAACCCTCGCCCCCGCCCGACCGAACAACCGCTGGAGCTCTCCCCCTATGGCGGAACTGCAAACCACGACCCTGCGCCCCGGATGGCGGCTGAAGATCAGCATCATCGTCGCCGTCCTCTTCGGGTTCAGCCTTTGGTGCCTGTACGACGCGACGATCGCCTACCCCAATCGGGGGATGGAGTACGCCGAGTACATGGAGCGGGCCTACCTCGAGACCCGCGCCTCGTCCGTCGGCCGGACGCTCCGCGCTGACGATGTCGGCGTCACCGATCCCAGGGCCGAGCTTGAACGCCTCCGCGACCGGCGCGACACGGGCGTCACCCTGACCGAGACCGAGGCGGCCCGCAAGGAGTGGCTCCGGTCCCTTGGGGTGGTGGGGCGGCTGGACCCGGAGCGGACGAGCTACGCGGGTGTTGAGCCGCAGGAACGCCTCAGCGAACTGCAGACCCGGTTCGGGACGAGCAACCCGCCCAAGCGTTTGAGCAGCTTCGACATCCCGGTGCAGTGGATCATGCTCGCGATCGCGATGGTGCTGGCGATCTACTGCGTCGGGCGGATCGTGATGGTCCGCAGCAAGGTGTACAAGTGGGATCCGGACCGGCAGCGACTGATCTTCCCCGACGGGCTGGAGTTGACGCCCGACGACCTGGCGGATGTCGACAAGCGGCTTTGGCGCAAGTTTTATGTGGATCTGGAGGTCCGCGAGGACCATCCTCAGGCCGGGGGCAAGATCATCCGCGTCGATCTCTACCGGCGGGCGCACATCGAGGACTGGATCCTTGAGATGGAGCGCACGCGGTTCCCCGAGCGGGCCGAGGAGGAGGCCGAGGCCGAGGCGATCGCCGCCGAAGACCCCGACGCACCCGACGACCCCGGGCAGAACTACGAAGAAGAAGAGTCCCGGGCCGGCGCCGATGCGCGCTGAGCCCCGGCGTTCCTGAACGACACCCCCCCGGCGTGCGCCGGGCGGGCGGTATGCTGGGCGCACGGTCGGATGGATCCGGCCCCCTTCTTAGAGGCCTCCGGAGTGAGCGCAACGCCCATGATCAAAACGCAGGACCGGTCCATGGAAGCTGGTCGGCAGAGCGTGGCGGAGGATGTGAAGCACTTCGTGATCGACACGAATGTGTTGCTGCACAACCCCGACGCCGTCTTCGTGTTCGAAGAAAACCATGTCGTGATCCCGTTCCAGGTCATCGAGGAACTGGACACGATGAAGCGTCGCGAGGACGACATCGGGCGCAACGCGCGCCAGGCGATCCGCCACCTCGACGCGCTCCGCCAGCTGGGGATGCTGACTTCGGGGGTCAACTGGGGCGAGCTGGGCCCGCGTCCCGGCGCCGCCTTCAGCACCGGCCGCGACGGGCAGACGGGCACCGTCCGCATCGACCTGGGCGACCACGAGCGCCCGGGCGCGATCTCGGCCGACACGCCCGACAACCGGATCATCGCGGTCGCCCACAGCCTCCACAGCGAGGGCAAGCGGGCGGTGTTTGTCTCCAAGGACCTCTCGGCGCGGATCAAGAGCGATTCGCTGGGCGTCAAAACCGAGGACTTCGAGAACCAGAAGGTCGACGCCGACCATCTCTACTCCGGCTACATCACCCTCACCGCCGACCACGAGCTGGTGACGGAGATGTACGAAGAGAAGATGCTCCCGATCGCGAGCCTTTCGCAGCCGAGCGTGATCGACGAGCAGGGCAACCCCTTCTCCGGGCGATTGACGCCCAACCAGTTTGTGATCTTCAAGGACACAGGCGGGCTCGGGCGCCGCCTGGCCGACACAGACCACATCGTCCCGGTCGCCAAGCACCGCTCTGCGAGGCATGTCTCGGGCATCGCCCCGCGCAACACGCAGCAGACGATGGCGCTGGACCTCCTCTTGGACGATTCGATCCAACTCGTCACGCTCTTGGGCTCGGCGGGCACGGGCAAGACGCTGCTGGCGATCGCCGCGGGCATGGCCAAGGTCTTCGGCGAGGAGCGCTACGACAAGCTGCTGGTCGCCCGCCCGATCATGCCGCTGGGGCGCGACATCGGCTACCTGCCGGGCGACAAGGACGAGAAGCTGACGGCGTGGATGCAGCCGATCTTCGACAACCTGGGCTACCTGCTCTCGACTCGCGGGGCGGGCTCGCAGACCGCCGAGAGCCACTCGACCGAGCAGCGGATCGACAAGCTGATCGCCGACGGGCGGCTTGTGCTCGAACCGTTGACCTACATCCGCGGGCGTTCGATCCCGCACCAGTTCATGATCGTGGATGAAGCGCAGAACCTGACGCCCCACGAGGTCAAGACGATCATCAGCCGCGTGGGCGAGGGGACGAAGCTGATCCTGACCGGCGACATCGGGCAGATCGACAACCCGTACCTCGACGGGTCGTCGAACGGGCTGTCGTACGCGATCGAGAAGCTGCGGGGCGTGGGCCTTGTCGGGCATGTGACGCTGCAGAAGAGCGAGCGGTCGGAGCTGGCGAGCATCGCGATTGAGAAGCTGTAGGAGGGGCGCGGGGAGTTGGGCGCGGGGCGCTGGGGTTCGCGTTTGGGAGCCCTTGGCGGTCTTTGGTTCAGGGCGCTTCTTCGCCGTAGAGCCTGAAGACGCGGACGCCGCGTGTGCGGTGGGGGAGTGACCGCTCCCAGATCTGGTCTTCGAATGAATCGCTGGCGATCAGCACGAACGCGCCGGGCTCGGCCGCCTCTGGTCTTGTGATCGCCAGCCCGCGGAGCTCGCCCGTTGCCTGATCGTCGATGAGGCCGTTGATCGGCAGGCCGAGGTCGCTGGCGTGGTCGAGGATCCATTCGGCGTGCGAGCCGGCGCCCCAAAGGATGACCGACGCGGCGCCGGCGTTGCGAAGCTCGGCCCCGACCTCGCGCAGGCGGCTTCTGCGGCAGGCCTCCACCGCCCTCGCCGTCATCGGCGGGACGCGGGCGCTTGCCCAGAGCGACGCGACCATCGCGCCGAGGGTCGGGCCCCGCTCACGGATCAGCCGATCGATCCCGTCGCGGCTGGCCGGGTCGTCGGTGCGCTCCAGCACTTCTGCAACGGCGTCGATCGGTTCCGCGTCGTCGGTCTTGGTCCGGGGCAGCGAGGCCCAGGCGCGGGCGAGGACGGTTGCCGCGGCGTGCGCCTGCTCGCGCGAGGTCGAGAGCGCGGTGTTCTCCTCGCGCAAGAAATGTGTATAGAGGATGTCGGGCACGGCGCCGATGCGGCCCGTCTTGGCGAGCCTCAGCCAGAGGTCGAGGTCCTGGGCCTTGTCGAGGGTTTCGTCGTACCCGCCCGCGTCGAGGACGCTTTGGCGGCGGAGCAGCATCGAGCCGTGGGCGAGGCAGTTGCCCTGCAGCAGGCGGGCGTGCAAGGGGTTCGGGTCGGTCGGCGGTCGGACGATCGCGATCGGCTTGGATTCTGGCTTCGAATCTGGCTTCGAATTCGGCCCGAGCACGCGCCAGGCGCACCCGACGGCGGCGAGGTCGGGGTGGGCGCGCATCCACCGCAACTGGGTGTGCAGGCGGTGGGGCTCGCAGAGGTCGTCGTCGTCCATGCGCGCGACAAACTCGGCGTCGGTGGAGCGGAGCGCGAGATTGAGCGCGCCCGAGAGCCCCGGCGCGTCGCGGAAGAGCACCCGGATCCGGGCGTTGTCTGCGCCCAAGCGTTCTGCGGCCCGCGCCGCTTCCTCGTCCGGCCCGTTGACGACGAGCAGCAGCTCGGTCTCGACGCCTTGCTGGTTGAGCACGGATGCGACGGCGCGTTCGAGGCTCGGGTGGGCGCGGGAGATGGCCATGGCGACGGGGATCATCGATCCCGAGCATCGGCCCTCCCCGCCGGGGCCCGAAAATATTGGCCCGGCCCCTCGATCCGGCCGATCCTCGCTTCGATGCGTTGCCGCCGGAACAACCACTGGGTCAGCCTCGGGGCGGGGGGTGCGTCTTGAGCGAACAGACCGCCGACGCGCTGGTGCTCGTCTTCACGCAGGGCGTCTCGCTGAAGCTGTGGGATCGGACGGGGCTGCTCGGGCGTGAGAGCCTGCTGTACGAGCCGCTGGCGTCCGGCTTCGGGACGGTCGTGTTTGTGACCGACGGGGACCATTCGGACATCGCGATCGCCGAGAAGCTGCCATTCCGGGCCCTGGTGGTCTGCAACGAGTCGAGGCTGTCCGAGCACGAGCACCACGCCGCCCTGCCCGAGCGTGTGGCGGGCCTGCTGCGCGGGTCGAAGTCGGCGATCGTCAAAACGAATCAGATGGTGGGGGGCGAGCGGGCGATCGCGATCGCTTCGGCGCTCCGCGATTCGGGCGTTCGCACGGGGCTGATCGCCCGGGGCGGGTACCTGCATTCAAGGTTTGTCGCTTCGCAGTTCGGGCCCGAGTCCGCCGAGGCGGTCGAGGCGGGGGCGTCGGAGGGGGAGCTCTGCCGCGCGGCCGATGTTGTGGTCGCCAGCACCGAGACGATGATCGACGACCTGCGTTGGCGGTACGGGCTCTCGGTGGAGCGGACGGTCGTGCAGCCGAACTTTGTCGCCGACGCGGACCCGGGCTACGCCGAGGCGGAGCGCGAGCCGGGCGAGATCCTCTACGCCGGGCAGCTCGTCAGGCGAAAGCGCGTCGACATCCTGATCGATGCGATGTCGTACCTCCCCGATGTGACGCGCAACGGCGCGTTCCTGACGGTGATCGGCGACGGCGAGGAACGCGAGAACCTGCAAGAGCACGCCAGACGCCTCGGCGTCGATGTGCGCTTCGAGGGGCGGATCCCGCACCTGGAGCTGATCGAGCGGCTCAAGTGCTGCGCGATCTACGCGCAGGCGTCGGAGCTGGAGGGTCATCCGAAGACGGTGCTGGAGGCGATGGGCGCGGGGTGCGCCGTGGTCGTCGCCGACACGCCGGGCCAGCGCGAGGTGGTTGAGCACGGGGTCAACGGGCTGCGGATCGCGCCCGACCCCTTGGTGTTCGCCCGGACCTTCGATGTGCTGCTGAACGATCGCGAGCTGTGCGTCGGGCTCGGGATGTCCGCGGCCAACGGGGTCTCGGCCCGCTTCGGCCTCGCCCAGACGATCGAGCTTGAGCGACGGATCCACGGGATCGCGCTGGAGCGAGCCGGCGCGTCGGCGCAAACGCCGCCGGGTGCGGTGCGTTGGGGGGCGGAGTTGCTCAAGTCGCCCGCCGACCAGCAGGTCGAGGCGTGGTCGCGGAGCCTGTCGGGGTTCGCCCGGAGGCTGGCGCCGAAGGATCGCGCGCGATTCCTGCTCGGGCTGGACGACCCGCTCTACAAGCTCCAGGGGCTTGCGGCGGTCGAGGCCGACGGCGGCCTGCACCCCAAGCACCGACTCATGCGCTACCACGATTTCTTCACCCAACGCATCGAGCCGGGGCAGCGCGTGCTCGACCTCGGCTGCGGCGTCGGCGCGCTCGGAGCTTCGATCGCCTCGGCCTGCGGCGCGACGGTTGTCGGCATGGACCTCTCTGAGGAGTCTTTGGAGAAAGCCCGCCGGCGCGCGGCGCAGGACGACATCGCCGGGCGGCTGACGCTCGTCCATGGCGACATCACCAAAGACCGGGCGGAGGGCTCGTTCGATGTGATCGTGCTTTCCAATGTGCTCGAACACCTCGCCGACCGGCCGGGGCTGTTGGCCAGGTACGCCTCGTGGTACGGGCCGAAGAAGTTCCTGATCCGCGTGCCGGCGTTCGATCGCGAGTGGCGGGTGCCGTGGAAGCGGGAGCTCGGCGTCGAGTGGCGTCTGGACCCGACGCACGAGACCGAGCACACGCGCGAACAGCTCGAAACCGAGCTGAGCGCCGCGGGGCTGCGGATCACCGAGTTCCTGAGCAACTGGGGCGAGTACTGGCTGGTCGCGGCGCCGGACGCCGCAGAGCAGCGCAGGGCCGGGTAACGCTGACGACACGGAAGGCCGTCCGATGTGCGGCGTGCTGGCGATCGCCTCCGACCAACCCCTGACCATCGACGACCGATCGCTGTCGCGTGCGCTGGAGCGTCTCGCCTCGCGCGGGCCCGACGCGCAGGGACGCTGGACCAACAAGGCCGGAACCGTCACGCTGGCGCACACGCGCCTGGCGATCGTGGACCTCTCGGCCGCCGGCGCGCAGCCCATGCACGATCCGCGCCGCGGGCTCACGCTGGTGTACAACGGGGAGATCTACAACGCCCCGGACCTGCGTCGGAGGCTGGAGCGCGAGGGCGAACGCTTCGAGGGTTCGAGCGATACCGAGGTGCTGCTCAAGGCTCTGGGCGCGTGGGGGATCGAGCGGACGCTCGACGCTCTGCGCGGCATGTTCGCGTTTGTGCTGTGGAATGAGCGGGAGCGGACGCTCGACGCCGCGGTTGATCATGCGGGGATGAAGCCTCTGGCCTGGTCGTTTATCGGCGGCGTGCTGCGGCTCGCCTCCGATTGCGATGCGCTGCGGGCGGTGCTGCCCGAGCGCCCGTCGCCAGACCCGCACAGTCTCTGCCTGCTGCTGACGACCGGGTCGATCCCCTGGCCCCGGACGGTCTGGGAGGGTGTCTGCAAGCTCGGGCCGGGGCAGCGGCTGTGCTGGTCGCCCGGGCGCGAGCCGAAGGTCGAGCACTGGTGGTCGCCGCCGACGGAGATCGATCGCTCGATCGAGGACGCCGACGCGTGGTTCGAGTCCGAATGGCCGGGCGTGCTCGCCGAGCACACGCTGGGGGATGTGCCGATCGGGCTGTTTCTCTCGGGCGGGATCGATTCGGCGTGCGTCGCGGCGGGGCTGGCCGAGGCCGGGCACCGCCTGACCTGCCTGACGCTGGCGCTCGACGGCAAGGACGATGAATCGGCGGCGGCGGCCGAGACGGCCCGCGCGCTGGGGCTTTCCCACGAGGTCGTTCCGTTCGCGGCGCCGGATGTGGATGCGGTGCTGGCGCGGGCGTCGGAGGCGTACGACGAGCCACAGGCGTTCGGGGCGATCCTGACGGCGACGGCGATCGCTCGCGCGGCGAGGGAGCGTGGCAAGGTCTTCATCGTCGGCGACGGGGGCGACGAGGCGTTCGCGGGGTACCGGTGGCACGAGTACGAGTTCGGCCCCGGCCCCTCGCCCCGTGAAGTGGCCATCCATGGGCAGAGGGTCGCATCGCCCGACGCAAGCGGCATTGCGCGTGAATGTGCGCTCGTGGCCTTCGCGTTTACCTCGCCCGCGATCGGCTACATGCAGGCGGTCTTCCCCCGTTTCCATCCGGCCGAAGCCGCGACGATCTTCGAGCCAACCGGCGTTTCGTTCACGGTCCGCGAGTACGCGGCGCAGGCGAACGGGGCCTACACACCGGAACTCCCGCGCCCGAGGCGGTGGCAGCGGCACGACATCCTGAACTTCTGCGCCTCGTCGATCCTGCCCAAGATCGACCGTGCGTCGATGGGTGTGGGGCTGGAGCTTCGCGCCCCGTTCCTCGACCGGCGGATCCTCGACCGGGCGTTGGCGCTGCCGCTCGGGCCGGACGAGTCTGATTACGGTTGTCCGCCGGTTGTTTCCAAGGGCGTGCTGCGCCGGTGGATCCGCCCGCGCCTGGGCGATGCGATCCTTTCGCGGCCCAAGCAGGGGTTCAGCCTGCGACTGGGCGACCGGGACATCTGGCGCAAGCGCCTCGGCATGGTCGAGGAGTCGCCGCTGGGCCGCAGCGGCGTTCTTCACGATCGCTGGCGAAACTTCGTCGCGCCCGATGCGCCCTTCGCGGAATCTCGGGCGCAGGCGATGTGCTTTCTGGCCGCCTGGTCGCACGGGAGGCTGTAGATGAAGCTCTTTGCTCTGACGCAGGTTCCGTTGGGCGGCCCTCGCGCCCACGCGATCAATGTCATCAAGACGGCCGGGGGCTTTGCCCGCCTCGGCTTCGAGGTCACGCTGTTGTCTCCCCCGCCCGAGGGCGGACGCTCGCCGATCGAGGTGCTCGAAGAACACGCCGAGCCCGGTCTTGACGCCATCTGCTGCGCAACGCCGGAGGCGAGGTCGCCCGACCGCTTCGCCGACTGGGCCCGAGAGATCGCGACGAGCAACAACGCGTCGATGGTCTACGCCCGCCACTTCCACGGCGGCATCGCGTGCGCCCGGGCCGGCATCCCGTCGGTGGTCGAGACGCACGCCTACATCGGCGACACCAACCCGATCCTCGAAGCCACCTTCGGAGCCACGCGCGACCCCGAAACACCCCTGCGGCTGATCTCGACGATCTCGCAGCGCCTGCGGGCCCACTACATCGAGCGTGGGGCGGACCCTGATCGTGTCGCGGTGATCCCCGACGGGGTCGATGTCGAGCAGTTTTCAATGCCGAGCGATCCCGGCCCTTGCCCGCTGCCCGACCTTTCGCCGGGGGCCGACGCGCCGCGGGTGGTGTATTGCGGGCATCTGTACGACTGGAAGGGGATCCCGGCGATCATCGACGCCGCGCGGCTGCGCCCGGGTCTGGCCTTCCACCTTGTCGGGGGGCTGCCCGAGGACATTGAGCGTGCGAGGTCGAACGCCGAAGGGCTCGGCAATGTCTCGGTCCCGGGGCGTGTGGCGTACCGGGAGGTGCCGCGGCGTCTCTGGCACGCCGATGTGCTGCTCCTGGTCCCCGGCGCGAGCGAGCCCAGCAAGGACTGGACGAGCCCGGTCAAGCTCGGGGAGTACCTCGCCAGCGGCGCGCCCATCGTCGCCTCGAACATCCCGGCTCTGCGCGACTGGCTGGGCGATGAGCACGCCGACTGGTGCGAGCCGGACGATCCTGCCTCGCTTGCTTCGGCGATCGACAGGGCGCTGGCGACCGGGCGCGACCCCGATCGCGTCCGCGCAAGAACCGCGCTGGCGAGGCGTCTGTCGTACCCCAGCCGTGCCGCGGCGATGTGCCGGGGGGCGGGGGTCAAGATCCCGCCGGAAGGGGCGCTGTCTTTATCAGGCGCGGGCGCTCTATCGCCGATGTCCCGGGTATGACAACGATCGCAACGCCGAAGCCCGCGACGATCACGCTCCAGCCCTCCGAGGCGTTCTGTCTGCCCACGGGCTACCGCCAGAACGCGACGAACCAGTCCTTCGACCCGCTCCGTGAGAAGGGCTCGTACTGGAACGACGAGCGCGTCGCCATGGCGGGCGTCTACCAGCACCATGTCTACCGCTGGGCCGCCGAACTCATCGAGCGCCAGGGGCTCGAGAGCGTGTTGGACATCGGCTGCGGCGTCGGCACCAAGCTTCGCGACCAAATCGCGCCCGTCTGCGGCAAGATCGAAGGGGCCGACCAGGCGTCGGCCATCGCCAAAGCGAAAGAGCTGGGCGTGCCCGCCGATTTCCGCGAGGTCGATCTGGAATCGCCCGAGACCGAGCCCTGGGGCAGCTTCGACCTGGTGATCTGTGCCGATGTGCTCGAACACCTTGCCGACCCCGGTCCGGCGCTGCGGCTGATCGCCGCCTCGCTGACGGAGCGCGGGATGGCCCTGCTCTCGACTCCCGACCGCGACCGCATGCGCGGGCGCGACTGCGACGCGTGCACCAAGCCCGAGCACATCCGCGAATGGGCTGCGCCGGAGTTCAGGGCGTACCTGACGCGGAGCGGCTTCCGCGTGCTCAGCGATCGGCTAGTGCCGCAGGACACGACGCCCGTGCGAGCGACCGTGCTTGCGGAGGCTGCGTTCCGGATGGGGCTGAGACCGACCTCGCCGCGCTGTTGCCACGCCGTGCTGTGCGTGCCCGACGACCGGTGAACGCTGTCACACGAGGACCCGATCCGCCGCGAGAAACACCATGGACACCCCCGCACCACTCCTGATCGCCCTGCCGCAAGGCCTGAATGTCAGCGGCGTCACGCTCTGGGCCCTCCGACTGGCCCGGGCGATGGCCGAGCGGGGAAGGCCGGCGGGGCTCATTCTGCACCCAGAGCCCGATGGGCAGCGGCCGATCGCGCGTCGCTTGCCGCGGGGCGTCAAGGTGTTTGATCTGCGCGACCTCCCCCCGATCCAGAAGTGCGGCGGCGACCTCTCGGCGTACATCCCGCGCTACCTCGACGCCCTGGAAACCATGGCCCGGCGCGGGACCGTCGTCATGAGCCCGAACCTGCACGGGGACTGCTACGGCGTCTGCGCCGCCCTCGCCCAGGCGCGGCCCGACATCATCCGCGTCGTCGGCTGGCAGCACTCCGACATCGCCTACGACACGCGCATGCTCGCCCATTACGCCCCGATGCTCCACCGCTTCGTCGGCGTGAGCGATGTGATCGAGCGGTCGCTGAAGAACGAGCTTGGCACGAGGGCGGGCGATGTGCTGAACATCCCCTACGGCGTCGAGACGCCGGAGAAGCCGCACACTCGCTCGCCGCTGCGGGGACGCCCGGTGCGCCTGCTGTACACGGGCCGCATCGAGCACGAGCAGAAGCGCGTGCGTGCCCTGATCGCGATGAGCGACACCCTCGCCATGGCGGGGATCGACCACCGACTGACGCTGCTCGGCGACGGGCCGGCGGCCGAAGAGATCGACAAAGCCTGCGAGCACAGGCCCGAGATCCGTCGCATCAGGCCGGGCGGGCAGGGGACGGTGCGGCGGTACCTCGCCTCGCACGACGCGTTCGTGCTCGCCAGCCGCTACGAGGGGCTGAGCGTCTCGATGCTCGAAGCGATGGCGCACGGGTGCGTGCCGATCGTGACGGGCGTGCGATCCGGCGCGGCGCAGGCGATCAGCGACGGGGACAACGGCCTGCTGGCGGGCGCCGGCGAAGACGACGACGACCAGACCGTCGGGCGCGCGATGGCCGAAGAGGTCAGGCGCATGCTCGACGCCTGCCCGGCAAGGCTCAGCGAGCGGGCGTGGCTGAGCGCGCGCGAACGGTTCTCGATCGATCTGCACGCCGATCGGGCGTCGAAGCTGTTTGATCGCGTCGCGGGTGAGCCAGCAAGAGCGTGGCCGGCGGCACGCCCCTGCGCCTTCTCGGCCGGGGCTGGATCGGTCGGCGCCAGCGGCAGCGTGCCCGAGGAAGGGCCGAAGCTGCTCGGCGAGCTCCTGCGCGAGCTGAAAGGCCAGACCATCGTTCTGCACGGGGCGGGGCGGCACACGATCGAACTCGCGAGCGTGCTTGCCGATGCGCCTGTCGAGATCGCCGCGATCGCCGACGACGATCCGAACCGGCACGGGCAGACGCTCCTCGGGTGGCCGATCATCGCGCCTTCAAGGGTGAAGGAGACGGGCGCGGCGGGCGTGGTCATTAGCTCGTGGATGCACCAGGACGCGATCTACGAGCGATGCTCGCCGGTCTACGCCCACGCGGGGCTGCGCACCTGGCGCGTGTATCCAAAGCGCGACGCGAGCGGGGTGAGCGCGGCGTAGGTGTTTGCCGCGTTCTGTTGGCACGCGCTCGTCGCAGATCGCGGAACGCGCGGTTCCTCCGCCCCCTCAGGGCGGATTCAGGTTTTGAATCGCTTTCCACGGGTTCCAGCGTGCTGCGCACGCTTCCACCCGTGGCTACAACCTTGCGCCCCTCGCGGGGCTTTCGGAGTGCGTCGGATGTGTCTGTCGTCTCGGACGCATCGGACGAGTCGTTCGCGTCGAGCATTCTGTCCGCGAGATTCGCGGTTCTTTTCCTCGAAATCCCGGAGACTCACGCCGCCCGTCTACGGCCGATCGCTTCGGAGACCGCGTCCCACGGACGCTGCATTTCCTCTTTCGAGATCCGTGCCGCGGGGTGGTACGCCGCGAAAACGCTGAGACTTCCGGACTCGACCGGCGTCGCGGCGTCCCGTGCGTCCGCCCAACTCGTGCGGAGTTTCAACACGCCGCTCGTGCAGCGCCACGCCTCGTCGCCCATGCACACGATCGACTGGAGATTCGGCATGTGCCCGATGACGAACGAGAGCACGCGTTCACCGAACCGCATCGCTTCCTTGCAGTTTGGCAGGGCCCCGCTCATCTTGTCGTCGTCGCGGCAGAGCGAAGCGAGGGCCGAGCCGTAGAGCAGCCCGCAGGTCTGCGGCGACTCTCCCGTTCGCAGGGGTGCCGCCAGCTTCAGCAGGCGTCTGTTGGTCACCAGCTTCGGTTCGTGTCGGTACGGACGCGTATCGCCGGCTTCGATGCGATTGCGGATCAGGCGGCTGCAGGCGAAGTCTTTGGCCAGCAAGAGCACGCGCCCGTTCCAATCCCCGAAGAGATCCTCGGTGCCGTAGAGCCGGGTCTCGCCCGGGCACAGCTCGTACACATTGGTGTACCCGTCGAGGCGGAAGTCCGAGATCCAGTCCGGCAGTGGCGGTGTCATCCCCTTGGCATCGGCCAGATGGCTCGCGGAATGGAGACCGGCTTGCCCCCGGATCGGGCTACTTCAGCCCCGTCACGCGTCGGATGATTTTGCCGGTGGTCAGGTCGCGGACGAAGCGGTCGGCGCCGTCGAGCAGTTCTTCGAAGTCTTTGACCTCGGGCGAGGCGATCAGGTCGGGCTCGGTCTCGCTGCGTTCCAGGCCGAGCGCGCCCGAGCCGGTCACCGTCACGACCCAGCGTCCCTCGCTGAGCGATCGGTAGACGGCGCGGCCGACGCGGACGCCGGCGCTGTCGAAGTCGATCTCGGCGAGGGCGGGGTCGATCAGCACGCCGTCGCGGGCGGGCGTGTTCTCGTCGAAGACGCGCCGGATCCAAAGGCGACCGTCGATGACGACATAGTCGATGTACACGGCCGCCGAGGGATCGAAGAAGGGGACCGGAACGTCCTTGATGACGCCCGCAGCGGTCCGGACGCGGACCGAGAGCTTTGCGCCATCGACGAGCAGTTCGGTGACCGCGGTTCTGCGTACCGCGTCGTTGTAGGAGTCGACCAAGTCCGAGTACGCGCCGCCGAGCTCGATGAGCCTGTCGCGGTAGTGGTCGCGTTCGGCGTCGCGTCGTGCCGAGGAGAGCGCGAGCAGAGCGATCCCGGCGCCGGCGGCGCCGAGGGTGATGAGCATCATGGGCTTGTAGATGGCGGCGCGTCGCATGGTATTCGGACCCGCTTTCTCTTGCTCGGTCTGATCGAATCGTATCGGCTCGACTTATCGGCACGCTCTAGAAGGCGGCAGGTAAGAGTCCTGTTGTGGTGATTCGAGAGAAACGCCCGCTCTGTTCGGTGTTCAGGCCTTCTTAGGGGTGAATCGCCGCGTGTTCAGAGGGGAATCGGGCTTGCGTTGTCGCGTCGTGGGGGTAGAGTACCCTAGAGAGAATCCTGCTTCATTCTGGTGTGTACCCGCTCGGGGGAAGTCATGCAGGTGTGACTGGGTTGTGTTTTTCCGGTCTGCGATGGCTGACCAAAGGAGTTGAGAGAGATGAACAAAGTTCTTGCTGCAGTCGCCACAACCGGGCTCATGTGCTCGGCCGGCATGGCCAATGTCCTCTGGAACAACGGCCCGCTGGTGACCGATCCGGGCGGGATGCCCGACGGCTCCGACGCCAGCCGCATCCAGTCGGCCACCGGCAACACCACCCTCGGCGGCAACGCCAATGTCGGCAGCTTCGGCCGCGCCGACAACTTCACGGTCGGCGGGCCCGGCTGGATCCTCGACAGCGTCACGGCCTTCGGCTACGAGACCGGCTCGACCACCACCTCCACCATGGACGGCATCTTCGTTCAGATCTGGGACGCCAACCCGACCAGCGGCGGCAACATTATCTTCGGTGACAAGTCCACCAACCGCTTCGAGTCCACCGATTGGACCGGCGCGTACCGCAACAGCACCAACGGCCCGACCGGCACGACCCGTCCGATCATGGAGGTCGTCGGTGACCTCGGCGGCCTCGTTCTCGCTCCCGGTGAGTACTGGATCGAGGTCGGCCTGCGCACCGCGTCGGGCACGACCGCCTGGATGCCCCCGGTGACCATCGTCGATCAGGGCGCCACCGGCGACGCGCTCCAGTTCACCGTCAGCTCGGGCGTGTGGACCGACTGGGTGGACGGCGGCTCGCAGAACGCTCTGGGCATGCCCTTCATCCTGACCGGCCAGGTCGTGCCCGCCCCCGGCGCCGCCGCGACCCTGGCGCTCGCCGGCTTGATCGGCCTGCGTCGTCGTCGCTAATCGCGTCACATCCGATAAGTAAATGCAGAGTCTCAGGGGCGGATTTTCGGATCCGCCCCTGTCTTATTTTTGAAGCGGTCTCGGCCATACAGAGGTAGTGAATCAGATGTCCGCGAAACAGGGATCGTGAGTCCGAGAATGTTCCGGATCGTGGATTTTTAACCCTGAGATCGGTTTGCTCTTGCACGCGAGGCTGTGGCCAGTACACTCCGGAATAGATCCTGAGGCTGGCGGACGAGTCTGACCCCCTCTGGGGGAAGCCTGATTTCGTGGTAAGGGTCAAGAGAGAACTCGGCCGCTATGGCGGCCGGAAGGAGAAGATCAGAGATGAACAAGGTTCTTGCAGTCGCCGCCACCACTTCGCTTCTGTGCTCGGCCGGCATGGCCAATATCCTGTGGGACAACGGCAGCATCGTCACCCATGTCGGCGCGGGCGCCGGCGGAAACGATGTCAGCATGGCCGGCACGGATGTCACTTCCGCGGGCGCCAATGCCCGACAGCAGACCACCGGGAATCACTTCCGCATCGCCGATGACTTCGTGGTCAGCGGCACATGGCTCATCGAGTCCATCACCGTCCAGGGCTATGAGACCAACTCGGCCACCCCGACCTGGACCGGCGCCAGCCTCAATGTCTGGGACGGCAGCCCCGCCGACGCCGGCAGCTCCATCGTCGCCTCTTTCAGCAACCCGACCGTGACCGACGCCGGCGTGTACCGCGTCTTCAACGGCGCCGCCAACCTCTCCAACACCGCACGTCCGGTCCACAACATCACCTTCGGCCTGAACGACCTGCAGCTCGGCAGCGGCACCTATTGGATCGACTGGAATGTTGAAGGCGGCGCCAGCGGCTGGGCCCCCCCTGTGATGGAGGCCAACCCCGGCGACCCCAACGCGCCGACCACCCCCTTCGGCAACGCCCTTCAGCTCGCCGCGGACGGCTGGCAGCTCAAGTCCAGGGACCCCGAAGGCACCGAGACGCCCTTCATCGTCCGCGGCGTGCCCGCCCCCGGCGCCGCCGCGACCTTCGCCCTCGCCGGCCTGATCGGCCTGCGTCGCCGTCGCTGATCGCTCGGCTTCCGTCAACACTGATTTGAATCTCAGGGGCGGGCCTTCGGGTCCGCCCCTGTGCTTTTTTTGTGGACAATCACGGCTCACAGACGCCGAGCCAACAGCGCAGCAATGCGCACGCAGATCATGCGATCTGGATTATCTGCGCCCGTTGCGTTTGGTTCACAAGAATCGGTTATCGCTTGCGGGCAAGCGATTACGCATTATCCTCAATGAGATGTGTGCGGCCCGCGGGCGCGATCGGCCGTCCCCGATTGATCATCGAAAGTCAGGCTGTCAGCCAGATACGCAATACTCGGCTGCTCGCGGCCGGCAGGAGGAGAACACAATGAACAATGTCACCTTTGCGGCCGCGACGACCGGGCTGCTCTGCTCGGTCTGCGGAGCCAATGTCCTGTGGGACAACGGCGGGATGGTCACCCATCCGGGCGCCGGCGCGGGCGGGTTCGATGTCAGCATGGCGAGCGACGGCGCCAACGCCGGCGCCAATGTGCTGCAGCAAACCACGGGCGATCACTACCGCATCGCCGACGACTTTACCGTCAGCGGAACCTGGCTGATCGACTCGATCACCGTCCACGCGTACATGCCCGGCAGCAACTCCCCGCCCTGGACCGATGGCGAGCTGCGCATCTGGGACGGCAGCCCCGCCGACGCCGGCAGTTCCGTCGTCGCGACCTTTTCCAACCCCACGGTCGCGCAGACGAACATCTACCGCGTCTTCCACGGGACCGCGAATCTTTCCAGCACACACCGCCTGATCAACGCAGTCACCTTCGATCTCGCCAACCTCGAACTCACCAGCGGCGGCTACTGGATCGACTGGCAGATGGAGGGCGGCGGTGGCGTCGCCGCCTGGGCCAGCCCGGTCATGGAGGCCAACCCCGGCGACCCCAACAACCCCATCACCCCGAGCGGCAATGCCTTGCAACTCGCTCTTGGCGGATGGCGTCCGTACCTCGACAGCAACGAGACGCCCTTCATCGTCCGCGGCGTGCCCGCCCCCGGCGCCGCCGCGACCTTCGCGCTCGCCGGCCTGATCGGCCTGCGTCGGCGTCGCTGATCGCTCTTACAAGAGTGATCCCACTTCGCTTCTGACCCGGGGCGGGCCAAACGGCCCGCCTCGGTCTTTTTTTGCCCGGGTTCGGGCGCATCAGCCTCTGCCGGCGTTGCTTTGCGGCTTGGCGGGCCGATGATCTGCCCATGGCCGCAGACGCCGGCACAGCCCGCTCACGCTTCAGCACCGACGGCGCGATCGCCCAGCGGGCGTTCGATCATCAGCGGACAGACCGGCCGGGCATGCCCATCCACCTCGGTGTGGCGCTGCTCGCGTGCGTCGCGGCGAGCGGGCCGATCTCGGTGCTCGAGTTCGTCTTCGCGTTTGCGCTGCTCGCGCCCTTGTCGCGCATCGTGATGACCTGGCGGCTCTGGACGACGATGTTCCGCCAGCCGGTCTTCCTGGCCGCCCTGGCGTGGACGGCGTGGACGGCCCTTTCGATCCTCTGGTCGCCCGACCGCGACGCGGGGTGGCGCGAGCTTGGCGCGTTCCGCTGGGCGGGGTGGTTCTTCATCCTCTGGCCGATGATGGAACGCCGCCCGACGCTGGTGATCGCGTGGGCGGTCGGCTTTGTGCTCGGGCATCTCTCGCAGGCGGGGCATGGGCTTGCGCTCATGATCGGCGAGGACCACGCGCCGGCGTGGCTGCTGTTCGATCGCGCGCACGACCGCGTTACCGGTTGGTTCGGGCCTGTCAGCGGCGGGACGGCCATGTGCGCCATCCTCGGCCTGCACCTGCACCAGGCGGCGACACGGACCGGACGCGTCCGACTGATTGCCGGCGTGCTCGGCGCCGTGACGCTGGCGGGGATCGTCGCGACCGGCACGCGCGGCGCATGGCTGGCGGCGGGCGGGGTGGTGCTGATCGCGGGCGTCCTCGCGGCGAGCGCGGCCGCGGGCGCTGGAAGGAAGCGGGGCGCTCTGGCCGCGATCGGCGTGCTGCTTTTCGCGATCGTCGCCGGCGGGGTGCTGGCCGGCCCCCGCGTCGCCTCGCGCATTGCCGACGCGCGGGCCGAGATCGCCGACGCCTCGCGCGGCGAGATGGACACCAACATCGGCGCTCGCATCGTCATGGCACAAGAGGCGCTCCGCATGGGCGCTGCACGCCCGATCGGCGGGGTCGGCGTCGGCGGATACCGAGCGACAGCGACAGAGCGGCTGCGAGAAGAAGGCGTCGCAGAGCCCTACCGCCTCATCCATTCCCACGCCCACTCGACCCCGCTGCATGTCTTTGCGACCACGGGGATTGTCGGGCTCGCGCTCTGGACGCTGCTGATCGTTCTCGTGTTCCGCGCTCTGCTTCCGCGTCTGCCCGGCGAGAAGAACACCTACGACGCGGGGCTCTGGCTCGCTTTCGCGGGGCTGCTGATCGCGGGGATGTTCGAGACGCTGCATGTCGGCTCGCGCATCGGCGCACACTTCTGGCTGCTGCTCGCTTTCGCGACCGCGTGGCGTCCGCAACCGAACCCGCTGCTGCACGGCCGTCCCGGCATCCGCATCCGAAAGCCCGATCGGAGCGCGCAGTGAAGATCGCCCTCGCCTGCGAATTCGTCAGAGACCTGCCCTGGTCGCACTCGCGGTGGGCCCCGGCGATCGCCATCGCACTGGCAGAACGCGGGCACACGATCAGCGTCTACGCCGACGGCGTCGAAACCCCTGCCGACTTCGACTATGAACGCGTCACGCTTTCTGTCCGCAACCCGCGATGGACGATCAAGAAGCGCAAACCGCTTCGCTACCAGCGTTGGGCGATGCGTTCGATGGGTTTGATGGATCAAGCCGACACCACGCTCTCGCTGACGCCGCTGGTTCCGGCGGATCTCTGGCTGCCGCTCGGACCGGGCTGCCGCGAGCAGTTCCGAGCGATTGTCGGCGAACGCTCGCTGATCGTCAGAGCGTTCGAAACGCTCCAGCACCGGTGGCTGCCCGGGGCGATCATCGCCGAACACCGCGCGCTGCGCCTCGGCGGGCGTCGCGGCATCGACCCCCACGCCGTCACTCCCGCCCCGCCGAGACCGGCCCAAAACCCTGCAGATGAAACAGAACAACCAACGCCGGACTGGCGCTCGCTCCTGCACATCGCGGCCGATACGCCGCTGCTTGTTTGCTCGATCACCGAAAGCGTGCCCGAGCGCCTGAGCGTCGTGGCCCAGGCGGTCTCAAAGGCGGATCGCGCTCCGGTGCTCGTGCTGCTCGGCAGCGAGTGGTGCAGCATGCACAAGCTGCTCGACGGCGCAGGGCTCGCCAGAGAGCGCGTTCGCTGCGTCGGCGTCGCGTCCGACCCCCGGCCTTTGCTGCAATGCGCCGCCGCGGCTCTCGTCGTCCAGCCCCGGGGCCCCGGCGGCACGCAACGCATGCTCATGGAAGCCCTCGAATCCGCCCCGCAGGTCGTCGCCGCGGCGGATGCTTCGGGTCAGGCTGAAGGCGTTCACACCGTCGGCGATCCATCGAGCGTCGCGTCGTGGTGCGCAGCCATCAATGCCGCCACCGACCCCAAAGCCCCACGCCAGCCCCGCACGCCGCGGACACTCGACGACTTCATCGACGACATCGAGCGGAGGCTCGTCAATACAGAGCGCAGGCTCGTCAGCACAGAGCGCCCAAAGCGATAAGCGGTGATCCCGCCCCCATCACCCCAGATCCATCAGCACCTTGATCCCCTCGCCCGAGATCATCGTCGCGAAGGCTTCCTCGAACTTTTCGAGGGGGAACTCGTGGGTGATGATCTCGTCGAGCTCCAGGCGTCCCGAGAGCAGGAGCTCTTCCATCTGGTACCAGGTCTCCCACATCTTGCGCCCGTTGATCCCCAGCACGGTGCAGCCCTTGAAGATGATGTGCTCGTTGAAGTCGAAGTTCACATGCTTTGCCGGCAGGCCCAGCAGCGCCGCGGTGCCGCCGTTGCGCAGGGCTCTGAAGCCCTGATCGAACGCCGCGTCGGCGCCGGACATCTCCAGCAGCACATCGACGCCCTCACCGCGGCAGGCCTTGCGGATCTCGCCGAGCCACCCGCTCCCTTCGCGGACATCGAACGCCTCGACGGCGCCCAGCTTCTTCGCCAGCGCCAGCCGCGGCGGGTTGACATCGGTGCAGAAGATGCGTGAGGCGCCCGCCGCCTTCGCCACCGTCACCGCCATCAGCCCGATGATGCCCACGCCAGAGATCAGCACGCTCTTGGCCGAGACATCCGCCGCCATCACCGTGTGCACCGCGTTGCCGAGCGGGTCGAACGCCGCGGCGATCCGGTCGGGGATCCGATCGTGGATCGGCCAGACATTCTCTTCGGGTACCGAGACGAAGTCGGCGAAGATCCCGTCGCGGTCGATTCCGAGGATCTTGGTGTCCCTTGCGATGTGGGCGTTGCCCGTGCGGCTGTTGTAATCGAGCCCGGCGGTGATGTGCCCCTCGGCGCTGACGCGCTGGCCCTTTGTCACCCGCGTCACCGCCTCGCCGACCGCCTCGACGACGCCCGAGAACTCGTGCCCGGTCACGATCCCCACGGGGATGCGCCCCGCGGCCCACTCGTCCCACTGCCAGATGTGCCGGTCGGTCCCGCAGATGCCGGCCTTGCGGACGCGGATCAGGACATCGCGGGGACCGATCTCGGGCGTCGGGCGGTCGGTGACGAATCGAAGGCCCTCGCCGGCGTGGTGCTTGACCAGTGCTCTCATGGATCGATCCCTGGGGCACGCGGGCAAGCCCGGACGCCCGAGTGCGTTGTGACTCAGTCGGCGGCGGGCCGGAACGCCCGGAAACCGCCGCGCTCATTGTCAGGCCCCCGCACCGGGGGATCAATCCCGGGGCGCCAACCCGCCCAAAGCCGTCCGGAGACGCTCAGAGCCACCGGGCCCGATGTGACCGATACACTCAGCCCGTCGAGCGATCGCCCAAAGCATGTCCAGAGCCGCCCGCCAGACCCCGCCGTTCTTCTATCTTGCCGCGACCGCCAGCGGGAAGCGGTCGGTGGGTCTGCGCACCGCCCGCAGCGAACGGGCCCTGGCCGACACCCTGCGGCGAGAGCGTCTGATCCTCCTCCGCAGCATCCGCCTGCCCGGCTGGCTGGCGTCGGAGACGAAGCTCAAGCTCAAGGACCACGCCGAGATCAACGAGCAGCTCGCCCAGCTCGTCGGGCGGGGCGTCCCCCTGGTTGAGGCGCTGGAGGTCACCGAGCGGACGGTCCGGGCCCAGGCCCAGCCCCGGGTGGGACGGATCAGAGACCTGGTCGCCGCGGGATCGAGCTTCGCCGACGCCTGCCAGCAGGTCGGCTCGTTCGACACGGTCAACATTGCGGTGTACCGGGCCTCAGAGCGGACGGGCGACCTCGCGGGCGCCTGCGCCCAGCTCTCCAAGACCATCCGGCGCCAGCTCGCCGTCTCGGGAAAGGCCGGCACCATGATGATCTATCCCGTCATGGTGCTGACCATCGGCGTGCTGATCTCGCTGGGCATGCTGATGTTCATCATCCCGATGATCGGCGGGGCGCTGACGAGCCTGGCCGAGCAGTCCGGCAACGATCTGCCCGGCTTCACCCTGCTGATGATGACCGTCGGCCTGACCCTCCGCGAGCACCTGCTGATCTTCCTGCTCAGCCTCGGCGGGCTGGTGGTCCTCGCTCTGGCGCTGCGCCGACGGATCGCTGCGGCCTCTGGCTGGCTCGCACGGCGTCTGCCCCTGCTCAAAGATGTCGTGCTGGCGCAGGAGTCGGCCCGGTTTTTCAGCGTCATGGCCGCGATGACCCGGGCGGGCGTCCCGCTCGCCGACGCCCTGAGCGTCAGCGTCAAGGCGGTGCAGCACGAGAAGCTTCGGGCCCAGCTCACGCGGATGCGGAACAAGCTCGTCGAGGGCGGGGTGCTCGTCCGCCTGATCGACCAGGTGACTGCCCTGCCCTTGGCGACGCGGAAGCTGCTGATCGCCGCCGACCGCTCGGGCGACCTCGAACATGTGTTCGACGGGCTCGCCGAGGACCTGCAGGCGGATGTCGAGACCAAGTCCGACCGCTTCCTCGCGGCCCTCCAGCCCCTGCTCCTGGTCGCCCTCTTCGCGATGATCGGGGCCCTGGTGCTCTCGATCATGCTGCCGATGATCCAGGCGACGGGGCAGGTGTTCTGACGGGGCGCAGGGCGCAGGGGGCTCACCCCCCATTTCTCGGACCCTCCCCTGCCTTCCCAGCCCGCACGGCCGACACGCTGTGGGGCCCAAAGCCGGCTCGGCGGCTCGGCCTCGGCCCGGGCCGGCGCACACTATCAGTGCAATCCCCGGCCTTCCGGAGCGTTCTGCCCGGGGGCGTTTTGGCCGGGCGTAAACTTTCCCGGGGCCTGACCCGTAAGACAGAGACCACCGAGCCCGGAGTCCGGGCGGGAGCGGACAGACCATGAAGACGCAGAACCACCGCCGCCGCGCGATCCGCCATGCCCGTCGCGGCTTCTCGCTGCTGGAGATCATGCTCGTGCTCGCCATCATCGGCGTGCTGATGGGCGTGGCGGCGGTCAACCTCCTCGGCCAGAGCGAGCGGGCCCAGGTCCGCGCCACAGAGCAGACGCTCGAAGTCGTGCGCCGGGGCATTGAGCAGTTCGCCATCGACAACCGCAACACCTATCCCGAGACACTCGAATCGCTCATCTCCGAGCGGATCCTCGAGCCCGGCAGCCTCGAAGACGCGTGGGGCGAGCCGCTCTACTACTCCCCCCAGCGTGACTCGGCGGGCAATCCCTATGTCCTGATCTCCGCCGGCCCGGACCGCGAGTTCGGCACCGAGGACGACATCAACTACTGGGATGTGCGCAGTCGGAGGCGCTGAGGTCGATCGCCCCGGCGCTCGCGCCCTTCTCGCTGGCCTTGCCGGCGTCTCTGCGGGCCTCTGTCGAACGCGGATTCCGGTGCAATGTCGGCCTTTCTGGGGCGTTGAGCAGGGGGTGTAGACTGTTCATCAGCCCGTCGCGTCAGGCAGGGCGATCGTGCCCGAACGCGGGCAGGAGCGGACGGCCATGAGATCGCAAACCAACCGCTATCGCAGACTCCGGCACGCCCGCCGCGGCTTCTCGCTGCTGGAGATCATGCTCGTGCTCGCCATCATCGGCGTGCTGATGGGCGTCGCGGCGGTCAACCTCCTCGGCCAGAGCGAGCGGGCCCAGGTCCGCGCCACAGAGCAGACGCTCCATGTAGTGAATAACGCCGTCAAGCAGTACGCGATCGACAACCGCAACACCTTTCCAGCGGGGCTGGAACTGCTGATCTCTGAGCGGCTGCTCGAACCGGGCAGCCTCGAAGACGCGTGGGGCGAGCCGCTGTTTTATTCGCCGAAGTCCGACTCGAACGCCAACCCGTTCGTCCTCATCTCCGCCGGCCCCGACCGGGAACTGGGCACCGAGGACGACATCAACTATTGGGATACCGCAGATCGCAGGCGTTAAGGTCCATCGTGTTCGCCGGTCCGCCGGCCGGCCGCGCCAGCAGCGGCGTGGGCGTGGCTTCACGCTCCTGGAGGTCCTGCTCGCGGTCTTCGCGCTGGTGATGATCACCGGGACGATCGGCGCCGCGTTGCAACTGGTCACCTCCTCGCAGCAGCGCCAGGAGCAGAACCTCGGCGCCGCCGAGCTCGCCAACCGCCTCACCCTCGTCTACCTCGACAACCCCAACGACCTGCCCCGCCCGGCCGAGCTCATCCCCTACGAGAACAGGACCTACCGCTATTCGCAGCAGGTCATCGAGATCACGCTGACCGAGAGCGATGCGGTGCAGCGGGTCCGCCGCGGCACCGGCACGCAGCAACGCTCGAGGACAGCCGTGCGCCTCAACCGCATGCGACAGGTCACCACGACCGTCTGGCTCAGCGAGGAGTCCGGCGGCGGGCGCGAGGCCGGCCCCGGCGTGCCCCGCCAGACCGTCATCCGTCTGTACGACCCCCTCGACATCCGGCGGAATCCGGATGCCGCCGACAGAGCCTTCCAGCAACGCCAGGAAGAGCTCATCCGCGGCATCATGGACCAGATCGGGGACGAGTGATGGAGCTGAGCAGGGATCAGGGCGCAGGGCGCGACCGTGCCACCGACCTCGGCTCGGCGAGGTCGGTGCTTCAGACTCGCACCATCGCGGCGATGACGCAACGGCACCGACCTCTGGAAGAGGTCGGTGGCACGGGTTTGCCTCAATCCGCGAGCTGCGACCTTGCTGTGAAACACTGGCGGGCGAGCCGCCAGTGCCACAGGTCTATGGCCGGGCCGGTATCCCACACCCGTCCCCGCCACACCCGCCGAGGTTTCTCGCTGCTGGAAACGGTGCTTGCCGCGGCTCTCGGCGTGATCGTCGTCTTCGGCGCCACCGCGATCATCGGCGTGATGGGGCGGACCGACCGCTCGCTTGAGGTCCGCACCGTTTCGATGATGCAGATGGCCTCGCTCCGTCTGGCGCTGCAGCGGGCGTTCTCGGGGCTGGTGACCACCACCGTCGAAGATGCGCCGGGCATCGCCGGCACCAACATCGAAGTCACCGACGAAGAGGGCGCCACCACCCGCCGATCGCTCAGCTACGCCGAGCTCGTCGCGATCCGCTCGGAGGTCGAGGCGATCCCCGAGGTCTGGCAGCGCGAAGTTCCGATCGAGGACCTGCCCCGCCTCATCCTCCGGCAGGACCGCACCCCGAGCTACCTCGGCGGGCCCGTCTCGCCGACGGGGACGGAGTACATCCAGTCGTTCGAGGTCGTCGTGGAAGAGCCGCCCGCGGGCATGGGCTGGCCGGTCGACCTCGACCCGTTCGAAGCCGCCGAACTCGAAGAGAGCGTCGCGGGCTACCGCGGCATCTTCGAGCTCCGCCAGGACGACGACGACCTCGGGGGCTGGGCGATGTGGTGGAGGCCCCTCCGCCCCGACGGCACGCCCTACACCCTCGACACCAACCGCAGACACGGAATCAACGCCATCCGTCTGGCCAGCGGCATCGAGTCGCTCACCTGGGATGTCTTCTACCGCAACGAGCGGCTCAGCGCCTACCAGGCCAGCGCTGCCGACGACCTGCCCGCGTATGTCGAGATCGAGGTCCGCGCCCTCTCGGGCCTCTACGCGAGCTGGATCTTCGAGGTGCAGTGGGCCACCGGCCCCGAGGTCGACATGCCCGACCTCGGCGGCGCCGCGGCTCCGCCCACGGGCGAGGGCGGCCAGGGCGGCGACGCGGGCGGGGAGGACGGATAAATGCGACGCGCCTACGCCCTCATCGTCGTCCTCCTGCTGGTGCTCACCTCCTCGGTGCTCACCGCCACCATGCTCGACCGCCTGGGCGCACAGTCCCTCGCCTATGGCCGGACCGTCGACCAGTACCAGCACCACCACGGCAAGGCGAGCCTTGAAGAGGTCGTCGGCGCGTGGCTCCGCTCCCTGGGCAACCTGAACATCGCCGACATGCTCGTCGACGACGGGCATGTCTTCACGCTCACCCTCGCGGATCGCTCGACGGCGCGCGTCTACCTCGCCGACGGGCAGGGGACCGTGCTGAGCCGCTTTGTGGGCCTGAGCGCCGAGAACCGTCGCGACGCCCCGCAGATCTATCAAGCTCTGGAAAACCTCGTCGGCCCGGAGAACGCGCCGAGATTCTCGCGCGAGATCGGGCCGATGGCCGTGGGTGTCCGCGGGGCGACCCGCGAGGCGATCGCCGCGGCCCTTGCCGGCGTGATCCCCGCCCCCTCGTTTGACCCTCTGGCGGTCGCCGACGCGATCCTGGCCGAGGCGGCCGACGGCTCGATCAGCTCCGGCGACATCACCCGCGTCGCCCGCGACCGGGGCGTCCCGCAGGAGCAGCTCGCCCTGGTCAACAGGGCGCTCAGCGCCAACACGAATGTCTGGCGGCTGCGGGTAGAGCTTTACTCCCCCTCGACCCCGCTCGCGGCCCCGCGTCTGACAAACGCCTACGAGGGCTACGCCATGTCCGGGCGCGTCGCGGGAACCGGCACAACCAGATACCAGATCGTGCAGTTCCGGGCTGTAGAAGACGCCCCCGGACGCTAAAGTGAAGACCGTCGAAGCCTGCAGCGGCGGGCCTGACAAACAATGAACGAATCAATGGAGACTCGACCATGACCGGCAGACCCATGCATCGCACCCAGGCGGTCAGGCTGCTCCGCATCGCGCAGGGCGGAACGGTCGTGGTCGCGCTGGTCGCCTTCTCGGTGCTGGCGGTCGACCTGCCGGGGACCGGCCGCCCGGCCGAGGCCCCGCCGACCCTGATGCCCGTGACGCTCCCCGACCGCGAGCGGACCACGCAGGAGACCGCCAAGTTCCGCATCGACGCCAAGGACATCTCCGAGAGCTTCGGGCTCCTGGCCAACGCCCCCCGCCCGACCCCGCCCGCCAGCACCGGCGAGGGTGAAGAAGAAGAGGTTGCGGCCCGCCCCGAAACACCACCCGCGGGCGAGGAAGAGACAGAGCTCCGCTATATCGCCTCCATCACCGGGGGCGGGGTCGAGGTCGCGATCATCCGTGTCGGCGACCGCCAGGTCTGGCTCTCTGCGGGGCGTGAGATCGAGGGCGTCAAGCTCGTCGAGGTCGAGCCCGACAGCGCTCTGGTCGACTTCCGGGGCCAGACCCAGCGTCTGCGTCCGGGCGATCGGTTCGGGCCAGCGGTCTCGTTTTCCGGCGGCGGCGCCGCAGGCACCGACCAGGCGCGACGCCCGGCCGGGTCCGCCGCCGCACCGACCGAGGGCGGACGCCCCGGGACGACACGCCGCCCAACGGTCACCGAGCCGCAGAAGGACTCCGACGAAGAGTTGCAGCGCGAGGCCGAGAGCCGCGGCGTCGACCCCGAAACCCTCCGGCGCGAGCGGGCCCGCCAATCGGCCGAAGAGCTGCGCCGGCGCCAGCAGGAACAGCGTAATCGGGCGCGCAGGACGCGCGAAGCAGGATCCAATTGAGCGAGCGTGCGTGCTACATCCAGCGTTCTGACCTCGGCGATCGGTTGGAGTCGGTCCGCCTCGTCGGCGGATTGCTCGACGAATCGTGGACGCCCCCCGAGGGCGACGCGTTCGAGCACGCCTCCGGCGCCGCCGACTGGATCGCCGATGTGCTCTCGGATCGCTCGGGCGGGCTCGGCCTGCTCTGCGTTGACACCTGCGGGGGCGTCTGCGCCTGGCTCCGCCCCCCCGGCGACGACCCCGGCGTGACCGAGACGCTCATCCGACGCTCCGACGGGCGCGTGCTCCTCGGCGCCGATGCCGCCCCCGAGGGCGACGAAGACGACTTCTTCCAGCCCACTTCCGAAAAGTCCCTGCTGCCCGATGTCTCGACACCGGGCGGCGCGGGCGTGCAGGTGCTCGCCGACCCCGCCGCGAAGCGTCAGGCCTCGTTCCGCGAGCGGCTGAGCCGCAAGGGCAAGGGCGAGGCCCAGCCCGCCGACCCCTCGCGCCGCGTCGCGGCGATCGCGCTGCGCGACGCGCAGGTCCGCCTGATCCTCGACCAGCTTGACCGCCGCGGGATCGAGGTCGGCTCGGTGATCTCCCTTTGGCACGCCTTGGCCGAGGCGTGGGACCCCGCCGGCCCCCTCGGCGTGCGAAAGAAGGCCGAGGAAGACAACGGCGCCGTCGTCGCCGAGTCGAGCGTGATGACCGCCATCGTGCTGATCGATCCGGCGGGCAGGCTCGTCTGGGTCTGGTCTGAAAAGGGCGACACGGTCGCCGCGGGCAGCGTCCGCCTCGGCGGCTCCGGCCCCCAGGCGATGCCCGAAGCGTCTGACACCTCGCGCCTCGTCGCCGACTGGCTGAGCTGGTCGGTCCAGCTCGGACGCGGGCCCGGTCGCGTGCTGGTGATCGTCCACGAGGAAGAGCCCGCGTCGGAGTCCGCCCTGAGCCCCGCCGCCTTCGGCTCGGCCCTGGGCCAGCGTTGGACCGGGACCTCGGTCGATGTCGCGGTCTTCAAGGATCCGATCGGCGAGACGGTGCGGCGTCTGGCCGACCGCCGATCGGAGATCACCTCGCCCGCCAACGACCCCCGGCGCTCGCTGGTCGAGCTGGCCAACCGCCCGGGCAAGGCCCACCGGCGCCTGTACCTCTGGGCCGGCGCCGCGATGGGGGCGCTGGCGGTCGCGCTGGGTCTGTACGCCCAGAAGCTCAACAGCGCCTCGGGCGACCACCGGCGCATCGCCTCCGAGCACCGGCGCCAGTCGATGGAGGTGTACCGCGAGCACCTGGCCGAGCCCGCCTCGGGCGCGCTGGCGGTGATGCGACTGCGCGAGCAGGTCGAGCAGGCCAGACGGCGCGTGACCGCCCCCAGCGGCCTGCCCCCGACGATGCCCGTCATGGCCGAGTTCGACGCGCTCGCCTTCCTCCTCGGCATGTACGGGCCCGAGGGGCTGGAGGTCCGCAACATCCAGATCACGCAGATCGGCGGCTCCATGACCGTCCTGGTCAACGACCTGCCGATGTTTGACGAGTTCCGCCAGGCGATGCGCGGCATGGGCGGCTCGACCATGAACTGGTCGTTCGCCACACCCACGCAGCAGGGCGAGAAGGTCTCTCTCTCGATCACCGGGCGCTGGCCCGAGGCGGGGAGCCAATGAGCGACAATCCACGCCTGAGCGAAGACCAGCGTTACGAGATCGCCTCGGGCGCCTCGGCCTCTGAACGGCGCAACCGCCCGACGATGCTGGTGATCGTCCCGGGCCTGCTGCTTGCGCTGGCGCTCGTGCTGCTGCTGGTCGCGTGGGGCAGAGTCTCCGACGCCGACAACGAACGCCAGCGCCAGCGGAGTTTCCTGCAGCAGTCGCAGCAGCTCTCGGCGGAGCTGACGGCGCTCCGCGAGTTCGAGGCGGGCGCCGGCCCACAGGGCGATGTGCACGAACCCCGCAGCCTGCTCTCAGAGATCCAGGAGATCGGGCGGAGCGCGGGGCTCAGCGTCGGCATCGGTCGAGAGAGCCGACAGGACCGCGGCGGGGCGGACATCACCCTCCTGACGATCGAGTACACGATCCAGCACGAAAGCCTCGAGCGGATCCTGGACTGGGTGCAGCGCTGCACCGACAGGATCGCGGGGCTCCGCGTCAACGAAATCACGGTCACGCCCCAGCAGAACCGCTGGCAGGTGCGCGTGACCTTCGCAAGATGGGAGCGTCGACAGTGACACGCCATCGTTTAGCCGCAGCGGGCGCAGGGGCGCTGGCGCTCCTGGTGCTCGGCGCCGGGTGCACGCAGTCCCCGCGCCAGCCGAGGGTCAACCAGAACGAGCAAAGCCGCCTGCTCGAAGAGCAGGCGCAGTCCCGGCGAGAGGCCGCCCAGAGGCGGGCCGAGGCCGAGACGAAGTACCGGCGGGGCATGAGCCTCGCCGACCGCGGACGCACGCAGGAAGCGATCGACGAGATCCGCGGCGCACTCGCCCTCTACGGGCGTATCGAGGGCGGGTACAACAACCTCGGCCTGTTGCTGATGGAGATCGGCGAGTACGGCGCCGCCGCCGAAGCCTTCACCATCGAGAGCCAGCTCGACCCGACCGACCCGCGCCCGATGCACAACCTCGGCGTCGTGTACATGCGCCGCGGCTGGCCCAAGGACGCCCGGAGCTACTTCGAGCAGTCCATGCAGCGCGACCGCAACTACCAGCCGGCGCTGCGCGGGATCGTCGCCGCGGCCGACCTCCTCCGAGACGCCGACGAGGAAACCCTCGCCATCATCCGGCGCGCGATGCTGCACGAGACCGACGAGCAGTGGCTGGTGTACATCCAGCGCCAGCGCTACCGCGTCGAGCAGCAGATGCAGGCGTCACGCTCGCTGTGACGCCCGGCTCGTCGAGTTCGCCCGGTTCGCATCATCCGCAGTCTTCGCCTTTGTGTTGTGCTCCGGCGCCGTCAGGTCGCGCAGCAGCACGACCCGGGCCGGGGTTCCGTCCAGCGACCGCAGGATCGCCTCGGGCGCGTCGGGGGTGACGATCAGCGTGTGGGCGTCGGTGATCTGCGCGCGTGTGAGGCGTTCGCCGCAGGCGATCGCCGACGCGTCGGGATTGTCGTCGATCCAGGCGTCGATATGCGCATCGGCGTGGGCGCACGCCTGCGCGAGCTCGCGTCCGCGTTCGCCGACGCCGAAGAGCACGGGGGTGCGTCCGGCCCGGCGCTCGCGCCGCACCAGCTCGACCGCCCTCGTGAGGTCGATGCCGAATCTTGTCATCGAGAGCAGTTCGGAGGCGTAGGCGGGCGAGCACGCGCGCACCGCCGCGGCCCAGCGCGCCTCGGCGTTCGGCAGTTCGCTCTGCGGGCATGGGTCGGCCCGGCGCATCGCGTGGGGGAGGGTGGCGGCGATCACCGAGAGATCCTCGGGCTCCAAGGGCGACAGGCGCTCGATCCACCGGCGAGCCAGCCCCGCGTCGTGCTCGGCGATCGCCCGCGCGATGTGGCGCAGCGTCCAGTCCCGTTTCAGGCGTGGAGCGTCAATGCTCTCGACGCGCGGTGCGTGGCGATCGATCACGCCGAGTCCCTTGGCGTGCATCCTCTCGATCGCGCGGCTCATCGAGCCCGGCCTGAGCCTGTAGGTAAAGAGCGCTGCTTCGACGGGCGGGGCTGCGCGCAGGCCGCGGGTCGTGAGGCGAAGCCAGCAGTCCCAATCCTCGTGCACGGGGAGTGAAGAGTCGAACAGCGGGCCCGCGCCGAGCGACGACCGGCGCAAGAGCACCGACCCGACCGGCAGCGGGTTGTACGCGATCAGCCCTGCGGGCGTCAGGTCGTGCGCGCCGGGCGTCCGCGTCCAGCCGAGGTCTTCCAGTTCGGGCCCGACGAATCGCGTGGCGCAGCAGACGGCGTCCGCCCCGCCGATCCCGTTGCGCATCGCTCGCACGAACGAAGGCTCGACGGTGTCGTCCGCGTCGATGAAGGCGACGAACTCCGTGCGCGTGTGAACGAAGCCCGCGTTGCGTGCCGTCGCAAGCCCCGCGTTCTGCTGACGCAGCACAATGATTCTCGGGTCGGCGAACGATCGCGCGATCTGCGCTGTTGCGTCGGTCGAGCCGTCGTCGACGACGATCGCGCTCCAGCCCGGGTCGTCCTGGGCGATGAATGACAGCAGCGTGTCGGCGAGTGTGCTCTGGGCGTTGAAGGCAGGGACGACGAAGCCGACCGTGCAGTTCATCGCCCGCCCTCCGAAGGCGAGCCGGTGAGGACGGCCCGCCCTTGCTCGCCCGGGTCGGTCTCCCAGGGCTTGTTGATCGATGGCGCCAGCGCGAGGCGAAGCTCGGCGAGTGTGGGCGCGGGGTCGGGCAGTCGGATGAGGCCGATGTTGTCCGCCTCGCCGTTGCCCCGGATCTTCTCGAAGGGCCATGTGTCGAACAGGTGCTTGGCGCCGTGGTCGTGCCAGTGGACCTTGGTGTTGTGCGTGCGCTCGTAGCGTTCGGCCGCGGCGGGGAGGTCGATGTCGTGCAGCACGACCCACGCCCCCGGCGCCAGCGCGGGCAGGAGCGCGAGGATGTCCAGCGTCGGCCAGGGGTGCTGGTGGTTGGCGTCGATGAACGCCAGCGGGAAGTTCTCGCCCGCGAGCGTCGCGCCGAGGTCGAGCGAGGTGACGCCCGAGCGGACTTCGACGCCGTGGGCGAGGTCCGGCGCCATCTCGAAGACCGCCGAGCCGACGGGCTTGGAGCGGTCGCTGTAGCACATCGGGTGCAGGTCGAACGAGCGGACCGCGGGTCGTGCGTCGTCGTCGGTGAACGCGAGTCCCGCGTGGTGCATCGCTCTGAGCAGCACCGAGGTCGACCCCCCCGAGGCGACGCCGAGTTCGAGCACTCGTTCAGGGCGAACGCACGCGACAACATCGAACAGGAAGCACGCGTCGATCACGCCGACAGCGCCCGCCGCCCAGCGCGGCGGCTGGTACCACGCGCCGAGTTCTATCAATTCCTCGTGATCGGGCTTGGCGCCGAAGCGATCGCGGAAACGATCGCTCTCGGGCAGGTATCGCTCGACGCGCTGCACGCGAGCCTTCGCCGCTGTGGAGAGGGCGGTCTTCACGCCGCGAGCTCCTCGGTAGGCGACTTGCTGATCGACGCGCCGGCCCGCAGCTCGGCGCCGATCTTTTCCAGCAGGCGCCGGGCGAAGGCCTCGTGCGTGCAGTGCTCCAGCGATCTGCGCCGGATGCCGCCGACGGCGTTCGACCGCCACGCGGGTCGCTCGACGGCACGCTCGATCAACGCCTCCAGCGAGGCGTCGTCCCAGAAGCAGGTTTCGAGCGGATCGCCCAGCAGCCAGCACGGGTCTTCGTCGATCGGGCGGCCGAAGGTGTCGCGGGCGATCGACTCCCGCCGCCGGTCGTCCATCAGGAAGCCGGCCGGCTCTTCGAGGCCGAGCCGGTCGGCGATCGACTTGAATCGCATCGATTCGGCCGTCTCGGTGTGGCTGAAGAGGTCGGCGTGCATCGACTCGTCGCGCCCGATCGGCTCGACCTCAATCAGCTTGCGCTGCGCCCGCGTGATCAGGACGCCCAGCCCGTCGCGGAAGAAGCGCACGCCCGGCAGCCCGCCCGCCAGTGCACACTCGACGACGCGTTGGTGCGACATCGTCGAGGCGCTGATGTGCAGGTGGAGTTTGGCGAGGTGGTAGGAGGCTCGCAAGGGCTCGCCGTGGTCGAGCACGCCCTTGGCGTAGCCGGCAAGCGTCGGGTGTTCCTCCCACCCGCGACCGTACAGGTGCAGGCGCCAGCCCCGCCGATCGCAGATCGCTGCGGCCGATTCGAGCGTCCGGTGGCGCATCACGCGGTCGAGCAGGGGCATCGCGGCGTGACGGTAGAGGTACGCCGCGGATTCGGGCGCAACGCCCAGCCCAAGCCGCTTTTCGATGATCGCGTCGACCGACTGTTTCAGCGCCTTGTGGTGCTTGACGAGGTGCACGCGCGGGGCGAGGTCTTCGGCGGCTTCCAGGATCTCGTCGATGCAGGCTCCGAGCCTGCTGTCGGCGCTCGATTCGAGCTTCAGCCGCTCGGCCATCGCCCGCGGCGTCTCGCTGTGGTTGGTCGCGCAGGCTACCTCGCACTCGTGCAAACGGGCGAGCTCGGGTGATGGCGATGTGTCGTGGAACTTGCGCGAGCTCGCGGGCACCGAGGCGGGCAGCGCCCGCGCCGGATCGTGGCCCCCGCGTTCGATCAGCTCGGGCGTGATGTGCCCGGCGAGGAAGTCCAGCGCGGCGGCGATCGCGCCATCCTCGACCCCGCGTCTGGATTCAAATCGGGCCTCGAACAAGTGCGGCATCGCGTCCTGCACCCAGCAGACAAACGGGACCTCGGCCGGGTACACCCCCTGCTGCACGCACCAGCGCGGGTAGTTGATCACCACGATCAGGTCCGGCTCGAGCGCCTCGACGGCGCGGAGGTGGCCGCGGGCTTCGATCGTCGATCGCTCGTCCGGCTCGATCACGACCTCGGCCTCGTGCCCGAGCGCCCTGAACGCCTCGGCGAGGTCGTGGCTGGCGTGCTGGATGTAGGTCGAGTATCGCGTCGTGGGGATGAGCACGCGCAGGGGCTTTGATGAGCCGGGCGAGGTCGCCTCGGCGTACCGGCGCGACCACCACGAGATGTCCCGGCCCGCGTACGAACTGGTCACCCGCTCGCGGAGCGATTGTTCTTCTTGCTGCTGCCGCGCGATCGCGTTCTGGAGGGCGGCCGCGGCGTCGGGCACCAGCGCCGTCCGCAGCCCCGGCTGACGCAGGAACGGTCCGGCGATCGTCAGGTCCAGCCGTGAGGCGAGGCCCTCTTCAAACCGGGCCGAGGCGTCGGCCCCGATGAAGCACTCGACGCGGTCGTGCGCCAGCAGCTCGGCCATGTCCGCCTGGGCCAGCCCGTCGAGGGCTTCGGCCGCGTCGGCCTGGAGGATGGTCAGGCGCGGGGCGTACCCGTTGGGACGCTGGGAGGTCGCCTCGGCGGCGGCGATCAGCAGCCAGGGCGGATCGATCCCCTCGATCGTCATCGGGCGGGGGTACTCGCCGAGGGCGGCGAGGTGCGATTGGGCGAACTCGGCCGCCATCGCCCGCCCGTCGAACAGCCCACGCCATTGGCGCAGGTCCGTCTCGCCGGCGGGACGACGGATGTACTGGTTGTCGCCGGTCCGCTGCCAGTCTTCGGATCGGAGATTGTCCGCCCAGGCGTCGAAGACGCCTGGGAGAGCCGCTGGCGCGCGCTCACCGAGCGCCCCGAGGTTGGCCCGGGCGGTCCGGATCAGCGTCCGATGGTCTACCCCGTTATCAGGTAGGTTCGCGACCTGGGTTCTCAACGCCACGACCTCGGGCGCCTCGGCGGCACGCGGGTCGAGCAGATCGAGCTGCTCCAGCGCCGGGGCCTTCAGCCCCAGATGCGCAAGATTTGCCGAGACCAGGAATCGCACCATCGCGTCGCCAGGCGATTGCGCGAGCACCTGGGCCGCGATCGGCAGCCAGACCCACGGGCGCATCTGGCGGCCAAAGGCGACGATCTCGTCGCGGCTGATCGTGCGCGTCGGGGCCACTCCGGTTTGGGTGTTCGTCTGGCTCACGGGGGTTTGTATCGGAGTGCCCGGGGATCGTCCGACAGATGAAACGGCGTGCGCACGGACAATTGCGCGCAGCAGACGGAGACTCCGATGGGCCAGAGCGGCAAGATCCTCGACCGCGCCGAACTGCTCCGCCTCCGCGAACGCCTCAAAGGCGAGGGGCGGACGCTGGTGCAGTGCCACGGGTGCTTCGACCTCGTTCACCCGGGGCACATCCGCCACCTGCGGTTCGCGCGGGCGCAGGGCGACCTGTTGCTGGTGAGCATCACCGGCGACGGGTTCGTCGGCAAGGGCGAGGGGCGACCCCTGATCCCGGAAGAACTCCGCGCCGAGAACCTCGCCGAGCTCGACTGTGTCGACCTCGTCCACATCGACCGCAGCCCGACGGCGCTCGACCTGCTGCGCGACCTGCAGCCGGACATCTACATCAAGGGCAGCGAGTACGAGCACAACAACGACCCCCGTTTCCGGGCGGAGCGTGACGCCGTCGAGGCCTCGGGCGGGCGCGTGGTTTTCAGTTCGGGGGATGTGGTCTTCAGCTCGACGGCCCTCATCGCCTCGATGGAGCACTCGGTCGATCCTTTCCATAAGCGGCTCGCCCGCCTGACCCAGCGTCCGGAGCTGGCGATGGCCGACCTGCACGGGCACATCGAGGGCATGCGGGGCAAGCGGCTGCTGGTCGTCGGCGAGGTGATCCGCGATACCTATGTCTTGTGCGATCAGCCGGAGGTCGCCGGCGAGAGCCCGGTGCTGACGCTCCGCCCGATCGAGCGCCGGGAGTACGACGGGGGCGCGGCGGTGATTGCAAGGCACGCCGCGGCGATGGGGGCGAGGCCGATCCTCCTCACCGCAATGCCCAGGGACGGGGCGGCCGAAGAGGTCCGCCAGCGCCTGACGGCCGAAGGCGTCGAGGTGCTCAGCATGCCCGTGGGCGGGACGCTGCCAGAGAAGCAGCGGTTTCTGGCGGGCCAGCAGAAGGTGATGAAGCTCGATCTGGTCGAGCCGATCGTGCTCGACCAAGCCCGCCAGCGGGCGTTTGTCGAGATGGCCGCCGAGGCGTGCGGGGGGGGCGGGGGCGTCGACGGGGCGATCGTGGCGGACTTCGGGCTGGGGCTCTTGGGCGAGACGCTGACGCGCGAGCTGGTTCGGCGCATCCGCCCGATGGTGGGGGTGATGGCGGGGGATGTGAGCGGGCGTCGGTCCAGCCTGCTCTCGATGGAGCGGATGGACATGCTCTTTCCGAGCGAGCGCGAGCTGCGCGAGTCGATGCGGATCTTCGACGAGGGGCTGCCGGCGGTCGCGTGGAAGCTGCTGGAGCACACCAAGTCCGGATCGGCGATCATCAAGATGGGTCCGGACGGGCTGGTCGCCTTCGACCGCCTGCCCGAGCCGGGTGAGGGTTGGGAGCGGAAGCTTGGCTCCGAGCACATCCCGGCGCTGGCGACGATCGCGATCGACCCGCTCGGCTGCGGGGACGCGCTGATGACGGCCGCGACGCTGACGAGGATCGCCGGCGGCTCGCTGCTGGCGGCGGGGTTCATCGGGGCGGTGGCCGCGGCGACGCAGGCGCAGCGACTTGGGAACCTGCCGGTTTCGGCGACGGACCTCAGGCAGGGGATCGCGCGCGTGCACGCGGCACACCTGGCGTTCGCATCGGCGGAAGTCATCCGGTCGCGCCTGCCGGGCGATCGGGCGGCCATGAAGGCATCGTGAAGCAGAAGGCGTCATGACCGGCCCGCACCCACGGATCAGCTACATCTTCCCGACGCGCAACCGGCCCGACCGCGTCGCGCAGACGCTCGCAGCGATCGGCTTGCTCCCCAGGCACCGGGCGGAGTTGGTCATCGCCGACAACGCGTCGGACGCGCCCGTGCGCGCGCCGGGGTCGCTCGCCAACGGGATCCCGGTGACGGTGCTGAGGCTCGGGCGGAACGAGGGGGCGGCGGCGAGGAATGCCGCGGCTGAAGCGAGCGATCCGGCCAGCGACTGGCTCGTGATGCTCGATGACGACTCGTACCCGACAGACCTGGGTTTGCTCGATGCGCTGGCGGCGCAGGCGTCCGGGGTGGTCGCGGTCTCGGCGGATATCCGGCTGCCGCGGATGGGGCGGCGGGAGTCGGGGGGCTTGCCCGAGGTCTTCATCGGTTGCGGCGTCGCGATCCGGCGCGACGCGTTCCTGTACGCGGGCGGGTACGACCCGGCCTTCGGCTACTACGCCGAGGAGTACGACCTCGCGGCACGCTTCCTGCTGGCGGGGGGACGCGTCGCCTTCGACCCGCGCTTCAAGGTCGACCACCACAAGGTCGAGGCGGGGCGGGACATGGACCTGATCCTCGGGCGACTGGTGCGAAACAACGGGTGGGTGATCCAGCGGTACGCGCCGGACAACGAGCGGCGGGAACTCCAGCGCGAGAACCGAGGGCGCTACCGGGCGATCGCGCGCAAGGAGCAGGCAATCAAGGGCTTTGGGGCGGGGTTGGTCGAGCTGCGGCGGACGGTTCGGAGGCAGGTCAGATCGCCGATGCCTCGCGAGGTCTTCGATCGTTTCACCGGGCTCAGCGCGGCGAGAGAAGCGATCGCCGCAGCGGTGCGGGCCGAGGCGTTCGATGACGCAACAGTCGTCTGCGAAGGCAAAAACGCGTGGGCGGTGCGCCGGGCGATGGCCGAACTGGGCGTGCGCGAGGCTGATGATGCGCCGGTCGCGATGGTCGGCACGATGTCGCCGGGGCCGATGCTTGATGCGTGGGGGAAGGTGTCGGGGCGGCGCGTGGTGTTGCCTTGGGTCGTGGCGCAGGGGATGGTCGGGGGTGTTCACGCGTCGTGTGCAGCGTGAGTTCGGTTTGATCTGTGGCACTGGCTCGGTTGTCGGGGACGGTTCTGACCCGACCCAAAGCTTTGCTAAAGGATAGGCGTCGAGGTGGCGTGCCTGGTTGGCGGTTCGTTATCCCGCGCCGGACCCCCGGGCCACCG
>JAFIFZ010000058.1 GCA_020831775.1 Phycisphaerales bacterium
GCTCTCCCTGAGCCGACGCTCGATCATCGCTTCTGACCAGCGCGGCCCCGCACCGGATTTCTCAGCGGCAAGGAGCGACGAAACCCCCTCCGGCGACCGCCCCCGCCAACGGTCGCCGAGCGAGGCGAACGGGATCTCCCCTTCGCGGCAGACCGCCCGAATCGCCCCCGCCCACAGCGGACCGGTCGTGCAGAGCGTGTCGTCAAAGTCGAAGATGACGGCCCTCGGACGCGTTGAACTTGACGTGGTCACGCAATCGGCCTCCGGCCCGGCCGGCAGCGTTGAGCCGGGAGGGCGATGTAGGGCATGGTATATAGACACCATGGCTAACGGGGGACGCTCGGGGCGATTCGGGACCGACTTTGCGCCTTCTTCGCGCCACCGCAACCCAGCCCTCGAATTCTGGGCTCCGGCGCGGGCACGCATACGATCGTCGCCTTGACCAGAAAACACCCAAAGCCTTCTGTAGAGACCAACGGCGAGCCCCTCTACGAGCAGATCGCCGCCGAACTCCGCCAGCGCATCCGCCGCGAGCATCAGCCCGGAGATCGGCTGCCCTCAGAGCAGGATCTCGCCGACAGCTTCGGGGTCCATCGCCTGACGCTCCGCAGGGCGATCGACGCTCTGGCGGCTGAGGGGATGATCGCCAAGCGAAAGGGCCAGCGAGCGGTCGTGCTCAACACGCGGGTCAACTACCGCCTCAGCGCAGGCCAACGCTTCACCGAGACGGTCCGGTCCATCGGCCGAGCGCCCAAGAGCGAGCTCGTCGCCAAAGCGGTCGAAAACGCCCCTGAAAACGCCGCGAAAGCCCTCGACTTACCCGTCGGCGCACGGGTTGTTCGAATCGATACACTCCGGTACATCGACGACCTGCCCGTGGTCCGCGTCCGCCACTGGATCCCCGCAGAGCCGTTCGAACCGATCGTGCGCACCTACAAGGGCGGATCGCTGCACGGGCTGTTGGAGTCCGAGTTCGGCGTGCGTCTGAAGAGGATCAGCAGCGAGGTTTACGCAGAGCCCGCTACGCCGGAAGACATCGCGACACTCTTCCTGCCCCCTTCGATCCCGATCCTGCTCTGCCGCAACCTCAACGCGGATGAGTCGAGCGGGAGGCCGTGCGAGTACGCCGAGGCCCGTTGGAGGGGCGACGCCGTCCGCTTCGATGTCTCGATGCACGGGCGTTGATCGGAACCTGAACGAGCAACCGACCGGCATCCGCCGCGATCTTCGCGCGACTGTTGCGCTGCGCTGACACTCCGAACGAAACTCCCGGGTATCTATACACCTGTCGAGATCGGTTCGGGGGCGTCCCGACCCCTCGACGCTCGTGGACCAGGCTCACAGCCAGCAGCCGAGGAGATCCGAGAATGCAGCAGCAGATCCGCAAGACCGTCACGCTCGCCGTCGCGGCGGGCCTCGCAGCAGGCGTCGCGCACGCCGAGACACCGATCAACTTCTTCGAGTTCACCGAGTGGGTCTACCCTGAGGTCGGCGGGGCTTCTTTCCCGACCGCAGTCTGGGAGATCAGCCCCGACGGCAGAATCGCGTCGGAAATGGTGAATTGCTCGCCGTCGATCTTCTACGGCGGCCCCGACATCCACAACACCCGCATCAGCGGACGACTCGTCGGCGGCGGCGACGACGATCTCTTCGGCATCGTTCTGGGCTACACCGCAAACGACAACCTCAACCCCGAGGCCGACTACCTCATCATCGACTGGAAGCGGATCACCCAGAGCTTCACCTGGCAGGATCCGCCCGCGAGCGCCGGCTCTTTTCACGATGTCACGCCCGGAACCGACTCGTTCGCCGGGCTGCGCCTCATGCGTGTCCGCGGCACCCCGACAGCCGACGAGCTCTGGGGCGGTGTCGACCTGCCCGAGAACGATGTGCCCCCATTCGCCCCAGGCGGCGTGACCGAGATTGCGCGGGGCAAGAACATGGGCTTCATCGGCAACCCCGGCGACGGCCTCGACTTCGTGATCGACTACACGCCCACCAACATCAAGGTCTGGGTCAACGGCCAGCTCGAGTTCGATGTCAACGGCGACTTCCCCAACGGCAAGATGGGCCTCTGGGAGGTCGCGCAGGATCACCCCAGCGGGCCGAACCGCTACGAGTTCTTCTCCGTCGGGCCGATCCCCGCCGACGCACCGGACTATCCCTATGTCGCCGCCTCGGCCCGTGTCGATGTCGCTGTTAAGTCCGTTGACGGCAGCGACTCCGAAGAGGACTCCATCTGGACCGTCCTGAGCACCGGAACGGGCGCTGCTGAGATGGTCAATGTCTCCCCGCCCAACCGCGCCGATGTCTCCTTCGCGATCGGCGGCCTCCCCGTGCATCGCGGCTTCGGCGTCATGCCCGTCAGCGTCCGGGGCAACCGCACCGGTGGTAATGTCGTTGTCGCCGAGACCGTCAACCTCGGCCAGTTCGGCGGCTACATCGTCGGTCACACTGGCGTCAATACCGCCCGCGCTCTCACCGGCGCCGAAGCAAACATCGACATCTCCGTCGCCTTCTTCCCCTACCTCGGAGGCCCGTGGATCGCGGGGAACATCAACGCCGACGGATTCACAGAAGGCGTCACCCCCGGCACCACGCTCTTCAGCACCGTCGTTCCTACCCCCGATCCCAACGACGGCGACGGTCTGTACAACCTCTTTGTCGACGGCGCCAACAGCAACACCGGCGGCCTGCTCATCACCACCGGCGGCAACAACGCCGACCGCATCGTCAGCTCAGTCGCGATGCCCGACGGCACATGGCGCGTCGGCGTCCGTCGCTCGGGTAACACGCAGTTCGGCGGGCCGCAGACATTCATTAGAAACCGCTGGAACTTCGTCTATCTGCCGATCAACACACCCGACCTGGTCGGCGCCCGTGTTACAGGGTTCGACGCCTCGGGCGCCGCCGAGACCGATCTTTCCGCCGGCAGCTACACGCTCACCAGAGAGTCTGAGGGGCTCTACCGCCTCAACATCCCCGGCGTCTCGCCCGACCAGGGCGTCATCCTGATGGAGGCGAATGCCCGCATCCAGCTCGACAACTTCCCCCCCTTCTTCGGCCCCGCCGATGCCCCGCTGAACCACTGGCTTAGCTATGACGAGGACGGCAACGACTTCATCATCCAGCAGCTTGAGATGGCTGATGTCCTTGACCGAACCGACGGCCCCTTCACATTCGTCTTCGTGCCTCATGAAGGATTGGGCAGCGGCACCGGCCCGACCTGCCCGCCCGACCTCAACGGCGATGGTGTGGTCGACGCAGACGACTTCTTCCTCTTCCTCAGCCTGTTCGCCGCGGGCGACAGCCGCGCGGACTTCAACAACGACGGCGTGATCGACGCCGATGACTTCTTCGCATTCCTCAGCGCCTTCGCAGCGGGCTGCTGATCCACAGATTCTTCTGTCCGAGGGCCCGCCCGGCCAACCGCCGGGCGCGGCCTGTTTGTCAGCGAGATGACCGCATCGGGGCGAACCCGGGCGGACGAACGCAACGGTCCCACCAGCCGAGCCCGGGAGCAGACCATGAACGCAGGACGCCGAGCATTCACTCTTATCGAGTTGCTAATCGTTATCGCCATCATCGCCGTGCTAATCGGAATCCTGCTGCCCGCTCTGGGCGGGACCCGCGTCGCGGCCCGAGACCTCAAGTGCGTCAGCAATGTCAGGCAGATGATGATGGCGATGGATCTGTACTCGCAGCGAAACCGAAACGGATGGTTCACAGCCGTCGTCGACATCGGCGACGACGACCTGAGCTACCTCTGGCGCGAAGAGCTACTCCAGAACACTTCGATCGCACTGTGCCCGCACACGGTTAATCGTGTCGAGATCGGATGGGAGGAGATCTCTCGCTTTGTTCCCGGCCAGGGCTTCGTTACCGTGTCCCAAGCCGACTACACCGATCTGACCAGAAACGCCCGCAATCGCCACGACGACGGCACAGGCCAAGCCGTTCCCAACGGACGCAGGGGCCACAGCTACGAGGTCTTCGCCGTCATGGGCTACGGCTCCCATGTCGACGGACGGACCTTCACCTCCAACCGTACGCCAAGCTTCGACCGCCCCGGCGGCGTCCTCATGACCCGCAACAACGTTCAAAACCCCTCTACAACCTACATCATCCTCGACGGCGACGACGACCCCAACAACGGCGACACCTGGAACAACTGGCCCGACGAAGCCACAAACAACCACGGCGCCCGAGGGCTTACACTCGGATTCCTCGACGGGCACGCCGAATTCGCCAACAAAGAGCGTTATGTCCGCGCGTCGCTCTACAGCTACCACCCGTGGTTTGGCCCAGGCAGCACCGGCTGGCAGCTCGCCCAGCAGGTCGTGCCGGAGGTCCGCAATGCCGGCGGCTGGTACGGACGCTGGTGGTTCGACTACAGCGGCCGCAGCAACTAAACGCTCGCGACAGGTTCCGGAGCAGACACCCCACACCGCCGCGATACCCTCGCGGCGCCACAATCAGGACGCCGCCGCAGAACAGTCGGCGGCGTCCTGCTTTTCCACTGAATACAGATGGACACCACCCTTTCTCAGCGGCGTGCGCCGCCGGCCAGAGCTGTCGGTGGTGGAATGGAGCGGGGGTGTCGTGACCGGGTCGTCGCCTTGCGACGATGCCCGGATCGATGGCCCATCTTGGGCCAGATCGCCAGCATCGGCATTCCCGGCCCGGGCGAGGAGAGTGTGTCGACGCCGTTACCGGTTCGGCTAGTGACCGGGGTTGCCCGCAGAAACGCTTGCAGCACCCGACGCGAGTCCGCTCGTGGCTGTCATCGTTGTTCTTGGTCGCTTTGCACCAACGCCAGCACCGCCCGCCGCAACGGCTCGGGCAGTCCGTCCCACGCGTCGATCACGCGGCGGAGGTCATCGGAATGTTGCACCGGTGTTGCACCACCCCCAGAAATCGGCCCTCCCGGGCCGTCAGGGGGGGGTGTTCTGCGCTTTCGTAAAGCTCAGGTCGGGGGTTCGAGTCCCCCAGGTGGCTTTGCCGCTCCGGCGTGCATCGGGACGCAACGGAGCGCTAAAACCCTTTGAATCAAGCGGTTTCTGACGATCGGTCTTTCGGGCCGGTCCTTCGCCGACGATGCGCAGTTCTGCACCGTCAGGCGCCGAAGTGTGCTCAGAATGTTGCACCACCGGGGCCCGGACGGGTGTCGTCGGTGCCGGTCGCCAGGGCCTCGGCGGCCTCGGCTGTGTGGGGGGCGGTGTCGGGGGCGGCTTCGCCCGGCAGGGCCTCCATCGCTGACGCGGCGTCCGCCAGCCGCACATGCGAATCGGTGCTCATCGTCCGACTCGTCGGTTCCGACCGCCCAGCCAGCGAAAAGCTCCCTAGAGCGGGTGTGACGATGAACTGCCAGATCTCTTGAACCCGCTTGATGGCGGCGAAGGACAACGCGGCACAGTAGAGCGATGCGCTGCGGTCTAATCAGTCCGAAACGCCGGCATCCATCCGGATTCGACCGTCACGGCGTGCTCGCGGTCCGTGGTGTGCGGATCGAGTTTGCGTCGATCGTCGCGAAGTTCACGGGATCGTCCTGAAGGCGGACCATCCGCCGGCCTGTGTGGACCTTGCCGTAGGCGTCGGTCGTCTCGACCTCGATCACATGCAGCCCCTCGGCCAGCCCGGATGTTTCGATCTCGATCGTCCAGTGGTGATCCGTGACAACCGGCTGGCTGAGCGCTCGCCGGCCCGGCGCTGCGTTCGCCCATTCCACGCTCTCGGCGCGGTGCTTGGCGTAGTTGTCGTCGATCTTGCTCGTCTGCGTCATGGTCTGCCACGAGCCATCGTTGCCGATGCGGAGGCGGGTCGTTGAGAGCGGGCCGCCGTCGAAGACATTGACGCTGACGCCGAGCGGCTCGCCGCGCCGGGCGACTTCACCGACATCGATGTGCATTTGCTCGTCGGGCCGACCGCCGAGCTTGCGGTAGCCGACGGTGAATCTCGGACCGTCGAACTCGACGACGGTGTAGCCGCGGGGCACGCCGTCGCGCTGGGTGGAATAGGGGATGCCTCGCCGGTCGGGCTTGCCGGTGTACCAGCTGCCGCAGATCGCCCCGACATTGTGGTGCAGGTGGTGCTTGCCCTGGGCGTTGTTGTAGCCCCGGTCGGGCCCGGCGACATGGTGGTGATTGATGTGCGTGTGCCCCGAGGCGCTGAATGTGTGTGGGTGGTTCGAGAGGATCTCCAGCAGTTCCTTCGCCTGCGGCGTCGAGTGCACGGAGTGCTCACCCTGGAACGCGAAGAGCGGGATGTGCATCAGCACGGCGATGGCCTCGTCCGTCGGGACATCCTTGACATACTGGCGGACGAGTTCGAGCTGCTCGGGCCGGATCCGGCCTTCGTAGTTGCCTCGCTGGGGCCAGCCGTCGCGACGCAAGCCATTGAATCCCTTCCAGTAGACATTGTTCAAGACGATGAAGTGGGCCTTGGCGTGCTGGAAGATGTATGTCGAGGGCCCGAAGGTCCGCCGGAACGCCGCGTCGGCGTGGCCGTCGGTCGGGCTCATGAACTCGATGTCATGGTTGCCCACGATGTTGTACCAGCGGAACCCGCTCGTCGCGTTTGCGTCGTTGTAGAGGGCGTGCAGGTCGAGGTTGTCGCCCACCAGGTCGCCCATGCCCACGCCGAACGCCACGCCCTCCAAGTCCGCAAACGCGTCGGTGGCGTCGCGCGAGTAGAAGATCGCCTCCTCAACTGTGTACGGCTGCGGGTCGCCGAAGAGGACGCACCTGAACTGATCCGGCTCGTCGACCGCTTCGAGCTCGAAGTCGATCGACGCCGGCAGATCGCCCGTGGGGGCGATGCCGGGGAAGATGAAGTCGTCATCGGGCGTGCCCGCCGGGACATGGTGGCGGAAGAACTGCGGCAGGTTCATCGCGTTGGCCGGCGGGCGATACCCGCGCGGCTTGACGACCCAAAGCGTCGTGTCGTCCGTCACCTCGATGCTGTAACGGCCCGCGTTGTCGGTTGTGGCGAAAGTCAGTCCGTTGGAGACCTTCACCCCCGCCAAGCCCGCTCGCCGGCCCGATGCGTCGGTCGCGTAGACGACGCCCTTGGCACGCCCGTCACGCGCGTGGCCACGGACGGGCGCGGTGAGCCCGAACATCGAGCCTGCGGCGGCGGTCGCTCCGACATACCCGAGGAATGAACGCCGGGACAACGGGGGAAGATTCGGCTGCGTCACGCGGATACTCCAGGCGAAGAACAAGTGTGCGTGCCAACGAGAGTGGCCGCCGACGCGATCTCCGCGTTGGCGTTCAGGATCCAGCGGTCATCGACAGAGCGATTGACTCCAGGGCCGGGGTCGAGGGCAGGGTGTTCGGCAAGAGGGGAAAGCTACCAGGGTTGTCCGGCCCCGGCCACTGCATGTGATCTGCCTTGGTCACCCTCTAAACCCTCCGCTTCGGTGCGGCAGGAGCCTGTTCTGTACCCGAGACTGCCGCGGCCCCGAGAGTGTCAGTGTGGCACCCGCTCTCGCCCTGATCAAGAACCACATCGGGCCAAGCAGGTTAAGTTTCGGTTCAGCATCGCGAAGCAGGTCGGGCTGCGTCTGCGCATCGCAGGGCTTCTGACCTTGCCCTTGGAGTCCTGATCCAGGCCGGGCGAGACCCTTCTGTGCAGCAGTACGCGAGAAGCTCACGATGAAGCTGAAGCATCATGGAACCGACGAGGTAAACGGGAAGCTGCGTGAGGCGGACCGACCACGGGCAGGCGCCCCGCTCCGGACCCTGCATGCACAGTGAAGATGTGCGCAATCCCGTCATCAGTGAGAAAACGCCGCTGCGATTCCGCAACGACTCGGTCAGCAGTTCGAGGCAGGCGTAGATCGGAGTGGCGGGTGGTGATTCTGGGGCGGCCCAAGAGAAAAGGGCCGGCCGCCCTCGTGTCGTGTCCAAGGGCGGCCGGTGGGAAGGGGAAAGCTTGAGCGTTGCTCGCCTAAGCGGTCACACGGTGAAGTCCGAGACGAGCGTCCTGAGGCGTTCGGCTTCGGCGGAGAGGGCCGAGGCGGCTTCGGCCGCCTGCCTCGCCGCGGTGCTCGCCTCCTGCGTGCCCGAGCTGATTGTTTCCATCGAGCAGGTCACCTCGCCGCTGGCTTCGGCCTGCTGCTGCGCGGCCGCGGAGATCGAACCAATGAGGCGTTCGACTTCCGCCGCGGAGGTGACGATCTCCTCCAGTGCGCTCCCAGCGCTTTCTGCGAGTTGGGATCCCTGGGTGACCTTTTCGTTGCACAACTGGATCCGCTCGACCGTGTGGCGGGTGCCTTCCTGAATGGCGGTGATGCTCCCGGCGACTTCGAGCGTCGCCTGCTGCGTTCGCTCTGCGAGCTTGCGGACCTCGTCGGCGACAACGGCGAAGCCTCTGCCGTACTGGCCGGCCCTGGCGGCCTCAATCGCCGCGTTGAGGGCGAGCAGATTTGTCTGATCGGCGATGGAGTTGATGACTTCGAGGACCTCGCCGATGCTCGAGGCTCTCGAGTTCAGATTCTCGATCTCGGTCGCCGTCGAGGTTACCTCCTGGCGGATCTGAGCCATCTCACCAACGGTTCTGCGGACGATCTCTCCTCCGCCCGCGGCCCGCTGTCCGGCCTGCTTGGAGCTGGACGCTGCCTCTGAGGTCTGGCTGGCGACCTCCGAAACGCTGGCGGACATCTCACCGATGGCCGCGGCGACCTGTGTGGCCGAGTGCTCCTGCGAGGTGAGCGTTCCGGCCATCTCTTCGGCGGAGGCCGCGATCTGCGTGCTCGAACTGGCGACCGCTTGCGAGGAGTTGACGACCTCGGACACCACACCCTGCAACGAGCCGACGAGCTCGTCGAACGAGCTTGCGACCTGGCCGATCTCGTCGCGCTGCTGGAGGCCGACCCGCTTGGTGAGGTTCTTGGTGGTTGCGATGTCCTTGGCGACGCCGGCGAGGCGGGCGAGAGGACGGCCGATGGTGAGCCTGACGAGGAAGAGGAGCAGGCCGAGCGACGCCAGGACGATCGGGACAACAATCATGAGCGCGTCAGTGGTGAAGCCCGCGACCTGTGCGTCCACGACCGAGAGCGGCATCTCGACCTCGAAGGCGCCGTGCATGTCGCCGATGTTCCAGCCCTCCATGCGGAAGCCGAGGATGTCGCGGTCCATCCGGTTGCCCGCCGCGTCTTTGCGCCCGTAGGTCGCCGGATCGCCGTGGCACATCATGCAGGAGGCGTCGAGCCGGATGGCGCGCATGTAGGTGTAGGTGTTGGTCTCCGGGTTGATGCGTCCGAGCGAGTCGGAGCCGCCGGCGTTGGCCTGGTCCCGAAGGTCGCGGAGCATCTCGGCGCGGAAGGACCCTCGCTGGGGTTCGTTCTCCGGGTTCCTGGCGTTGAACGCGGGGACACGGAAGGTCAGGTTCTCACGCTCGGCGGCCTCGCGTGCGGCGGTCCAGCCCGCGACCACGGGGATGGCGTTGTAGAACCGAGTATCGCGGTAGTGCCCGCCCTTCTCGATCGAGTCAACGACCTCCGCGATCAGGGCTTCTGTATCGAATGTGCCCGCGTCGAGGAGCTTTGCCGTGTGGTTCTTTGCTTCATCGGCTACGGCAGTGAAGGCGGCCGCTTTCTCGGCCATCGCCACCTCCATGCCCGCCCGGTGCTCGGACACGAAGACGCTGTATGCGACCGCCATAACTACAACCATCATGACCGACACGGATGCGACTATCTTCGTCGAGACCTTCATCCCGCTGACCACTCCGGTCGCAGCGGCGATCGGTCCGGATCTCTTGGTGAGTCCGGCCGTCGGCGATTGATGCTGTGCTGTGTCTGTCTTTGTCACGGGGTGTTTCCTTGATCCCGTCCGGCGTTGGCGCTTTCCGGGAAGAGTCCGGCGGCGGCCGGCAGCTCTGAGAGCTCCCGCCTGAATGCGTCGAGCTGGTCTGCGTTCGAGGTCAACAGCATCGAAAAGCGCGACAGCGCCTTGGAGAGCCACAGCAACGCGGTCTGGTAGTCACCGACCTCGGCCGCCTCGGTCGCCCGCCGATACATCTCTGGATCGAGCCACCTCGGTGTTGGTTTGGTGCTCATGACTGCTCCATATCTGTCAGCCCGCGATGCGGCTCTGCTGCGAGCAGGCCCGGATCGTCGAGATGAGTTGGGTGGGATCGAACGGTTTGGTGATGTACCCGTCGCACCCGCACGCAAGACACTGCGCGCGGTCTTCGGGCATCGCGTGGGCGGTCGCGGCGATGATCGGTGTCCTGCAGCCGAGGCCGCGGAGGATTTCCGTCGCGGTGTAGCCGTCCATCTTGGGCATCTGCATGTCCATCAAGATCACTTCGAAGGGCGGCGGATCCATCAGCGGGCCGCCCAGGCGCCCGTCAACCGTGAAGCGGCGCACCGCGTCCTCGCCGTTGCCAACGGTCTCGACGCTCACGCCGACCTTCGTCAGGTAGTGCTTGAGCAGGCGGACATTGTCCGGACTGTCTTCGGCGATGAGGACGCTGAGTCCGCGGAGCGATCCCGGCGAAGAGCGTTCTGCGTCGACCGCGGCCGGCAGAGACAGGCCGGCTCGCGGATCCGGGGTGTTGAGCGGTATCGAGAGCGTGAAAGTGCTTCCGACACCGGGATCGCTTTCGACGCAGATCCTCCCGCCCATCGCGTCTGCGAGGCACCTGGAGATGCCGAGGCCCAATCCCGTCCCGCCGAATCTGCGCGTTGTCGAGCTGTCCGCCTGGCAGAACGATTCGAAGAGCAGTGAGATGTGCTCCGGCTCGATCCCGATCCCGCTATCGCTGACCCTGACCGAGAGTTCACGCTGGCCTGGGCCGGCATCGGTCTCGACGGCGATGTCCACGCTCCCCTTCTCTGTGAACTTCACCGCATTTGATGCGAGATTTGTGATGATCTGGCGGATCCGGGTGGGATCGCCGGTGATCAGGTCGGGGACATCTGGCGCGACCCGACAACTGAGCAACACGCCGCAGGACTTGGCCCTTTCGGAGTAGAGAGACGCCACATCCTTCGCCATTGCGCGGATGTCCAACGGGATGTCCTCGAGTGTCATCCGGCCCGCCTCGAACTTGGCGAGATCCAGGATGTCGTTGAGCAGATGCAGCAGGTGCCGCCCCTGTCGGCGGATCAGGCCGAGGTACTCCCGGTTCGTCTCGCTCATCGCGGCGCTCTCCTCGGCGAGGAGGTCCGCGTAGCCCAGGATCGCCGTCATCGGCGTCCTGATCTCGTGGCTCATGTTGGCGAGGAACTCGCTCTTGGCTCTCGCCGCGGCCTTGGCCGCCGCGGCCGCTTCGGCGAGTTGGTTGTTGCGCCGCTCCAGCTCCGCCTTGGAGGATTCGAGCGCCTCGACCAGCTTCGATTGCTGTTCGGCGGCCCATTCGAGTTCCTCTCTGTGCTGCAGCAAGCTGGCTTCGTGCGCCTTCTCCGTGCTGATGTCGAAGCGGATGGCGATGAAACGATGGACCTTCCCGTTGTCGTCGAAAGTGCAGCAGACAGCGGTGTCGACCCAGTACTCGCTGCCGTCCTTGGCCCGGTTGCAGACCTGGCCCCGCCAGACTTCGCCCCCAACAACCGTGCGGTACATCTGCCTCCAGAAGTCCTTTCCGTGCCGACCGGAACTGAGCAACCGGTGGTTCTGCCCGATCAGCTCCTCTCTGGAGTAGCCTGAAACGCGGACGAACTCGCTGTTTATGTGGATGATGTTGCCTCGCGCATCGGTGGCGGCAACGATCGCGGTCTTGTCGAGCGCGGTGTACAGCGCGCGAAGGTCGGCGTCCCCGAGCGGATTCGAGATCGGCGATGAATGTGTGTCGGTTGGCGGCATGTGCTAGCCCCACACTCTGAAGGAGAGACCGGGCCCGAGACCGTCCAAGCCGGGCCGCGCCCGCCCGGACATTCCGTGCACAAGCAGCGATGGGAGCACGGCGCTCGGCGAGGAAGGCGGGGTGCCGTCGGCGGACGTGCGGGCGTGTGAACTGCTGGGCATAATCCGAAGGGTCGGACATCCGGGCGTTGAACTTTCCGTTTCGATTGTCGTGAGCTCATCGAACCCTGTGCATCTACGCGCGACGCAACGAACGGCAACACCCGCCGAATGCTCGGAAGCAGGGCCGAGACACGGAAAGCCAGTGCAAACACTGAGGGATACTTGATTTTGAGCGACTCAGTACGATCGTTACCTCTTCGCGCGTATAAACACCGATAGGCGATAGAGGCGTTTGACTTTGAGCCAAGGAGTGCTGTGTATGGCGAGAGCAGGTCGATCGGGGGCATCAGGGGACGTCACCGTCCGACTGACCCCGTCCCAGCACCGCGTGCTGGAGTTGATTGCGGAGGGACGGACGACCTCGGAGATCGCCGCCAAGCTCCACCGTTCGGTACGAACCGTGGAGACGCACCGCTACCACCTGGGGAAAAAGCTAGGGGCTCGGACGCAGGTCGAATTGGTTCTGAGGGCGCACGAACTCGGCCTCATTGAGAGCCAGGATTCGCTGCCAATCGCGTTAGGGAAGTCCGTTACAGCAAGCAGGCCCGCGCTCGCACCAGAGCGTGTGATCGGCGCTCTCACGGTGCTCGATACTGGTTTTCATGCGGGTTCTGGGAGGGCGTCGCTCTCGACGCTGCTGTCCCAGATGACGCTCGCGTTCGATGCGCAAGCGGCGTTTGTATGTCGACCGCGAGATCAGGAAACGGCCTCGACCTACATGGTCACTTCGCAGCGCGAGGTGGGCGGGGAAGCATCGTGGCCGCTCGATCACTGCCCCGCCCCCCGGCTCGCGCCAGGTGAGGTCGGCCAGTTTCAGGTCGAGTCTCTCCACGAGAGTGTCCGCGCCGGGCTATCGAAAATTGCTCCGGGCGGTCCTCATTTGGTTGTGACGCTCCTGTATGAAAAGGAAAACCCCATAGGAACACTGGGAATGGTGCGCGACCATCAACTTGATCGTGCGGCGATGGCCGAAGCCCTCTTCCGCGCGTGCGCCGCGAGGGCGTCTGCGGAGCTCGCGTACCAACTCCAGGCCGATGAAAACTTCTGCCTCCAACGGATGCTCGAACTCCACGAGCGCATGCCCGGCCACGGGATCTTGAGGTGGGAGCGTTCCAGCGGACAGATCAGACTCTCCGCGACGGCGGCGGCGATGCTCGGTCTGCCCCCGGGCATGGGCACGCTGAGCGAGGCGAGCCTCCTGCGGATGGCGACCGCAAACGGAGACCTGCATCGAACGGACTATGTTCACGCCCGCATGCGGTCGGGGCAGGACTTTGCCGTCGAGCTCGCCCCCGGCCGCCCCGGCCTTGACAACCAGCGGCTCGCCCTCCACGCCTTTCAGTGCTGCGCCAAGAAGTCGGTCTGTGGCGACTACCTCGGCACACTGATCAACCCCGACGCCGAGGCGGAGGGACCCGCTTCGACGAGAGCCATGGCCCACGCGACCGTCTCCCTCTGTGCTGATCCGGCGGTGGTCGTCAACCTGCGGGGGGCGATCATCGCCGCGAACGCGCCATGGCGTGAGCTGGTCGCCGAGTTCGGCGTGGGGCCACAGAGCAACTACATCGCCGTCGGGCGCCAGATGCTTGAGGAAGGCGCGTTCGGCGCTCTGATCAGGGAGATCGAAGCGCTTGGCACGCGAGCCCATGACGGCCCGCGAAGCATTGATGCAGTCCCCACCAAGGACGGCACGGCGCGGTTTCGGATCGAGGTGATTCCCGGCGGCGCCAGCCGGACCGCCATCCTCCGCCACATCCGCATCGACGCGGGCGCAAGCGGCGAGCACATCCAGAAAGACATCGCAGACGACGAGTGGCCCGCCGATTCCTTCCGATGGGTGTTCGATCGATCCTCTGACCTCATGTGCCTGTGCCGCCTCGACGGCGTGCTCCTCCGAGCGAACGGGACGATGCGTTGCGTCCTGGGCCGCGAACAGTCGGAACTCGAGGGCCGACCCTTCATCGGGCTGTTTGCCGAAGACGAGGTCGCTCGCGTGCAGGACCTCGTTGCCCGCCTGGCTTGCGGCGAGAGGCTCGACAGAGTGAGCGTCCGCATGAAGCACTCCTGCGGCGACGAGAGAGTGATCGAGTGGTCGTGCACGCCTCCCCTCCCGGGAGCCGACACCTTCATCCCCATCGGTCGGGATGTCACCGCGAGGCACGAAGCCGTCCGCTCGCTGCTGAGCGGCTGAACTGTTCACAAAGTCGCGATCGCCAGTCCCCGATGCGTCCAAAGAGGACGCGATGCCCGACCAATCAACGCGTGGGCGCTGCCGGGGCGCTCTCCTGGCTGTCCCTCGGCGCCTGCCTGATGAAGCTCACTCTCAGCCGCGGGTCAGCGGCATTGTCAGGCAGTGCGGTCCGCCGTGCCCGGCCCAGAGTTCGCGGGCGCCGAAGGTCCGTACTCGCACGCCATCTCGTTCGAGAGCTGCCCTGGTCAGGGGCGATCCGTCGAAGGCGATCACCTCGCCAGGCGCTGTCGCGACGACATTGGACGCCTGGCGTCGCAGCTCTCCCAGGGTCTCGCGCAGGAAGAACGCGAAGCCCTCGGCGCTGTCCGCCGGCGCCTGCCCGCCGACATGCGTCACCCTGTACCCCTTGGAGCGGACATAGTCGACGAGCTTCATCTCTTCGGTGTCTTCCTTCTCGCCCGTGCCGGCGCGATACACGCTCACCTTGCCGAACTCTTTGAGGAACTCGATGCCCGCCGCAGCGTCGTCGGGATCGATCGCCAGGTCCGCCCTTGCGCCCTCGATGTACCTTGTCAGCGGGTCTTTGCCGGCGTGCTCGGCCTCCAGCAGCCAGGGGATCGCCAACGCGTGCTCGTGGTCGACATGCGTAAAGAAGGTGTCCAGGTGCAGGAAGAGCACACGGAGGTCCGCCACCGCGGCGCTGCCCATCGCGCCCGGCCTGCGCGACAGGAAGTCCGTCTTGTGCACCTGCACCGCCACGACATCCATCCCGAGCCGCCTGGCGAGGATCGGCGCGGCTCGCGGGTCGGTCCGCTGGCCCGTCCCCAGCAGCAGCGTGTTCTCGTCGACCACCTGCGCGTCGCCACCCTCGATGATCAGCCCCTCGTTCACCCCGTCGAAGACGACCGGAAAGTCCTCAAGCATCGGCGAGTGCGACAGCGCAAACCGCAGCGTCATGTTCTCCCGAAGCCGCCTCGGAGAAAACGCGTTGCAGACGACCAGCCCCTTGGGCGTCATGAACGCCGCGTCGCGCGTCCAGATCGTCGAGCCGCTGCCGCTGAAGATGTTGCGGTAGGTCCCGTCCTCCCAACGCCTGAACTGGCGTTCTGGGTCGCGCCCCAAGAGCGTCTCGGCGGTGACGGTTTCGGGCTCGCCCGAGAGCCGGGGGTGCGCCGCGCTCAGCCACGCCCGCCAGCTCCCCTGCCGCCTGGCCTCTTCGATCGCGCCGCGCAGGGCGTCGATGAGTTCCATCGGCTGCGCCCCGCTCTGGCGGAGCAGGTTCAATAGCTCGGCGTGCTGTTTCACCGCGGCATCGACATCACGCCCGAGGCCGGGGATCAGCGAGTCACCGGCGCGGTCGATTGTGTAATCGTTGGGCGTCGGGCTGTGCACCAGCACCTTCCCGAGCTTGCCGATGTCGTCTTTGACGAACGGCCGCCCGCGACCCGAAGCCGCAACGGACGAGGCGCCGGACGCGAGGCCCGCAAAGGGGAACGCGGCGGACAACGCTGCTCCGGCGCTCAGCTTCAGCACGCTCCTTCGATCCAGCATGGGCGGGGCCTTTCGGTTCTGGGTCTGCCGCGGCGGTTCTTCCGCGCGAACGCAGTGTACAGAAATCCCCCGCGCCTCCCCACGCCCCCTGAAAGGAATGGATGCGCCAGCCAGTGCTCGCCGCATGCTGCATTCGGTCCGAGTCTGTTCCGGATCGATCGGGGTCAACGCCGGTTCGAATCGCGTCCATTGTCTTCCAGCCGGGGGTCTCTGGGCTCGAAGCGGATGCGGGCGGCGCCGAGGAGGGTGCCGGTCGCCTCGGCGAGGTCGATCTGGGCGATCTGGTAGTCGGTCAGAGCGCGGATCTCGATGAGCTGGGCCTCGGCCAGGCGGGTCGCCGCGTCGAGCACATCCGTCGATGTGCGCACGCCGGCGTCGAACTGGTTCTGCTCGCCTCGCAGGGTGCGCTCGGCGGCGATGATCGACTGCCTCGCCGCGAGGATCCGCTGCCAGTTGGATTCGAGGTTGTCGATCGCGTTGAGCACCTCCTGCTCGACGACCTGTCTCCGCGAGTCGCGGCTGGAGAGCCGCTGCATCCGCGTGAGCATCGCCTGGGCGACCCGGGCCTCGGCCGCGTTGTTGCCGATGGGCATCTCGAAACGCAGACCGATGGTCCACTCGTCAAAGTCCGCGTCCGCGGCGTTGCGGAACGCCCGGCCCGCCGAGCCCGCCAGACCCCTGAGGGCGTAGGCGGCGTCGACATCGACGCTGGGGAGGAGCTGGTTGCGGGCGAAGTCGATGTTGGTCGCGTCCTGCGCAAGGCGGAGCTCGAATTCGAGCAGCTCCATACGGTTGGCGATCGCCGCGTCGATCAGGGTGCCCGGGCTGAGGGCGTAGTACACCGGATCGGGCTCTGTCGCGGTGAGCAGGACGGTCTGCGAGCCGAGCGAGAGACCGGGCGCGTTCACGATGCGCTTCAGCTCGCGCTGCTCAAGGAGCACGCTGTTCTGAGCGCGGATGATCTGTTCGAGCCGCTCGGCGACGCCGGCCTCGGCGCGGATGATCTCAAGCTCCGGCGCCACCTCGGCCCGGACGCGGCGCTCGGCTCGTTGGAGCTGCTCCATTGCCAGCTCGTACTGCCGCTGGGCGACTTCGAGCGCCTGCCTCGCGGCGTACAGCCTCCAGTACGCCCGCTCAACCCCCGAGAGCTGTCGGATCACCGCAAGCTTCGTCCGCACATCGACCGCCTGCCCCTCCAGCGACTGGATCCGGATCGCTGCGGTGTTCGTCCATCGCCCGGCGTTGCGGAGCAGGGGCACCGAGAGCGAGACGCGCGGATCGGCGGTGTACGAGGGGTCCAGCGTCGCAAAGCGGTTGTCGGTGCTGGTGCGCGTGAATGGGATGGAGACGGTCGCGCTCCCGCCGGTGCGCAGCGGGATGCGGACGCCGGCCTCGGCCGAATCGCGGACGACCGAGCTGCCCTCCAGCTCCGTCGCGGTCGGCTGCTCGGTGTCGACGCGCCGGGCGTTGGCGAAGATCGCCCACTCGAAGGCGGCTTCCTCTTCCCGCAGGCGTTCGCCCGCGATCACCGGATCGGCCAGCGCGACCCGGAGGTCGAGGTTGCGCTCCAGCGCGATCGCCCGCGCCTCCTCGATGGTCAGCTCGTAGGTCTCAAGCCCCGCGAACGGCTCGGGCGGTGCGTCCGGACGCGGGCGATCGGCCATCGCGCCGACCACCTCAGAGTACCGCTTCGGCGTCGAGCCCGGCTGCGCCGCGTTGTCGAGGCTCATCGCGTCGATCGCGCGAAGGCGCTCGGTCGCGATCCGCAGCCCGCGCTCGCTCTCGGTCGTGCTGAACGGGGAAGCGCAGCCGGCGACCGAAACCAGAGCCGTGACGAGGGTGCATCGCAACGCTGTCGTGGAAGCCCGGCTCGTGCGCCGGAGCTCTCGTGCTGCGTTGGGGGGCATCGGGGGGAGGGGTGGCATGGGGAGCGTTCTCTGCGCGTTATTCGTGGCGGAGGGCGACGATCGGGTCGAGGCGTGCGGCTTTGATCGCCGGGTACATCCCGAAGACGACGCCGACACCGGCGGAGAAGCCGAAGGCCAGGGCGATCGCCCAGACCGGGATCTCCGCCCGCTCGAAGGGGAAGTTGGGAATGGACCGCAGGGCCAGGGTTGTGGACTGCCCGAGGATCAGGCCGACAAGCCCGCCCATGACGCAGAGCAGCACCGCCTCGATGAGGAACTGCGTCATGATCACCAGCGGGTTGGCGCCCAGCGCCTTGCGCAGCCCGATCTCCCGCGTCCGCTCCGAGACCGAGACAAGCATGATGTTCATGATCCCGACCCCGCCCACCAGCAGCGAGATGCCAACCAGCACGCCCGCCGCTGCGGTCAGCCCCGCGCCGACCGCCCGGAGCTGATCCAGCGCGCTTTCAAGGATGAACATCCCGAAAGTGTCCTCGTCCTCTGGGCCGAGCTGCCGGTGCTTTCGGAGGATGTATCGGATCTCTTCTCGGGCCTCCTCGGCGACACCCGCGGCCCGGAGCTGCACGATCGCGGCGGACCAGGGCATGGCGACCATCGAGCGGATGGTGCCGTAGGGGATGTAGACCTCGACGCGTGAGTCGCCCCCGCCGAACATCGCCGGAAGGCTCTGGGTCTCGACGACGCCGACAACGAGGAACCGCCGGTTGTTGACGAGGATGTACTCGCCCACGCCCCCGGAGGCGAGCCGCAGCTCGTCGACGGCAAAGTCGTTGACGATGGCGATCTGGAGCCGGTTCTCCGAGTCGTTTGTGTTGAATGGACGCCCGGCGATGATCGAACGGTTCTCGATCTCAAGGTAGTCGGGGTCGATGCCCTGGACGCTGACGCCGTCGAACTTGCGGTCCGCGTGCATCACGGTGGCCCGGAGGCTGGCGCTGAGGGCGATCGAGTCGATCGTGGTCGCGTTGTCGCGGAGGGCCTGGGCGTCGTCGGGGAGGATGCGGACATCCTGCCACGAGATCGTGCCCCGCATCGATTCGGGCACGGTCCCCCAGAGGTGCAAACGGCGCGCGCCGAGCGACTCGAACTCCGAGAGCACCCATGTGTTCAGCGAAGAGACCGCCGCGATCACCGTCGTGATCGCCCAGACGCCGATCACGATGCCGAGCGTCGTGAGCAGCGCTCGGGCCTTGTTGTTGAACATCTGCGCCAAGGCGAAGAGCACGGTCTGGACGAGGAATCGCGCGGGCATCACGGCGACACCCACCCGGGCGCCTCGCCGCCCGATCCCTCGCCGTTCCCGCCCGGATCGCGGGGCCCGTAGACCCGCTGGTGGGCGATCGTGGCGGCCTGCTCCAGCCACGCGGTGTGCACCGGGTCGCGCTGGGTCGGGCAGTCAGAAACGATCAGCCCGTCGCGGAGGCGGACGATCCGTTCGGCCCAGCCGGCGATGTCTTCCTCGTGGGTGACGATAACGATCGTCTGGCCCTCCTCGTGCAGGGCCTTGAAGAGCTGGAGGATCTCCTCTGAAGTCGTCGAGTCGAGGTTGCCCGTCGGCTCGTCGGCGAGAAGGAGCGAAGGCTGATTGACCAGAGCCCTGGCGATCGCGACACGCTGGCGCTGCCCGCCAGAGAGCTGGCTGGGGCGGTGGCCGGTGCGGTTGCCCAGCCCGACACGCTCCAGCGCCCGCCTGGCCCGGCGGCGAGAGCCCCACCAGTTGCGCTTGGAGTACAGCAGCGGGAGCTGGACATTCGCCAGCGCCGTCGAGCGGCTCAGCAGCTCGAACGACTGGAAGACGAACCCGAGCTTCTCGTTGCGGAAGCGGGCGAGCTCGAACGAGCCCATGTTCTGCACGCCCCGCCCGTCGATCTCGTACCGGCCGCCGGTCGGCTTGTCGAGCGCGCCCATAATGTTCATCAGGGTCGACTTGCCCGAGCCGGAGGCGCCCATCACCGCGACGAACTCGTTGGGCTCGATCGTCAGCGAGACACCGGCGAGGGCGTGGACCTCCTCGCCCCCCAGGCGGTAGGTCTTGCGGATGTCGCGGAGGACGAGGCTCATCCCTCCGGGGCCTCGGCGGTTTCGGCGGCGCGGGCCGGGGCGGACTCGACCACGGCGGCGCCCTCGCCCTCCAGGCGGACCGTGTCGTTGTGCTTGAGGGTCCGAAGCACGCGGAAGGGACCGGAGACGACGCGGTCGCCCTCCTCCAGCCCGGCGAGGATCGCCGTCTCACGCAGCGACGACGCCGAGGTCTTCACGCCCCGCGCAACCGCCTTGCCATCGTTGTAGACGAAGACGACCGAGGCGTAGGTGCGGTCGCGGTCGATGTTGGGGTCGTTCTCGCGGATCGCCTGAGGAAGCTCCTCGACCCGCTTGTCCTGCACCGACTGAGAAGGCACGACCAGCGCATCTTCGAGCGCCTCGACCTCGATGTCGACATTGGCGGTCAGCCCCGCGAACATGCGTTCGTCCTCGGTGTCGAAGACGATCTCGGCGTCGAAGACGCGGGTGCCGTCGGCCCCGGCGATGCCCTCTCGCGCCACGCGGATGAGCTCGCCGGTAAAGACGCGGTCGGCGAAGCCGTTGATGTAGACCCGGACGGTCATGCCCTCGCGGACCCGCGCGACATCGACCTCGTTCAGCGCCGCGATCACGCGCATGTCGCTCAGGTCGGCGATCGTCATGATCGTCGACCCGACATTGGAGATCGTGCCGAGGGCGACCTCGCCCTCCTTCATGTTCACCCGGGTGATCGTGCCGTCGATCGGGGAGCGGATCACGGTGTAGCCGAGACTCTCGTTGGCTCTGGAGAGGTCCGCCTCGGCGATGCGGATGCCGGCGCGGGCCGACTCGACATTGGCGCGCGTCCGTTCCAGCGAGGCGATCTGGGCGGCAAGGTTTGCCCGCTGACGGTCGAACTCGGCGCGGACCGTGTCCAGCTCCGACTTGGCGATGTCGCCCGAGGCGAAGAGCGTGCTGAGGCGTTCAAAGTCCGCCGCCGCCTTGTCCATCGAGGCCCGCGTGCCCTCGATCGAGGCCTCCTCGGCTTTGAGCGAGGCCTGGACCGCGGCGAGGTTCGCCCTGTCAGCCGCGAGCCGAGCCTCCGCGGCATCGACCTGGGCGCGGATCTCCTTGTCGTCCAGCGTGACGACGATCTGCCCCGCTTCGACAGGCTCGCCGTCGAGCCTGGGGATGCTCGCGATCTGCGCCGAGACACGAGAGGAGATGTTCACCGAGGTGGAAGCTTTGACGGTGCCGGGCGCCGAGACCACCCGCACGACCCGGTCCCGGCGGACGGGGGTGACGGCGACAAGCTCGCCCCGCGCCACTTCGGCCCTGGCCTCCATGACTGACTGGACCTTGGGATATAGAAACGCCGCGCCCCCGCCCACGACGAGCGCGAGCACGACGCCGACACCGACGGTCCACCGCAGGATGCGAAGCAGTCTGCTCAATCCGATTCTCCTCTGGCCGCCGGTGGCTCAGGACCGCCTCGCTGGTGTACCGGGTTCGCAGCCTGCCCGGTGCGATGGATTCGGAATCCGCCCGCACCGATTGCAGACGGTAGCCCGCAGAACGCGGCCCACACGCCCTTTCTCCCCCGCCACTATCGTTCGGGCATCCTCCGACCGACCATCGAGCCCCCCAGCGAAGCGACAGACCACCGATGATCTACAACATCCTCTCCATCGCCGGCTCAGACCCTTCCGGCGGCGCTGGCATCCAGGCGGACATCAAGGCCTGCTCCGCCTGCGGCGCCTACGCCATGGCCGCCATCACCGCCCTGACAGCACAGAACACCCGGGGCGTCACCGGCGTCCACCATGTCCCGCCCGAGTTCGTCCGCCGGCAGATCGACGCGGTCTTCGACGACATCCGCGTCGACGCCGTCAAGGTCGGCATGGTCGCGACCGCCGAGATCGCGGCCGCCATCGCCGACGCCCTGCTCGCCCACCGACCGGCGTTCGTCGTCGTCGATCCCGTGATGGTCGCCAAGAGCGGCGACCGCCTGCTCGACACCGAGGCCGAAGACGCGGTCCGCACACGCCTCGTCCCACTCGCCGATGTGCTCACGCCAAACCTGCTCGAAGCGGCGGTGCTCCTGGGCAAAGAGCGTCCGGAGACGCCAGAAGCCCAGCAGGACGCCGCGATCGCCCTGCGCTCCTTGGGCGCAAGAGCCGTCCTGCTCAAGGGCGGCTTCCAGCACGCCGAGCGGGCCGGCTCAGCCAGCGACGACCTCCTCGCCGACGAATCGGGGCTCCGCTGGTTCAACGCGACGCGGATCCAGACCGACCGCGTCCACGGCAGCGGCTGCACCCTCTCGGCGGCGATCGCCGCCCTCCGGCCGAGCCATCCGGACCTCCCGTCGACCATCGCCGCCGCCAAGGCGTTCGTCCACGGCGCGATCGAGCGGGCGCCCGCCCTTGCCGTGGGCGGGGGCCGCCCCCCGACCCACCACTTCCACCGCCTGTGGAACTGATCGATCGGATCGCCCACTCACCGAACCCACACACCATCCAAAAACAATGGTTATAGGACCGGAGCGGCCCCGTGTTTCCGCTTTCTCCGCCCAAGGTCCTATATCCACACAGTCTCCAAATACCCTCTAAACAAATCTAAATCATCCGGTTTGGTCCGCCCACACAACCCGTTCAGAACGCCGTGTTTTTCCATACTCCGGCGTTATTCGCCTCGACACCCGCCGATTGGGACTTGAAGAAGACGCGACGATCCGGCAAACTGCGAGTAAAGGTTCTCCCGGGTCGCGGCTCCACCGTGGGTTTCGCCGCGCTCGGTCCCTTCATGCTTCAGATGAAGTGCGAGGAGTTCAGATCATGATCAGCAAGTGTGTTTCTCGATTCGCAGACCGCCGGATCTCCGCGTCGCTCGTCGTCGCTCTATTCGCAGGGCACGCCGCCGCGGCGACCATCAATGTCCCCGCCGACCAGCCGACCATCCAGGACGCGGTCAATGTCGCCGTCACCGGCGACGAGATCGTCGTTGCCGACGGCACCTACTCCGGCTTCGGCTTCACCAATGTCGACCTGCAGGGCAAGGACCTCATCATCCGCTCGGCCAACGGCCCGGCCAACACCACCCTCGACGGCGGGTTCCTCAGCCGCGCATTCGTCATCAACTCCGGACAGACCAGCGCCACGGTCATCGAAGGCTTCACCTTCCAGAACCACGGCGACTTCTTCACCGTCGACAGCGGCGGCGCCATCCTCATCCAGGACTCATCGCCCATCATCCGCAACTCCGTCTTCAGCGGCGGCGGCGCTCTCGACGGCGGGGCCATCGCTGCGATCGGCACCGGCACCGTGCTGATCGAGAACTGCGAGTTCGGCAACCCCGACTTCGTCGACTCCGGCGGCGCCATCTTCGTCAACGGCCCGACCGTCAATGTCGTCGGCTGCGAGTTCCGCGACATCGACCTCTTCAATGTCACCGGCGGTGACGGCGCGGCCATCTACACCTCCGGCGGCGAGCTGAACATCGTCGACAGCCACTTCGAGGGCGGCCTCGCCAGGCGAGGCGGCGCCATGTGGATCGGCGCCACCGATGTCACCATCACCGACAGCACCTTCCACAACAATCAGGCCGCAGACCAGGCCGGCGCCATCTGGGTCAACAACGCCTTCCTCAACCTCGTCGAGAACACCGAGTTCGTCGGCAATGAGGCCGTCGACTTCGACGGCGGCGGGATCTCCAACGGCGGAGCGCTCCGCTTCCTCGGAACCACCTCGGTCGGCAACTTCGTCGACTGCCTCTTCGAGGACAACAGGTCGACCTCCGAGCCCGGCCTGAGCTCCGGCCAGGCCCGCGGCGCCGCCGTGCTCGCTTTCAGCCCCACCCTGTCGTTCACCGATTGCGTCTTCCGCAACAACATCAGCAACGGCTCAAACGACGGCGACTCCATCCACGGCGCAATCACTGTCCAAGGCTCCGCCGAGGTCACCGTCACCGGCTGCCTCTTCGAGGGCAATGTCGCCCGCAGCCTCTTCGACCCCAACAACAGCGCCTGGGGCGCAGCCATCAGCTGCTTCGCCCAGAACTCGACTGTGACCATCGATGACTCGCAGTTCATCAACAACGACGGCCAACAGGGAGCTGTCTACCTGCAGGGCACCGCCGGCGGCAACCGCCCCGTCCACGCCGTGACCAACTCGCTCTTCGAGGGCAACACGACCAACTTCGGCGCACTCCGTATCGTCACAAACACCGAATCAACCGTCATCAACTGCGTCTTCCGCGACAACACCTCGACGAGCGCCCGCGCCGCGCTGGCCATCCAGAACCAGGACACGATCAGCGTCGTCGAGGACTGCCTCTTCGAGAACAATTCCACCGACGGAAACGGCGGAGCCGTAGGCATCTTCAATCCGCTCGAAGTGACCTTCCGCAACTGCGTCTTCGACGACAACTTCAGCGGAGGAGGCAGCGGCGGCGCGGTCCGCGTCGACAACAACGACTCAGTCCCCCACTCCACCACCCTCGTCTTCGAAGGCTGCGAGTTCCGAAACAACGAAGCCAACTTCGGCGCCGGAATCTCGATGCCCATCTTCGCAGGCTCGAACAATGTCAATCTCACCGTCCGAGACTCACTCTTCGAGAACAACACGGGCAACTGGGGCGCCGGCATCCACACCCAGGGCTTCGTTACCGACGGCGTCTCGCCTTCGGTGATCCCGGTCGTCACTGTCGAGAATTCCACCTTCCGCAACAACAACACCTCCTCCGGCGGATCCGGTATCCGCTTCAACAACACCGCGGAGATCTCCGTGACCGGCTCGCTCTTCGAGAACAACACCACCAACGGCTCCGGCGCCGGCATCTGGGCACAGGGCGTCTCCGGCGACGGCATCCGCGACACCATCATCCGCAACAACAACGCCGTCCTTAACGGCGGCGGTGTCTTCCACACCGAGATCGCCGATGTCTCCTCCACACTCAACATCACCAACTCGCTGATCGCCGGCAACGCCACCGAGATCGGCGGCGGCCTCTACGCCGAGGGCGACACGACCACCAACCTCCTCAATGTCACCGTCGCGGAGAACTCCGCCGAGCTTCTCGCCAACAGCATCAACGCCGACACCGGCGCAGAGGTCCGCCTCGACAACTCCATCGTCTGGAGCGCCTCGGGCGTCGCCAGCGAACAGATCGCCGTCGGCTTCGACGCCAACATCACCGCCAACTGGTCGAACATCCAGGGCGGTGAGTCCGGCGTCACCGGCGCCGGCACGACCGACTGGCTCGCCGGTAACATCGACGCCGACCCCGTCTTCGCCGATGTCTCGGGCGACGACTACACCCTCGCCGCAGGTTCAGCCTCCGTCGACGCGGGCGACAGCTCGCTCGTCAGCGGCATCGACTTCGACCTCGCCGGCAACCCCCGCGTCATCGACGCGGTGAACTACACCGCCACCGGCCCGAGCACGCCGGCCGTAGACCACGGCGCCTACGAGGCCCCCGCCGACCTGCCCGGCACAGGCCCGACCTGCCCGCCCGACCTCAACGGCGACGGCGTCGTTGACGCAGACGACTTCTTCCTTTTCCTCCAGCTCTTCGCCGACGGCGACCCCCGCGCCGACTTCAACAACGACGGCGTGATCGACGCAGACGACTTCTTCGCCTTCCTCGCCGCCTTCGCCGCCGGCTGCTGATCGCTCAACGAACACTTCTGAGAAGCACACCGCCCCCGCCGGGATCGCCCGGCGGGGGCGTTTTCATGCTCCACAACCGCGTGTGTGCCAGGGCGCAGCAGATCGAGCGTTCAAACCGTTCTCAGCCTCGCGTACTCCAGAACCAGCGTCTTCACGCCCACCTCGTCGAAGTCGATCTTCGCCCTCGCCGATCGCCCTCCCCAGACCTCGACGATCCGCCCCGTGCCGAACTGCGGGTGGCGGACGCGCGCCCCCGGCTCGATCCCCGCCGGCACACCCGCGCTTCCCCCTGCGCCCATCGAACGCATCGACGCCGCGGCGTCGTACGACGAACGCCCCCAGCCCCTTCCTGAAGACCCAGCCCGCACCGCGTCAGGATCGGGATCGTCGTCGAAGCCGTCGTCGTGCGATTGATCGCTCAGCCGGATGTGCTCGATGGGGAGCTCTTCCAGGAAGCGGCTGGGGATCGTCCGTTCCAGCCTGCCTCGCACAGTCCGGTACCGCGTCGAGGTCACCAGCAGCGAACGCATCGCCCGCGTCATGCCGACGAAGAACAGCCGCCGCTCCTCCTCAAGCGAGGCCTCGTTGTCGAAGGCCCGCGCGTGCGGGAGCAGCATCTCCTCAAGCCCCACCACCGCAACAGATGGAAACTCAAGCCCCTTTGCCGCGTGCAGCGTCATCAGCGTCACGGCCCCCTGCGCAGGGTCGACAGCGTCCGCGTCGGCCACCAGCGCGATTGATTCGAGATACGCTCGCAGCAGCGAGAGCAAGTGCGGCGTCGGCGCCGACCCGCCACCTTCCAGCACATCCGCCCCGGGAAACGCGGCCGGGTCCGATTCCGGCTCGTACTCGGCCTCGAACGACGCGGCCGACGAGACCAGCTCCGATAGGTTCTCCAGCCGCTCCTCGTCGGTCTCGCTCTTGCTGGTCTTGGCCTGCTTCTCGTAGGCCGCCTCCAGCCCGCTCTCCTTGATCACGCGCAGCACCAGGTCCGCCAGCGAGCCGGGCGCGTCAACCCCCATGAACGAACCGCCACCGGTCAGCCCGTCGACGAGCGAGACGAAGCGTCCCGACGCATTGACCGCCCGCGCCGTCAGATCAGGCACTTCCTTGGCCGCCCGCAGCCCGTCCATCATCGTGAGCCCGCGGCCCATCGCCCATGACTCGATCCGATCCAGGCTCGCCTTGCCCAGCCCCCGCGTCGGGGTGTTGACGATCCGGCGCAGGCTCACCCCGTCAGCGCTGTTGGCCACGACGCGCAGGTAGGCCACCGCGTTCTTGATCTCTTCTCGCTCGTAAAACGCCGTGCCCCGGGCGATGACATAGGGCACGCCCTCCTTCCGGAAGGCGTCTTCGAGCGCCCTGCTCAGCGCGTTGGTGCGGTAGAGCACCGCCATGTCCTTCCACGCGAGCCCGTCGTCGTCGCGCTCACGCCTGAAGCGGTCGACCACCAGCCCCGCCTCGTGCTCCTCGTCGCGGCAGAGCACGACATCGACCGGCTCACCCCCCTCGCTGGTGGTGAACAGCGGCTTGTCCTTCCGCAGCGCGTTGTGCTTGATCAGCCCGTCAGCGGCGCCGAGGATCGGCCCCGTCGATCGGAAGTTCTCGCCGAGCTTGATCACCTTCGCGCCGGAGTATCGCTCCTCGAAATCAAGGATGTTGGAGATGTCGGCGCCGCGCCACCCGTAGATCGCCTGGTCGGGGTCCCCCACCACGCAGATGTTCGGTCCCGACGAGGCGTCTTCCAGCCCGGGCAGAACCTCGCCCTCGCCGGCCAGCATCGAGGCGATCACGAACTGCGCGTGGTTGGTGTCCTGATACTCGTCGATCATCAGGTACTTCCAGCGTGCGTGGCACTCGGCCAGCACGCCGGTCTTTTCGCGCAGCATCTTCGCAGTGAGCACCAGCAGGTCGTCAAAGTCGACCGCGTTGGCCGCCCGCAACGCCTTCTCGTACGCCGTGTAGACGACCGCGATCTTCTTGGAGTAGTAGTCGCCCGCCTCGGCCGCGAAGGCTGCGGCGTCCTTGAGCTCGTTCTTGGCGTTGCTGATCGCCCCGAGGACACTCCGCGGCTGCCAGTTGCCGGTGTTCATGTCGAGCTGACCGATCACCCGCTTCATCAGGGCCGACTGGTCGGACATGTCGTAGATCGTAAAGTCGGGCTTGAGCCCCGCCTCGTCGGCGTACCGGCGCAGCAGGCGGGCGCAGAGCGAGTGGAAGGTCGTGACCGTCAGGCCCCGCATCATCCGGGGGTCGCCCGCCAGCAGCGAACCGATGCGCTCGCGCATCTCCCCAGCCGCCTTGTTGGTGAAGGTCAGGCCCAGGATCGACCACGCGGGAACACCCACCGAAACAAGGTGGGCAACGCGGCGAGTCACCACCCGCGTCTTGCCCGAGCCCGCCGCCGCAAGGATCAACAGCGGCCCGTCGATGTGCTCAACCGCCTGCCGCTGCGGCTCGGTGAGTCCTGAGAGAAAGTCGGCAGCCGCGTCGCTCATCGGCGGAGCGTAGCCACCGACACGCAGGCCCAAGACGGTGATGGACAGGCCCCGTCGGGTCGATACCAGACGAATCGACCGATGAACCGGAGGTCGCCCGCAGGCGTATGGACAGAAGCTGTTATGGTCTTTGTGCGGCGTTCTGCACGCATTGACTGCCCCCCCGGCCTTCTCTAGCGTTGACGCCCGCCGGCGGCGGGCTTCGGTTCGGTGATTGGCGTGCAACGATCGCCCCAGAGAATTCGAGCAGGATGAGCCAGGACCCCAAAGACACCGATCCGAACAAGACCGCCCCCGTGGGCGATCTGGACGACCCGCTGTCGCTGAACAAGCCGGCCAGGCTGTCGCGTCCGCCCGAGCCGGGCCCCAAGACCGTCGAGGAGGTCGAGCAGCGTCTCCAGGAAGCCGCCAAGGGCGAGACCAACCTCGACACGCTCATCGGGCGCCTCGTCATCGAGAGCGGCCTGGCGACCGAGGACGAGGTCGAGCACTGCCTCGGTCAGGTCGGAGGGCGCGTCGCCCCCGAGGAGATCGCCCAGCGCTCCCTCGCGCAGGTGCTCGTCGACAACGACTTTGTCACCAAACGCCAGATCGCCCGCCTCCGCCAGATCCTCGAGGCCGAGCGTTCTGGCCAGAAGATCCCCGGCTACCGCCTCTTGGGCAAGCTGGGCGCTGGCGCCATGGCGACGGTCTTCAAGGGGCGACAGCTCAGCCTCGACCGGCTGGTCGCCATCAAGATCCTGCCCAAGAAGTTCAGCGCCAACGCGCAGTTCATCGAGCGTTTCTACGCCGAGGGCAGAGCCGCCGCGCAGCTCAACCATCCCAACATCGTGCAGGCTTACGATGTCGGAAAGGCCGCCGATTACCACTACTTCGTCATGGAGTATGTCGAGGGGCGGACGGTCTACGACGACATCATCAAGCACAAGCGCTTCAGCGAGCAGGAGGCGGTCCGCGTCGCCATCCAGGTCGCCGAAGCGCTCCTGCACGCCCACGAAAAGGGCCTCATCCACCGGGATGTCAAGCCAAAGAACATCATGATCAGCCGGGAAGAGGTCGTAAAGCTCGCCGACCTCGGTCTGGCCAGGGCGATCTCCGACAAGGAAGCGGCCGAGGCCGAGGCGGGCAAGGCCTTCGGCACCCCCTACTACATCAGCCCCGAGCAGATCCGGGGCCACAAGGAGATCGGGCCCCCCGCCGACATCTACTCCCTCGGCGCCACCCTCTACCACATGCTCACGGGCAATGTCCCCTTCGACGGCAAGAACCCGTCGAGTGTCATGCACAAGCACCTCAAGTCCGAGCTTGTGCCCCCCGACCATGTCAACCCCAAGCTCTCCGCCGGGATCAGCGAGGTCATCGAAATGATGATGGCCAAGAACCCCGCGGATCGCTACCAGAACTGCCGCGACCTCCTGATCGACCTCCGGGCCGTCCGCGACGGGGAGCACCCGCCGCTCGCCCACAAGGAGACGCTCGACGCGGGCATGGTCGCCAGCCTGGCCGAGGCGGAGGCCGGGGCCCAGGTCGAGATCGCCGAGGACCGCTCCGCCCACGAGGGCGTCCCCTGGCACCAGGACTGGCGGACGATCCTCCTCCTGGTCCTCCTGGGCATCTGCCTCATCCTGATCATCTATCTGAGCGTCACCCGGAACTGACCGTGATCCGCTCCAGGGTTGCCCGGGAGCGGCCGGGGGATTAGGCTTGCTAGACCCCGCCGATGTCGGGCGGGTGTATGGCGTCCACCGGAGAGCAGGCGTTGCACCAGAATCTCAGACCAGCTTGGATCGTCCCGAGCCCGGTCTATCGGTGTGCGCTCCGACGCCGCTGCATCGGCAGAGCGTGACCCGGCCCCAACGAACCATCCCGAGATTCCGGCAGACCGGGCGCACAGCCGCCCCGGCCGCCATCCACGCTTTCCCCGCACGGACGGTCCGGCGGGGTATCCAAGCGACGACCCAGTAAGGAGCTCACAAGATCGCACGCAGAAGGTTCTTCCGCGATGCCGGCCCGATCCGGCGCACCCGGATCAATCACATGATCCGGATCTCACCGATCCGCGTGATCGGCCCGGACAATCAGCAAATCGGCATCCTCGACACCGCAGACGCACAGCGCATGGCCACCGAGCAGGGCCTCGACCTCGTCGAGATCCAGCCCGATGTCAGGCCCCCGATCTGCAAAATCATGGACTACGGCAAGTACCGGTACGAGCTCTCCCAGAAGGAGCGCAAGAACCGGGCCGCCACCAAGCAGCCCGAGCTCAAGGAAATCCGCCTCGGCCGGTCGGTCAAGATCGATCCTCACGATGTGGGGATCCGAATCGACCAGGCGCGGCGCTTCCTCCTCGACGGCCACAAGGTCCAGATCACCCAGCGATTCAGAGGCCGCGAAATGCAGCACCGCGACCTCGGCCTCGAAAACCTCCGCGAGTTTGTCGACGCCCTCGCCGACATCGCCAAGGTCGAGGTCGACCCGCGCTGGGTCCAGCGTCAGGCAAGCCTCATCCTCGCGCCCGACCGCACCAAGATCGAAGGCGTCAAGCGCAAGGAAGCCGCCGAAGAAAAGGCCAAAGAAGAGGCCGAGCAGGCCGAGAAGGAACGCCTGCAGGCGATCGCCGAAGAAAAGCGCGAGGCCTCTGACAAGCGCGACAAGAAAAAGGGCCCCGCCGACGAGCGCCAGGTCAACCCCGTCGACGCAGAGCTCGACGAACTCCTCGGCGGCTGACCCGCCTCACCCCGCCCCGCCGGGACGACGATCTCCCCCAGCCAGCACGCCCAGCCACGGCTCCAGCCCGTGGGCTGGCTCTGTGCGCGGATCGAGAAAATCAGGCACGATCCTCGCAAACAGCGCGTGACGCCTCGCGTCGGCGATGCCGCCGTCGTAGTGCCCGTACCGCGTCACAAACCGCCACTTCGCCCCAGGGTCGGTGTCCAGCGCGTTGTACACCGCAGCAGCGCTCGGGGCGGGCACCACATCGTCCAAGAGCGCCAGCTTCGCCAGCACCGGCAGCCGCACCCGACGCGCGTGCACCACTGTGTCCGCCAGCCGGATGTTCGCCAGCGTCTCCTCGTAGTGCCGCCCCGCGCGGACCAGCAGCCGCGAAACCTCCAGGCCGATCCCCCCGGACACCGGCCGATCGACGCGCCAAACCCAGTCCCCCATGCTCGGCAGCGCGATCACCAACCGCTCCGGACGGACAAACCTCGCCCCCACATGCGTCGCAGTCACCGCCAGCCCGCCCCCGAAGCTCTCCCCGTGCAGGTACAGCGGCAACCCCTCCCCCTGCTCGTCCAGCCACACCCGCATCACCCGCATCGCGTTGACCAGGTCCGCCACCGCCCCGACATACGACCACCCCATCAGCTCGCCGAAGCCCGCCTCACCGATCGGCAGCCCCTGCGCGATCCACCCCTCCTCGGTCTCGAACCACGCCCCAGTGTCCCGCATCGACCCCGGAAACCCGCGCACACGGATCTCCAGCACCGCCACGCCCCGCTCGACCACCGACGCCCACGCCCCGTCCGCCCGCTCAAGGAAATTACCGCCCCCGTACCCGTGGCTCGTCACCAGCCCCGCGCGCACCGGCGTCCCCTCGGGCGGCAGCACCAGCCTGCACCCGATCCGCACGCCCAAACTCTCGAACAAAAACTCCGCCGCCGAATCAGACGGATCCGCCCCGTACGACCCCACCCGCACCAGCTCGGGCGCTTCAGCAGCCACCCGCTCCTGCCAATGACGCCAGAACGCCGAGTGCTGCACCGAAGGCGTCACCGTCCCGACATGCGACAGCGTGCCCAGATGCGAAAAGCCGTAATCCTCCGGCTCGACCATGGCCAAGCATACGGGCCCCGCTCCACGGATCCGGGCGACCGGATCCCGGCAAGGTACGCCCGCCCCTCAGAACGACGCCTCCTCCTCGACCGCCTCACGCTGCACCTGCCCGAGCCGATCGACGCCGAACACCTCGATCCGCCGGCGCTCGCCGTCGAACCAGCTCGCCTCGACGCGCCACCCACCGCCCCGCTCGGTCAGCCGCTCGGCAAGCAGTGCCGCCCCCTCGCCCGCGCCCGGCGTCATCGCCTCGACCTCGGCCCGCACCAGCACCTCCGCCTGACGCTCGGTCACCGGGCCCGTCCACAGCTCCGGATCGTCGCTGGCCACCCGCGCGAGCCACACCTGGCTCGTCCCCCGCTCCCCCTCCCACTCGCGCTGACTCGTCCACATGAAGTATCGTCCGTCGGGGCTGAACACCGGCAGCCCGTCAAACCCCGACGAGAAGGTCACCCGTCCGATCGGCCGCTCGCTCTCGGACATCGCAAACCCGTCCTCGGCGTCCAGCCCGATCGCAAAAACCTCGTAGTTCTGGTGCCCCACATTCGAACCCGCGTACACCAGAAACCGCCCCGACGGATGGAAGTACGGCGCCCAGTTCACATGCGTGTTGTCGGTGATCCGGCGCTCGGCGCTGATCCCCGTGATCCCGCCGTCCTCATCGAACGCCAGCACCGCCACAAACAGCTGCAAACGGCTGTCCCCCTCCCGGTCCGACCGGTAGCAGATGTACTTCCCGCACGCAGAGAAAAACGGCCCCCCGTCGTACCCGCGCTCCCCCACCACCAGCACATGCTCGTCGCGCTCGGTGTCGTAGATCCAAAGATCCGCCTCGGGCCTGCCCGTCCGGCGCTCTTCATCGATCTGCGCGTACAGCACAAACCGCCCGCACGGGCTCCACGACCCCTCGGCGGTGTACCCGTCACGCTCGAACATCGCCACGGCGCGCCCCCCACCCACCGCACCGTCCGGCGCCTCGCCGGTCACCAGCGGGTCGGGCATCGTCACGATCGTCATCTCGCTCGGAAACGCCCACTGGTACCGCCCGCCCTCGCGCTGGTACCCCGGCACCCGCCGCTCGTCGGGCGGGCCGAAGGTCGTGGCGAACAGCACCTTCGGCTCGGTCGGATGAAACCACCCGCAGGTGTTCGACGAGCCGAGCTCGCTCAGCCGCACCGCCTCCCCGATCCCCGTCACCCTCCCCGAAGCATCACGCACCAGCTCGGCGACATACATCTGATAGTGCGTCTCCTGCTCCTCGCCCTCACCAGCCACCGGCGTCGCCTGGAAGATGATCCGCGCCCCATCTGGCGAGAAATACGCCTCGCCCGCGCGATGAAAGTCCGAAGGCGAAGTCAGCCGCACATGCTCGACCAGCAGCTCCGACTCCAGCCCCGAAGGCGTCGCCCCCGCCGCCATCCCCCCGCAAAGCCCAACACATAGCCCAGCGACCCCGCACGCAGACAAAGCTCGCAACACAGACATCGAACGGATCGAGATCGTCATCGGGGAATGCTCCGGGAGGGTTCAGATGGATTGCCGCGGGGCGCCGCGCCCGATTGATCGGCCCGCACACGCCTCCAACAGTGTTGGCGTGCCGACCGCCCCCGACCAGAACACACCCCGCCAAACCGCGCCCCGCGGCGTCCCCCCCGGCCACCCGCCCGGCCCGCAACCCACCCTACAGCCAGGCAACCTCCCCATCGTCTACCAGTCCGCCCGCTTCGTCGTCATCGACAAGCCCTCGGGCCTCCTCTCCGTCCCCGGCCGCTCGGCCGACAAGTCCGACTGCGTCCGCGCCCGCGTCCAGGCGATGTTCCCCGACGCCACCGGCCCGATGACCGTCCACCGCCTCGACCTGGAAACCTCGGGCCTGATCGTCCTCGCCCTGGACCCCGAGGCCCAGCGGGCCCTCTCGATCCAGTTCGAAAAACGCCGCGTCCAAAAACATTACCGGGCGATCCTCGGCGCCGACCTCCCAAACGACGAGGGCGTCGTCCGCCTGCCCATCGCCCGCGACTGGCCCAACCGCCCCCGCCAAAAAGTCTGCTTCGAAACCGGCCGCCCCGCCGAGACGCGCTACCGCGTCCTCACCCGCTTCGGCGACCGCACCCGCGTCGAGTTCACCCCCGTCACCGGCCGCTCCCACCAACTCCGCATCCACGCCGCACACCAGCAGGGCCTCAACGCCCCGATCCTCGGCGACGCCCTCTACGGCAACCCCTCAACCGCCCCCCGCCTCCTCCTCCACGCCACCTACCTCCGCCTCCGCGACCCCGACACCGACACACCCATCGAGATCGAGAGCGAAGCGCCCTTCTGAACTTCGGCGCAACAAAGAACCACACACACTGCGGATCTGTGGCACTGGCGGCTTGTCCGCCAGTGTCTCTCACCACCGATCTCAACACCCCCGTTGCACACCCGAATATCACCCGTTAGCCTGCCACGGACATATCACCCTGCACAAGCCGCAACATGGATCCATCACAAGGAGGTGACGGATGTTGAGACAAATTCTGCTCGCCGCGACCGTCTCGCTGCCGCTCGCGCTCGCCAACGCCCAGCCCGCCCCGGACTACGACTTCCAGTGGGCGACCATCGGTGATACCAACAACCCCGCGTTCGACGGCGGCGGCTACGGCTTCTTTGCAGGCCGTGGCGTGGTCAACTACGAGTACCGCATCAGCAAACTCCAGATCACCTCCGGCCAGTGGCTGGAGTTCGCCAACACCTTCTCCATGCGCGAAGGCGGGCGGTTGTTCACCATGCCCTACCAATGGGGCGCGTATCTCGACCCGCACTACAACGGTCCCGGCGAACGCTGGGTCCCGAAAAACCTGCCGAACTGGGACATGCTGCCCGTCGCGGGCGTCTCGTGGCGCGAGGCCGCCATGTACGCCAACTGGCTCCACAACGACAAGTCGTCGGAACAGTGGGCCATCGAGAACGGCGCTTACGACACAAGCACATTCTCGACAGACCCCAACACGCTGGTCTTCACCGACCAGCTCACGCGCAACCCCGACGCGAAGTTCTGGATCCCAAGCCTCGACGAATGGCTGAAGGCGGCGCACTACGATCCGCATCGCCACGGCCAGGGCGAGGGTGGATGGTGGCTGTACCCCAACAGCACCGATGAACCGCTGACGCCCGGCCCGCCCGGCATCGGTCAGACCACCGCCGATTGGATCGATCCGGACATCCAGGCAGGCGAGTGGCTCATCCCGCTCGGGGCTTACCCAGACGAGGCCTCGCCGTGGGGACTGCTAGACATCAGCGGGGGCGCCAGCGAGTGGTCCGAGGAGCATTTGGAACACCGCTCACGATTCTTTAACGGATCCAACGCTGGCACGACATCCCTCATGCGTGACCATGCGGGCTACCCCGCAACAAGTTTTCCTCATACCAGGTGGCACCACGGACTCAGGATCGCCTCTGTCGTTCCTGCCCCTTCGACGAGTGTGTTGCTCGTCGTTGCGTTGGCGCCTGTTGTTCTCAGACGAAGAAGGTTCCATCATGACTGAACGCAGACGCTGGCGTGCTCCGTTCAGCCATGGGCGTTGTATCGACTCATCACAAGAAAGTAACGGATGCTGAGAAAAACGCTGCTCGCCGCAACCGTCTCGCTGCCGCTCGCGGCCGCCAACGCCCAACCCGCCCCGGACTACGACTTCCAGTGGGCGACCATCGGCGACCCCGGCAACCCCGCCTACGACGGCGGGTTCCACGGGATGACCACCGGTCGCGGCAGCGTCGATTACTCCTACCGCATCAGCAAGCTCGAAGTCACCACCGGCCAGTGGATGGAATTCGTCAACACCTTCTCGCAGCGTGACGGGCATGGCTTCTTCTCACTCCCAACATTTTGGGGCGCAGCAATCGATCCCTCCTATTCCGGCCCGGGCATCCGCTGGGCGCCGCGCGATGTGCCGAACTGGGACATGCTGCCCGTCGCGGGCATCTCGTGGCAAGAGGCGGCCAAATACGCCAACTGGCTCCACAACGGCAAATCCTCCGACCCCGCCGCAATCGAAACCGGCGCGTACGACACCGGCACATGGGGCATCGACCCCGCCACCGGCTACCGCACCGACGGCGGGCGGCTCCCCGGAGCGAAGTTCTGGATCCCAAACCTCGATGAGTGGCAGAAGGCCGTGCATTACGACCCCGACCGCTACGGCCCCGGCGAGGGCGGCTGGTGGCTCCACCCCAACAGCACCGACGACCCGCTGACGCCCGGGCGTCCGGGCGTGGGCGAGACAATGGCGGGGATTCAGGAACCGCAGTTCGGCGAATGGGATGTCCCTCTGGGCTCGTACCCGGATGTAACGACGCCATGGGGTCTTCTCGACGCCAGTGGCGGGGCAGATGAGTGGCTGGAGGAATGGACCCACGACATCGCGCCGCGCCACCGCTGGCGCATCGGGACTCACGCAGGTCAGGCATCTTGGGAAATCAGTGACAGAGCGGATGTGATTCCCAGCGCGGCAAGCCCCAGCGGCTCGGTCGCTACAACCGGACTTCGGATCGCTTCGGTCGTCCCCGCCCCGGGAACGATCGCGGCCTTCCCAATGCTGCTCATCGCGACGCGTCGCAGGCGAACTTCACCGCCCCAATAGCGGCCTCGACTTCGGCTCACCGTCCCGCCTCGGATAGATCTTCGGCGTTAGCGCTCCCTTGCGCAGCACCACCAGCCGCCCCGTCGGCGTCGGGATCGTCATCTCGTGCACCGCCCGCAGCTCGCGCAGCGCGTGCTGCGCCTCGGCGAGTTCCTCGTCCGCCTTCTCGCCCTTGATCAGCACGATCACACCGCCCTTGGCGCACAGCGGGACCGTCAGCTCGGCAAGCGTCGGCGTCCGCCCCACCGCCCTGGCCAGCACGCCCTGGTACCGCTCGCGGTGCCCCGTGTCGCTGCGGTCCTGCCCCGCCGCCTCCGCACGCGCCTGCACCACACGCACATTCAGCAGCCCCAGCCGCTCCGCCGCGGCGTGCATAAACGCGCACTTCTTCGCCGTCGCCTCCAGCATCGTAAATCGCAGGTGCGGGCAGACGATCGCCAGCGGCAGCCCCGGGAACCCCGCCCCGCTCCCCACATCGATCACATCCGACCCCTCGGGCAGCTCGCTCAAGACCGCCAGCGGCGTCAGGCTGTCGAACGCGTGCTTGTCCCACATCCCCTCGTCGTCGGTGATCGCCGTCAGATTCAGGTGCCGGTTGCCCTCGATCACCATCGCAAGGAGCAGGCCCAACGCCTCGACCTCCGCCGCCTCAAGCGCAATCCCGAACCCCGCGCACAGCGCGTCGAACGAGGGCGCCGGCGCCAACGCCTTGATCTCATCGAACGCGAATCGGATCGAATCGCCGTGGCGTCCGCCCGACGGACCGGACCCACCACCCTGCGACGCTCGCTCAGTTGTCATCGTCTTCCTCGAATCGGAAAGATTCTCGCATCGTGTCCTCGGCGCGGTGCAGGCCCACCGACAGCACAAGACCCGTCATCAACCAAGAAGAAAGCATGCTCGAACCCCCGTAGCTGATAAACGGCAGGTTGATCCCCGTGATCGGCAAGAGCCCGATGTTCATCCCCAGGTTCACCAGCGCAGCACCGACCATGAACGCCGTCAGCCCGATCGGGATCAGCCGCCCCAGCCCGGACTTGCAGCCCACGCTCGTCAGCAGCGCCCCGGCCACCCAGACGCCGTAGAGCACCACGACCCCGACACCCCCCAGCACGCCGAACCGATTGACGATCACCGCGAAGATCATGTCGTTGTGCGCCTCGGGCAGGCGTGAGTAGCGCACCATCGCGCGTGAGCGGGCGTCACCGACCCCCGCCATCCCCCCCGCCCCCGCGAGCGTCTGGGCCGTAAACGACTGGAAGTTGATGTCGTGCGCCGTCGTCCGGTCGCCCCGGATCTGCTGCACCAGCCCGTCGATCCGCACCTTCTGGTGGGGCTTGAGCATCGGGTACGACGCCGGCGCAGCCATCGCGGCGCACACGACAACCAGCCCGAGGTGACGCAGCTTCGCCCCCGCCGCCATCAGCATCGCAAACAGCGCCGGGATAAACAGCAGCCCGGTGCCGAGGTCCGGCTGCACCGTGATCAGCCCGACAGGCACCGCCGTCAGGATCCCGACGCGCAGCAGCCCCTTGGGCGTCCGGTGGTCGTCGCGGTGGCGCAGGTAGTACGCGATCAGCACCACATACACCGCCTTGACGATCTCCGAAGGCTGAAAGTCCGCAACACCCAGGTTGATCCACGACCTCGCCCCGCGCTGGCGCGACACGATCGAGTCCGGCATCACCGGCAGCAGAATCAAGATCAACAGCCCGACCATCAGCACCATCAGCGGACCGCTGAGCATCCCCATAAACCGATAGTGCGGGAGCGCAACAACCAGCGCCGCAACAATCCCCACGCAGATGAACACAGCCTGCCGCACCGCCAGCGGGTGCATCCCCCCAAAGCCCTCCCACGACGAAGCTCGCGTCAGATCGACGATGTACACGCCCAGCACGCACATCAGCAGCGAAGAGATCACGCACAGCCACGCCGGCGTCGCAAAACGCAGATGGCCCAGCATGGGCCTCTCGGAGCGCCCGCCCCGCACCACGCCCAGCATCCGTTGCCAGAGCGGCTCAGCCAGACGCACGGAGGTACCCCTCCTCGATCAACGCGTGGATGATCTGGTTCGTCACCGGGCCCGAGACCCTGCCACCGCTGCCCGCGTGCTCCATCAGCACGCTGATCGCGTACCGGGGACGCTCGTCACCCGCGTCGCCCACCAGCACGACGAACCACGAGTGACTCCCGTCGCGCACGACGACCCGCTCGCCCGTCTCCTCGTCGGTCACCGTCTGCACCGGCGCCTGGGCCGTGCCCGTCTTGCCCCACACGCGAACGCCCGGCGCGTTGAACACCGGCTCCGTCCGGCGAATCGTCCCGTCGGCGCTGATGAACACGAGCTGGTGCCCCGTCCCCCGCGCCTGCCCCACCGCCATCTCCAAGCCCCGCATCGTCTCCTCGACCACGACCGGGTCGAGCCCGAGGTCGCCGACCTGTCGCGAGCCCTCCCCGAGCACCAGCGTCGGGCGCAGCCGCCGCCCGCCCCGCGCGATCGCGGCCATCGCCTCGGCCGCGTGCAGGGGCGTCCACGCGACCGGCCCCTGCCCGATGCCCATCAAAATCGCATCGCCCGGCGTCGTCGCCTCCGACCGCCCCATCGGCCCCAGCGCCCCCGAATACTCCGCGCCGACCCCCAGGTCCCAGGTCTCGCCCATGCCGAAGCGCCGGTAAACATCCAGGATCCCCGCCGGCCCCAGCCGCTTACCAAGTTCGTAGAAAAAGATGTTGCACGAGACCATCAGCGCCTCGGCGGCGTCGGGCGGGCCGCCGAGCTGGTCGTCGTGTGTCGAAAGATACTGGCGGTAGATCCAGCAGCGCAGGCGGTCGGACCGTCCTTCCAAAAAATGCCCCGTGCACGAGATCCGCTCGCCCGGCGTGTACACGCCCCGCGCCGAGGCGCCGCACAAAATCATCGCCTTGACGATCGAGCCCGGCGGGTACGCCCCACCGATCGCCCGGTTCATCCACGGGTAATCCACCTCGTCGCGGAAGACCGCGTCGGGCTCTTCCCGCATCTTCTCGCGCGTGAACGAGGGCGTCGAGACCATCGCGAGGATCTCGCCCGTCTCGATCTCCATCACCACCGCCGCCCCGTTGATCGGCGTGCCCAACGGCATCGTCTCCCGCGCCGGCCCGTGCCACCCCTGCACCTCCGCCAGCCCGAGCCCCGGATCCATCGCGGCCATCACCCGAGCCTGCAACGCGACATCGATCGTGAGCACAACATCCGCGCCCGGCGAAGGCTCGATCGCCTCGACCCGACCCGTATCCAGCCGCCGCTGCGCATACCCCCGCAACCCCCTCAACCGGTGTTCCTGCGTCCGCTCTAACCCCGCCGCCCCAACCGACTCCCCCTCCCGATACGCCCCCCGATCCGCCCCGGTCGGCGTCAACAACTCCCCATTTTCAGGGTGTTCCTCAAGGAACACCCGCCGCGCCGCCTGGTCCTCAGCAAACACCCGCGGCCGCATCCAGCCCAGCAGGTGGGTGCAGACCCCGCGGACGGTCATGGTCGCCCGGCCCTCGCCCCGCAGGGGGCCGGGGAGGGTCCGCAGGTCGATGTCGACGGGCATGACCTCGTGGGGGTAGGTGCGGTCGCCGGCGTCTCGCACGGACAGGCCTGGGACGGTCGGGACCTCGTCGGGCGGGCCCTCTGGGCCGGCGGGCTCTAAGCGGGTGGTCCGCTCGGCCAGGCGGATCAGCTCGAAGGCGACGCCGTCGGAGACTCTGGGGACGACGGGGTGGCCGATCGCCTGCTCCCGGATCGGCTGCTCGGCGCGGGCTCGGATCCTGCGGCGTTGGTCGTCGGTGATCGGACGGCCCTGCTCCTCCAGCTCGGCCAGATCCCTGGCCTCGCGGACTTCGACGAGGCGGGCGTGCATGGCGCTGACGCGGGCGACGGTCCGCTCGGCCCTGTCGTGGATCTCTTCTTCGGTGGCGCCGGTGAGGGCGGCGATCTGGGCCCAGGAGGCGCGTGCGTGCTCGGCGTAGACGCGCTGGAAGCGGGCCAGGACCGTCGCCTTGCGTTCTGCGGGCAGGGGGCCCCATTCGGCGGCGTAGAGGCGTTTGGCGTAGCGCTCGGCCCTGTCCTTGGCCCAGTCGCCGCTGAGGACGGGGAACTCGATCTCGACGCTGTAGCCGGGGACGGCGGTTGCCAGGACGCGGCCCCGGCGGTCGAGGATCTGCCCCCGGACGGTGGGCGACCATGACTCTCGGACGAGCCAGGCCTCGGCGTCGGCGGTGTGGCGTTCGTTTTCCAGGAGGGCCAGGCGCGCGGTCTGGAGCAGCATCACCCCGAACGCGCCGGCGCAGAGGACGCTCAGCAGGACGAGCCGCCGGTGGAACAGCTTGGGGAGCATGCGCCCGAGCATGTCGCCGCCTTCGCGATCAGAGGAAGATGGGCCTGCCCCGGGATGGGGTAGGCGGCATCGTCGCATCGTACGGCTTGGGCGGGGTCGGCGTTAGCGGAAAAGTCAGTCTGCGCCCTCGGCGGCACGCTTGTCGCGCGTGAGCATGGCGTAGGCGTTGTGGCTGTGGATCGACTCGAAGTTTTCCGAGTTGATCTCGAACCAGGTGATGCGGTCCTCGTTGTCGAGTGCGACGGCCAGGTCGCGGACGATGTCCTCGACGAACTTGGGGTTCTCGAAGGCCCGCTCGGTGACCCACTTCTCGTCGGGGCGCTTCAGGACACTGAAGACCTGGGTCGAGGCGGCCTGTTCGAGCAGGGCGGCGAGTTCCTCGATCCAGAGGTTGCCCTCGAAGCGGACGCGGGCCTCGATGCGGCATCGCTGGTTGTGGGCGCCGTACTCGGAGATCTCCTTCGAGCATGGGCAGAGGCTGGTGGCCCATGCCGCGACGCGGAGGATCATGTCGTCGGCGCCGTTGCTGGTGCACTCGAAGCCGACCTCGAAGTCCATCAGGCCGAGCTTGCCCGAGACTGGGGCGGGCTTGTTGATGAAGTAGATGAAGTCGGCCTCGAAGTGGGCCTCTTCGGCTTCGAGCTTGCGGCAGATGGCTCGGGTGATCTCGGGGATGCGCTCGGGCGTGAGGGGCTCGGAGTGGTCGTTGAGGATCTCCAGGAAGCGGGACATGTGCGTCCCCTTCTGGTAGTGCGGGAGCGCGACATACATGTTGATTTTGGCGACGGTGGTCTGCTCGCCGCCTTCGGGGGTGCGCAGACGCATCGGGTAGGTGACATCTTTGACGCCGACCTTGTCGATCGCGACGCGCCGGTCGTCTTCGGTGGCCTGGACATCGGGCATGACGGCCTTGGCCGCCTTGCTGTTGGGCTTGGTCTCGCTCAAAATAGTTCAACTCCGGGGCGTAGCGTGCGGGGGTCGGCCTGCGGCACAACGCGTGGGCCGGTTGCGGCTTCGACGCGTCAACCCCCTCGGATTCGGGAGAATATTAGGTGGCTTTGGCTCGCCGTTCTTCCGGGATCGCGCCCTGGCGGTCCATCATCGAGTGGACCCACGCCATCCCGATCGGCACGCCGAGGAAGGCGCCGGCGAACCAGTCGACGGGCGTCAGGCGTGCTGCGGCGAAAAGCGTGCTCGCGTCGGCGGCGGCGAGCAGCTCGGGGCCGTGCGAGACCGACGCGATGACGGGAGCCGCGACAGCGGCGATCAGGAAGCCGAAGAAGTAGCTGAGGGGCGGGATTTCGTCCCTGATCATCGCGCCCGCGAGCCTTCCGGCGGCTGCGCCGAAGATGCCCGCGAGGATGGCGGCCATGACCGTCTGCCCCTTCATCGCGTTGACGGCGATGGTCCAGCCGACGACGAGGGCGATGACCGCGGTGACGATCGTCGCGAGGAGCGCCGGGGGCGAGACGAGCTTCAAGAGCGGGAACCGCCCGCCTTCGTAGAGGTATTGCTCGCGTTCGTGCTGGTTTCTGGGGAGCGCCAGGGCGACGATGACGCCTGCGGTCAGGATCGCCAGCAGTCCGAAGACGGCGCCCTCGATCGCGAGGGTGGTCATGGGCGCCGGAGAGTCGCTGGCGCGGAGCAGGTGGTCGACGCGTCCTGACCGCCACGCGGCCCACGCGAGCACGAACCCGGCCGAGCTCAGGCCGGTGCGGGGGCCGAAGAGCCTGGCCCCGGTGACGCCGGCGACGAGCGCCAGTGCGGCGCATCCGAGGGCCGCGAGGATTCCGGCGGGGATCGATCCGGTAACGAGGAAGGTCGCGTCTGCGCCGCCGTCGGCGCGGGTGAGCGAGGCGGTGAGCACGCCGGCTGCGGGCCCGATGATGAGGATCGCGATCGCGAGCCACGACCATCGGGCGATGTTGCTGAAGTGTGTGGGTTGGGGGTCTGCCATGCGGCTGCGTCCGTTGCGATCGGCGTGCGGGGGCTCCGCACGGGCAGTCAGCGTAGGAGCGCCAGCAGGCGTGCGATGCGGTCGTCGATGGGCGGGTGGGAGCTGAAGGCGGAGCTCTTGCGCTGGCCGGAGCTGCGCATTTTCTTGAGCGGGTTGACGATGTACATGTGGGCGGTGCCCCGGTTGGCGGTCTCTTTCTGCGGGGCCCTGTCGCAGGCGAGGGTGGAGAGGGCCGAGGCGAGTCCCTGGGGGTTTCTGGTGAGCTCGACGGCGCCGGCGTCGGCGAGGTACTCGCGCTGGCGGCTGTAGGCCATCTGGAGCAGGCGGGCGATGATCGGGGAGAGGATGGCGAGGATGATGGCGATGACAAAGATGACGGCGATGGCTGCGCCGCCCCCGCGTCCGCCGCCGCCACCGCCGCCACCGGGGGTCGAGACGCGTGCGCCGCCGCGGTGGCCGGCCCCGCTGTAGAACATGGCGCGGAGGAAGCCGTCGGAGACGATGACGATGAGGCCGACCATCGTGGCCATGAGCATGCTGAAACGGATGTCGTAGTGGCGGATGTGTGCGAGCTCGTGGGCCATGACGCCCTGGAGTTCGTCGCGCGTGAGCTTTGCGCGCAGGCCGCGAGTGATGGCGACGACGCCGTGCTCGGGGTCGCGTCCTGTCGCGAAGGCGTTGAGCGAGTCGTCGTCGATGATGTAGATCTTGGGCATGGGAAGCCCGCCTGCGATGGCCATCTCTTCGCAGACATTGAAGAGGACGGGGTCGTCGTCCTTGGAGATGCGCCGGGCGTGCGTCATGCGGAGGATGGCGTTGGCGCCGCCGTAGAAACTCCAGACCGATGCCCCGCCCCCGACGAGGAGTCCGACGAGCCCGCCGATGAGCATCGCGGGGAGGATGGGCGCGATCGATCCGAAGACATCGAAGCTCGATCCGCCGGTCGCGGTGTCGAACTTGGGGTCTGCGGGCCTGTGGGTCGTGCCGGTCATGTAGCTGTGCGCGTAGTCGCCGGCGTGGCCGAAGACGACGCTGACGATGACGCCGATGGAAGCGCCGAAGACGGCGGCGAGCAGGATCATCAGCACGATGAGGATCGCGCTGTCACGCTTGCTCTTGCGGATGAGGTCGTTGTAGGTGATGGTGCCCGGGTAGGCCTTGATGCGCTCGCGGACGCGCTGGTCGAAGGCGGAGTCGCTCTCGCCTGGGCCGGGCTTGCGGGCGGGCCTCTGGGCGGGGCGGGGCTTCTGGGGCTTTTCGCCAGCGCCCTGGGATCCGGGCATGCCGGGGATGCCCGGGATGGGCAGGGGCTTTCCCTCGCCGGGCACGGGGATCGGGCCTTGCTCGCCCTTGGGCCCTCGGATCGGGCCGAGGGGATCGTTGGAGCCGGTGTTGCTCACGGCCTTGTAGCCTTCCGCGAGTGCGCGTTGTTTCGGGCGGGGTGCACCCGTTTAGCTGAAGGAGACCTTCGGGGCCTCGCGCTGGGCGGTCTCTTCGAGCGTGAAGTACTCGCGCTGTCCGAAGTTGAACATGCCGGCGATAATCGACGCGGGGAAGACCATGCGCGACTGCTCGTACCGCCCGACCGAGTCGTTGAAGTGCTGGCGGGCGAAGCCGATGCGGTTCTCCGTCGAGGCGAGCTCTTCCTGCAGGCGGGCGAAGTTGTCGTTGGCCTTCAGGTCGGGGTACTGCTCGGAGACGGCAAAGAGGCGGCTGAGTGCGCCGGTGAGCTGGTTTTCGGCGTTGGCCTTCTCAGCGGCGTGCATCGCGTCGCTGGTGACATTGATCGCCTGCTGGCGGGCCTGGATGACCGCTTCGAGCGTCTCTCGCTCGTGGGTCGCGTAGCCCTTGACGGTCTCGACCAGGTTCGGGATGAGGTCGTAGCGTCGCTTGAGCTGGACATCGATCTGCGACCATGCGTTGTCGCAGTCGACCCGCTTGCCGATCAATCGGTTGTAGGTCATGACCGCCCAGAGGACGATCACAACGACAAGCACGAGCACGATGATTGCGATGACGGTGCCGGTCGGCATGACGGCCCTCCCCTTGCTGCTGACCCCGCTGCCGGCGGGGGGTTGCTCTGTCGTCCGCCGTGCGGCGGATCCGGTCCTGACGGGCGCTTGTTCCGCGTCGGGCCGGCCGGATTTCGACCCCACGGGCCGGGGCCGGCGGGAGCATCATACCAGCATGGGGAGAATCACGGTTCCTGAGCGTCCGCCGGTCGTTACCATCGCGTCATGACCGAGACCGACAGACCCGACAGCCGCCGAACCGAACCGACCGCGATCCTCCGGCCCGCGCCGGTGACCTTGGCGGACCTGACGAGCGACCTGCTCTGGCCGAGGCTGCTGCGTGCGGGGAAACTGGCGTTCAAGGCCGACCGCCTCGCGATCGCCCTGCTGACGGTGCTGCTGATCGGGGTGATCGGGAGCCTGAACACGCTCTTCGGCGGCCGGTCGTTCATCGGCGGGGTGCTCCTGATTAAGTTCGAGGCGATCGGGGAGTTGCTGCTTGCGCTGGCGATGCTGGATGTCTCTCGCGCGGGCGACGCGGTGCTTGGGCTGGGCGTTGGCGTGCCGCGCCAGATCGCGTCGGAGTTCCCCGTGAGCGTGTGGCTTTTGGGGGTGCCGATCGTGGTGGTGTGGGCGATCGGGCTTGGGGCGATCTGCCGCTCGGCGGCGTGCGAGTTCAGCGCTGGGGTCTTCCGCCCCTGGCCTGAGACGCTGGCGTTTTCGATCCGGCGCGGAGTGATGATGGTTTCGGCGCTGGTGCTGCCTCCGGTGCTTGCGGCGCTGTCGCTGCTGGTCGCGTGGGCTGTTGGCCTGCTGACCAACCTGCCGGTGATCGAGTATCTGGGGGCGGCGGTGTACCCGATTTCGCTGCTGTTTGTGTTTGCGGCGGTGCTGACCTTGCTCCTGTATGTGTTCGGCGGGCACATGCTCGTGCCGTCGGTGGCGTGCGAGGGGACGGACGGGATCGATGCGCTGCAGCGCGGGGGGCACTATGTGCTGCACCGGCCGCTGCGGCTGGCGCTGTACCTGGGCGTGCTCGGGCTGGTCGGGGCGGTGCTCTTGGGGATCGTGTTCTGGCTGGCGTGGGCGGTGCCGGCGCTGGCGGATGCGCTGCGTCCGGACCCTGCCGGAGCGAGACTGTTCGACGACAGCGCCTTGCTGCGCGGGCCGGAGGCGATCATCGCGTTCTGGTCGAAGATCCCCGGCGTGCTGGCGGCGGCGGTCGCGGTGAGCTATTACGCGTGCGCCTCGACTTTGCTCTACCTGGCGATGCGCCAGCAGTGCGACGGGCAGCACTACTCGGAGATCTGGTTCGAGGGCGTCAGCGACACGGTGCTGGCCGAGGCGGAGCGCAGCGGCGAACGCCTCAGCGGTCGTCAGCAGGACGGGGACGAGCAAGATGAGCGGGAACGGGAAGAAGATCGTCGCTCGTCATGACGCGGGGCAGGTCGTCGAGCTGAACGGCCATCGAGTCGTCGAACGCGCCGACACGGGTGCGCCGTAACGAGACGAGCACGCCCCCGCCGGTGAGCTCGCGCCCCATGTCGCGGGCGAGGCTGCGGATGTAGACGCCTTTGCCGCTGACGACGCGGAGCGTGAGCACGGGCCATTCCAGCGAGACGATGTCGATGGCGTCGATGCGGACGGGGCGGGGCTCGGGCTCGATGGTCTCTCCCCGGCGGGCCCGGGCGTAGGAGCGTTCGCCCCCTATTTTGACGGCAGAGTGGGCGGGCGGTCGCTGCTGGATCGTGCCGATGAAGCGGGCGCAGACTGCATTGATGGTGTCGGTGTTTGGGGGCGATGCGCCGGGAACGGGGACCGGCTCGCTTTCGAGGTCGTCTGTGGGCGAGGTGGCGGAGAGGTCGATGCCGGCGAGGTATTCCTTCTGGCCATCCATGATGGCGTTGCAGAGGGGTGTGGCCTTGCCGACGAGGACGACGAGGACGCCGGTGGCGAGGGGGTCGAGGGTGCCGCCGTGGCCGACTTTGACGCGCTTTGGGGCGCCTCCTCGGCGGAGGCGTGCGCGGACGCTGGAGCAGACGGTCATCGAGGTCATGGCGTAGGGCTTGTCGATGACGAGGATGCCGCTGAGGGGGGGGTGGTCTTGCTGGGGGTGTTGGGGGTGTTCGGTCACTGGGGTGCTTTGTTTTCAGCGGGGCTGGGCGATGATGAGTTTGACTGACTTGCCGTTGGAGTAGTTGAAGCCTTTGAGGCGGTCGAGCTCGGTGAGGCGTGGCTCGTGTTCTTTGAAGAGTTGTTCGGTGAGGAGGACGAGGCCGTCGGGGTTGGTGTCGAGCCAGGCGGTGAGGGCCTGGTCGGAGAGGCGTTCGATGCGGCCTTGGGTGTTGAAGACGAGGCTGTCTTCGCGGAAGCCTGCCGCGGCGAGGGGGCGGTTTTTGCCGGCGTCGATCGCGAGCATGGCGGAGGCGGCGCGGTCGCTGATCCAGACGAATGACGAGCCGGGGATGACCACGCCGGCGAGGGCGATCATCGCGAGAGCGCCCGCGGCGATCGAACGGCGCTGGGCGCGCATGAAGCGGTCGTTTGCCATGGCCTTGGCGGTCAGAACGAGGGCGGCGGCGCAGAGCGCGACGAGGGCGATGCCCGCGATGGCGGTTGGCAAGTTGGTGATGCCTCCGGCGATGATGAGCAGGATGAGCGGGGCGAAGACGCCGATGACGGCACCGATCACCAGCCACGCGTTGAGCCCGAAGCGGATGGCGCCCTTGCGGAGGTCGCCCATCGCGCCCGAGGCCGCGGCGAAGACGGCGCGGGCGGAGATCAACGCCAGCGCGGGGTACAGCGGCATGGTGTAGTGCGGGAGCTTGGTCGCGACGAGTTCGAAGACGATCCAGGCGGGGAGCGTCCAGGCGATGAGGAAGAGCTCGGCTTCACGCCCGGACCACGGGCCGATGATGTGCCTGAAGAAGCGGCGGAGGCGCCCGGGAGTCGAGAGGTCGGGGTTGAGCTCGGGACGGCGGTCGATGAAGGCTCGTTTCCATGCGCGCACAAACGCGAGGCCGGTGAGCATCGAGCCGGGCCAGAAGAGGACGGGCATGAGGATGAGGTGGTAGCCGGGCGGGCCCCAGTGGCCTTCTTTGGGTGCGCCCGATCGTCCGAGGACTTCGTCGTAGACGATCGAGGCGTAGTTTGACGCCCCCACTTCGCGCATCACCAGGAGCACCCATGGCAGGACCATGAGGGCGACGATCGCGACGCCGATAAGGGGGCGTGTTGCGCCGATCCAGCGCCATCTGCCGCGGACGATGCAGAGCATCAGGGCGCAGAGGACGACGAGCATCGGGGTGATCGGGCCCTTGGTCAGGACGCCTGCGCCGATCGCCAGCCAGAGGGCGATGCTGAAGTGCAGCGGGACTTTGCGCCCGCTTGAGACGCGCATCCAGATCGCCGCCAGCGCCCACATGGCGCCGAGCGTGCAGGTGAGCAGGAGTTGGTCGGAGCGACCTTGCCTCGCCTCCCACGCGATGACGGGGGCGATCGCGAGCATCGTTGCGGCGAGCGCTCCGATGCCGTTGGCGTGTCTGCCCGGGAAGAGCAGCACGCCGATCCGCCAGACTATCAGCACCGAGAGCGTCGCGAAGAGCGCCGAGGGGAGGCGGTACATCCACGCGGCGTCGCGCTCGGTGTTCGCGCCGGTGAAGATCGCGGCGCTGGCTGCCTGGGCCCAGTAGATCGCGGGGGGTTTGTTGAGTCTTGGGTCGTCCTGCACGCGCGGGATGACCCAGCCCTCGACGCTCTGCGATTCGAGCATCTGGCGGCTGGCCTGGATGAACCGGGCCTCGTCGCGGTCGACGACCGGCATCACGAACAGGCCGGGCAGGTACACTGCCACGCACAGCAGCACCAGCGCCGGGCCGACCAGGGCCGGGCTGAGCACGGTGCGGCGGCGGCCTGAGCCGCGCTCACCCTGATTTTGCCGACCGAACGCAGGAAGACGCATGGACGCCGACTATACCCCGGAGGAGACCGACCACCCCGACCTTGCCCCGGAGGGCTCGCCCCCCAAGATCGGTTGGAAGGGGATGCTGGTGGTGCTGGGCGTCGCGGGGCTGCTGATCCCGATGGACGCGATGATCGCCCACGGCGCCCGCTGGGCTCGCAGCGGCCTCGGCGGCGACATCCGGCGCGAGCTCGAAATGCTCCAGCAGTACGGGGCGATCGGCTCCTTGGTGATCATCGCGGCGGTCGTGTGGCTGGCGGACCCGGAGCGGCGGGCGAGGCTGGCGGACCTGGCCGCGGTCGCCGCGATCAACGGGCTGACGCTGCTCTTCCTGAAGATGGCGATCGGTCGCCCTCGCCCAAGGTTTCTGCCCGACGACCCCGGGGCGGCGACGACCTTCCTGACCCCCTTTGGGACCTATCCGCTGGGCGACCCGCCGGTCGAGCGTCACGCGTGGGAGGTTTGGGGTGGGATCAGCAGCCATCTGTGGTCGATGCCCTCGAACCACACGGCCGCGGCCGCGGCCCTTAGCGTCTGGCTGATGACGGTCTACCCGAGGCTGCGACCGCTGGCGTGGACGATGATCGGTGTGGTGGCGTTCTGCCGCGTGATTCTGGGGGCGCACTACGCGAGCGATGTGGTGGTCGGGGCGGGGGTCGGGGTGCTTGTGGCCTCGTGGGTGATGCACCGGGGGATCGGGGCGGGTGTGCTGGAGCGGTTCAGCAAGGGCTGAGGGCCCCGCTGGGCTCGACTGGACTGAACTGGGGCCCGCTGGGCCCCGCTGTGGGCCGAGGGGCGAACCCCCGCGACGCCCCCGCGGAGGCGGCCTAAAGTCGGCCGACAGATCCGGGAGACGTGGCCGAGCGGTTTAAGGCGCACGACTGGAAATCGTGTTGAGACGCAAGTCTCTCGGGGGTTCGAATCCCCCCGTCTCCGTTAGCACTCCGCGGCATTCGTTCGCGATGCTCGCGTTTCGCTGAGGGTTGGGCGGTCTTCGGCGATCGCAGGCCCATCGAGCCGGCCATGAGGCCGCAGAGAACTTTCCGTATCAAGCAGTCGAAGTGTTCGTGATCTGGCCGAGGGTTTGCCCCGTCAGGCCCGAGAGCGCCAGCTCCTCCACGGCCGGGGCGGGCGTGGGCGTATCGATTTGGCTTCGATGATTTGGGAAGAGGCCTCGGGCAGGTACGCCGCATGCGATCGGGTCATTTGGGCAGACCGCCGTCGATGGGTTCGTCGATGACAGCCATAGGGTAGTGCAGCACATCGCTGAACTCGTTTTTGTCTATGAGGTGAACAAGCTCGGGGGTCAGGATGAGGCCACAATGGACATTAAGCTGGTAAACCCTCTGGCTGCGGATGGAATCGCTTGTGAAATACTCATGAGGCTTTTTGGACCCTTTGAACCGCAAAGAGATCTTGCCGCAGCCAGGACAGACCTTGTACCGGCATCCCGCTGAAGACCGGCGTATCGGGCACAGATCGACTGGGGTGTAGAGCGTAACATAGTTGGCGCAGAGGTCGCCGCTTCGGAGATAGCAGGCGCCCCGGATCGATCCTTCGAGATAGGGGGAAAGAATGTCAAACAAGCTTCTCTTCATGATGAGCGCGAGGTGGCAGGCGAGGAATGTCGCCGACGGCTCTTTGCGCAGTTCGATATCGATCGGATCGCCGTAGAATCTGGGGCGGACCGACCCGCACCCGTCGTGGCATTCCATCCTCGCCTGCACAATCATATCTTTCCACAGCGGGCTGATGTAATCGGTGTTAGGCTCTTCCCAGTCGAGATAGATTACATGATTGATCTTGGTCATGGCGATTGATCTCATGCGAGCATCTCAATTCGACGCAATTGGGTACAATCAGCAAACACGGGAGAAGGCTAGCAGTCGATTACAACATTGGTTCGAAACGACAAGCAATCGGCGACATCCGCAAGCTCACTGAGCACCGCGCCTGCAATGGTGATACAGGTGGATCTTGACTTGACGCCTTGCGTAGCATTGAGCTCGACGGTCACATACAGGTCTGGCGCGATGCCGTTGTGTCCACACGATACATTCTGTCTCAGTATTTCGATCGCAGACTTTATTTCATTCTCGGCTTCGGCTCCGGTGTGGTCATGGACGGGCGTTCTGTCTATACACAGTGAGTACGCTCGCTGAACACGGTTGTGGCAGGGACTGCGATTGTCTTGAGGTGAATATTTAAGAAGGTGATTCCGACTGTACTTGAGCGCCGCAGAATCAGACTGCAGATAAGTCGAAACGGAAAAAACCGGGTTGCCGCCAATTGGACGGCTGTGCTTGACAGGATTTGAGAGTTGAGACTTCTTTGTCGCATAGCATGGATAGGCCTCTGTGGCCATCGGCTCATACGAATCCGGGTTGAGAAAGAAGAGAGTAATATCGTCAAACATGTTTGAGAACTGCTTTGCCTCTTTCGCACCGAGGGTGGCGCACAATGTTCGGCGAGGATCAAAGTAAAAATAAATCGCAAGACTTGGCGTGGCGCCACCGAGCGCACATTTCAACCGATCAATGCGGGCGGCATCCAGTTTGGGGGCAACGGCATGCGCGATAACATCAAGCTTGGTGTTGCCGGCTATCGGCCTTGGCCCGTCGGTCCAGTCCCATGAACACATTGGAGAGTGACTGTATAGGGAGCGTGTGTACCGAGTTTTTGTAGGCGAGAACCCGATTGTCTCAGAGATTTCCTTCTCCGGTCTATGAGATCTAATGTTTACAAAATACTCCCACCTTTCAGTCACTTGCTCCATGGGCTTTCCTTGATGCTACTGGTCTCGCTTCATTTGGAGGACATCACGCTTCTGACCAAGTGGCTTCGGGGCCGCTTGCGGCCACACAGGGCTACTGCGCAAGCTTCAGCCGCTTTCTGCTTTCGATCACCTCATCCCCGCGCAGCTGCAATACATGCAGATCGCGACCCGACAGTATCGCATATCGATCGTTTCCGTCGCTGTCGACACACGCCATTATATTGTAGGTGATGTTGTTCCTGAAGGAGAATGCGTCAAGCACCGTCCCCGAGCGCGAGTAGACGACGATGTCGTTGCCATTGTTCGTCGCAATGACAAACGAGTCGCGGCCCGCAACAAGTCTGTCGACAACACCATCGTCCGGGATCGAAAGCGGAACGAATGCCTCATCTTCCTCGAATGCGTAGCCGTACCTGGTTTCCCAAAGAGCTCGCCCGTCAACAAACGCCAGTAACTTGGGCCTCTCCGAGACATCCACCGAGCGGCGACTATCCCACGCGATCTCCTGCGAACGAACACCGCCCTGCAGCGCATCGAGAGGTAACACATATTCAAAGATGTGCTTCACATGGTCTTGGAAATCCTGCTCGCTTTGGTACGCGACCCAAACCCGCCCGTTTCTGTCGATGTCGATGCGTCCAGCTGGAAGCGTGCCATGGCCAACGCGCTCGATCTCCCCGGAGTCGCGGATGCCGAACAGCTCGAAGTCATGCGCCCGATCAAAGATCTGGGACTCTGACTGATATACGGCCGAACGAGCGATCGCATAGCCCGTGTATCCCTGTTGATTCGGCCAGACGCTGATGCTGCTGCACACATAGAGCAGACCCGCGAGATCGTCGTCGAAGTCGACTTCGACGCCCGTGGTTGGAGCCCACTCCGGACTGTCGGCGCCGGTGGGTTCCCAAAGCTGCACGGCTTTCGAGTCGCCGGCAAGAACCTTGCTCGCGCTCATCGCCGCGGGAGGCATACGCATATTGTCCGGCAAACCGGGCGCATGCGAGACTGTCGCGTCCGAAACAGATAAGAGCCACCGCATCCCCATGTCGGACGGATGGGTTGACATCACAACAAACACGCAAGCGTTGCCCTTTGCGGTTCTCGCCTCGGTCACAAGAAGTTCTTGGGGCGGCCGCTCTTGTCCGCACCCAGACAACACCATCGCCACAATGACGCCGCAAGCCGCGATGAAGTTTCTCGAAGTTGCGGTTGTCCACACAGTGCAATCAAACTGCATGCAATACCCCTGTTGCTGCAAGTCTTTCCATCAGTACCTGCGGCAGCATGCTGCGAACTCCCGCTCGCCGGCCCGCCCGACGAACGACTCCGTGCCGCTCAGCAGCGCAGGCACACCCATCGCCCGCCGCCCGATCTGTCGGGGTCTGGGTGGATGACGCTGTCAATGTACGAGTAGCCGCCGTAGCCCGCAAGCCCGGCGTTGTGATGCACGAAGACCTCCTTCGGGTCCTCGTCTGCAGCACGGAAGACGGCGACGACCCTCCAGCGGTCATCATAACAGAACAAGAACACCGGGTCGTTCTCATCGACCACGCCGTCGGGGTCGCCATGGGGATGACGGAGGCTAGCGACGCCGCGGTCCGCAAACGCGGCATCGCCGCGCCGCTCAAGAACCCCTCAGCCGCGGAGCCTGGGCCTGATGGCCACGAGGCCGATCCCGACGACGGACAGGATCGCGCCCAGAACAATGAACCACATGGTTCTGTCGGTGAGATTGCCCGTGAAGAACTTGCTCATGCGATCCCCGAACGAGTCGGCCGCGTTGATGCCGATCACGAGAAGCGCGATGCCGACGACGATCATGACCAGCCCTGCGATGGCTTGAGCCTTCATTGAATCCCTCCGATGTGTTCGGGATCAGAACCCGCGGGGCAGATGGCCCAGGAGCAGCAGAATGATGATGATCAGGAGCACGACTCCGAGGATCCCGCTCGGGAAGTAGCCCCACTTGCGGCTGTGGCCCCAGGTCGGCAGTGCTCCGACCAAGAGAAGGAGAATCACAATTAGAACGAGCCAACCCATTGGTACCCTTTCGGTGTCGGTGCGGAGTCCGCGACCGGCCTAGAGAACAGATCGCTGCGCCGGGCGTGCCGGCCGTCGTCATGAGGGCGGCCGTGTTTTTGCTTCATGGCTGCAGACTTTCCGTTCGGATCAGTCGTCCGTCTGCCCCGCGGCGTTCGGGCGTTTGCGTTCGCGTCGTTGCGCCCGCCACGGCTCTGATGTGACCCTGTGACTGCGACGGATCCCGTGACCATTAGATCATCGGGCGTCGTGCCGCAAGAGCAATCAGGCGATCACCTTAGACCGTGCGTCTCATGCCACCGAGTTTGCGTTTCTGCACGAGGAACTGCCGCTCGCAAGACCTGCTTTGCGATGGACGAAGCTTCGTTCGGATCCTCGCCGTGATCGTGGAAGGCGGTGACCGCGCGCCGGCGGCCGCCAGAACAAAACCAGAACGGCTGGCCGTCTTTGTCGACCGCCTTTGGGCTCGCCCGGCGGAGGCGGGGCCGCGTAGTGTGCGTGTGGACTGAATGGGGCGGCGGTTTTCTCTTCAGAAAGGTGGAGGTGAGGCATGGTGCGGGCAAGGCGGAATCGGGTGCGGTCTTTGGGGTTGCGGGCGGGGGCGGCGTGCGGGCTCGGCGCCGCGGCCCTGCTGCTGGCGTCTGGCTGCGGCGAGGACGAGGCGCAGGTGCACGAGGTTCCGGAGGGGGTTGAGACAATCGCCGAGGCGGACCGGCCCCAGACCGAGCAACGCGAGACGCGCGAGCCGACGACGGGGGCGCCGCCGGAGGGGGCCGGCGCGGCGGCGACGGAGCAGCCCTGGAGCGTGCCGGACTCGTGGAGCGAGTCGGCGGATGTGCCGTCGATGCGGCTGGCGACCTTGGTGATCGAGGACGAGAGCGGGCCTGTTGAGGTTGCGATCTCGCGCTTTGCGGGCGATGTTGGCGGGATGCTCGCGAATGTGAACCGCTGGCGCGGGCAGGTCGGGCTTGCGCCGGTGACCGAGGCGGAGCTCGACGGGCTGATTGAGCCGTTCCAGACGCCGGGCTTTGACGGCGCGCTGTTGCACATCGAGGGCGAGCGTCAGCACATGCTGGTGGGGAGCCTGTATGAGACGGGCGCGGACCGGACATGGTTTGTGCGCGTGCTCGCCGAGCCGGAGGTCGCGGCGCGCGTGAAGGACGAGGTTTTCGCGTTTTCGCGTTCGTTTTCGGCTGACGGCGGGTGATGCGATCGTGCTGGTGCGGGCTGGAGCGTCGACAGTCTTTGTACACGCCGGATCGATTGTTGCCGAAGCAACATCGCCGGCTCTACCACGCATCTCCCGTTCGGGCGTCTCTGGCGTACTGGGCGAGCCAGCGGGGCGGCTCGGACTCTTTGAGGAACCGATCGATCGCGGCCTGGAGCCTCGCGATCCTCGGCTTCGGCCGACGGAGCACGCAGATCGCATTCCCGAGCTTGTACAACGCACTGATCCGGCACGCGCTTGTTTGGCAGCGTGTCAGGATCTCTTCAAACACCCACACGCCCCGTTCGAAGGCGTCGTCCGGACCTTCGAGCGGAAGCACGGCGTAGCACGAGCAATCGTTCTCCCAGAGCCCGTAGATCTCTCGGTCGAATGCGGGGAACTGCTCGAGCGCTTCTGAGATCTTGCCCTTGCCGAAGCCGGCATCCTTCGGACCCTTGCCGCAGACCCGATCGAGCAAGTCTGTGTAGAGCGTGACGATGCTCCGGATGCATCGGTCCCGCGCCGCCTCCTGCACCCGCTCATCCAGCACGCGGTAGAAGCAGTACGACTGGATGCCGAAGAGGAAGCTGATCCCCGCGGCGATCTGGGCGTCGGAGAATCGCTCTGCGATCATGCCCGGCGATTCGAACAGCTTGGTCATGTGCTTGGTGAGCAGGGCAGGATCGATCGTTAGCACGAACTCAAACCGGCGCGATTGCCTCGGCTGATCTTCGATGCTGCCAGCGAAGTCTTCGGCACCGCGCGTGAAACAGTACTTGAACCAGGCGTGGAACGCCGGCCTGCTGTACTGCTCAAAATAGACGGGCTCCTCGAACACGCCGCCATCATAACGCGGGACCGGCGGGCTGGCCTAACGCATCCGCAGCGTTTCCTCTGCCGCGGCGCGGGCTTCTTGCGGGACGCCGTCGCGCCGGAGCATGGCTTTCACCAGCCCATGCAGCCTCCGTCGTCGGCCGCTCGTCCGTGGGTTTGCCAGCAAGCCTTCGAGGGCGCCCTCGACGCCGCTGAGCAGGCAGGCGCCGCTGCGGCAGCGCTCCAGCACGCCACCGATCACGAACAGCCCGGCCTCGAACTCCGCGTCCGTCGCGTCCTGCGGCATCGCGATCGCGTCGTAGCCGCTGTCCCAGATGTCGATCACGGCCTGCTCGATAGAGTCGGGCGTCCGCTCGCTCTCGCCTTCGGCCTCGCGCCGGAGGCAGACGGGGTCGAACAGGTCGGTGAAGACCGTCAGCGACGCGCGGACGCAGCGGTCGATGAGCTCGGGCGGCGCCTCGGCCTTCATGCCGATGAAGTACTGCGAAGGCGTGCCGAAGATGTAGCGCACGCCGTCAGCGAGCTGGGCGTTGGTGAAGCGGGCGGCGAGGACGGCCGGGGACTCGAAGAGCCTGAGGATGTGTCCGCCGATCGCGGGCGAGTAGCCCTCGAAACGGGCGAAGCGCTCGTCGGCGGCGTCGGGGCTCTGGCCATGGAAGTCGGCGAAGCCGCGGGTGAAGCAGTATTCGAGCCAGGCTTCGAAGGTGGGTGTTTCTTTGCGGGTGGTCATGCAAGGCGTTTCCCGACCGGGGCCGATCTACGCGAGGGTGAGTGGCCTGCCCTGATAGGTTACCCCGAACCCGGAGATGGGTTCGAGCTCCGGCTGCGTAAGAAGATCGCTCAGGACCGAAGCGACTCGGTCATCCGAGAACGACTTGTGGTACCGGACCTCGATGCGGCCGGGCGAGAGCATCGCCGCGAGCGCGTCACCCTGGTAGTTGTCGCGGTAGCGGATGCCCGGCGCAGACTGGTCGCGGTGCTCCTTTCTGACGGAGAAGAGGATCGCGCCGGAGCCGTTGAAGACCATCTTCGCCGAGAAGTGGTCTTGTGTGACGAGTTCGAGGATGTTGTCGAGGTCGAAGATGCGCATATGTGTGACGCGCAGCAAACGGGGTCATCCAGCCGCGAGCCCGGAGATCCGGTCGATCTCGATCTTTCTGCCATCGGGGAACTCGGCGGTCAGATGGAGTTCGCCGCCGAGCGCGTGCACATACTTGCGGAGCGTGCTGATGTACATGTCGGCCTGGTTCTCGATCTTCGACACGCTCCCCTGGGCGACATCGAGCGAGCCTGCCAGCTCCGCCTGCGTCATGCCGATGGCCTTGCGGATCTCCGCGAGCGGCATCGCGGCCAGCGTCTCGCGGACGCGTGCGTCGACGCGGGCCTGAGCCTGCGGGCTCATCGAGCCCTTCAGCGTGCTCCACTTTTGGGTCTTGGGCTTAGCCATTGTCGTTCTCCTCGCGAGCGAGCTCGTCGAGATGCTCCTGGTACAACCGATCGGCCAGCGGGATCATCCGTTCGTAGAACCTGTTGCCCCCTGACTTGTCCCCGCGTCGGCATTAAGATTGGGGCTGGGGCATAGGAAGCCATCGAGGCAGCGGGTGAAGCAGTCATGGAACCACTCGCCTAACGAGGGCCGCCATGGAGATCTACTTATCACAATGAAGGAATTTCCATACTGGTTTTATATCGCACAGACACCGCCAAGCCGCCCACCTATACTTTCTCGGCTTCATGATAGAGCCGCCAGTGTTCGCCGGCCATACTTGCATGGGAATCTACATCATCCGGCCCGAACGATCGCCTCCAACAGTAAACACTTTCGTGCAAACCCTGCAAGAAATCACGGAATCCAAGAGCTCTTTCAGTCCAGAGGCCACCACTTTTTATAGCCGCATCCTTGCCAACGGGTACCATGTGAGTCACTTCATGTAGCGGCTCAAAGTGTTCACGGTAATAAAGCTCGATCGGATTATCCCCATTCTCAATTCCCCACGTATTGTAGAATAGAGTTGGATCGTAACCTCCATCACGATCGTGCTTCGCGAGTTCACGGATCACGGTCATCATGTTCGGTGACTTTCCCGGACAGGCATCAAGCTTGTAATCGTCAATAAACCTGTCAAACTCAGGGCGACACGATCCCTCTACTGGGGACGAAGAAATTGCGGCAAAACGTTTTGCCAAACGATCTCGGGACTTCTTCGCCTCTATTACGATCGCATAATCTCTTTCAGGCTTCTGTACAGACCAGAGCACCCGAAGCGAACTCTCCAACAGCGGCCGCACCGAAAAAGCGAGTGGATAGTACTTGCCCTCACTGGCAACTTGAATCGCTTCAGCCATCGCCGTGCGATAAACCTGATAGCAAATCCCTCGCAAGGCTGCCACGGTAACCGGATAATGCTTTGACGCGAACCAAGGCTCGCGCTCTGGCACCGTCTCGGGGAGTTCGCCAAACCCGGTACACACCGCATCCAATTTCTGCTGAAAGATCCTTTGGTCTTCGGAGTTCATCTACAGGTTCCCGCGGCGGTCCTGTTCCTTCTCCAGCGCCTCGAAGAGGGCCTTGAAGTTGCCCTTGCCGAAGCTCTGGCTGCCGCGGCGGCAGATGATCTCGAAGAAGAGGGTCGGGCGGTCCTGCAGGGGCTTGGTGAAGAGCTGGAGGAGGTAGCCCTCGTCGTCGGCGTCGACGAGGACGCCGAGGTCGCGGATCTTCTCGTGGTCTTCCTTGACCTCCCAGCCCAAGGCGCTGACGCGGTCCCACACCTCGTCGTAGTAGGTGTCGGGGATCTGCAGGAAGTCGACGCCGCGCCCGCGGAGCTCGGCGACCGAGTGCAGTTCGTCGTCGGTTCTGAGGGCGAGGTGCTGCACGCCGGGGGTCATGTCGTGCCACTCGAGGTATTCGAGGATCTGGCTCTTCTTCTTGCCCTGGGCGGGCTCGTTGATGGGCATCTTGATGAGGTTGTTGCCCGAGGCCATCACCTTGCTCATGAGGGCGGAGTGCTCGGTCGAGATGTCCTGGTCGTCGAAGTGCTTGAACATCTTGAACTCGAGGACATCCTCGTACCACTTCACCCAGTGGTTCATCTTGCCCTCTTCGACATTGCCGACGCAGTGGTCGACATACTTCAAGCCGCAGGGGTGCTTGGCGTTGTAGTCGTTGAGGGCGAAGGGGCCGAAGGAACGGAACTTCGGTGCGAACGCCTCGCCCTTCTTCAGGCGTTCCAGCGCGTAAGCGCCCTTGCGGCTGACGAACGAGTGGACGGCTCGCCCATACGCCTTGATGCCGGCCATGGTGACGCTGCCGCTCTCGTCGGCGTAGGTCACCGGCTCGTACGCGGCCTCGCCACCGTTGGAGACGGCCCGCTCGAAGGCGGCCTCGGCGTCGAAGACGGTCATGGCGATGTCCTTGACGCCGTCGCCGAAACGCCGGACTTCCTCCTGCGCCGGGTGGTCGGCCGAGAGGCCGGTGGTCAGCAGCAGGCGGATGTTGCCCTGGGTGAGCAGGTACGAGGCCTCGTCGCGGCTGCCGGTGGTCAGGTCGGCGACCTGGTCGACCTTGAAGCCGAAGGTGTGGGCGTAGAAGTAGGCGGCCTGCTTGGCGTTGCCGACATAGAACCGGACATGGTCCACATCGATCAGGCTCAGCGGATCGGTCGCGGTCTCGCGGCTGGTGCTGGTCGAGGCGGTGGTCATGGTCAACTCTCCGTCGTCTTGGGCGGTGAAATGCGGGGTTGCAAACCCCGCGGGAGCCCAGGTCCCTTGCGTAGGAAATTGTAGGGGGAGGAGGGGGAGAAGTGGGGCGCGGGGTGTGGGGGGTGGGGCGCTGGGGGGCGCGGGGGGGGGGGGGGGGGGGGGGGGGGG
>JAFIFZ010000059.1 GCA_020831775.1 Phycisphaerales bacterium
GGCCCTGGGTCCTCCCCAGCTCTGCAGAGTCGCGCACACGCCGGTACAGCTCGCGGGCGGTGTCTCTCCCGACGACACGGACGCCGATTCTGCCGTCGGCGTCGCGGAAGTAGGGTTGGCGGCGTCGGTGGGCCCGGGCGCCGGCGCCGGGGCTTCCTGCGACATCCAGGAGCATCGTGTCGAGCACGAAGGGCAGGCTGGACGGGCCGGGCTCGGCGTTGGGCGGGAGCTCGCCATCGGGCAGGACGGCCGGACCTTCCTGGCCCGGGGGCTCGAAGCCGCCCGGCCGGCGTCCGGGTTCCCGCGTCCTCTCGGGCTCGATCGCCTCGAGGTCGAAAATCGGCATGGCGTTCGGCTCGGGCAGCTCGTACGAGCCGGCGATGCGGTCGCCCGGCTGGATGCTCAGGCGGGCGCGACGCCAGTATCCATAATAGAACCCGTACACCTCCACCTGGGCGCTCGGCCCGGCGCCGAGCTGATCGCCCTCGGTAGCGCTGTTGACGAAGAAGTAGGCCCGGCGGTCGACCTGCACCGGCTGCGACCACGACGACCAGCGGCCCGGGAGCTCGTGCTGGGTCGCCAGCGGACGCTGGTCCTCGTGCAGCCTGGCCCGCTGGCCGAAGAGCGGGTTGCTGATCACCACGCGCATGCGGTAGATGTACGACTGCCCGGGCTCGACATCGAGGTCGTGGACCCACATCTTGGCGTCGTCGTTGTCGAGCAGGAGCGCGTCGGCCGCGGAAAGCTGGGCGGCACGGACGGGCAGGGCTCGCCCGCGCTCATCGACATGGAACTCGCGTTCCATCTCGATGATGATCCGCTGCTCCTGGGCCTTCTGGTTCCGGACCCGCTCTTCGAGCGTGCGCCGGCGTTCCTGATCGGCCTGACCTCCCGTGCGGGGGGCGGTTCCGAGCCCTTCGAGGTCGCGCTCGGCCCGGCGGATGTTGTCGCGGACGGTCTCGAGCTCACGGACACGACGCTGGATCTGGCTGGCGTTCTGCTCGATCGAGGCGAGGAGCTCGAAACCGCTGGGCGGCATCCAAGGCTCGCCCGTAACGGCGCGGAAGAAGGTCGGACGCATAATCCGGCCCGCGAGGGCTTCGGCGTCGCGGATGCGTTCCTGGTGCTCCTCGGCGCCGAGTGTGCGCTCGCCCACCGGCTCGAGCAGGGCTTCGCGTCCCGGCAGGTGGCCGATGGAAACAAGGTTGATCGGCTCCCCGTTCTCGTCGAGCCCGTCGGCCCGCTCGACCTCGACGCGGAGGACGGCGATGTTGTCGTCCCACCACTCGCGCGGGACGGCGGCGGTCTCGGAGTTTTCCGGGTCCGGGTCGGTCCTGAACATCTCGCGGAGTTCGAGCCCGCTGAACGAGCCCTCGACGGTGACGGCGAAGATGTCGAACGGCTGGCCTTCGCCGACATGCGAAGCCAGATCCCGGTTGGTCACGATCTCCCGCGGATGGAGCGTGAAGGGGAACGACACACCCCGGACCGCTCTGGGCGCCGGCACATCGACCGGGAAGCGGAAGACACCATCGCCAAGGACAATCGCGTCCTCGATCTGCGCGCCCGCGACGGCGCCGGGCCCTCTCGCCCGTCCGAGCGAGGCGATCTGCGTCGTCGGCCCCGCCGGGGTCGAGACGGCGTCTTCCCAGGCGCGACTCAGACTGACCGCCGGACGCTCGGGCAGCTCGGGGTCGGGATTGTTCATGCCCCCCACGAGCGTCCTGGCCCTGTCCTGCAGAGGCGTGAACGCGCGGTCGGGCGTGTACCGGTTGCGGTCGAGCTCGACCTGCGTCGGCCCGCCCAGGAACTGGAACGCCAGCACGAGCAGGAGGACGAGCGCGACCACGCCGAGCACGACCTTCTCGACATGCTGTTCGAATACATTGATGCCTTTGCGGCGCATCGCTCAGCCCTCACCGTCTTGGATACCCATCATCCGCTTGAAGTCAGAGGGCATGAGCTCGCGCGTCCACGCGCGGAGCCACGCCGTCTCGATCGTCATCGTCGCCCGGATCACATGCCCGGACCCGTAGTAGAAGCCCTGGTTCAGGTCCTCCCAGACATCAACAGAGCTGAGCTGGAGGTCCGAGACCGCCATGAAGTTTCTGCGCCGGAACCCCTCGATGATCTCGGGCAGCTGCGACGAATCGACCACCATCGAGATCGTCACGGGGCGGATGTCGTACCGCGGGTTGCTGGCCCGCCCCGTCAGCGTGTTGGTCGCGTCGGGGTCGCGCTGCACGACGCCGTTGACTTCCTGAAGCTGCACGCCCGTCGTTTCGCCGGGCTCTTCGGTGCCGAAACCGCCTCGGTCTCGCTGCGGCTGGTTGACCGGCAGCGGTTCGAGCTGGATCGCCACGATCCTCTTGATCGGCGCGTCATCGATGTTGAAGCGTCGGCCCGTTTCGCTGGTGTTGATCCGCGTGATCGCCGCGGTGATCTCGCTGAGCACCCAGTAGTCGAACTGGAAACCGAAGAGAACCGCCGAGCGGGGCGGCGTCTGCATGGAGGCGCTCGAAGGCAGGCCCGCCGCTCTGGCCGCACGCAGGAGCAGGTCCGGCTCGGCGTAGAAGCTCAGGCGTCTGGCGGTCTGGGCGTAGCGGGCGATCCTCGCGTCGCGGAGGCGCTGCTCGAGCCTGCGCCGGTCCTCAGAGGTCAACTGCCCCCCACCGCCCTCGCGATCGATGTCGGCGAGGAACTCTGAATGCTCACGCCTGAGCGCCTCGGCGACCCGCTCGGGCGCCGGCGGCATGCCCGCCCGGGCCTCTTCGAGCATCGTGATGTACAGCGACGGACGACCGTCGGCCCCGCCCGAACCGACCAGGAGACGCAGCAGGTCGAACGGGCGGACCTGGCGATCGACATCGCTTGCGGGTGCGGGAAAGAGGCCGCCGACGAGGGGCTCGTACCCCTTGCGGTTGAACTCGATGCCCTGCTCGGTAACCGAGGCGACATCGGCCATCCGATCGCGCAGCCCGTCGCCGAACCACGCCGTAAGACGCTCGTTGGGCAGCGCCTGCACAGTGACGGCCTCGACGCCCGGCCCTGCGGCGGGGAGCGTGTACGAGACCTCCAGCCCGGCCAGCCGACGCTGGGCCTGGCTGATCTTGGTCTGCTGTTCCTCCTGGAACGAGCTGAGCATCCCGGAACTGATCACATAGGCCACGGGCAGCACGATCACGATCACCACGCAGGAGATCACGATCACGATGTGGCCCTTCACCCAGTCGAGTACTTTTTTCACCGTCTTTGCCTCACATAGCCCGCGGCGCCCGGGGCGCAGCGGGGTTGATCACGCGCCACCGAAGGGGTCGGTCTCGCCCGCTTCCTCTTCCTCGTCGCCAAGAACCAGCACGAACTGCACCACGGCGCGAGAACGGCCGATCCTCGCCTCGCTCGAGGGCGGCGTCAGCGGTGCGATCTGCGCCGGGGTGTCGCCGGCGCCGCCGCCGCCTGGCCCGCCCTCGCCGACACCGCCGCCGGAACCCACACCGGTTCCCTCGCCGCCCCCGGCCGGCCCTCGCCCGAGATCGCGGAGCGGGTCCTCCTGACGGGGAGGCGTCCTCGCTTGGGCGACCTCGATCTCGCGGATCGAGCCGGTCTGCACGACCCAGTCGGCGTCGGACCAGATTCTGTAAGGACGCCCCTCGCGTCGCTCATGCTCGCGGAGCCAGCGGAGCACGCCCTCGACTATGACCCGCCTGGGGTCCTCGTGGTCGGTGGCGACCTGCACCTGCACGATCACCCGACGCTTGTCGGTGTGGGGCTCTTCGGGGGCGTCGGGCTGGCCGACGCCGGGATCTTCCTGTCCGCGCCCGCGGCGCCCGCGATCGGCCGTGGGCGCCGCCGTCAGGAAGCCGGAGACGCGCAGGTTCGTGCGAACGAAATTGGTCTCCATACCGACGAGCTCGAAGGCGGTCTCGTCCCCGCTCACGCTCGGTCCGAATTGTCCGTCTCGCACCCGTGAGTCGATGTCGTTGACCAACTCGCCGATGTCGGTCATCAGGTGCTGGTAGATGCCTTTGTCTTCGAGCAGGGCGATGATGTTGGCTGCCGTGTAGTCCGGCTCGGCGCCGCCGAGCACCTGCGCTTCCTGGGCACGCCCGGTGAGATCCTGGGCCCGCGAGGCGGCCTCCTGGATCGCCGCAGGAGGGCGGAGATTCCCGTACGCGTTGCTGTCGAGGAACCAGCGAGAGAACATCGCGGCGCTCGCGAAGACCGCCAGCCCGGCGGCGAGGCCGAAGTACGGCACCTTCTTCTTCCACATCGCCTCGCGGATGTTGGCGACCGGGATCAGGTTCGCCTCGATCGTCTCGTAGCCCAGGCCCTGCAGCGCCAGCCCATAGGCGGTCGTCAGGCGCAGGGCGTTCTGCTCCAGCTCGTCCTTGCGCCCCTTCTGCTCGCCCGCGAGGGAGGTCCTCTTGAACTCTTCGAGGCGGTAGACCTCGACCCCGAGCTGCTGCTTGAGGAACTTGCGCAGGCCCGGGAGCTCGAAGGTCGCGCCGATGCCGATCAGTCGCGTCAGCTTCACATCGGAGTGGCGGGACTGGTACGAGCCGACGGATCGCTGCACTTCCTGGGCGAGGTCCGTGAAGACGCCGCGCATCGCCTGGAAGACATGCTTGGCGTGCTTGGTTTGGTCGGCCTCGCGCTTGAGGCGTTCGGCCTTGGGGTACCCGAGCTTGAACTGGTTGACCAACGCCTCGGTGAAGTTGTGCCCGCCGATCTGGAAGGTGCGCACCCACACCCGCCCGCTCTCGGCGATGATCAGGTCGGTCGAGGTGGTGCCGATGTCGAGGATGATCGTGCCGGGCGTGCGCTCGGTGAACTTCAGGTCGTACGCCAGGGCGTTGTAGACCGCGACCGGGCTGAGGTTCACCACATCGGGCGTCAGCCCGACATCGGCGAGCATCTGGAGCTGCGCGGCGATCCTCGCCTTGGGGATGGCGAAGATGCCGACCTCGACCTCAGGAGAGTCGGGGCTCTGGAAAGTCTGATAATCCCACTCGACCTCTTCCAGCGGGAAGGGGATCTGCTGGGCCGCCTCGAACTTCACGATGTCGGGCACCTTCTTGGGCTCGACGGGCGGAAGCTTTGCGAAGCGGGCCAGGGCCGCGTGCCCGGGGACGCTGCAGGCGATGGTCGCCTTGCTCAGGTCGTACTGGGCCGCGAGCGTGCCGAGGGCGACGCGCATGGCGTCGTCCTGGTCAAGCCCGGGAGTGGAGAGCACCTTTGCGTGGGGAATCACCGCGAAATCGGTGATCACCGGTTCGCCGTTCTGGATCTCAAGCCGCAGCGCCTTGATCGCGCCGGCGCCAGCCTCGATGCCCCAGCACACATTGGATGAAGCCATTCGTTCCGCCTCTGCGTGTGTCGTTCAGCCTCGGATCATTCCGGTCGGTTCCCGGCCCGTTCCTGGGCGATGGGCCCGATGGTACCGGTCTCGCCCCGCCCCTGCACAACGCCCCGAGGCGATGCATCCCGAGACGCCCTCGGCGAAGCCCCGCGAAGTGCTTGTCACGCACCCGCGACCGCCTCGCCGCCGACCGGCCCATCTACCAGTACGCCCCCCGACCGCGCAGGTTCCCTGCCGGTCCGCCCCACAGAAAGAGCCTAGCAGAACCTGGCGTGCCCCGTCCGCCGACGCCCAGATCAGGCCTCTCCAGAGCCCTCGCCCCCGTCGCCTTCGCTCTCCATCGCTTTCGCGTCGAGGTGATCGCTCAGGAGCGTGAGCCCGATCGCGACCACAACACCCGCGCCGAGCAACCAGAGCCGGTCGGGCGGGACGCGGAGCGCCAGCCAGCCCTGCGGGAGTGAGTACGAGGCCGCGTGGTACCCGACGATCACCAGAGAAAGCCCGATCACCAGCCTCGCCGGTTCCGACAGCAGGTGAGGGTCGTCGGGGTCGTTTCTGCGTCCCCACAGCAGCAGCACGCCGCCCGCGATGCACAACGCGGCGGCGACCAGCCCTCCGACCGTCCAGATAGTCCAGACCACGGGATCAGTGCAGGACCATGGCCGCGTTGGAGACCATGCTCATGCCCTGCTGGTCGATCGCGGCCCCGTACTTGAGCAGGTCGACCTTCTCCGGGTCGACGGCCCGCATCGCGGCGACCATGTTGCCCGTTGAGCACCAGCGCGTCGGGTTCTGACGCCACGCCATCGAGGCGATCAGGTCGTCGGCTTTCTTTTCCATGTAGAGCTCAAGCAGCTCGCGGTCGGTCTGGATGACCTGGTTGCGGAAGCCCTCGGCCTGCTCGGCCGCCTCGCCCTCGCCCATCAGGGGCTGCTGGTCGCCGAAGGCCGGGCCGACATGGCTCAGATCCGCCGAGCTGACCACCAGTGTCCGGCCGGGCAGGCCCGCCAGCGCCGAACGGAGGGCCTCGACGAAGGGCTCGAAGGCGAGCCCGTTGCCGTCGTACGACTCGCCGTTGTTCACGGCCGGGTCGTGCACGAGCACGCCGAGAACCTTGGGGAAGTTGCCCTCATCGTCCTGGCCGAAGACATGCTGGATCCAGGGGATCTGCAGCTCGATCGAGTGCTCCTGCTCGTGGTCGTAGCGGTCCTTGAGGAACCGCTGCCCCTGCTCCTCGCCCAGCGAGGCAAGAATCAGATCGAGGGCCTGGCGGTCGAGCTCGCACGCGCCCAGCGGAGTGCGGTATCCCTTGTCGCACCCGCAGACACCCGAGGCCTGGCCGAAGTGGTTGGTGCCGAGGATGATGACCCGGTCGGGCCTGTCGACGACGCGCAGGCGCCCCCAGACCGACGCGTAGTTGATCCAGCCTCGCCCATAGTCCACATGCGGCGCGACGATCGCCTTGGGCAGAGCGTCGAGGCTCGGGTTGTCCTCGTCCTTCAGGGCCTCGGCGATGTACTTGTCGAGCGTCTCGCGGAGCCGCTCAGGGCCCTCGCGTTCCTTCTGTTCGTCGCTGACTTCGGCGCCCTCGCCGGCGGCGGCCATGACGAGCTGGTCGGCGAACGCCGCGCTCGACGCGGGAGGCAGGAGATCCGAGCTGTCGAAATCGACCCGCACCTTCTCTTGGAGGGCGTCGAAGTTGGGTCCGAAAAGCAGGGCCGCATCGTCGAGCTGGGCGACGAGATGTTCGAGGAAGTCGCGCGTCAGCCCGCGACCGACCTCGGTGACGATCTGGTCGATCGTGCGGCTGCCGTCCATCATCGGCAGGATCACCTGGGCCGCTGGGAGCGTCGCAACGACTTTGTCGGAAATCTGGCGCGCGTCTGCGAGGCCCAGGAGCACCGCCTGCTGGCCCTGCTGGTTCTGGGCCTGGAGGGGGAACCCTCGCACCGGGCGGAGACGGGGCTTCTGCTGGTGGGGCGCCGAAGGATTGAACTTGACCTGAGGCTGTTCCGGCGACGGCTGCTGGGGCTGATCTGTCATAGGAACTGACTGTAGGTGCCAGTCTCGGTCCGCCCAGCATTGCCGCGCTGATCCCGCTTGAATCGTTGTGCGGACGGTCTATCGTTGCGGTCCGCCGGCGGCCAGATTCCGATCGCCCGCCGCCTGCAAGGAGACCCAGCGATGGCCCAGAGCCCCTTCGACTCGATCAAGCCCGGCGAGAACATCCGCGTGACCATCGAGAGCGAGCCCAAGGTCCAGGACCGGGCCGACACCATCGCCCGTCTTATGCGCCGCGACCCAGACCACGCCCGCGCCCTCCGCAAGGGGCACGAAACCCGGGCCCGCAACCCCCGCACCAAGATCCGCGGCGGGCGCGTCTGGCACATCCGGCCCAAGCCCGCCAAGGTCGTCCGCGTCCGCAAGGGCGAGTCGTGGAACATGACCTACACCCACGACCTCCGCGACGACTTCCGCTCCGTCGAGAGCTTCCTCAAGGTCGAGAAGGCCTGACCGGCCCTGGACCGACGCCCCAGCGGGCTATCGTGTTCTAGGATCGGCCATGCACACGAACTCCAGACACCACAATCGCCGGGCGGCGAGCCGTCCGGCGTTGTTGTTTTCCATCGCCATGCTCCCCGCCCTCGTGCTCACGGCCTGCTCGGAACAGCCCGGGCGGACGGGCGTTGACCGCCCCACCGCCGAGGTCGTCTTCGAGGGAGAGCCCGACGCGGTCTACACGACCCGTGGCCGGGTGCAGGCCCTGCCGACCGATCCGGACTCCGACAAGCTCGTGATCCTCCACGAGCCGATCGACGAGTTCCGCGACCGCTCGGGCGAAGAGGTCGGGATGAACGCCCACGCGATGGAGTTTCCCGCGATCGCGCCAGGGGTTTCGCTCGACGGTGTTTTCCCCGGCGATGCCGTGCGTTTCGCCTTCGAGGTCTATTGGCCCGAGGGCGGCCCCCCGCTCTGGCGCGTCAGCGAGTTGGAGGAGATCAGCCCGGCGACGCCGATGCTGCTCGACGGCGTTGCGAGGCCGCGCTGGCTCGCCCGCCTGCCCGAAGTCCGCGAGGGCGCGACCCGGTACATCACCCGGGGCCAGGTCGTCACCCTGCCCGACGCGCGCAATGACCTGGTGATCTTCCACGAGCCGATCCCGGGCTTCCGCGACGCTTCGGGCGAAGAGGTCGGGATGGAGGCGCACGCGATGCCGTTCCCGACGATCGCCTCCGGGGTCTCCATGGAGGGGATCGAGCCGGGCGTTGCGGTCGAGTTCGCGTTCGATGTGAGCTACGACAGCGAGGGCGCGCCGAGCTACCCCGTCGTGGGCATCCGGCGCCTCATTCCCGGCGTCGAGCTTGAGATCGACCCGAGCGGGGGTTGAGACCTACCCGAAATCTTTGTTGATGCGGATATCAGCGTGTCGGGTTTTCCCGCCCGCCGATTCTCAAAAAAAACCCCGGCGCATACGGGAGTACCGTAGTGCGCCGGGTCTCGTGGGGGCTTGTTGAGGCCGGGCGTTGAACGCTCGACGGGTATCGATTCGGCGATCGCCGGGCGGTGGTTCCGAGTCAGAGGAAAATTTTGTGCCGATACGCCAGCGATGGCGGAACGGCCCGCGGAATCAGCCCATTTCGTCGACGACCATGCGGAGATCCGCCCAGACCTTGGCCCGGTTCTCGGTGGTGTACTGGCGGAGCAGGAAGGCGGGGTGGTAGGTCGGCATGACGCGGACCTTGTGCCCGACTCCGCCCAAGGGCGAGATCACTTCCGCCAGCTTCGGGGGCAGGGCTTCGGGCACGGCGAACTCGTGCCAGCGGCCGCGGAGGCGGGCCATCGCCTCGGTGCTGTCCAGCAGCAGCCGGGTCGAGGGAAGACCCAGCGTCACGATGAACTCCGGACGGATCGCTCCGATCTGTGCGTACAAGTACGGCGCGCACAGACGCGACTCCTCGGTGGTAGGCGTTGCGTTTTTGGGGGGGCGGGTCTTGAGCACATTGGCGATGTAGACCTCCTCCCGCTTGAGCCCCATCGCCTCGATCATCTTGTCGAGCAGTTGCCCGGCACGCCCGACGAAGGGGCGGCCGGTCTTGTCTTCCTCTGCGCCCGGGGCCTCGCCCACGAACATCAGACGGGCCGAGGGCGAGCCCTCGCCGAAGACGATGTTCTGGAACTCCGTCACGAACGACGCGTGGGGCGCGTCGAGCTCGTACAGCTCGCGGATCTTCTGCAGTGCGGCCGCGGGGTCGCCCGAGGCGCCGGACCTTCCCGATGCGGTTCGCTTGGCGGTCTTGCTCGGCACGGCTGGGGCCTCCCCGGCGCTCGCCGGCGGCTGAGGTGCTTTGGCGACGGCGGGCGCTGCGCTCGGAGCGACGCCTCGCCCGATCGGGATGAAGTCGACGCCGAAAAGGCGCGTCGTGTGCGCGTGCTGGCGGAGCACGGCTCCAAACTTCGCATTCTGGTCCTGCATCGGACGAGACTGTAGCGGACCCCGGCCCGCGGGTTCACGAGCGGGCGATCTCGGCGATCGCTGCACAGCAGGCGTCGATCTCCTGCTCGGTGGTCTCGGGGCCGGGGCTGATGCGGAGGGCGCCGCCCTGCTCGGCCGTGCCCATCGCGGCGTGCGCCCAAGGGGCGCAGTGCAGCCCGGCGCGAGCGACGATGCCGAACGAGGCGTCGAGCACAGCGGCGAGGTCGGAGGGGTTCCAGCCATCGAGGTTCATCGAAAGCACGCCGACGGAGCGGGCGGGGTCTTGCGGCGCGTAGAGGCGCAGGCCCGGAACAGCCTGCAGCCTCTCGCGGGCACGCGCGATCAGCGCTCGCTCGTGGTCGATTGCGTCGGGCGACAGATGTCCGAGGGCTTCGAGCAGGCCGGCCATGGCGGGAAGATTGCGAGTGCCGGGTTCGAATCGTTCGGGGAGGCGGGGCGGGAGTTCGTCATCGCCGCCGACGCCACCGGTCCCGCCAGCGATCAGCGGCTGGAGCGGCTGGGTGTCCGGGTCGGCGCCGGCATCGAATGCTCGCGGCCCCGCGTAAAGCACGCCGACGCCGGGCGGGCCCCGAAGGGCCTTGTGGCTGCCGAAGGCGCACAGGTCGATGCACGAAACCTCGACCTCGATGGGCAGGAGCCCGGCGGTCTGGGCCGCGTCGGCGAGCAGGAGCGTCGGGAGCCCCCTCTCTCTGATCGCTCGCCCGACCTCGGCGACGGGCTGCAGCGTGCCGAAGGCGTTTGATGCGCAGGTGAGGATTGCAAGGGTTGTGCGCTCATCGATGCGTTCTACAAAACGCTCCGCGTCGATCACGCCCTCGGGGCCGGGGGAGACGATGTCGAGGTCGATGAGCCCCGCGCGGCGGAGCCTGGCGAGCGGGCGTGCTGCCGCGTTGTGTTCCAGTGCCGAGGCAACGACACGGGGGCGCGGCGCGGCCCGGCCAGGAGGAGACAAGACACCGAGGATCGCGGTGTTCATCGCCTCGGTCGCGCTGGAAGCAAGGAGCACGCGCTGCGGCTCGGTTGAACCGAGCAGCCGCGCGAGTTGGAGGCGGAGGGTCTCGACGACTTCTGCGGCACGGGCGTGTTCGCCCGACGAGCCCCGTCCGGGGCTGGCGCCGATCGATCCGATGGCGTCTGCGACCGCGTCGGCGACGCCCGGCGCTTTGGGGAACGAGGTCGAGGCGTTGTCGAGATAGATCGTCGGCGTCTGGGGCATAGAGGCGGGGACGGCCCCGGGGGTCAATCGCCCTCGGGGTCCTGCTCCGGATCGCGCTCGGGGTCTTGCTCTGGGTCGTCCTGGGGGTCTTGCTGGGGGTCGGTTTGCGGATCGGGCGCGGCGAAGTCCTCGCGGTCGCGCGGGGCCGAGCCGGCGCCCGTGGGCGGCGTGCCGCGTTCGACGGTCGGGGTCGGGCTGCCGATCAGGTCGGGCAGCACGGCGCCGGCGAGCCCCCCCACCACGAGGCCGATGAGCAGCCCGGGGACGAAGAACTTGATGAAGGGATCTCCACCGGAAGATCCGCTGCTCTGCTGCTGGGGCTTGTCGTCGGCCATGGTTGGGCTCCGGGATGCGTGCGCGCCGTGTTGAGATTGAAGCGGATTGTCGGCCTTGGCGGGCTGGGTTGTTCGCCTTGCAACGGATTCTTAGCGCAATCGGCGCATGCGGTGCGCCCAGCGGGCGTAATCGAGCGCGGCGTGGAGCCGTTCCGCCCGCTTGGGGGGGTGGCTGCCGAAGGCGGTGTTCAGCCGCCAAGTCCAGTACGGGCCCTTGAGCCTGAACCGCGTGATGCAGAGGAGGCAGAGCATCCGCAAGCAGCCGCCGAGGGTGTCGAACACGTTGCGCATCGGAGTGAAGCCTAGGTGCAGAGGGCCCGAGGGCTGAGGGGGCCTCAGCCGCCGCCGGTCGACGCGAGGTCGGCGCGGCACCACGCCAGCGTGTCGGCGAGCCCCTGGCGGAAGCCGACGAGCGGCTCGTAACCGAGCACCTTGCGGGCGAGGGCGATGTCGGCGAGCGAGTCGCGGATGTCGCCCGGGCGTTCGGCGCGGTGTTCCGGCTCGGCGGCGACGCCCGCCTCGTCGCCCTCGATCGCCAGGGCCGCCATCTGCTCGGCCAGTTCCAGGATCGTGGTCCTCTTGCCCGTGCCGACATTGAGGACGAGGCCCGCGAGCGGCTGGTCCTTGGCGCCGGCGAGGAGCGTGGCGAGGACGGCGTTGGTGACGAAGGTGAAGTCGCGCGAACGCTGGCCGTCGCCGTAGATGATCGGGCGACGCCCGGTCAGCAATCGCTTGGCGAAGGCGGGGATGACCGCGGCGTACTCGGACTCGGCGCTCTGGCGGGGCCCGTAGACATTGAAATAGCGGAGGCAGACCGTGTCCAGCCGGTACGCCCGGGACCAAGCGCCGGCGAGCGTCTCGGCCGCGACCTTGCTCGCGGCGTAGGGCGAGAGGGGGCGGGGTGTCATGGCCTCGTGCTTTGGGAGTTTTTCTGTATCGCCGTAGGCGCTGCTGGAGGTCGCGAGGACGACGCGCTTGGCCCTTGCGGCCTGTGCGGCTTCGAGTACCCGGAGCGTGCCGGTCGCGTTGACCGTCCAGGTCCGCTGCGGCTGGGCGATCGATCGCTGGACCGAGCCGACGGCGGCGAGGTGGAAGACGACCGAGGCCTCGTCGGCCGCCTCGGCAAGGGCCCGCTCGTCGAGGATCGAGCCGTGGATGAACTTGAGGCGGTCGGGCTCGAACTCGAGGAGCTCGGCGACATGGGCGGCGTTGCTGTTGGAGAGGTCGTCGATGACCGAGACCGAGGCCCCCAGGGCGTGCAGGGCGTCGACCAGGTGCCCGCCGATAAATCCGGCGCCGCCGGTCACGCAGACATGACGCCCGTCGTAGACGGGTCGGAGGGCTGAAACAGTCTCGGCGGGGAGCTTGATCACGACACTTAGAAGATACCACAGATCTGTGGATCGGCCTACCGCAATACAACGAGACAGGCACACCCCAAGTTCGGGGTGTGCCTGTGAAGCTGTGCGAGGTGAGCGAAAGTACGGACGGGCTCAGCAGCCCGCGGCGAAGAGGCCGAGGTAAGCGAAGAAGTCGTCGGCGTCGATGATGCCGTCGGCGTTGATGTCGGCGATCGGGTCTCCGTCGGCGAAGAGCTGGAGGAAGAGGAAGAAGTCGTCTGCGTCGGCGACGCCGTCGCCGTTGAGGTCGGCGGCGCAGGGGGCGAAGCAGTCGACGGAGCTGATGGTCAGCGCGTCTACTGCGGCTTCGACGAGGGCCTGGGGGTCGTAGTCGGAGGCGACGAAGCGGAACTGGACGCTGTCAGAGGGCGTGACGAGGTCGTCGAGGCGGAACTCGTGGAAGATCCAGCCGCCGCTGGTGCCTGCGCCCGAGGGGCCGACGGTCTCGACATTGGTCCAGGTCTGGCCGGCGTCTGTGGTGACATCAACGACGAAGATGTCGTTGTTGGGGTTTGCGCCGGCGTGGTTGGAGTACCAGCGCCAGTAGGAGACGAGGTAGCGGTCGGCTTCGGAGAGGTCGAAGACGGGGCTGAAGAGCGTGGTCTTGCCGAAGTCGACATCGTTGAAGCCGGCGCCCTGGCCGGGGGTGTGCTGGCCGGTGAAGAAGCAGCGGTTGCCGACGGGGCAGGAGTTCGGCATGACCTGGTTGGAGCCGACGGTGGTGCCGATGGGCGTGCCCCACTCCCAGATGCCCGTGGTCGCGTCGTCGTCGGGGGCGCCGACGGTCCAGCCCGCCGGGCCTGCGCCGAAGTCTTCCTCATAAACAACCGTGAAGTCGCTGACGGCGGTCGCGGCGAAGCCTGCGCCCGGGATGTTCTGGCGAGGCTCGGTGGCGGTGCCGCCGTCGCTCGTCTGCACCGAGACAAAGAAGCTCACCTCGGTGTCGCACTCGAGGGCGCTGAAGACGGCGTCGTATACATTCGGCTCGATCTCCTGCATGGGGATCGTGACGGGGCCGGAGCCGTCGTCGTAGGTGAGCGTGCCGGTGCCGGGGACTGGGGTGATGTCCGAGCCAATGACCTCGACGCGGAAGGTTGTGCCGCCCGACGGCTCGATGGTGCCGGGCACCCCGGCGGGGAAGTTGAACTGCACGGAGGGGGCGGGGGTCATCGCCAGGGCGTTCGCGGCGTTGATGCGCCCGTAGCCGAAGGTGTCGTTGACGCCGGGCGTGCCCAGGTCGTCGGCGCTGAGCTTGATGATCTGCTCGACCTCGTCGGGCGTGAGGTCGGGGTTGTACGACCAGATGAGGCCGATCAGGCCGGCGACGAGGGGGGCGGAGAAGCTTGTGCCGTTGGGCGAGGCGTAGGAACTGCCGGTGGTGGTGGTGAAGACGCCGACGCCGGGGGCGACGAGGTCGACCGAGCGGCCGAAGGCGGAGAAGTTGGCGAGCTGGTCTGAGGAGTTTGTCGCTCCGACGACGATGACATTGTCGTTGTCGCGGTCGCCCCAGTTGAGATTGGCGCCGTTGTTTCCGGCCGACCAGACGAGCAGACCACCGGCGTTCTTGATCACTGTGCCCGTGATGCGGACGCTGCTTGCGCCGACGCCCGAGAAGGAGACATTGGCGACGCGGTCGCCCCCGGTGAGCACAGCCTCGCGGGCGCCGGAGGTGAGGGCGTCCATCGCGGCGTTCTGCCCGTTCTCGCTGACGCGGACGGGGCGGTAGCCGAGGTTCCAGCCGACGCCGACGACGCCAACGCCGTTATCGCCGTTGGCCGCGGCGCAGCCGACGACGAGCGTGCCGTGGTTGCCGGTCGGGCCGACCAGACCGCCCTGGCTCTCCCAGAGTCCGGTGGAGGAGTTGTACCCCTCTCGCCGGTGCAGGAGGAGGTCGGGGTGGTCGGGCTGGATGCCCGTGTCGCAGATGGCGATGGTGACATTGGGCTCGCCCGTGAAGATCTCCCACGCGCCGTATGTGTTCATGCGGTTGGCGTTGTGGTGCCACTGCTGGTTGATGAGCGGGTCGTTTGGTCCGCCGAGGATGAAGACGGTCCAGTTGGGCTCGACATACTCGAACGCGCCCGTCGACATCAGCTCGTGATGGACGAGATCCTCGCTGGAGCCCGCGGGGATGGTGATGATGTATTCGTCGGTCTCGGGGTAGTAGCGTCGGACGCGGTAGCCATCGAGCGACTCGACCGCGAACTGCACGCGCCGCTGCGCGTCGGCGGGATGCATGCCCTTGGCGAGCAGGTCGGCGAGCTGGAGCGGGCGTGCGGTCATCTCGCCGGAGAACTCCATCTCACCGGGGACCTCGACGAAGACCGCCGGCGGCTGCGCGGCGTTGTCGCCCGCGGATGCGGGGAGCGAAAGGGCGACACCTGCCGCGAACATGATTCCGATGATGGATGCTTTCTGATACATGCCGCAGCACTCCTGATTTCGCAGAGCCTTGCGTGATTCCGCTTCTTCGAATATCGACCCCAGATGCCCCACACCCGGGACCGGCGACAGCATACAGCAGAACCGCTCCTGCCGCGAACCGATCCGCCGGACGGGCCGGACGCGATCCGAACCGGCCGAGGCCCAATACGCCGCGGCGGGGTTCGACGACGCAGCAAATCGGCAAAAACACGGGCGGACGCCTGCAAGCGCCCGCCCGAGAAGCCGTTGTCTGGACCGGGAACTTCCCGAACCCGGAGCGAATCTCTTAGCAGCCCGCTGCAAAGAGTGCGAGGAATGCGAAGAAGTCGTCCGCGTCGATCACGCCGTCATCGTTGATATCCGCCTGCGGATCTCCCGCCGCAAAGAGCGACAGGAAGGCGAAGAAGTCGTCGGCGTCGATCACAAAGTCGCCGTTGATGTCCGCGATGCAGGTGACATTCAGGCGGACCTGGTTCGGGGCATAGACGAGGCGGTAGGCCAGACCTTGGGGGAGCGGCTCGGACGCGACGAGTTCAGCGAACTGGCCGCTCACGCCCGACGATCCGCCGGCCAGGATGGTGTACGACTGGCCGAAGTCGGGCGTGTAGTTGTTGATGGTCTCGATGGAGAGCGTGCCGCCGAGCTGAACTGTCGCCGATCCGGTGACGCGGTCGTAGTTGTTGGTGGATGAGGACGGGCCGGCGAGACGGAGCTCGAGCGTGTGGGTCGGAGCGAGCGTGATATTGCCGACATAGTCCAGAGCGCCGGGATCAGCGAGACCAGGAGCGGTGACGCCGCGTAGCAGGAAGTCGCCGCTGATGCGGCCGATGCCGCTGACCGTCTGGCCCTCACCGATCTCGGCACTGACATCCTGAGCCGTGGTGAGTTGCGCGTTCGATGAGGGCCGATTCAGCAGGACGACACCGACGCCGTCGAGGCTCCCGCTTTCCTCGAAGCGGAGCGTTGTTGTTGTGCCGAAGTCGTTCGCGTTGACGGTGATCACACCGTTGTTGGTCAGGCCGGCGCCGCCGACAAGAACCGAGCTGCCGCCGAGGATTTCAAGGTTCCCCGAGAACTCGACATCGGTCAGCGTCGTGCTTCCACCGGAGACGGTCACTCGGCTGCCGGCCTCGGCCGCGACCAGACCCGACACGACAGACGATGTGCCTCTGAGAAGCACCTCGCCGCCATCGGCGACAATCGATCCGCCCGGACCTTGTTGGACCGAAACATTGAAGAGTTCGAGGTCGCCCTCGCTGGCGATCATCGAGGCGTTGTTCGTCTTGCTCTCGCCGGTGAGCCTCAGTGTCTCGCCCTCGACATCAGCGTCGATCAAGCCATTGTTGATCAGCCCAGCGGTGATCTGGCCGAACCCCGCGATCGAGTGGTCCGGCCCGTGCGTGACCACGGCGCCTTGCTCGGCGATCAGCTGCGAGGTCGTGCTGCTCCGGTTCAGACGCAGCAGGCCGTCGCCGCCGAGAACGCCGCTCTCATCGAAACGCAGGCTTGTGGTCGTTCCGAAGCTGTTCGCGTTGATGGTGACGACGCCGTTGTTGGTCAGGCCGCCGAGCACTGCGATCGTGGATCCGCCGTTGACATCGACCGTCCCGTGCAGCGAGACACCGGCGAGCGTGCTCGTGCCCGAGGCCCTGAGCACACGGCTTCCCTGCTCCGCCCCGATCGAACCGCCGCTGACAGTCACCCCGCTGCCGATCAGCACCTCGCCCCCGTCGGCGAGGATCGCTCCGGAGGGGCCCTGATCAACGATCACATTCGTCAGTTCGAGCGTTCCGGCGCCCGCGGCCATCAAGGCGTTGTTCGTCTTGTTCTCGCCGGTGAGCCTCAGCGTCTGGCCCTCGACATCGGCGTCGATCACGCCGTTGTTGATCAGCCCAGCGGTGATCTGGCCGAACCCTGCGATGGTGTGGTCCGGCCCGTGCGTGACCACAGCGCCTTGCTCGGCGATCAGCTGCGAGGTCGTGCTGCTCCGGTTCAGACGCAGCAGGCCGTCGCCGCCGAGAACGCCGCTCTCATCGAAACGCAGGCTTGTGGTCGTTCCGAAGCTGTTGGCGTTGATGGTGACGACGCCGTTGTTGATCAGGCCGCCGAGCACCGCGGTCGTGGCTCCGCCGTTGACATCGACCGTCCCGTGCAGCGAAACACCGGCGAGCGTGCTCGTGCCCGCGGCCCTGAGCACGCGGCTTCCCTGCTCTGCGCCGATCGAGCCCCCGCTCACAGCCACCCCGCTGCTGATCAACACCTCGCCCCCGTCGGCGATGATCGCTCCGGAGGGGCCCTGATCAACGATCACATTCGTCAGTTCGAGCGTTCCGGCGCCCGCGGCCATCAAGGCGTTATTGGTCTTGTTCTCGCCGCTGATCCTCAGCGTCTCGTTCTCGACATCGGCGTCGATCAAGCCGTTGTTGATCATTCCCGCCGTGATCTGGCCCATCCCCGCGATCGTGTGGTCCGGCCCGTGCGTGACCACCACGCCGGTGGCGGCGGTCAGCTGCGCGGACGAAGAGCCCCGGTTCAGACGCAGCAGGCCGTCGCCCAGAATCGATGCGTCGACGCCGAAGTTGATCCCCGTTGTCGTCCCGAAGCTGTTGAAGTTCACGACGAGCAACCCGTCATTGACCAGGTCGCCGTTGATCGTGAGGGTGCGCCCTCCATTGATGCCGAGCGTCGCGGCGGGGTTGGTCATCGCAAGCTCGAGGACCGACCCGGACGGGGCGTTGTGGATCACTTCATACTGACCGGCGACCCCGATCAGGACGGAGTCGGTCGGATCGGGCAATCGGTTTGGGCTCCAGTTGGCGGCCTCGTTCCAATTGCCGCTGACCGGCGCCGCCCACTCGATGGTCTGCGCGTTCGTGAGCGAGCAGGCGATCCCGGCCGACAGCGCGACCACGGCTGCGGTGATATTGCAACGCATTGTGTGTTTTCTCCCCGATCTCGTGAATTCATCATCCGGGCGGCGCACATATGCCGCGCGGAAACCGGCGTCCGAACACTCACCGGCGGCTCAGAGGATACTGCCGGTCTCGCCGCCGCCCAAGCCGAATGCGCGAAGAAGCCCGCCGGGGGGTCCGAGTTGTGGGATGTTCGTAGTCTTGTCGTCAGATAAAGAAGAGTTCTCGGAACTTGCCGCCCATCGCCGACGGCCCCGCGCTCTGGCTGTGGCCGATAAACCCACGCCGCACGGGCGCCAGAACGGACCGGCGGCACAAGAAAAATCCCCACGCCGGGGCGTGGGGATTGTGAGGTTCGGTCGTTGGTGCGGCCTTAGGCCTTGGGCTTCCACCCGGCCTTGAAGGCTTTGAGGGTGTCCTGGATCTTCTTCTCAAGGTCGTCGTTGAGGGCGCGCTTGTCGTTCATCTCGTCCCAGACATTGCGGCCCTGCTCGCGGCAGTAGTTGAGCATCGCCTCCTCGAACTCCTTGACCTGGTCGACCGGGACCGTGTCGAGGAAGCCCTTGGTGCCGGCGTAGATCGAGATGATCTGGTCGACGACATGCTGTGGGACATTCTCGGGCTGCTTGAGCAGCTCGACCATGCGGGCGCCGCGGTCGAGCTGGGCCTGGGTGGCCTTGTCCAGCTCGGTGCCCAGCTGGGCGAAGGCCTCCAGCTCGCGGTAGGCGGCGAGGTCGAGACGGAGGGAGCCTGCGATCTTCTTCATCGCCTTGACTTGGGCGTTGCCGCCCACGCGGGAGACGGAAATGCCGACATTGATGGCGGGGCGGACGCCGGCGAAGAAGAGCTCGGGCTCGAGGTAGATCTGGCCGTCGGTGATGGAGATCACATTGGTGGGGATGTAGGCCGAGACATCGCCCTCCTGGGTCTCGATGACGGGCAGGGCGGTCAGCGAGCCGCCGCCGTTGTCGTCAGAGAGCTTGGTGGCGCGCTCAAGCAGGCGGCTGTGGAGGTAGAAGACATCGCCCGGGAAGGCCTCGCGACCGGGCGGGCGGCGGAGGAGCAGCGAGAGTTGGCGGTACGCAACGGCCTGCTTGGAGAGGTCGTCGTAGATGCACAGGGCGTGCTTGGGGGTCTTGCCGTGCTTGCCCTGCCACATGAAGTACTCGCCCATGGCGCAGCCGGTGTAGGGCGCGATGTACTGCATGGGGGCGGGCTCGGAGCTGCCCGCGTTGACGACGATGGTGTAGTCCATCGCGCCGTTCTTGCGGAGCGTCTCGACCACGCCGGCCACCGTCGACTCCTTCTGGCCGACGGCGACATAGATGCAAACGACCGCGTCTTCGGTGCCCCAGTACTGCTTCTGGTTGATGATCGCGTCGATGGCGACGGCGGTCTTGCCCGTCTTGCGGTCGCCGATGATCAGCTCGCGCTGGCCCTTGCCGATCGGGATCATGGCGTCGATGGCCTTGATGCCCGTCTGCAGGGGCTCGGTGACCGGCTGACGCTCGGCGATGCCCGGGGCGATGATGTCGACCTTGCGGGTCTCGGCCTCTTCGACGGGCGGGCCGTCGTCGATCGGCTGGCCCAGGGCGTTGACGACCCGACCGAGCAGCGCCTCGCCGACGGGGACTTCCAGCAGGCGCCCGGTGCTCTTGACGACATCGCCCTCCTTCACAGAGAGGTAGTCGCCGTAGATCACCGCGCCGACCGTGTCCTCTTCCAGGTTCATCACCTGGCCCATGACGACGCCGGCTGAGGTCTCGAACTCGAGGAGCTCGCCGGCCATGGCGTTGGACAGGCCGTAGATCCGGGCGATCCCGTCGCCGATCTCGACCACGCGGCCGACCTCGGAGATCTCCAGCTCGGAGGCGAACTGCTCGATCTCCTGCTTGATGACGCTGGCGATTTCGTCGGTCTTGATTTTCACGGGTGGTGCTTCCTTCGCTGCGGGGTCCGATCGCGCGGCGGACGCGTCGATTCTCCGTCCGGCGGCGGTCTGTCTGTTGGGCCCGAAGGGTAGACAACACCGGGCCCGGCGTCATGCCCGGAGGCCCCGCGACCCCTCGGTCGCGCCCGATTCTGGGTCTATTGGGCGGATCAGGGCTCCTCGGGCTCGACCCGGCGCGTGACCCGGAGGCGGATAAGCGGAGTCTGTTCGGACACCGTGACGCCCGGGGGCAGCCCGATGATCCGGGGCCGCTGGAGCATCTCCGCCGGATCGGTCTCGGCGAGGGCCTGCTCGATCGCGCCGGGGAGGAGCTCGATCTCCGCGATCGGCTGCACGCCACCGGTACCGATCTGGTTCACCAGCGCAGCGGGGCCCGAGACATTGATGTTGGTCAGAAAGGCGTCGCTGCGGTCGGCGAGCTCGATGCGGTAGTGGTCGCGGAACTCGACCGGCTCGCGGATGTGGACCGGGACGGAGTCGATCGTCCGCCAAGCCGTCGCGGTCCGGAGGGTAAACTCGATCGCGACCGTCCGGGGCGAGAGCTCGATCCCTCGGAGCGAGGCGAGATTCTCGGGAAGCGAGAGCGGCGCCGAGCCAACCCTCGCCGCCTGGCCGGGCACCGCGGCCGCGACGGCCTCCGCAGGCAGGCGGGCGATCACCTCCGGCTCGGGGGGCAGCGAGTCGACCAGCCTCGCCGGCACCCGCAGGCTCGCCTGGGCGGGCGTCGCCCGAACCTCGGCGTCGCCGGCCCGGTCAGGGGTGACAACGCGGACGCGGGCCGGACGCTCGACCAGCCTGTCGAGGATGATCATCACGCTCCGGGGCTCGACCTGCTTGATCGTCACGCCCGAGGCCTCGAAGGGGTTGCTGCGCCGGAGCGCCTCGCGGAGGTCGACGGGCTGCTCTCGACCCTCCTCGACCTCGATCTGTCCGGCTGCGGCGCTGAGGCGGACGGCCTGGGTGAGCCTGTCGCGCAGGGCGTCGATGTTCGCGGCCGAACCCTCCAGATGGACACGCACGCGCCCGGTCCAGTTTTGGCCATCGACCACTTCGAGCAGACGGCTCTCTGAGCCCGACTCCAGGCGGATATCCACCTCGGACTGGTACACGCGGAGACTCTCGCCCTCGGCGAAGAGCCAGACGAGCATCGCGACGATCGTCACCAGGATGTAGGTCCTCGCCTTGACCATCTCAGGTGGTCTCCTTCGATCTCGCGGGCTTGGTCGCGGCGGCCAACGCCTCGGCCTCGGCCTTTTCGGCGGCTGTCGCGGGCTCGCGCCGGTCGCGGGCGTCCAGCGCGTCCTTCTCGACGGCGGTCGTCCCCCGCTCAAGGCTGACCTGCTCCAGGCGAAGCATCAGGAGCTTGCGCAACTCGTCGGCATCCATCGGCGCGCTGAGCTTGCCCCGCTCGGCGGTGCGGATGGCCCCCGTCTCCTCGCTGACGACGACCGCGATCGCGTCGCACTCCTTCGTCAGACCGACCGCGGCCCGGTGGCGCGAGCCCAGCGTGGGGTCTGGCATCTCCGCCGGCTCGGCCAGGGGGAGCTGCACGCCCGCGGCCCGGACGATCTTGCCCCGGATCACCACCGCCAGGTCGTGCAGCGCGGTGCCCGGATAGAAAATGGTCTGGAGCAGGCGGGTCGAGATCGCGGCGTCGAGCCGGGTGCCGCCCTCGGTCAGGCCCTCCAGCCCGACCTGACGTTCAAGGATGATCAGGGCGCCGATGCGGGTCTTGCTGAGATAGGCGCAGGCGTCGACGACCGACGAGACCGTCTTGACGATGTCGCTGGGCGTCGAGCGGAAGAGCCCCGCCTCGCCCAGGCGGAGGGCGGCTCGGCGAAGCTCGGGCTGGAAAATCACGATCAGGGCGATTGCGATGATGGCGAAAAGGCTGTTGGCGAGGAAGTAGAGCCTCTGGAACCCCTGCGCCCCGCCGAGCACCCGCAACGCCAGGCCCGCCAGCACGAGCACTACCAGCAAGACAGCGACGCCCCGCAGTGCGGCCGCCGCCCTCGTCCCCTGCACGAAACGCACCACGGCGAAGACCAGCAGCCAGATGATCCCCAGCTCGATGGCGATCTCGTACACCTCGTACGAGGCGATACGCTGGAGCAGGTCCTGGATCCGGGTTGGGAGATTCACGGCGGCTGCATTTCCGGTCGCGGAGGAAGGGCGGTTCTTGCGAGTGTAACCGCCGGATCTGAAGGCGGCGTCCGACGCTTCTACCATCGGACCAATGCCCTACTCGATCACGAGGATTGAAAAGACCCCCAACCCCGACGCGCTGAAGTTCTTTGTGGACCCTTCGCCCGGCAAGATCCCCCGCTCCTACCGCACGCCCGACGAGGCCGACCCCGCCGACGAGCTCGGCTCGGGCCTCCTGGCGATCCCCGGCCTGCGGACGCTGCTCATCCACGACGGGTGGTTCAGCGTCGTCAAAGCCCCCGAAGCGGACTGGGAGGGCCTCAAGCCGGAGATCGAGCGTGTCCTCGGCGAGATCGGGTAAGCGAAAAGCCCCCCGGCCGGCCACCGCTCGATCCGCCGCCGACCGCCGGCGCGACGCCGCGATCGCCAAGGGCGTCGCGGAGTGGTTCACCGAGCACGCCCGCGAGCTTCCCTGGCGAGACCTCCCGCCGGGCCGGCGCGATCCGTACCGCGTGCTGGTCAGTGAGCTGATGCTCCAGCAGACCCAGGCCTCGCGCGTCGCCGAACGCTACCCGGTGTTCATCGGACGGTTCCCGACACCCGAGGCGCTGGCCGGTGCCGACGAGGAAGATGTCCTCGCCCTCTGGTCGGGCCTGGGCTATTACCGGCGGGCGAAGCACCTGCACGCCGCGGCTAAGACCATCGAAGAACGCTTCGGCGGGCGAATGCCCCGCGACCCGAAAGAGCTGCGGTCGATCCCTGGCGTCGGCACATACACCGCCGGGGCGATCGCCTCGCTGGCGTTCGACCTGCCCGAGCCGGCGGTCGACGGGAATGTCACCCGCGTCTTCCTCCGCCTGCTCGGCGAGCGGCTCTCGCTGAACACCCCCGCCGCTCAGCGGCTCGCGGGCGAAGCGGCCCGCGCGGTGCTCACGTCCAGTTCCAAAGCCGGCGTCGGCCCGGGGCTGATCAACGAGGGACTGATCGAGCTCGGCGCCACGATCTGCACACCCCGCTCGCCATCGTGCGAACGCTGCCCGCTCGCGGGCCTGTGCATCGCCAAGCGAGAGGGCCTCACCGACACCATCCCCGCCCCGAAGAAGGCCGCCCCGAAAAAGACGATCCACGCCCTGGCCGTCCTGGCGATCGACGCCGCCGGGGCGAGGCTGGTCGAACGCCGCGGCGACACCGGCCTCTGGGCCGGGCTGTGGCAGGCCCCGACCGTCGAGAGCCCCGAGCCCATCGACCCCGCGACCGCCCGCCCCGGCGGCGTCGCCCCGGGCGAGCTGCTCGACGCATTCGTGCACGAGACGACCCACCGCACGATCAGGTTCATCGTCTGCGCCCCCGCCCCGGGGAAGATCGAGCCCGGGCCCGGCGCGGTCTGGAAGCCGACAGACGAAATCGAGCGGCTCGGGCTCTCCTCGGCGCAGCGTCGCATCCTTCTCAATGCCCCGCTGAAGCCCCGGCCCGACAACCCAAAACCGCCGCCTGTGAACAAACGCCCGCCCCGCTACGCTGTGCCCGCACCATGAAACTCGCCATCGTCATCCCGGCGTACAACGAGCGGGCGCTCCTGCCCGAGGCGGTCGCTCGCCTCGACGCCACGCCCCCGCCGAAAACACCAGAAGGCGTCGCCTGCGAGCGGATCCTCGTGATCGTCGACGACGGCTCGACCGACGGCACGCGCGAACTGATCGCCGAGCTCGGCGAGCGCGACGACATCATCGCCGTCATGCACGAGGAAAACGCCGGCAAGGGCGCCGCGATCCGCACCGGCTTCACCGCCGCCCTCGACGCCGGCGCCGACATCCTGCTCATCCAGGACGCCGACCTCGAATACGACCCGCGCGACCACGACCGCGTGCTCGAGCCGATTTTGGATGGCCGGGCCGACGCGGTCATCGGCTCGCGCTTCATCGGGCAGACCCACCGCGTGCTGTACTTCTGGCATTACGCCGCCAACCGGTTCATCACGCTCTTCAGCAACATCCTGACGAACCTGAACCTCAGCGACATCGAGTGCTGCTCCAAGGCGATGACCGCCGAGGTCGCCCGCAGGATCGAGATCAAAGAGAAACGATTCGGCCTCGAACCGGAGATCGTCGCGAAACTCTCGCAGATGCGCCTGCCCGAAGAAGATGGCGATGGCGCGGGCAAGGGTGACGGCCGCTCCCTGCGCATCTACGAGGTCGCGGTGAGCTACGCCGGCAGGACCTACGCCGAAGGCAAGAAGATCACCTGGCGCGACGGCATCTCGGCGCTGCGATGCATCATCAAGTACAACTTCCGCAGGCTGCCGCCGTTCTGAAGCCGCACCCACCACGGGGGACCAAATGCCCAAAGACCTGATGAACGCCTCTCGAAAGGAACTGGAGGCGGCGCACACGCCAGAGGCGATCCGCCTGCGGCTGGAGAGCCAGAACAGACCCTCCCTCCTGCGCGACTTCGTGTATGGGGGCATCGACGGCGCCGTGACCACCTTCGCCGTTGTCGCGGGCGTCGCCGGCGCAGGCCTCAGAGACGAGATCGTGCTGATCCTGGGTCTGGCCAACCTCGTCGCCGACGGGTTCAGCATGGCCGCCAGCAACTTCCTGGCGACCCGCGCCGAGCACCAGCAGTTCCTCAGGGCCAGACGCGTCGAGGCCGAGCACATCGACCGCTACCCCGAGGGCGAGCGGGAAGAAGTCCGCCAGATCTTCGCGGCCAAGGGTTTTTCGGGCGACACGCTCGAAACCATCGTCGAGACGATCACCGCCGACCACAAGCGCTGGATCAGCACCATGCTCGTCGAGGAGCACGGCCTCTCCGACGCCCCCCGCGCGCCCTTCAAGGCGGCGAGCATGACGCTCTTGTCGTTCGTCGTCATCGGCTTCCTGCCCGTGATGCCATTTGTCAGCGGGGCGCTCGGCTTCCCCGACCCCCACCCGTTCCTGATCAGCACGATCCTGACGGGCATCGCGTTTATGGTGGTCGGCGCGCTGAAGTCACGCTTCGTCGACCAGCGCTGGTGGGCGTCGGCGCTGGAGACGCTCGGCGTGGGGAGCATCGCCGCCGGGCTTGCGTACTTCATCGGGGTCGCGCTCTCGGGGTTCGCACCTGCCTGAACTCGACCAGCGCCCGCACACCGCTCGCTCGCATCGTCGTTCGACAGAAGACGCGGGTATCGTGTATACCGACCTTTGCGAGCAGATCCCCCAGCGATCGAAGGAGCCCCCGAGATGATCCGACACGCACCGACCGCCGCAGCATTGACCCGCGCCTCCCGATCGCGCCGACCGGCCCTCGGCCTGGGCGCCGCCCTCGTCGGGGCGTCGGTGTTGACGCTCGCGACGCCCGAGGCGCCTGCGCAGGTCGACACCATCGGCGAAGACCGCTTCGTCATGGAGCGCGAGGGCGCGAAGGTCTCCGTCCCGATCTACACCTCGCACGACTTCGACAAGGGCTCCGAGGAGGTCACCCTCGCCTTCATCTTCCTGCACGGCACGCTCCGCAACGCCGGACGCTACATGGACTGGGGCGTCGCCGCGACCGAGCGGGCCGAGGCGACCGGGCACACCGTCGTCGTCTCCCCCCAGTTCCTCATGGAAATCGACATCAACGAGCACGGCCTCTCGAACGATGTGCTCTTCTGGACCAACAACGGCTGGAAGCAGGGCGACCTCTCGCGCAGGAGCACCGAAGACAACCCGCGCTCCGTCCGCGTCTCTTCCTACGAGGTGATGGACGAGATCCTGCTCAGGCTCGCCGCGTCGTTCCCCAACCTCGAACGAGTCGTCGTCGCCGGCCACTCCGCGGGCGGGCAGTTCGTCAACCGCTACGCCGCGGGTTCGATGGTCGAGGAAACGCTGGTCAACACGACCACCCGCCGCCCGATCAGCGTGCGTTACATCGTCTCCAACCCTTCCTCGTACGTGTACATCTGCGAGCGCCGGCCGAATGCCGAGGGCGGCTTCAGCGTCCCTGAAAACAACGACTGCGAGAACTTCGACCGCTACAAGTACGGGCTCTCCGACGGGCTGAACGCGTACATGAACCGGGCCGGCGTCGACCGCATCCGCGTCAACCTCACCACCCGCGATGTCGTCTTTCTCAAAGGCGCCGAGGACAACGACCCCGACGCCCGCTACCTCGACAAGTCGTGCCCCGCCATGGCGCAGGGCACAAACCGTTTTGACCGGGGCGCCGCCTACCACCGCTACCTCGCAGAGCTCTACGGCGCCCGGCACGAGTTCATCGTGGTCCCCGGCGTCGGGCACAGCGCCTCGCGCATGTTCGGCTCCGAGGGCGGCCGCCGCGCGATCTTCCACAGCACAGCCCCCCAGGCTCAGCACCAGGACGAGGCGAGCTCGGACTGACTCAATTGCGCCCGAACGGGCCGGTCCCCCCCGGGCTACCGTTGTGTATGGAAGAGATACCCAAGCTCACTGAGCGACACCCCTTCGGCAAGACCGGCCTCGAAGTCTCACCACTCGGCTTCGGCGGGGCGCCGATCGGCTTCCTCGAAACCGATCGAGAGCGCGTCGCGGGCGTGCTGAACCTGCTGCTCGACCACGGCGTCAACCTGATCGACACCGCCGCGATGTACCGGGGCTCTGAAGCCCTGATCGGCGAGACGATCGGGGACCGGCGCGACGACTTTGTCCTCGTCAGCAAGTGCGGGCACAAGATCGATGGCGTCGACCACGAGGCGTGGACGCCCGAACTCATCACCGCGTCGATCAACCGCTCGCTCGAACAGCTCAGGACAGACACCGTCGATGTCATGCTCCTGCACTCGTGCGACATCGACACCCTCAAGAAGGGCGAGGCGCTGGAGGCGCTGCTCAAGGCCAAGCGGGCCGGCAAGATCCGCTTTGCCGGCTACTCGGGCGACAACGAGGCCGCCGCCTATGCCGCCGGGCTCGAAGGCGTCTCTGTGATCCAGACCTCGATCAACATCTGCGACCAGCGCAACATCGACGCCGTGCTCCCCGAGACGCGAGACCACGACCTCGGCGTGATGGTCAAAAGGCCCATCGCCAACGCCGCGTGGAAAAAGCTCGACGACCAGCCGGGCATGTACAAGAACTACGCGTCGGAGTACACCAAACGCTTCGCCGAGATGGGCCTCAACCCGAAGAAGCTCGGCTTCGAAGGCCCCAAGGACTGGCCGGAGATCGCCCTGCGATTCACCCTCAGCACGCCCGGCGTCCACACCGCGATCATCGGCACCACCAACCCCGACAACGCGCTAGCGAACATCCGCGCCGCGGCGAAGGGCCAGCTCCCCGCCGAGGCCTACGCCGCCATCAGAGGCGCCTTCAGCAAGGCCGACCCCGAAGGCAAGTGGACCGGCCAGACCTGAGCCCCCGACGACGACGCAAAGAGACGCCCCCGCGCACGATAGCGGGGGCGTCGGTAATTCCGCGGCGATGCCGGAGCTAACAAGCGCGCCTTGAACCCCGCGAGGATACGG
>JAFIFZ010000070.1 GCA_020831775.1 Phycisphaerales bacterium
CCCCCCCCCCCCCCCCCCCCCCCCCCCGGTGGGTGTATCGTCGTGTTTTTGCGCGCGCGGGTGGGTGTTGCGCTGTTGATTGGACTGCTGAGGGGAGCACCGACCTCCTTTGGAGGTCGGTGGCACGAGGTTATGAGCGTCTTTGTGGGTTTTGCTGCTTGAACCCGACTCTTCGCTTTGCTCAGAGGTCGGCGTCCAGGTTGCGTGCGTTCTGGGCGGGACAGGGTGGAACGCGTTCCTGCGGCGTGCGGGGTGCTCAGGCGGAGAAGAGAGGGGGAGAGTGGGCGCGAGGGATGCCGCTGGGGATGGTCAAGTCGGCGCTGAGATAAGGAAGTCGTTCCGCTGGCCCCGAAGAAGCCACATGCACCGCAACGCTGCGGCACTCCGCACATCTAGCGAATGCCCCCGAGGGGAGTCGAACCCCTCACTCTGCTTCATGGGAGCACGGCCTGAGAGCGAGTCGCTAAATCACTGTGTGGGTGGAGCGTGTACCAACCGGGCGGGGGCAGCAGAGAGGCACCAACCGACACTACCGACTTCATCGGGGCAGGTGTGTTCATCGTGGACTCCTTTGTGAGCTGACCAACAAGGATCAACCCCGCCAGAACAACGACGCTCCACCTCACCGTGATTCTCGCGTTCACTTCAAGACGGGCTCTGACTCCATGACGCTCTGCGGCTTAAGTCTTAGCACGCCGGGGACCGGATGTCCCGGCGATCATGAACCCAGAGCCTTCGTATCAGCGCTTGGTCTTGACAGCCCGACATAACCGCCATATCCTGAGTTCCGATCTCAGGGTGCCGCTACCCATGCCACTTTGGCAGGCAATCTGGGATCGCTTGCCTTTTTGGCATGTTGGATCAGGGCGATTTCCAGCCCTGACCCTCTTTCGTCTGGCATGACAGTTGCCTCCGGCTCGTTGCACCGCGATTCTGCGGTCTCCAGCGGGGTATCTATTGAGCCAGAAAAACGAGACAGGTACGAAGATCGACTTCCTCTGGAAGACCATCGGGCGTACCGACACCTATATCGGAACGACGAACGCGAAGGCCGCACTTATCGTCGCGTTCGACACTTTTCTGCTAGGAGGGCTCCTCCTCAAGGCGGGAGACATTCTGACGCCGCTTAAGCCAACCCCCTGGGCGCACACCACCTCGCTTTGGCTCATTGCCGCGATCGCGGTAGCGAGCGTTGTGAGCCTCTGGATCACGATTTCAGTGGCCCAGCCACTCCTGACGACCAACAAGCGACCGGGCGATTATCACTCCCGCATCTTCTTCGGCGATATCGCTGAGGTCAAAGACCCGGGGGCGTTCGTGATCCAGGTTCGCAACGCGGACGAAGACGAGATGCTCAACGACCTGGCCCAGCAAGTCCACATCGTATCCAGCATTGCATGTACGAAGTTCAAGCGGCTTCGATGGGCGACACGGGTAGCCGTGTTCACACAGATCCCCGTTTTGCTCGCTCTCCTGCTAGTGGCGTTGTTCGCCACGCCTTGAATCGAGGTGCCATTTGCCTGTCAGCCGATCAGAGATTCTCCGTTCCTTCCAGAACCAGTTTGCCGCGTTTTACAAGCACCCGCAGAACACCCTTGTTCCTGCCGGGGCTGGTCGCCCCACGTCCATGGTCGAAGCGAAGAGCACAACAATCATGCCTCGCTACACGCTTCAGGACCAGATTCGCCCTGCGTTCGGCAAAGGCGAATCACATGAAGCCACCATCGGGGACCACCCGGATTTCGCGTACTTGGCGGGAACAGATGCCACAACTACATGGCCCATAGTCACGCTGTTCATGGATATCGAGAGTTCTACCCGCCTCGAACTCCTCCATGGCCCAGCCGACACCGCGAAGATCAAGAACGCTTTTCTTTGCACTGCAATCGAGATGGTTCATGCCTTCGATGGCCATGTTCATCGGCTCCAAGGCGATGGCGTAATAGCTTTCTTCGGGGGTAAGTCAGTCCAGTCCGAAGATGCCGCCATTGATGCCATCAACTGCGCCAGCGCCCTGTGGCTATTCGTCAAATCCACCGTCATTCCTACCCTGAAGAACGAAGGCTACGACGACGATTTCGGCATTCGTATCGGTGTTGACTACGCACCTGATGCACATTGGAGTTCATTTGGGTATCCGGGAGTTGACGAGGTGACTGCAACGGGCTTCGGAGTCAGCGCAGCAGCAAAGCTCCAACAACAAGCGGGCCGGAACCAGATCATGCTTGGGCAGGGCTTGGTGGAGTTTCTCGATCTCCCGGATGCCGTCACGATGGTTAAGTCAGTGCAACGGGGCGGGACCACCGTCCAAGACTCGATCCTATTGCCAAACATCACGCTTCGAGACGGGAGTCCTCACGACTACAGAAAGGTCCTTCTTCGGACAGAAGAGTATCTCCGCTGTGGACCGCTGGCGGAAGCCGCAGCTGAGTTCATAGGCGATCCGAATTTCCAGCCCCTCCGGCTTTCGATGTCGGTCTGCAAGGAGCAAGCGGGCACTCCACTTGCGGCCTACTCCGCCGCGTCGCTCGTGCTCCCAAAGGACCACTGGATTCGCTTCGATCTCTCGCTCCCGTTCCAGCCACGTTTTCCGTGCACCGTCGAGTTCGCCGTGGAGAATCACGGGCGTGAAGCCCAACGGGTCGGTGGAGAGTCCTTTGACAATCACTCTACGGAGATAACCGTGTCTAGTTCCTCTCAGCTCTCAAGCCTCGTCCACTGGGAGCAAACAACTTATCGCGGGCTCCACTACATGACGATCACCATCACGAATGCCGGAGGAACCGTTGCCCGGCGTCGCGTGGGCGTCTACATCGAGTGACGACATTCTCGTCACACCCCAAAGAAAATCTCGCGCACGCGCGCAGACGCGGTTTCACGGGGTACTTTGTAGCGGCGCAAAGAAAAACGGCCCTTCTCAGGGCCGTTTCAAGCGAGGCGGACGGGACTCGAACCCGCAACCACCGGATCGACAGTCCGGTACTCTAACCAATTGAGCTACCGCCCCGGGTTGTCTTGGCCCGGCCTTGGCCGGGCGCTCGGAAAGATACGCCGCACGCTCGGGATGTCAAGCCCTCATGGGGCCTGAACGCGGGCAAAACGCCGCTCAGCGGGCGGTCTGGAGCGTGATGCGGTTGGTGTCCTGGACGCCGAAGGCGTTGCCGTCGGGGCCGATCTTGCTGCCTTGCACCCACGCGAAGGCGCAGGCGGTCAGGAGGGCGACGCAGGCGGCAAAGAGCAGCCCCGTGTACACATCCACCCCCGACTGTCTCCGGGCGCGACCGCCCGGCATCTGCATGCCGAATTGCTGGTTCATCGCGGCCTCCGTTAGTTGCCGAGGGTGCTGGTGACGCGGTCGCCGCGGCGGACGGTCTGGCCGGAGGCCAGGGTCGCCACCCTCGCGACGGAGGTGTTCACATCGACATCAACGACATCCAGGTTGGCGATCCACTGGTTGTCGCGGATGACATACAGGCGGGTCGCGGGACGGATCCGCTCCTCACGCCCGATGTTCAGGCTGACGAGCGTGTCCTGGCTGCCCGGGTCGACGCGGACATCCTGCACGCTGGCGGCGAAGCGGCCGGCCTCGCCTGTGCGCTCGCCCTGCGTCTCGGCCAGCTCACGCTGCAGGAGCGCGAGCTGCTCGGACTGGAGGCGGTTGGTCTCGCGGAGAGAGGCCACCTGGCTCTCCAGCTCGTTTCGCCGGTCGGTCAGCTCGATGACCTCACGCCGGGCCCTGCGCTCAGAGTCCAGCAGCGTCTGGTTATCGCCGCTGACTGAGGAGATCAGGTCGGACTGCGTCTTGACGGTGCCCGCGGCGATCTGCGCCTCTGAGCGAGCAGCGGCCAGGTCGCGCTCCGCCCGTGACTGTGCGGCGCGGGCCTCGGCCGCCTGGCGGTCGGCCTCGACGACCTGCGAACGCAACGCGTCGAAGCGCTGCTGCAGCAGGGCGTACGCCGTGTCGGCATTGGCCGAACGGGCCTCAACCTCCGACGACTGCTTGGCTCGGCTCGCCTCGGAGGCCTGCAGGGCCGCCTGCAGCTCGCGGTTTTGAGCGGTTACGGCGTCGGCGTTGATCGTGTACGCGATCGTCAGCGTCGCCAGCACAACAGCAAGAATCGCGGCGAACGCCACCAGAACTTTGGTCAACCCATGCACGATCGGCTCCTCGATCAGTCAGGGCTCGCACGCGCCTTGCGCACGGCCCAGGTCACCCATGCCGGCGGCGGTCATCATCACCCTGCCCTCTTGCCAGGGATCGATTCCCGCCTGCCATTACTCCAAATGGTCGACTCGCGACCGAATACTCCGGTACACACGCCCCGGGTCGGGACCTGCGAGCGGGTTTAATAGCCGAACAGGCCGTCCGGTGTCAAACCGCCCCGCTCGAGAATCCTCCGGCAACATCACCCTACGCCCCTTTCCGGCCCGCGGATCCGCCGCAAACCGGAGTCTCTCCAGTGTATCAATCTCTGAAGGACGAGCCCAGCGAATTCAGGATCCCGCCTGCGGCCGAAACCCGAACAAGGCCGTTTTCGTCCTCCAGCAGCCGCTCAAGGGCCGCCAGATCTTCCTCCAAACCCGCCTCTCCGAGCACCATCGCGGCCAGAGCGCGGACCTGCGCGTCATCGTGGCGCATCAGTTCACGCCCCACCCCCACCGCTTCGGGTCGTCCCAGCTTCGCAAGCGCCAGGGCGGCCGAGAGCCGGATCTCGGGGGGCATGGGGCGGTTCGACTCATCGCGGTAGGCGATCAGATTGCGGATGTCGTTCTCGGACGCTCGGGCCCTGAGCTCGCCGAGGATCTGCACGGCGAGGGCGGTCGCTTCTAGCTCTTCGGGCCGGCTGACGAACAGGGAGGCCTGGATGGTGTGCAACTGGCTGGTGTCGCCGAGTTTGGTCAGCGCCTCGGCGATCTGGAGCTGCATCAGCCTCGCCTCGATGTCGCGGGCCCGCTGGGGGGCTCTTGCGGCGGCGGCCTGGCGGAGCATCGGCGCCGCCGAGCGGTCTCCGAGCTCTCCGATGAGGAACGCCGCGTGGGCGCGGACTTTCGGGTCTTCGGAGGCAAAGAGCATCGCCGCGAGCGGCTCTGGCGTCTGGTCCCGATCGCAGCGGTGCAGGGCGTAGACCGCCGAGGCCCGGACGAAGGGGGAGCGATCTTCCAGGAGGTCCTGGGCGAAATCGGCCATGTCGCACATCCGCAACTTTCCCATCGCCATCAGCGCGACGGAGCGGACGCCGAGGTTCGGGTCGTCGAGCGCCAGCGGCATCACGGGGCGGAGGCGGCTTGGGGCAGCGGCGAGGGCTTCGATCGCGTTGGCACGGACCGCGGCCCATTCCGAGCCGGTCGCTTCTTTGGTGAGCAGTTCGATGGCGTTTTCGCGGAGCTGGGACTTGCGGATGGTCAGCCGCTCGCCGGTCTGCGGGTCCGCTGAGGCCTGACCGGCGCGGTTCTGGTCGCCGCCAAGGGCGCCGCTGGAGTCGGCCCCGCCGGCGCAGCCGCAGAGGGAGAGAGCGACCATCACCGCGGCCAATGCTGTTGCACGCTTCATACTCACGCTGTTCTTTCCTCGCCCGTTGAGGGTTCGCGCGTCCCGTCGGGAGGAGTATCGGCCGGGGGCGGGGCGGGGCGTTGACCATTGGGACGCCGGCCGAAGCCGAGCACCATGACCAGGACGCCGCCGATGAGGGCCGCGATGCCCGGCAGTTCGCCCACGGTCATCTGGGCGGATCGGGGCGCGGCGGCGACGACATCGGCGACGAGGAGGCCCGGGGCCCTGGTGTCCAGCCGGTCGGCGATGCGTCCGCCCGCGTCGATGGCGGCGCTGATGCCGGTGTTGGCCGCCCTGAGGACGGGGACGCCGAGTTCGGCCGCTCTCCAGCGGGCCGCGAGGAGGTGGGCCTCGCGTCCGCGGTCGGACCGGCCGAACCAGCCGTCGTTGGTCATGTTCACCAGCACGACCGGGCCCGGGGCCTCGCGGACGAGCCTGCGGCAGACCTTCGCGACGGTGATCTCGAAGCAGATCGGGGTCGCGAGTGAGACGCCCGTCGTGCTGGGCTGGAGCACCTTTGGGGCGTCGCCTCGGGAGAGATCGAAGGACATGCCGCGTGCGCCCAGGGCGAGGAGGCGTTGCTGGAGGGCGGGCCACTTTTCGATGTAGGGCATCGCCTCGCCGAAGGGGGTGAGGTGGAGCTTGTCGTAGCGCTGGTCGGTCAGTCGGCCGCCCTCGACGAGGAAGGCGCTGTTGAAGGAGCGGTCGAAGCGGTCTCGGAGCTCGCCGCCGATGTCTTCGAACACAAAGTTCTCGTACGCGGTTGCGCCGACGACGATGGAGACGCCGGTCTCGCCCGACAGGTCGAGCACGCGCTGACGAACCGTTTCGACGAAGAAGCGGAACTCCTCGTGCAGGCGGTCGTTGCGGGCGATCGAGCGGGCGGTCGCCTCATCGAGGAAGTACCCCGGGAACATCGTCTCGGGCCAGACGACGATCTGAGCGCCTTGTGAGGCCGCCTCGCGCGTTTTCTCTTCGAGCAGGATGAGCGTCTGGACTCGGCTGTCGTGCGACCAGGCGCTGCGGTTGTCCTGGGGGATGTTGGTCTGCACGAGCGCGAGGCGGACCTGCTGTGTTTCGTCATCGGGCCCGAGGCGGGCGAGCCCCCCCATCGCCAGCGCGAGCGCGAGCAGCAGCAGGCAGGCCGCGGCCTGAAGCCGGCAGAGCTTGTTGAAGGGGGAGCGCGCGAGCTCGATGATCGCGAGCGTCGGGGCGAGGACCGCGAGGCCGACGCCGTAGGCTCCGAGCACCGAAGCGCCGAGCGCCGGGGCGAGATTGATGAGGGGGTGAGCGACGAAGTACCAGGCGTAGCCGTCGAAGAGCAACTCGCCCCGGAGGTACTCGATGCCGACCCAGAGGACAGCCGCGGCGCCCGCGACGGGGACGCCCGGCCGGCGCCGACGCAGCCTGGCCATCAACACGACAAAGAGTGTCGGGAAGAGCGAGAGGTAGGCGACGAGCGGCAGAAAGCCGACAGGCGAGACCTCCCACACCCACAGCATCTGCCAATCCCAGAAGACGCTCGCGCCGACCCAGACGCCCAGCGCCATCGAGAACAGACGCCCCGGGCGCCGGCGGCTGATGAACAGCAGGGGCACGACCGCGAACGGCGCGAGGAACCAGAGATTGAACGGGGCGAAGGCCGCTGAGAGGAGCGCGGCGTGGAGGAGGCCGGCCCAGCCGCCGTCGGCGAACGCGAGCAGACGGGGATCGAGAATGCGCTCGAGCCTCGCGCGAACGGCGCCGCTCTCGGCAAGCTCGCGAGCCTGAGCCATGGGATCAGAACCCCGCGTAGTCGATGAGCCTCGCGAGCTCGTTGCGGAGCTGGGCCCTGGCGACGACGCGGTCGACGAGGCCCTTGGCCAGGAGGAACTCTGAACGCTGGAAGCCCGGCGGGAGCTCCTGACGGATGGTCTGCTGGATGACGCGGGGGCCGGCGAAGCCGATCAGTGCCGCGGGCTCGGCGAGGATGACATCGCCGAGCATGGCGAACGAGGCGGTGACGCCGCCGGTGGTCGGGTCGGTGAGCACGCTGATGAAGAGACCGCCGTGGTCGTCGTAGCGGGCGAGGGCCGCGGAGGTCTTGGCCATCTGCATCAGGCTGAGGCCGGACTCCTGCATGCGGGCGCCGCCGGAGCAGCTGACGATCACCAGCGGCAGGCGCCGGTCGGTGGCGTGCTCGATTGTGCGGGTGATGGTCTCGCCGACGACCGAGCCCATCGACCCCATCATGAAGGTCAGGTCGAGGCAGCAGACGACCGACTGGCGGCCCTTGATAAAGAGCTCGCCGGCGAGCACGGCGTCGCGCTGCCCGGTCTTGAGCTGCTCGGCGCGGAGGCGGTCGGGGTAGGGCTTTAAGTCGCGGAACTTGAGGGGGTCGGTCGGCTCGATGGTGTCGAACATCCGCGTGAACGAGCCGGGGTCGGCGAGCTGGCGGACGCGTTCTTCGGCGGAGATGCGGTAGTGGTGCCCGCACTCGGGGCAGACATGGAGGTTGGCCTCCATCTGGCGCCGGTAGATCATCTGGGCGCACTCGGGGCATCGGAGCCAGAGCCCCTCGGGGATCTCCGCACGCCTGGCGGGGCGAACATCGGTCCAGCTCCGCGATTGTGTTCTGGTCATCGGCTGTCTCCGGCGGACCCGCGGGGCCTCGCCTTGCATGTCCCGTTCAGGCCACGCCGCCCACGGCCTTGCTGGGCGACTCGTTGCCCGAGGCTCTGGCGCGGAGCGTTTCGAGCTTCGCTGCGTCCAGGTCGATCAGGTCGACCGCCGGCCTGGCGCGGATCATCTCCCAAAGGTCTCCGATCGGCCGATCCTCGATCGCCGCTCGCACAATACCGAACGCGATCGGGCGCAGCACCAGCGCGAACCGCTCGGTGTCGGGCTTGAGGCGGTCGATTTTGCGAACAAGGGCCTTGAGGATGCGGCTCTCGGCGTCGAGCAGGGCCTCGCCCTCGGGGGCGACCACGCCCTCGGGCTGCTCGCGCCACTGACGCGAGGCTGAGGGGAACTTCTCCTCGAACTCCGACTCACGCATGCCCTCCCACAGGCCCAGACGCATCTCGGCCAGTGTGTCGCAGACGCGGATCTTTCCGCCGCAGGTCGCGCTGAACATCTCCGCGGTCTGGCGGCTGGCCTCGTCTGGGCCGCAGAACAGGACGCTCGTCGTGCCCGAGGTCGAGGCGGCGGCTTCTTTGCAGGTCCCCACGCCCTCCTCGCTCAGCGGCAGGTCCGTCGCGCCGCCGATCCGGCTGTCAGCGTCCCAGACGGTCGAGCCGACCCGGACGAGCATCAATCCGACTTGTTTCACCTTCGCCATATGCGATCGTTCCGCCTCCGCGGGCACCGTCCCCGGACCCCCGCCCGGCCTGAGCCGACCGCGTGGGCCCGCGATGAAGGGAGAAGTCTACCGGCCAGGATCCGCCGGACAAACGACCGGGCATCCCGATTTGTTCGCATGTTGAAAGGATATCAGCCCGGCTGCTCGCTCATCGGGGGCCCAGCGCTCGTTGTGGCCTGCCCCAGCAATCAGAAACCATGGCCCATCGAGCACCCGACCGCCTGTTGTTTGGGCCCCGAGAGCGTTTCAGCCGCCCCGTAGCTCCGCGATCACCCCGGCGCGCTGGTCTCTGGGCTTGCCGAAGACGGCAGAAGCGGCCACGAGCAGGTCGCACCCAGCCCGCCTGATGAGGGGGGCGTTGGCGGGGGTGACGCCCCCGTCCATCTCCAGCCGCTGATTGGGGCGGAGCTTGGCGGCGATCGCTTCGGTCTTGGCGAGGCTCTCGGGGATGAAGGACTGCCCGCTAAAACCGGGGTTGACGGACATCACCAGCGCCATGTCGGCGTGCTCGACCACCGGGAGCACCCGCTGGAGGGGTGTCGGCGGGTTGATCGCGATCCCGGCGGTCATGCCCAGCTCGCGGATGTCGCCGATGAACTCGATCGCCCGGCCGACCTCGTCGCGCCCGCCGGGGTCGCGGGCCATCGCCTCGATGTGGAATGAGATGTGGTCCGCCCCGGCGTCGCAGAAGGGCTGGAAGTACTGCTCGGGGTAGCTGACCATCAGGTGGACATCGAGCAGGACATCCGGCAGCTCGCGCCGGATCCAGCGGCACATGTCCGGGCCCATCGTCAGGTTCGGGACGAAGTGCCCGTCCATGACATCGAGGTGCAGGGCGTCGGCCCCGGCCTCGATGGCGTGGCGGCATTCCTCGCCCATGCGGCAGAAGTCCGCCGAAAGAATGGAGGGCGCCACCATCGGCAGGCGTCCGGGGGATGTGATGCTTCGTGCCATGGGAGGGCCAATGTAGCCCCGCCGACATGCGCCGGCCCCCCGCTACCATCCGGACGAATCACGGGAGCCCGACGCGGGTGCATCCCGAGCCCCGGCGGACGCCTCGGAACGCGTTTTCAGCGAACAACGACCACACGACGGAGCGAGCCATGTCCTTAGCCCCCTCGATCGAACACATCCGGGCCCGCCTCGCCTCGGCCGGGCAGGAGCACCTGCTCGCCTTCGAGAGCGAACTTTCAGCACAGCAGCGGGCCTCGCTGCTCGCCCAGATCGACGCGATCGACCTGGAGCACCTGCCCGAACTGATCGAGAAGTATGTGGCCGGCAAGCCCGACTTCGCCCCCCCGGGCAAGATCGAGCCGGCCCCCTACTACCCCGCACCGAAGCCCGACGGGAGCCAGAGCGGGCGCAGGTGGGACCCGCAGCGGTTCCGATCGGCGGGCGAGGAACTGATCGCCGCGGGTCGGGTCGCGTGCTTTGTCGTCGCGGGCGGGCAGGGCTCGCGCCTGGGCTACGACGGGCCGAAGGGGTGCTTCCCGGGCGGCGCCGTCAGCGGCAAGCCGTTGTTTCAGATCTTCGCCGAGGGGATCCGCGCCAACCAGCGTCGCTATGGGAGCACCATCCCCTGGTACATCATGACCAGCCCGCTGAACCACCAGCCGACGGTCGAGTTCTTCCAGCAGAACGATTTCTTCGGGCTCGAGCCGGACAATGTCTCGTTCTTCCCGCAGGGGGTCATGCCCTCGTTCGACCTCAAGTCCGGCAAGATCCTGCTCGCCGAGAAGCACGAGGTCGCGACCAACCCCGACGGGCACGGCGGCTCGCTCAAGGCCCTGTTCGTCTCGGGCGCGCTGGACGACATGCGCACGCGCGGCGTTGAGCACATCAGCTACTTCCAGGTCGACAACCCGTTGGTGAAGGTCGTCGACCCGGTCTTCGTCGGCCTGCACGCGACGGCGTCTGATTCCTCGGGCGAGATGTCCAGCAAGATGCTGCCCAAGCGCGATCCGGAGGAAAAGGTCGGCGTTTTCGTCATGGCCGACAGGCGTTTGCAGATGATCGAGTACTCGGATCTGCCGCCGGAATTGGCGAAGGAGCGGGACTCGGGCGGCGGCCTGCGTTTCAACGCGGGCAACCCGGCGATCCACATGCTCGGCGTCTCGTTCGTCGAGAAGCTGAATGAGGACCCTCGCTTTGCGCTGCCCTTCCACCGGGCGGAGAAGAAGGTGCCGCATATTGATGTGCAGAGCGGCAAGCGCGTCGATCCGTCGTCGCCCAACGGGGTGAAACTCGAGCGGTTCGTGTTCGATGCGCTCCAGCTTGCGGAGCGTTCGATCGTGCTGGAGACCGACCGCGTCGAGGAGTTTGCGCCGATCAAGAACGCCGAGGGGGTCGACAGCCCCGAGTCGAGCGCACGGATCCAGACCGAGCGGGCGGCGAGGTGGCTGCAGCGCGTCGGCGTGAGCGTGCCGATGAAGGGCGGAGAGCCCGACTGCACGATCGAGATCGGGCCGCTGACGGCGCTGGAGCCCCTGGACCTCGATCCGTCGCGGGTCGGCGGGCCGATCGAGCGGGGGGCGAAGGTCGCGCTGTGATCACGGCGTGCGTTCCCATCACGGAGAGGGAGTGTGGACCCTTTCCACGGGTTGCGCTGCGCCCGCCGCGTTGCGTCGGCCGTGGCTGCACCCGTGGCTACAGCCTTGCGCCCCGCTGGGGCTTAGAGAGTGCCACAGTTTGGGAAGGCCGCGGCGATGAGTGACCGCTTTTCCTCGTTGCCCTCTTCTTTGGAGCGTGTCGCGACGCACGCCGAGCTCGCGGGTGTGCCGGCGATGCTGGCCATCCCCGAAAACGATCGGCCGTCGCCGCTGGTGCTGTGGATGCATGGGCGCACGGCCCACAAGGAACTCGACCCCGGGCGCTACCTCCGCTGGATCCGCTCGGGCGTCGCGGCGTGCGCGCTCGATTTGCCCGGGCACGGCGAACGCCTCGACGAAGACCTGCAGAAGCCCGATCGCACGCTCGATGTCCTCGCGCAGATGTTCGATGAGATCGACGGCGTGCTCGATGCGCTGCGCGCCCACGAACTCGCCCCCTCGATCGACTTTGAACGCCTCGGCATCGGCGGGATGTCGGCCGGGGGGATGGCGGCGCTGCGGCGGCTGTGCGACGAGCACCCTTTCCGGTGTGCCGCGGTCGAGGCGACGACGGGGTGGCTCGGCGAGCTCTACCACCCCAAGCTGCCGGACAACCCGGGGCGACCATGGCCGGTCGACCACGACCCCGAGCGGATCTCGCCCTTGGATCCTTACGAGCACCTCGAAGGCTGGCGGCCGATCCCGCTCCTGGCGCTGCACAGCGAGGCGGACGAGCTGGTGCCGCTGGCGGGGCAGCGGGTCTTCATCGAACGCGTGCGCGAGCGTTACACCGGGCTCGGCGCCGATCCGGAGCGCGTGACCCTGAAGACATGGGACCGAACCGGCGCGCCGTCGGAACACATCGGCTTCGGCAAGATGTCCAACGAGGCGAAGAACCTGCAGACGGACTTCTTCACCGAGCACCTGTTCCGCGATGGGCTCGGCGACCTGCCCAACGATTGATCGAAGTCGCCGGGCGCTAACCCGGCCGACGAGGGAACGCCCTTGCCCGGATTTCTCCGCAAGCTGAACCCCTTCAAGGGCCTCCCGAACCCGCGCGAGATCTTCTCGTGGGGGATGTACGACCTGGCGAACCAGTCGTTCACGCTGCTGATTATCACGCTCCTGTTCAGCCTGTATGTGCAGCAGGTGGTGACGCCGCAGCCGGAGTTCTCGCCAGAGCAGATCGCGATGCTCGAACAGGTGCGGGCCGGGGAGCGTGAGGCGGATGGTGACAGCGAGGCGATGCTGGCCGAGCTGGACCGCGCCCGGTCGCGGGGGGACTGGAACTGGTCGCTGCTGCACGGGGGGAGCCTGCTGATCGTGGTGGTGGTCAGCCCGCTGCTGGGCGCGTTGGCGGACTCGCGGGGCTGGCGGAAGCAGGTGCTCATCGCGACTGGCGTGGTCTGCGTAGCGATGACGGCGGGGCTCTGGTTTGTCGGGCCGGGGATGCTCTTGCTGGCGGCGCTGCTCTACATCCCCGCCAACATCGCGTATCAGCTCGGGGAGAATTTTTTGGCGAGCTTTTTGCCGGCGATCTCGTCGAGCCGCACGATCGGGAGGGTGAGCGCGATCGGGTGGTCGATGGGGTACCTCGGGGCGCTGCTCCTGCTGATTCTGCTCGGGCTGGGGATGATGACCTTCGGTCTGGAGAAGACCGAGGACTGGAGGCCGCTGTTTGTCTTCGCGGCGTTCTGGTTCCTGGTCTTCATGATCCCTGTCATCCTGTTCCTGCGCGACGACGACGCGGACCAAATCAGGGAGAATGGGAGCCTGTACGCCGAATCGGTCGGGCGTTTCGCCCAGACGGTCCGCAACGCGGCTCAGTACCGCCAGCTCGTGATCTTCCTGACGGCGTTCTTCGTCTACGGGCTTGGGATGCAGACGGTGATCGGCTTCGCCTCGATCATCGCCAAGAGCTTCGGGATCGAGGGGATGGCGCTGGTTGGATTCGTGCTCCAGATCACGGTGACGGCGGGGCTCGCGGCGTTTGTCACCAGCAAGTTCCAGGACAAGATCGGCTGCCGTGCGACGCTGATCTTCTACCTCTCTGTGTGGATCGTCAGTTGCCTGGGGCTTGTGTGGCTGACGGTCTCGGCGATCGCGCCGGAGTGGGCGTTCTGGGTGATCGGCAACGGGCTGGGGTTCGCATTGGGGGGGACGGGGACGGCCAGCCGCTCGATGGTCGGGCGGTTCGCCCCGCTGCACCGGACGGCGGAGTTCTTCGGGCTGTGGGGCACGGCCTACCGCTTGGCGGGGGCGATGGGCGTCCTGTCGTTCGGCTTTGTGCGCTCGCGGATCGGGGACGGAGCGTCGATCGTGCTCCTGACCTCGTTCTTTGTTGTCGGGCTGGTCCTGCTCCTGCGGGTCAACGAGACGGCCGGGTACCGCGTCGCCCAGCGGGAGCAGCGCGACCACATCCGCAAGGCCGGATCGCCCGGGCTCTGAAGTTGAGCCTCTGAAGTTGGCGCGTTTGTGCGATCGGACGAGCAACTCCGCTTGGCCGCCCCACTACGATCGTCCATGATCAGCCAGCAAGGAACGCACGAGGGCGTCGGCAAGGGGCCGGTGCCGAGGATCTCCGAGGCCCCGGACATGGAGGGCCGGTTCGGCGAGTACGGGGGCGTGTTCGTCCCCGAGACGCTGATCGCCCCCCTGCGCGAGCTCGATGAGTTTTATGAGAAACTGCGCCACGACGACGCGTTTGTCGACCAGCTCCGCGAGCTGTGGGCCTCGTTCGCCGGGCGGCCGACGCCCCTGCAGTTCGCGTCGCGCCTGACGAGGCTGGTGCAGAAGGGCCTCGGCCAGAAGCGGGGCGCGTCGATCTGGCTCAAGCGGGAGGACCTCTGCCACACCGGGGCCCACAAGATCAACAACGCGCTGGGCCAGTGCCTCATGGCCAAGAAGATGGGCAAGAAGCGTGTCATCGCCGAGACCGGCGCCGGCCAGCACGGCGTCGCGACCGCGACCGCGTGCGCCCAGCTCGGGCTCGACTGCGTCGTCTACATGGGCGCAGAGGACTGCCGTCGCCAGGCCCTGAATGTCACGCGGATGCGGATGATGGGGGCGACCGTCGTCCCCGTCGAGGGCGGGACACGGACGCTCAAGGACGCGACCAACGAGGCGATGCGCGACTGGATGGGCTCGTCGGAGACAACGCACTATGTGCTCGGCTCGGTCGTCGGCCCCCACCCATTCCCGATGATCGTGCGTGACTTTCAGTCGATCATCGGGATCGAGACCAAGGGGCAGTCGCTGCGTCACCTCGGCGGGATCCCCGACGCGATCGTCGCGTGCGTCGGGGGAGGGTCGAACGCCGCGGGGATCTTCTACCCGTTTGTGGACGAGAAAGTGAAGCTGTTCGGCGTCGAGGCGGGCGGGCGATCGAGCGAGCCGGGCGAGCACGCGGCGCCGCTCTGCCTGGGTTCGCCGGGCGTGCTCCACGGGTCGCTGAGCTATGTGCTCCAGTCGGCCGACGGGCAGACCGAGGCGGTGCACTCCTGCTCGGCTGGGCTGGACTACCCCGGCGTCGGGCCCGAGCACGCCTACTGGAAGGACGCGGGGCGGGTGAAGTACTCGGCCGCGACGGATCGTGAGGCGATGGAGGCGATGCTTGAGCTGGCTCGGTCGGAGGGGATCCTGTGCGCGCTGGAGACGGCGCACGCCGTGCACGCGGCGATGGGGATCGCCGCCGATATGGACCGCGAGCAGAATCTTGTGATCTGCCTGTCGGGGCGGGGCGACAAGGATGTCGACGAGGCTTCTCGCCTGATGCGTGAGGCGGGGCTGTTCAAAGATTGAAAGAGTTCGACCGCTCGAATCGCGCTCAGGCCCGCCGCAAGCGGCTGGCGGCGGATCGTGAGACCCAGCGGAGCAGGTCGCCGATGGCGCGGAGGCGGAGGCGGACGCGGAGGCGGCGGAGGGCGGCGTCTTCGCGGTCGATCGAGAGCCCCTGGCGGATCCAGTATCGGGCGCGCATCCACTGGCCCTGGCGGAGTGAGCCGAGGGCGAGGTTGTGGATCGACGGGACGAAGCGCGGGTTGATCGCCAGCGCCCGGCGGACCTCTTCCAAGCCCGCGACGGTCTTGCCCGATTCGAGCAGCGCGACCGAGCGCAGGTGGTGGTAGCGGCAGGAGCCGGGCTCACGGTCGATCAGGCGGGCGAAGACCTGGTCGGCCTCGCGCGTCAGGCCCGCGTCGAGCAGCAGGTTGCCGAGGGTGTCCAGGTCGTCGTTGTTGAACGAGTCGGGGCGGGCGCGGACATCGGCGAGCTCCATCCGCAAGAGGCGGTGCACCAGCGCCCGGTCGTCCTCGCGGACGCGGTCGAGCACGAGCTGAGCGACACGCCGGCGGGCGGCGGGGTATCCCGGGTTCAGGCGGAGCACGACCTCGTACTGGCGGAGGGCGGTCGGGGCGTCGCCCCGGCGCTCGGCGAGCTCGCCCAGGGCGAAGTGGGCGTCGACACAGTCGGGCTGGATCTCGAGCACACGCCGGAACTTCTCGCCCGCCTCGTCGAGGCGGCCCATGTCCATCAGCAGGTCGCCGAGGTCGAGCAAGGTGTCGGTGTCGCCGGGGTACTTGCGCAGCTCGCGGAGGTAGAGCTGGCGGGCTCGCTCGGTCCGGCCGGTTGCGGCGTAGGCCTCGGCGAGGCGGGCCTGGACGCGGGGGAGTTCGGGGTCGAGGCGGGCGGCCTCGCGCAGGCACCAGACGGCCTTGTCGTACTGCTTGCGGTCCATGAGCGATTCGGCCATGGCCGCGTAGAGCTCCGGCTCGTCGGGTTCGATGCTCTGGCCGAGGTAGAAGGCGGTCTCGGCGTTGTCGTGCTCGCCGAGCATGGCGAACGCCTCGATGCGGTGGACGCAGACCTCGACGGAGGCGGGTTCGAGCCGCTCGGCCCGTTCGAGCCACTGCAGGGCGTCGGTGGGTCGCTCGGCGCGGAGGGCGTTGATCCCGGCGTAGAGCGGGGACTGGGCATCCTCGGTGTTCAGGCTCGAAGCGCGGGCGAAGGCGTCCAGCGCGTCGGCGTGGCGGCCAGCAGCCTCGAGGGTCAGCCCGAGGTTGAACTGCCACTCGGCTTGGTATGGATTGCGGGCGAGGGCTTCGCGCAGCTCAGACTCGGCCTCGTCCCAACGGCCGGCCTCATAGGCCTCGTGGGCCCGTTCAACATGCTGCTCGGCCTCAAACCAGTCGTTCATGGGCCCGCCATGCGGCGCAGGGCTGTGGCGGTCTCCGTTCCCGCCGGCGCTCGCTGGATGGATGGTAACTCAGGGCCGAGCGGACTTCAAACGCTTCTGCGCTATGATCGCTCGTGGCGAAGGTCAACCGAACCGGCCCGGGCTTGGCGGCCCGGCGCACAGGTGTGCGCTGGGCGGTGATCGCGTTGATTTTCGGGCCTGCCGGTTTGTTCTCGGCCTTGGCCGAAGCTCCCGCCGCACAGCCACCGGCAATCGAGAAACCAGAGACCCCAACTCCCGATCAGTCCGACGCGATCGATCGGCTCTCACGGGCCGGGCTTGACGGGGAGGCGAGGCTCGCCGAGGCGTCGGCGCTCTTGGAACGGGCCATCTCCGACCGGGATCTGGCAAGGGCGATCGGCCGGGCGATCGGAGAGGCCGGGCCCGACGACCCTGTCCGTCTGGCGTTCCTCCGGGTCCTCGGGCGTTCTGCGTCGGCGCCGATCGAGATCTGGCCAGGGCTCAAAGAATCATTTGAAGGCGATCCACACAGCGAAGCCGATCGCGTGTCGCTGCTGACCGCGGCCGGGGCGTTCCGCAACGCCTCCGCGATCAAGGTGCTGCTCCGCCATGCCTCGCCGGAGCGTTCTGCGGCAGAGCGCGAGACGGCGTTCGCGTCGCTGCGACGGCTCTCGGGCCGGTGGGACCTCGGGCAAGACTATCGGGCCTGGCAGGCGTGGGCCGAGCGGATGGCGTCGCTGGACGAGGCTTCGTTCTTGCGCGAGCTTCTGCATTGGAAAGCCGTGAACGCGGAAGAGGCGAGGCGCCAGCGGAACGCTGTGACCACAAGGCTCGTTGACACGCACCGCCAGCTCTGGCTGCGCCAGCCGCCGGAGGGGCAGTCGGCGTATCTGGCCTCGCTGATGGGCGATCCGCTGGCGGAGATTCGGGATCTGGGGATCTCGCTCGTTCGTCAGCAGCTTGCCTCTGCGAGGACGCTGGAGCCGGTGGTCGGCGAGGCGGCGCTCAACCTTTTAAAGGCTCAGCGGGCGTCGGTGCGGGCCGAGGCCGCGTCGCTGGTAAACCAACTCGCGCCCGAGGGCGGTGGCGGGCCGGTCGCCGAGGCGTTGGCGGCCGAGACAGACCCGGCGGCTGCGAGGGCGCTGCTCGGGGCGGCGGCGAGGTGGCCGAGCGAGGACCTGCTGCCCCCGATATTGCACTGGATCCGGCATGGCGGACGGCCCGCATCGGCCGCGGTCGAGACCGCCTGGGCGATGCACCGCGCCGATGTGCTGCCGAGCGGAGAGGCGAGAGCGAAGTTTCTTGAAGCGCTGCGGGGGCTGCCGGAAGAAGAGCTCAACGGGGCGGCCTGCCGCCTGATGGTCGCCATCGGCGACGAATCGGACCACGCCAGAGTCGTGGCGCTGCTGCGGTCGGAGCAGGCGGGGCTGCGGCTGTCGGCGGCCGAGGCGCTCATTGACCTGCCCGGCGCGATCGAGGCGCTGGTCGATGCGACGACGGAGGACCCCGACCTGTTCGACGCCGCCGCTCGGGCGGTACGCCGACATCGGGCGTCGCCGGAGGGATTCACGACGCTGCTGCGGGCGAGGTCACGGAGCGCCGAGGACCGGCGAGCGGCTCTGCTGCGGGTGTCGTCCGGGTTTGGGATGTCCGATCTCGTTGAGGCGTCGGGCTTGGAGGGTGTCGAGCCGCTGCTGGCTGAGGCGATGCTTGCGGGGCTGGTGACGCCCCCGGGCGATGAGGCCGGGACAAACAGCCGCGCCCGCGCGACGGGGTTGGCCCGTCTCGCCCGGGTCCGGATCGAGCTGCAAGACTTTGAGGGCGCGATCACGGCGATCGACGCGATCCCGGGCGAGAGGCGCGAGTCGATGGATGGCCTGGGCGACCTCAAGGCGATCGCGTACCTCTGCCTCGGGCGTCTGGAGGAGGCCCGCGAGGCCGGCGGGAGCGCCGCGGCGTGGCTTGACGCAATGGAAATCATTGTCGACCGTCCCTTCGCCCCTTCGGCTCTTGAACTGCTCGCCTCGCTCTTCGGCGAGGATCTGAGCGAGCCGGAGCAGGAGCGTTATGCGGCCCTTCGGGCAAAGATCTCCCCCGTGAACGGGGAGGGGTCTGTGGAGATCGAGACCGGGCGGGGAAGCGGACCCTCCGGGAGCGGCTCTGGCTGAAGCTGTGAATAAACGCTCACTGCGGGCGGTTGACGAGGGTTGTCGGTTGCGGGCGGCCTATCCTTTGGGGACGGCCGTTATGCGGCCGGGCCCCGAACGCCGATGACTTCGGCTCGGGACGGGCATCTGAATCATGCCGGGATTGGTCCTCGCGGGCGTCTTCGCGAGACGCCCGGGCGAAGGCCACGCTTGCTTCCACGCACAATCGATGGGGCGCGATGAGCCCTTTTTGAACTACGGGGCGTCGCTCTGCGCGAGCGGCGGCACCCGAGACGGAGTATCTGTTTGACGACATCATTTGAAATGTTCAACCTCGCCGCCCCCATTCAAAAGGCGTTGGCGGACGAGGGCTACACCACCCCCACCCCGATCCAGGAGAGGGCGATCGGCCCGATCATGGAGGGACGGGATCTCTTGGGCTGCGCCCAGACGGGCACGGGCAAGACCGCGGCTTTCGCGGTTCCGATTCTGCACCGCCTGCACACGGCCGGGCGTGACACGAGCCGCCGCGGGCCGGTGCTCGCTCGGACGCTGGTGCTCTCGCCGACGCGCGAGCTTGCGACGCAGATCGGCGCGAGCTTTGCGACCTACGGGCGCGGGACCGGCCTGACCGGCACGACGATCTACGGGGGCGTCAGCCAGCGCCGCCAGGAGCGCGAGCTTGCTCGCGGTCTTGATGTCATCGTCGCGACGCCCGGTCGTTTGATCGACCTCATGGAGCAGGGCGTCGTCGATCTCTCGGCGATCGAGATCTTCGTGCTCGACGAGGCGGACCGCATGCTGGACATGGGGTTCATCGAGCCGATCCGGCGGATTTCGTCGGCGGTGCGCAAGGAGCGGCAGACGCTGCTGTTCTCTGCGACGATGCCGCGGACGATCCAGAGGCTGGCCGACTCGCTCTTGCGTGATCCTGTGCGGGTGACGGTGACGCCGCCCAAGCAGGAGAAGGCGTTGATCGAGCAGTCGGTGTACATGGTGGGCCGTTCGCAGAAGATGCCGCTGCTTGAGCATTTGCTCGAAGAGGGCGGTGTCGAGTGCACGGTGGTGTTCACCAAAACCAAGCACGGGGCGGACAAGGTGAGCCGTCGCCTGCAGAAGGCTGGGATCAGCTCCGACGCGATCCACGGCAACAAGAGCCAGCGTCAGCGCGACCGCGCGCTTGACGCGTTCAAGTCGGGCCGGTTCCGCGTCCTTGTGGCGACGGATGTCGCGGCCCGCGGGCTCGATGTCAGCGGCATCACGCATGTGTTCAACTTTGACCTTCCGATGGAGCCCGAGGCGTACACGCACCGGATCGGTCGGACGGGTCGCGCCGGAGCGACGGGGCGCGCCATCGCGTTCTGCGACCCGAGCGAGCGCGGGCTGCTCAAGGCGATCGAGCGGGACATCGGTGCGAGGGTGCCGTTGATCAAGGGCCTGCCCGAACTGAAGGCCGGCGAGCCGGAGATCGACGATCGCCGGGACGACCGCGAGAGGTTCGGCGCGATGCGCGAGCGTCGCGGCGGCGGCGTGCGTGCGATCGGCGCTTCGGGCCCGAAGCGGCGCGAGTACAGCTCGCCGCAGACTGAGGGCGGGGCGTCCGAGCACCGTGACGCGGACCGCTCGGGCTCGGGCGACGGGCGTCCTGAGCGTGTGACCCGGATGGAGATCGGCCTGGAGTCGAAGCACTCTGGCGGACCTTCCCACCGGCGCACGGGCGGGCATCCCAACGCGAGACAGGGCGGCAGACCGGGCGGACCGGCTGGGGCTCGGCGCGGCGGCCGACCCGCGGGCGGGCCTGGCAAGGGCAAGTCCCGGCGTCCTGCGGGTGCGAAGCGCCGCTGATGGCGTAATCGCCCAGAGCGAGCATCGGAAAAGACAACACCGCCACCATCCGCCTCCGGATCTGTATGCTGCCCGGTCGAGACATCGATCGGGAGCGCAGAGACCGGAGGCGTTTTATCGTGCGGACACATCGATCTGTTTTCATGAGACTCGCCGGGGCGGGCCTGCTTTTGGCGGGGCTTCCCGGGGTTGTCGGCTGCGCTTCGGCGGGGCCGATCGGGCTTGGAGCCGCGGTGCGCGACGCGGGCGGGCGCCCGCTGGTTTCGTATGAGGTCATCTCGCCGACGCCGACGGGTGGCGAGCTTGGCGTGTTCATCCTCAGCTCCGCGGACGACCCGCACTCGAAGCCGGCGCTGGTGATTGTCGCGGGCGTTGACGGGCGGCATGTCGTGGGTTCGCAGATCGCGTCGAGGCTGCCCTCGCTGTTGGCCGAGCGGGCGGGCGAACTGCTTGATGAGATGACGGTCTATGTGATCCCGGTCGTGCACGACGAGGCGATCAACAGGAACGCCTCGGGCGAGGAACCCCGCCAGGAGCACCGTCTGACCTCGACGCCGGTCGATCTTGACGGGGACGGGCGCGTCGATGAGGACGGGCCGGTGGACATCGACGGCGATGGCATCGTCACGATGATGCGTTGGAGGCCCGGGCCGGGCTCGCTGTTTTCGCCGACGCACATCATTGATCCGGACGAGCCGCGGCTGATGCGCGAGCCGGACCCGAAGAAGGGCGAGGTCGCGACGCACGCGTTGCACATCGAGGGGCGCGACCGGGACGGGGACGGGAGGATCGCCGAGGACCCGCCGGGCGGTGTCGATCTGGATATCCACTGGCCTTATCGGTGGCCGGAGTGGAACAAGGAGGCGGGGCGGTATCAGCTTGAGGAGCCGCACACACGGGCTCTGGCGCACTGGCTGCTTGAGCGTCAGAACATCGTGGCGTTTGTGACCTACGGGCTGCACGACAATCTGGTGAAGGCGCCGGAGGCGGGGCGGTTCGATATCACGCGGCGTGTGCCGTTGGGTATTGAGCAGGGCGATCTGCGCGTGTACGAGGTGGTGGGCGAGAAGTACCGGGAGATTACGGGGATGACGGGGCTGGGGGGCGTGACGCGAGAGAGCGCCGAGGGCTCGTTCCACGGGTGGGCGTACGCGCATTACGGGCGTCTGTCGTTCGTGAACCCGGTGTGGGTGAGGCCGGACCTGGTCGAGCGGAGGAGCGAAGAGACAGCCGCGGAGGAGGAAGAGGCCGAAGCGGAGCGCGACACGCAAGCCGACGCGCAGGAAGAAGCTGCTCAGGAAGAGCGGCCGAGGCGTGCCGGCGCCCGGGGCGCTCAGGCGCCGCAGCGTCAGCAGCGTGACACGCGATCGGAAGATGCGAAGTGGCTGGCGTACTCCGACGAGCAGCGCGATGGCGAGGGCTTTGTCGAGTGGCGTTCGTTCGATCACCCCGACCTCGGCGAGGTCGAGATCGGCGGGTTTGTGCCCGGCTTCAGGTTCAACCCGCCGGATGAAGAGCTCGGAAGGCTGGCGGAGGAGCAAGCGTCGTTTGCGATCGCGCTCTTGGAGATGTTTCCGAGGCTGGAAGTGTCTGAGCCGGTGGTCGAATCGCTCGGCGGGGGCGTTTACCGGATCACGCTGCGGCTGAGCAACCCGGGCAAGCTCGCGACGCGTGCGGCGATCTCGAACAAGGTCCGCCGGATCGCGCCGATCATCCTCAGGCCGGATGTCGAGCCGGAGCGGATCGTGTCGGGCGAGCGGCTGCACCGGGTCTCGCCGATCGGGCCGGGCGGGCACGCGGATGTCTCGTGGATCATCAACGCGTCGGGCGAGGATTCGGTGACGATCGAGGTGCACGGGCGTGAGATGGGCGACCGGACGGTGCGGGTCGAGCTGGGAGGTGCGCGATGAAGCGGGTGACAGCACGGATGTTGAAGGTTTCGATCGCGGCGGCGGTCGGTTTTGTCTGCGGGCTCGGGCCGGTTGGTGAGGCGATTGCGCAGCCGCACATCGAGAGCAAGGTCGATATCGCGTTCAACCGGTATTACAGCTACGAGGACATCATCCGGCTGACGCGGGAGCTCGCCGAGGCGTACCCGGAGCTGGTTGAGCTTCGTGTGCTGGGCGAGAGCATCGAGGGTCGCGAGCTGCTGGTGGCGATCGTGACGGGGCCCGACGGGGGCGCCCACGACGAGAAGCCGGCGATGTGGATCGACGGGAACATCCACGGCAACGAGATCCAGGCGGCCGAGGTCGTGCTGTACACGCTGTGGTACCTGACCAAGTCGTACGGCAAGAACGCGATGCTGACGGAGATCCTCGACGATTACTCGTTCTATCTGATGCCGATGGTGAACCCCGACGGGCGGGCGTACTGGTTTACACAGCCGGCGACGCCGCACAGCGCGAGGCAGAACCTGCGTCCCAAGGACAGCGACCTCGACGGGACGGTCAACAGCGACGGCCTCGATGATCTCGACGGGGACGGTTCGATCACGATGATGTGGAAGAAGGACCCCGACGGGGACTGGATCCGCGACCGGCACGACCCGCGGATCTTCCGGCGCGTCGAGCCGGGGCAGAAGGGCGATTACATCTACCTGGGCTGGGAGGGGACGGACCTTGACGGGGACGGACGGATCAACGAGGATCCGCCCTTCGGCGACGACATGAACCGCGCGTTCCCTGGCGACTGGCAGCCCGAGTATGTGCAGCGCGGCGCGGGGGACATCCCGCTGCAGACGCCCGAGTCGCTGGAGACAGCACGGTTTATCCTCGACCATCCGAACATCGCGGCGGTGCAGAGCTACCACAACACGGGCGGGATGATCCTGCGCGGGCCGGGCACGGACTACCGCGAGAATCTGTATTCACGCGCGGACCAGCGCGTGTACGACAGGCTGGCCGAGCCGGGCGTGGAGATGCTGCCGTTCTACCGATATCTGATCATCTACAAGGATCTTTACAATGTGCACGGCGGGTTTGTGACCTGGACCGCCGAGACGCTGGGGGTCATCAGCTTCACCAACGAGTTGTGGACGGTGCAGAAGTTCTTCCAGCGCGAGGGGCGGATGGACGACGAGCGGACATGGCTGTGGCGCGACAAGCTCGCGTTCGGCGAAATCTTCACCGACTACACGGAGGTAGACCACCCGCAGTACGGGAAGATCCTGGTGGGCGGGCCGAACAAGTGGTCCAGCCGCGTGACGCCGACCTTCATGCTCGAAGAGGAGTGCCACCGGAATTTTGCGTTCACGGTGTGGCACGCGGAGAACATGCCCAAGCTCTCGTTCGGGCGGCGCGAGGTGCGGGACCTCGGGCCTTCCGAGCACGGGCGGCTGTGGTCGGTGACGGTGGCGGTCGAGAACGAGAAGATCATTCCGACGCGGACGGCGCTGGCGATCAACAAATCGATCGGGCGGGCGGACATCTTCACCTGCGAGCCGAGCCGCGGCGAAGTCGTGGCGGCGGGACGCGTGGGGAGTTGGTTCGACAAGCACATGAACCCGGTGCGGGCCGAGCCCGGTCGGGTGCAGGTGGCCGAGGGGATCCCGGGGGAGGGTCGGCGGCTGATGCGTTTCGTCGTCGCGGCGCCCGAGGGGGCGTCGGTGACGCTCCGCTACGACTCGGAGAAGGCGCGGACGATCGAGGAGCGGATCGAGCTACGGGCGGCGGATTGACGCGGGCTCTTCGGCTGCGCTAGGCTTCCTGCAGATACCCCCTAAGGGTATAAGCCGAAGGAGGCCGATCCGATGGAACAGATCAAGATGCGTATCAACGGGATGCACTGCGGCAAGTGTGTCTCCAGTGTCGAGACCGTGCTCAAGGCGATGCCGGGCGTTGAGGTGGAGAAGGTCGAGCAGGGCGAGGCCGTGATCCGGCGGGATCCGCAGGCGGCGCCCGATGATGTGATCCGCGACGCGCTGGCGGCCCGAGGGTTCGACCTGGTGCGGAGCGGCGGGTGAGCCCGGTTGACTGGGCCGTCGCGCTCGGCGCGGTCGGGCTGGTCTTTGTGATTCTGTGGTACTTCGGGCTGCTGTCCGGGTGGGTTTCCCGTGGGCGGCCGGCCGTCGGCGGGGCGGGCCAGGGCGAGGGCGACAGCAGCGCCGCGGCGTCGACGAAGGCTCGTCTGCGCGTTGGCGGGATGTCGTGCGCCGCGTGCCAGTCGCGGGTGCAGACGGTGCTGCAGCGTGCGCCGGGCGTGCGCGACGCGACGGTCAACCTGATGACCGAGGAGGCGTCGGTCGAGTTCGATCCGGGCGCGACGGATCTGCCCGGGCTCGAAGCGGTGATCGAGCGGGCGGGGTACGAGGCGTCGGCGATCGACGAGTCGGCCGTGGAGGACCCGGAGGCTCGGGACGCGGCGCTCCTGGCCGAGTACAAGGCGATGCGGCTGAAGGCGGGGGTCGCGGTGGCGCTGGGGGCTGTCGCGATGGTGATCTCGATGCCGTTGATGGCGGGCGAGGGGCACGGGGGGCACGCGGGCGACCCGCTGATGGGGCGGGTGATGTCGGCGGTGAACCCGCATTTGGAGCGGGCGGCGCCGTGGCTGTACGCCCTTCCCAAGGAACTGCTGACCTATTCGCTCTTGGCGATGACGCTGGTGGTGATGGGGTGGGCGGGGCGTCACTTCTACGTGCGGGCGTGGGCGGGGTTTTTGCGTCGGTCGGCGGACATGAACACGCTGATCGCGGTCGGGACGGGGTGCGGGTTTGTCTTCTCGCTGGCGGCGACGGTCGCGCCGGGGTGGTTCGAGGCGCGGGGCGTGCCGGCGGATGTGTACTACGAAGCGGTGATCCTGATCATCGGGCTGGTGCTCCTGGGCAGCGCGATGGAGGCGAGGGCCAAGGGCAGGGCGAGCTCCGCCCTGCGCGGCCTGATGTCGCTGCGCCCCCAGACCGCTCGCGTGCTGCGCGATGGGAAGGAACAGGACATCCCCGTTGAAGAGGTTGCGATCGGCGATGTCGTGCTCGTCAAGCCGGGGGGGAAGGTACCGGTGGATGGCGAGGTCGTCAGCGGGTCGTGCGCTGTTGATGAATCGATGCTCACGGGCGAGTCGATGCCCGTCGAGAAGGGCGAGGGCGACCGGGTGATCGGCGGGACGGTGAACACGACCGGGGCGGTGCGCGTCAGGGCGACGGCGGTCGGGGCGTCGAGCGTGCTGTCGGGCATCGTGCGGCTGATGCGCGACGCGCAGGCCTCGCGGGCGCCGATCCAGAAGCTGGCCGACAAGGTCAGCTCGGTCTTCGTGCCGGTGGTGATGTCGATCGCGTGTGTGACCTTCGCGGCGTGGTTCATCTTCGATGTGCAGTCGCCGGTGGTGCGTGGCGGGGCGGCGTCGATCGCGGTGCTCATCATCGCATGCCCGTGCGCGATGGGGCTGGCGGTGCCGACGGCGATCATGGTCGCCACCGGCAAGGGGGCGCAGCGCGGGATCCTTATCAAGAGCGGCTCGGCCCTGCAGCGGGCGGGCGACATCGACACTGTCGTGCTCGACAAGACCGGCACCATCACCGAGGGCCGGCCCCGCGTGACCGATGTGCTGTGCGCCGAGGGTTTTGATGAGCGGGCGGTTGTCGCGGCCGCGGCGGGCGTCGAGGCGTCGTCGGAGCACCCCCTCGGGCGGGCGATCCTCGATCACGCCGAGTCACTCGATGTGCGTGCGCCCGAGGCGTCGGGCTTCGAGTCGGTCTCGGGGCGTGGGGCGAGCGCGCAGGTTGAGATCGACGGCGCCCCCACTCTCGTTTCGATCGGCAACCGTTCGATGATGGAGCGTGCAGAGGCCGACCCCGGCCATCTCGGCGACGAGGCCGAGCGACTTGCGGGCGAGGGCAAGACGCCGATGTTTGTCGCGATCGACGGGCGCATCGCGGGGGTGGTCGCGGTGGCCGACACGCTGCGTGATGGGGCGGCCGAAGCCGTGGCGCGGCTTGAGGAAATGGGCATGACGGTGGTGATGCTCACGGGCGATCACGAAAGGACGGCGAGGGCGATCGCGTCTGAGGCGGGGATCGGCCGCGTGGTGGCGGGCGTTTTGCCCGAGGGCAAGGTCGAGGAGGTCCGGCGTCTGCAGGGCGAGGGGCGGGTGGTCGCGATGGTCGGCGACGGGGTGAACGACGCGCCGGCGCTGGCCTCGGCCGATGTCGGCATCGCGATGGGCGCTGGAACGGACATCGCGGCCGAGGCGGGCGACATCACGCTGATGCGCGACGATCCGATGGCGATCGTGCAGGCGGTGAACCTGTCGCGCCGGGCGATGCGGACGATGAAACAGAACCTGTTCTGGGCGTTTGTGTACAACACGGCGTGCGTGCCGGTGGCCGCGGGTGTGCTGTACCCGGCCTTCGGGATCCTGCTGAGCCCGGTGCTGGCGAGCGCCGCGATGGCGTTCAGCTCGGTGAGCGTGGTGGCGAACAGTTTGAGGTTGAAGGGGGTGAGGATTGACTAAGGAAGAGACGGAGAGACGGAGAGACGGAGAGATCACGGAGGACCCTGTTGTGGATCGTGATGAAGCAATCGGAGCGGAGGCGTGCTGTGGCGGGCGGGTTGCTGCTGGGGTTGACCCTGAGATCAAGGCGGCGAATCTGAAGCGGCTGCGCCGGATCGAGGGGCAGGTGCGGGGCATTCAGAAGATGGTTGAGGAGGACCGCTACTGCGCTGATACTTTGACGCAGATCGCCGCGGTGCAGCAGGCGCTCAAGGGGGTGTCGCGGGAGTTGGTCCGCAACCACCTCAAGCACTGCCTGGCCGACGCGATGCGGGAGGGGGACGAGGCGTTCGAGCGGGTCTGTGACGAGCTGGCGGAGATCGTGCACCGGTCGTGGCGGTGAGGCCAGGCCCGGCCGCATAGGCGACCCACGGATCTCCTGAGCTGAGATATCATCCGCCCATGAGCAATACACCTGCGGGCACGCCCGCGTCCGTCGCAGCCGTACGCACCGACCTCCGCGTGCTCGCCCCGGGCGAGGGTGAGGTGCACCCTGTCATGGGCGATCCGATGCGTTTCCTGATGACCGCCGAGCACTCGGGCGGGGCGTATGCCTTGTCGGAGCAGGAGGTGCGTCCGGGCAACGGGGCGCCGCCGCACATCCACCACAACGAGGACGAGGCGTTCTTCGTGCTGGAGGGGGAGGTCACGGCGACGGTGGACGGGGTCCCCCACCGCCTGTCGCCGGGCGGGTTTGTGCATGTGCCGCGGGGGAAGGTGCGGTCGTTCACCAACCACACCGACGGTATGGCGAAGATCCTGATCCTGCACGCGCCGGGTTCGGCGGCGGGGTTCTACATCGCGATGGGCAAGCTGCCCTTCCCGCCGGACCTGAACGAGGTCAAGAGGCTGGGCGACCGGCATGGGATCGAACTGGTCTTCTAAGCCGAGCCCGCGCGGGTTCGTACACCTGAGATGCAAAGGAAGAGTGCTTGGCAAGGCTCGCGGGCAAGAAGGCGATCGTGACCGGGGCGGCGCGGGGGATCGGGCTGGGCATCGCCAGCGCGTTCGCCCGGGAAGGCGCGCGGGTGACGCTGACGGACATCCGTGACGGGGAAGGCGAGCGTGCCGCGGCGGAGATCGGCGGCGCCCACTATCGGCGGCTGGATGTGCGCGTGGAGGCGGATTGGGAGCGTGTGTTCGCCGAGGAGGTCGGCCCTTCCGGCGGTCTGGACATCCTCGTGAACAACGCGGGGATCACGGGGTTTGAGGAGACGGCCGGGCCCCACGATCCGGAGCATGCGACGCTCGACGCCTGGAGTTCGGTGTTGCACACCAACCTCGACGGCGTGTTTCTCGGGTGCCGGTACGCGATCCGGGCGATGCGTCGCTCCGGCGGCGGTTCGATCATCAATCTTTCGTCACGCTCGGGCGTGGTGGGGATCCCGCGAGCGGTCGCGTACGCGGCGAGCAAGGCCGCGGTGCGTCATCACACCAAGTCCGTGGCGCTCTACTGCGCCGAGGAAGGGTTGAAGATCCGTTGCAACTCGATCCAGCCCGCCGCGATCCTGACGCCGATGTGGGAGCCTGTGCTCGGCGACGGGCCGGAGCGTGCGGAGAATCTTGAACGATTTGCGCAGAGCTGCCCGCTGGGCCGGTTCGGCACTGTGGAGGAAGTCGCGGCGCTTGCCGTGTATCTCGCGTCGGACGAATCGGCGTTCACGACGGGTGCGGAGTTCAACATCGACGGCGGGATGCTCGCGGGGGTCGCCGATCCTCCTCGTCCTGCATGACCGGCGGGTACGGCGGGGCGGGCTCAGGTCCGTTCGTGCTCGGCGAGGATCTCGGCCATGATCTCGCCGAGGCGGTCGACGCGGCGTGAGCGTGCGCGCCCGGCTCGGCGGACGAGGCTGATCTCGCGTGTAGGCGGGCGGGTTTTGACGCGTAGGTAGACGCGGTCGGGGCTGGTGTCGGCGCGTGCCGCCATCGCGGGCACGATCGAGACGCCCATGCCGAGGCGGACGAACTCGAGGACGGTCGCGAGTTGGGTCGTGCGGCAGGTGATGTTGCGCGCGAGGCCTCGGTCGGCGCAGAAGCCGCTGATCTGCTGGCCGAGGCAGTGCATCTCGTGCAGTGTGACGGTGGGCTGGGAGCGCAGGTCGCTGAGGGTGACGCCGGGGTCTGCGCCGGTTGGGCAGAGGGGCGTCCCGGCGGGGGCGACGACGACGAGGGGTTCGGAGCCGATGACCTCGTGCTCGACGAGTTCGTGCTCGACGGGCGTGCTCATGATCGCGACATCGAGTTCGTTGTCGGCGAGGGCTTCGAGGAGGTGCTCGGTGAGGTCTTCGCGGACCGAGACGGTCGAGTCGGGGAACTCGGTGCGGAAGCGGGCGAGGGCCTCGGGGAGGAGGTAGGGCGCGATGGTCGGGATCGCACCGATGGAGAGGACGCCCGAGCCTCGCTCGATGTCGGTGTCGAGGTTGTCGCGGGTGTCCTGAACCTCCTGGAGGATGCGTCTGGCGCGGGGGAGGAGGGCGCGTCCGGCGTCGGTGAGGGCGACCCCCCGGCCCATGCGGTCGAAGAGAGGTGCGCCGAGGGTTTCCTCGAGCTTTTTGATCTGCTGGCTGAGGGAAGGCTGGGCGATCCTGCACCGCTGGGCGGCGCGGCTGATGCTGCCGGCCTCGGCCGCGGCGACGAAGTACCGGAGCTGGTGGAGTTCCATAGGCAAATACTATAGTACATCAAGATCAAGAATCGTTGACAGATATACCGGATCCCGCTAGTCTGTCCGTATAACGGATCGGCATCGCGTCGGCGGCGTGCGGCCCGAGCGGCCCGCCCCACGCAGAGTCAACGACTCGCAGGAGATTGTCATGAGCCAGAAAAGCGGCAGCAACGGCCAGAAGAAATGCCCCGTCCTGACGACCGCCGAGGGCGCCCCGATCGGGCGTCAGCACGCGTTGACCGCCGGGCCCAAGGGCCCGCTGCTGATGCAGGATGTGCAGCTCGTCGAGCAGATGCAGCACTTCAACCGCGAGCGGATCCCCGAGCGTGTGGTGCACGCCAAGGGTTCTGGGGCGTACGGCACCTTCACCGTCACCCATGACATCACCAAGCACTCCGTGGCGTCGATCTTTTCCAAGATCGGCAAGAAGACCGAGTGCTTTTTGCGGTTCTCGACGGTCGCTGGCGAGCGTGGGGCGGCGGACGCCGAGCGTGATGTCCGCGGCTTTGCCGTCAAGTTCTACACCGACGAGGGCAACTGGGACATGGTGGGCAACAACACCCCCGTGTTCTTTGTGCGTGACCCGTACAAGTTTCAGAACTTCATCCACACGCAGAAGCGCGACCCCAAGAGCAATGTCCGCGACATGGACATACAGTGGGATTTTTGGAGCCAGTGCCCCGAATCGCTGCACCAGGTGACGATCCTGTTCTCCGACCGGGGCCTGCCCGCCTCGTACCGGAATGTTCACGGCTTCGGCAGCCACACCTACAGCCTGATCAACGCTGATGGCGAGCGGGTGTGGGTGAAGTTCCACTTCAAGTCTGACCAGGGCATCAAGAACTGGATGGACGACGAGGCGGCCAAGGTCGTCGGCGAAGACCGCGAGAGCCACCAGCGCGATCTGTTCGGGGCGATCGAGCGGGGCGAGTTCCCGAGCTGGACGCTGAAAATCCAGGTGATGACGCAGAAGCAGGCGGACGAGTGGTCGGCCCGAACGGGCTGGAACCCGTTCGACCTGACGAAGGTCTGGCCGCACGGCGACTTCCCGCTGATCGAGGTCGGCAAGCTGGAGCTGAACCGCAACCCGGAGAACTACCACGCCGAGGTGGAGCAGGCGGCGTTCAAGCCCTCGGCGCTCGTGCCGGGCATCGGACCGAGCCCGGACAAGATGCTGCAGGCGAGGCTGATGTCGTACGCCGACACGCACCTGCACCGGCTTGGCGTGAACCACCACCAGATCCCGGTGAACAAGCCTCGCTGCCCGGTGATGCACTACATGCGTGACGGCCAGGGCGCGACGGCCGAGACCTACGGGAGCATGCCGAACTATTGGCCCAACACCCGCGCGGGCACGCCGCTGCCCGATGAGAAGTTCGTCGACCCGGCGTGGGACATCGGCGAGGCGATCGTCGACCGCTACGACTCGACGGTCGACCACGACGACTACACGCAGCCGGGCAACCTGTACCGCATGTTTGATGACGCGCACCGTGATCGGCTGGCCACCAGAATCGCCGGGGTGCTCGGCCAGGCGCGGGAAGAGGTGCAGATGCGCCAGCTCTGCCACTTCTTCAGGGCCGACGAGGACTACGGCCGGCGCGTCGCCGAGAAGCTGGGCGTTGATGTTTCGGCGATGATGCAAGCCGCCGGGGCCTGAATCTGTCGCGGCGATGGCCGCGTATGACGAGTAGAACCTGCCCGTTCGCCGTCGGGGCCTTCCGTTTAGGGGCCCCGGCGGTCTTTTTGTGCATCCGCCAGCACCTCATCCGGAGCACACAGAGTCTGAATACAAGGTTCGGTAGACATCGCTCTTCGGGTGTGCCACCATCGGTTCATGCGCAACGATCCAAATCCGTCGGGCGGGCTGAGCCGCAGAGGTTTCATGGGGTTTGTCGCGGGGAGTTCGCTCGCCGCGGCCGGGGGCGGGGCCTCCGCGTCGTTGCTCGGCGAGCGGAGCGTGACGCGTCGGCGTCGGGCCCGCAATGTGATCTTCATGGTCTCCGACGGGATGAGCGCCGGGACTTGGTCGCTGGCGGACATGGCGTCGCGCCGGATGCACGGGCGCCCGAGCGCGTGGGCGAGGCTGATGGGGATGCAGGGTGTCCGGCGTTCGATGTGCGCGACGGAGGCGGCCGACTCGCTGGTGACCGATTCGGCGGCCGCGGCGGCGGCCTGGGGCATCGGCGAGCGCGTCAACAACGGCGCTCTGTGCATCACGCCCGACGGGCGAGAGCCGACGCCTCTCTTTGTCAGCGCGCGGGAGCGCGGCATGAAGACGGGGGTCGTCACAACGACCCTCATCCCCCACGCGACGCCCGCGGGGTTTGTCGTCAACATCCCGAGCCGCGCGATGTACGCCGAGATCGCCGAGCAGATGCTCGAACGACAGGTCGACGTGATGCTCGGGGGCGGGGGCGAGTACTTCCCGCCCGAACTGCTCGATCGGCACGACGATCTGACGATCGCCCGCAACGCCGACGAGCTCCGCAGAAGGCACGGGGAGGGTTCGGGGCGGCTGCTGGGCATGTTCGCCGACAGCCACATGGCCTACGAGCGTGACCGAAAGCCTGAGGAGCCCTCGCTTGCGGAGATGACCGATCTGGCGCTTCGCCGCCTCCAGCGCGATGCGTCGGCGGGCGGGACGGGCTTCTGTGTGCAGATCGAGGGCGGGCGCGTGGACCACGCGGCCCACGGGAACGACCCTGTGGGCCTGATCTTCGACCAACTCGCGTTCGACGAGGCGGTCGAGGTCGCGATGAAGTTCACGGCAGAGCGTGACGACACGCTGCTGATCGTGACGACCGACCACGCCAATTCGAACCCGGGCTTGACCCTGTACAGGGCTGCCGCCGAGAACGGGTTCGAGCGGATGCTCAACGCGCGGCACACCGCTTCCTGGATCCGTCGCCGCCTGCCCGGCACCGAGAACGAAGCGGAGTGGAAGCGGCTGACGCACGAACTCGTGCTCTCGGCGGCGGGGTGCGACCTGACCGAGGAGGAACTCGGCTGGCTCGCCCGCGAACGGCTGCACGGGGAGCGTGTGCACGGGTTTGATGCGCTCAACACGCTGATCGGCAACCTCGGGGCGGTCCTGGCGAATCACTACGCCGTCGGCTTCATGAGCCGGCACCACACGGCGGACATGATCGAACTGACGGCGATCGGGCCGGGCTCGGAGTTGATCGAGCCGGTCTGCCACCTCACGGATGTGTACAGCGTGGTGACCGAGGCGGCGGCGATCACGGCCTGACCGGCCGGTTGATGGCCCCCGCGTCACGGGCGTGAGTCGGGATTGCGGGTCGGGCTTGGCCGCTCGGCGATTTGATTCTGCATCTTTGCGATCGCCGCCCGCTACCAGTGGGTGCGGGGTTGTTTTCTGTTGGTGGGCGGAACACTCATCAGCCGATCGGGGTTATGCCCGCGATCTCTGGAAAGCCCGCATATTGCCCTGACCGATCGCCGCGTGGAGGCATCCGCGACGGCTCCATCTGCGAAGTCCGACGACCATGACGCCAACGCGTTCTTCTCGAATCCGCTCGGTCCGCCGATCCACGGGATGGTTTCGGCCGGGCATGATCGGTATCTGTGCGATGCTCGGCCTTGGGCTGACTCTTGCAGGGTGCGGCGAAGAGGAGAGCGCCACCGCCTCCCCCGCTTCGGCGCAGGGGCCGGTCGAGGTGCTGGTGGTCGAGGCGTGGACGAGCCCGATCGAACGAAGACTGCGGCTGGTCGGATCGACAAGGGCTGTCGATGCGGTCACTGTGACTGCGGAGGTGACGGGCACGGTCGCGTGGATCGGGTTCGACGATGAGGCGATGGTCATCAAGGACCAGAAACTGATCGAGCTCGACGACCGTCGGGCCTCGGCCGACCTCCGGGCCGCCGAGGCCAGGCTCGAACGCCTGAGCCTCAGGCTGGATCGGACGCGGACCGCGTTCGATCGGGGCGCGGCCAACCCGGCCGAGCTCGACGACGCGCGGACCGCCGTCGCGGAGGCCGAGGCGGAACGCGATCGGGCCGAGGCGGTGCACCAGGACCATACGATCCGTGCGCCGTTTGCGGGGCGTGTGACCCGGCGGCTGGTGAGCATGGGGGCGCTGGTGAGCCCGGGCGACACGGTCGCGGTGCTCAACAGCGTCGACCCGATCGAGGTCGCGTTCTCGGTTCCCGAGCGGGCGCTGGCGGATCTCCGGATCGGCCTGGATGTCAAGGCCCAGACCGCGGCGTTCGGCGACAAGAGCTTCGACGGCGAGCTCGCGGCGATCGGCGCCGAGATCGATCCCGTCTCCCGCGCAGCAGATGTGTTCGCGAGGGTGGAGAACCGCGACGGCCTGCTCCGCCCCGGGATGTTCGTGAACATCACGCTGGTGACAGGCGTCGATGAGAGCGCGGTGCTGGTGCCCGAGTCGGCCCTGGTGATCGAGGGCAACCGCATCGAAGCGTTCGTCGTCGAGGACGGCAAGGCGACACGCCGACGCGTTCGGCTCGCCTCGCGGATGTCGGGGCTGGTTGAGATCGCAGACGGCATCGAGGCGGGCGAGGTCGTGGTCACCAGCGGCGTGCAGAAGCTCCGCGAGGGCACGCCCGTGAGCGTCTCGTCCGATGAGACACTGGCGGAGCTGGGCGTGATCCCGGGCAAGCCTTTGGCCGAGCAGCCGATCATGACCGAGTCGGGCTTCGTCGTTGAGCCGGTTTCGAACCGGGGCCCGGAGTTCGTGGGCGAGAACGGCGGCGGCTGATGGTCATCTCGACGATCTCTGTTCGCAGACCGGTGCTCGCGGGCGTCTTTGCCGCGGTGATTCTGGTCTTCGGCCTGGTCTCGCTGACGAGGCTTGAGATCCGCCAGTACCCCGATGTCGACCCGCCGGTGGTGTCCGTCTCGACGAGCTACCGCGGGGCTTCGGCGTCGGTGGTCGACGCGGAAGTCACCAAGCGTCTGCTCGATCGGCTGACGGGGATTGAGGGCATCCGGTCGATGGAGTCGACCTCCAGCGACGGCAACAGCCGCATCAACATCGAGTTCAACCTCACGCGCGACCTGGACCTCGCTGCGGCGGATGTGCGCGACCAGATCAATCGCGCCCGCGACGACCTGCCGATGGATGCGGACGAGCCGGTCGTGCGAAAGGCGAGCAGCGACGCCTCGCCGATCATGTGGCTCAGCCTCACCAGCGATCGGCTGGACAACCTCGAACTGACGGACTTCGCGTCGCGCAGGCTCGAGGAGCGTCTTTCGCTGCTCGACGGCGTGTCGCGTGTGCGGATCGGGGGTGAGCGTCGCTACGCGATGCGGATCTGGCTGGACCGGCGCGCGATGGCGGCGCGGGGCGTGACCGTCGCGGAGATCGAGTCGAGGCTCGAAGCCGAAAACCTCGAACTTCCCTCGGGACGTGTCGAGTCGAGGCTGACGGAGCTCTCTGTCCAGACCGATTCACGCCTGCGGAGCATTGACGAGTTCGAGCGGCTGGTGGTCCGCAGGACTGCTTCGGGGCCGATCCGCTTGATGGATGTCGCCGAGATCGGGCTCGGGGCGGAGGACGACCGTTCGGCGTTCAGCGTGAACGGGCGCAACTCTGTCTCGCTGGGGATCATCCGCCAGTCCAACGCCAACACCGTCGATGTCGCCAATGCGGTGCGCGCTGAGGTCGAAGTGGTGCGCCAGACGCTGCCCGACGGGGTCGATCTGGACATCTCGTCGGACGACTCGATTTACATCAACACCTCGATCCAGGAGGTCGCCAAGACACTCGCGATCGCGTTCGGGCTGGTTGTGTTGGTGATCATGGTCTTCCTCGGGTCGCTGCGGGCGACGATCGTGCCGGCGCTGGCGATCCCGGTGTCTGTGTTCGGCACGGTGACGCTGCTGTACGCCGCGGGGTTTTCGATCAATGTGCTGACGCTGCTGGCGGCGGTGCTGGCGATCGGGCTGGTGGTCGACGACTCGATCGTGGTGCTGGAGAATATCGAACGCCGGATCCGGGGCGGTGAGCCCAAGCTCGCGGCGGCGGTCAACGGGGCGAACGAGGTCGGCTTCGCGGTCATCGCGACGACGGTCGTGCTGGTCGCGGTCTTCGTCCCCTTGGCGTTCCTCACCGGCAAGGTCGGTCGGCTGTTCACCGAGTTCGGGCTGACGCTCGCGGGGGCGGTGATCATCTCGAGCTTTACCGCGCTGACGCTGGGCGCGATGCTCAGCTCGCAGGTGCTGCGCAGGCCCAAGGCTCGCAAGGCCCCGTCCAAGCGGAAGAAGGCCAGGGCCGAGCGGCGCGCCAGGAAGCGTGCCGCCAAGGGCAAGGCCGAGGCCCCGGACACCGGGCTGCTGGGCCGACTGCTGAACCTCTATGGCGGCGCGGTCGGCGTTGCGATCAAGCTCAGGTGGTTGAGCCTTGTCGTGGTGATCGGGATCACCGGGGCCGCGGCGTACTTCTTCGATCGCCTGCCCAGCGAGCTGGCGCCGACGGAGGACCAGGGCCGGTTCATCATCCGCGTCGACGCGCCCGAGG
>JAFIFZ010000071.1 GCA_020831775.1 Phycisphaerales bacterium
ACCGGCAACGCCGGTCGCCCGGTTCACCTGCTCGCCTGCTCGACTCTCGACACCTCTCGCCCGCCAAAGGCGGGCGCCGGCGAGGTCGGTGCTCCCACGATCGCGCAATGCAAACCCAACCTACCGACCCGACCGCTCCAACCGTTCAAGCACAACCGACGCCGCTTCACGAACCAACTCCGCCTCGCCCGCATCTCCCGCGATCTCTGCGATTCTCGCCCGAAGCTCCGGCAGGTCGTGCTCCGCCAGGGCATTGCCCGCGGCGATCACCGCGTTCCGCTTCATCATGTCCAGCCTCGCCCGCTTCATCGCGCTGGAGGTGAACGCCTCGCGCCGCGCCTCCTCGTCCCACCCCAGCACCTCCAGCAGATCGAACGAATCACGCTCGGAGAGGTACTCGGGGTTCACCCGCCCGCCGTTGCGTTCCAGCCACCGTTTCGGCCTCGCCGAGTTGTGCGGGCAGACCTCCTGGCAGATGTCGCACCCGAAGATCCACTCGCCCATGCCGGCGTAGAACCCAGGATCGATCGGCCCGCGTCGCTCGATCGTCAGATAGCTGATGCACCGGTTCGCGTCGACGCTGTAGGGCGTGATCGCGTCTGTCGGGCAGGCATCGATGCAGCGCGTGCAGGTGCCGCAGTGATCGCGCGCTGGCTTCTGCTCCGGCGGCGCTTCAAGCTCCAGCGTCGTGACCACGCCGCCGAGCAGCAGGTACGACCCGATCCGCGGGTTGATCACCAGCGTGTGCTTGCCGACCCAACCGATCCCGGCGCGCGACGCCAGCTCACGCTCCAAGACCGGCGCTGTGTCGACGAACGCTCTGAACGAAGCGTCCGGATGCGCTTCGCTCAACCGATCGCACAGCGTGTGCAACCGCTTCTTGATCGTCTTGTGGTAGTCGCGACCGCGCGCGTAACGGGCGATCCGCCCACGCCCCGGCTCAAGCGGCGGGTCCTCCGCCGCCCCGCGCTGGGCGTACTGGTCCGCCACCATCAACACAGACCGCGCGCCATCCAGCAGCCCTGCAGGATCCGTCCGAAGATCGAAGTGCTCTTCGAGATACGCCATCGAACCGTGCCGACCCGCCTCCAGCCACGCCCGGAGTTCCGCGCCGTAGTCCGAAGGCGAAACATCACAGACGCCCACGCGCGCAAAGCCCAGACGCCGGGCCTGGGCCATCACCGTTCGGGCCAGTTCCTGCGCCGGCCGGGCCATCGTCGTTCCCTTGCCGCTGCGGGCGGACTGCTCACGCCACGGCGTGCGCCGCCTCCGGCTCGCGATGACGCCCCAGCACATCGGCGAACAGCCGGGGCAGAGGCTCCAGCGCCGTCTCGGGCGACAGCGCCTCGGGCATCCAGAGCCGGTCGTGCTCGTACACAACCCAGCCGCGGAAGTCACGCGAGGCGAGCAGTTCGAGCGTGCCGGCCACATCCTGATCGCCCTCGCCGGCGATCGCGGGCGCCCCGTCCTTGAAGTCCTTGATCTTGACGATCTGCAGCTTCTCGCCCAACAGATCCATCGCCGCCTCCAGCGACTCCCCCGCCCTCCTGCCCACCGGGACCGAGTACGAGACTGCGAGCAAGCCGTCGAGGTCAGCGCCGCGGACCAGAGGCTTCAGATCGGCCGCGGTCATAAACGAGCCGCCGTTCTCCAGCAGCAGGCGGACGCCCGTCTTGGCGCACCCGTCCACCGCCATGAACAGCCGGGGGACGATCCGCTTCGTCGCGGCCGCCAAGCTCTCCTTGCCGTGCGTCTGGAAGGCGAACACCCGCACAAACGGGCAGTCCATCGCCGACGCCTGCAGCACGAACCGCTTGCTCTTGCGGGCCTGCACCGCCTGGTCTTTGAGCACGCGCCCGATCACCGGGGGACGGATCGGTTCGTCGAAGCTCAGCGAGGTCGCGATCGACAGCGGCGTCAGACCCAGACCAGAGAAAAGCCGGTCGATCTTCCGAGGCTCGCTCAGCATCGGGTCGCACGCGATCTCCGTGTTCCCCGGGCCGAAACTCCGGAACTCAACCCCGTCGAACTGCATCGCGCGGGCCTTGGCGGCAACCGTCTCGATCGTCCAGTCCGGGCACGCCGATGTGCTGAAAGCGATCCGCATCCGGGTCATTCCCCATGATCAAAAGCAGGTCTCACGAAGGTCTCGAGCAGGCCTCGCGAAGGTCTGTCGCCGTCCGATTTCAAGGATAGGCGCACCCGCCGCTCGCACGGCCTTCAGCCGGCCCCGGACCGCCCCGCTCTGCCCGCTCTCGCCCCCCCACGAAGCCCTTGTCGCATGGCCTTCCGAGGGGCTTGTTCAGGGGCCCCAAACCCGGCGACCGCGCGGCCCGCCGGCGCCAGATGGTCCGGATATCAACCGCGCAATTCACGCCATCCCCGCCGAACCCACGGACCTTCCACTCACTTTCGCCGGATCGCTGGCCCGGACCGGAGATCGAATCCGATGCTTTGGGATATGAGAGAGCAACCCGTTCTCCGACTCGCAAGGCCCGCAATCGCCGGCCTCCTCCTTCTCGCCCTCGGCGGGACCCTCGGCGCCTGCGCCTCGGCCAACCCCGCCAGGGACAACTACTACTCCGCACGAAACACCGTGCTCACCGCCAACGCCGGCGACGGCAGCCTCGCCGTCCTGCGGGCCGACCGCCAGACCCACCTCGAAACCCGTTTCGCCGACGCACGGGACAGTTCCGGACGCTGAGGCCCCATACGCTCTTTGCTGAGCCCCACTCAGCACCCGGAGAGCGTCCATGGCCAAGCGTGAGTTCGAGTCCGGCATCCACACCGACCTCCGCGAGAAGCTGACCTACTCGGGGTACCTCGCCCTCGAGAAGGTGCTCAACGCGCAGCACCCGCTGTCGGACCCGCCGCACCACGACGAGATGCTCTTCATCATCCAGCACCAGACCTCTGAGCTCTGGCTGAAGCTGATGATCCACGAGCTCGAAGCCGCAATCCGCTGGATCCAGAGCGACGACCTCGAGCCCTGCTTCAAAGTCCTCGCCCGCGTCAAGCACATCCAGACCCAGCTCACCAACCAGTGGAGCGTACTGGCCACCCTGACGCCCAGCGAGTACCTCCAGTTCCGAGATGTCCTCGGTCCCGCCAGCGGCTTCCAGAGCCCCCAGTACCGCCTCGTCGAGTTCCTCCTGGGCAACAAGGACGCCCAGATGCTCCGCCTCCACCAGCACGACCCCGCCTGGCACGCCCGCCTCCAGCACGCCGTTGAAGCGCCCGGCATCTACGACGAGTTCCTCCGATACCTCAGCCGGCGCGGGCTGGAAATGCCAAAGAGCGCCCTGGAGCGCGATGTCACCGAGCCGCACAGCGTCAACGAGGAAGTTGTCGAGATCCTCAAGCGCGTATACCGCGACCCCAAGCGCCACTGGGACGCCTACGAGATGTGCGAAAAGCTCGTCGACATCGACGAACAGTTCGGCCTCTGGCGCTACCGACACATGACCACCGTCGAACGCATCATCGGCGGCAAGACCGGCACCGGCGGCTCCAGCGGCGTCACCTTCCTCCGCCAACTCATCATGCACCGCTTCTTCCCAGACCTCTGGGAAGTCAGAACCAGGCTCTGAGAAGATCGCTCGCTCCTGACGCTGACTCCCGACGCCGGAAGCCTGACGCCGACCTCTGAGAAAAGCGAAGAGTCGGGTCCAACGCGCTGCGTCAGTCCGGCTCCTCAGCCGACCCCAAAGGCAAACGGATCGCAAAGTCCGTCCCGCGCCCGGGCTCTGAGTAGAGATCCAGCGTCCCCCCGTGCGCCTCGACGATCCGACGCGTCGTCGGCAGCCCGAGCCCCGTCCCACCCTTCTTCGTCGAGTAGTACGGCTCGAAGATCTTCCGACGCGTCTCCCCATCCATCCCCGGGCCCGTGTCGATCACATGGATCACCGCCGAACCCTCGCGGTCCCGCCCCCCCGACACCTCGCGCCTTGTCTTGAGGATCAGTTCGGGCGTACCATTGTTTGGATTTTGACCGGTCATCGCCTGCACCGCGTTGAGCATCAGGTTCAGCACCGCCTGCTTGAGCTGAGGCACATCAACGCTCGCCTGCAGACCGCCCGGCTCAAGGTCCGCACGAAGCCGCACGCCCTGACGCTCGGCCTGGGGATGGAAGAAATCGACCAGCTCGTCCACCAACAGGTTCACATCCGCCTCTTCGCGGCTCAAACGCAGCTCGCCCGCGTAGCGCAGAAAGTCCGCGAGGATCGCGCTGAGGCGATCGGTCTCCCGGTACAGCGTCCCGACCCGCCGCGTCAAGCGCGACTTCTCGTCCGGATCGATCGGCAAATCCTCGATCGCCTCGGCCAGGATCTGCGCATTGAGTGTGATGGTCGACAGCGGATTGCGGATCTCGTGGGCGAGACCGCTGGTCATCGCCCCGAGCTCGGCCAGCCGTTCGCTCGCGCGCGCACGCCGCTCGGCGGTCCGCACGCGCTCGACCGCGGCGCGCAGCAGCACCAGCCCGGCGACAGTCGTCGCCAACGCGCCGAGCACAAACCCCAGAACCCAGCCGGTCAACGCGCGTGCTCCTCCGCGACGGCGGCAGGCGCGACCCGGTCAGCGCCTCGGCGTTCTGGCGTAGTTGCGTCTCGGGACAACCTGAACCTCGGCCTCGATCTCGCGACTCACCCGCGTCGCCTTCCAACCCTTGTCGGTGCGCTCGGCGTCGTACTCGACGCTCGTCCCATCCTTCAGGACGCGGAAGCCGTCGCCATCGATCACACTGTAGTGGACAAAGATGTCCTGGCCTTCGGGCCCGACCAGGAAGCCGAAGCCTTTGCGCGGGTCGAACCACTTGACCTCGCCACGAGACTCCGTCAGCCGGTCCGGTGTTCGGTCAGTCATGACCGCCCCTTTCCGAGAGCGCCGGCCAAGGAACGGACCCGCTCCGACGCCCGATCTGGGCTTCGGCACGGCCCGCCCTCACGAGACGCCGGCCTTTGCTGTGCGCGCCGGGCGCGCAACCCCACGATTTCACGCCCAACCAACGCAACGGAAGGGCGATCCCCCAGATTACCAGAGACCGAGGGGAAGGGTCAACAAAAGAGCGCAGGAACCGTAGATTCCTGCGCTCTTCAAGCGGGACGCCCCGTTATGGGGGTGTATTTGCTCGAGAATTCCGTCCGATCAGGCCTCGGCGGTTTCCTCTTCGGCGTCGGCACCCTCGGTGCCTTCGCCGGCCATGGCGGCCTTGCGGCTGAGCTTGATGCGGCCCTGGTCGTCGACGAGGATCACCTTGACGCGGACATAGTCGCCGACCTTGACGACATCGGTCACGCTCTTGACATAGCCGTCGGCGAGCTCAGAGATGTGGCACATGCCGTCGGTGCCCGGGGCGAGCTCGACGAAGGCGCCGAAGTCCTTGGTGCTGACGACGCGGCCCTCGTAGATGGTGCCGACCTTGATCTCCTCGCAGATGGCCTCGATCTCGGCGCGGGCCTGCTCGATGGTCTGGCCGTTGGGCGAGGCGAGCATGACGGTGCCGTCGTCCTCGACATCGATGTTGATGCCGTACTTGTCTTGGAGGGCGCGGATGGTCTTGCCGCCGGGGCCGATGAGCTTGCCGATCTTGTCGGGGTCGATGCGGATGGTGACCAGGCGCGGGGCGTAGGCGCTGATGGTCTCACGCGGGGCGGAGATGACCTTCTCCATCTGATCGATGATGTCGAGGCGTCCCTCTTTGGCCTGCTCGAAGATGATCTCGATCTGGCTCATGTTCAGGCCGCGGGCCTTGAGGTCGAGCTGGATGCCGGTGATGCCCTCGCGGGTGCCGGAGACCTTGAAGTCCATGTCGCCGAAGAAGTCTTCCTCACCGAGGATGTCGGTGACGAAGAGCTCCTTGTTGCCTTCTTCGTCGGTGAAGCGTCCGACGGAGATGCCGGCGCAGGTCGCGACGATGGGGACGCCCGCGTCCATGAGGGCGAGGCAGCCGCCGCAGACCGAGGCCATCGACGAGGAGCCATTGGACTCGGTGATGTCGCTCACGAGGCGGATGGTGTAGGGGAAGTCCTCGGGATCCGGGAGCACGCCCATGAGCGAGCGTTCGGCGAGTGCGCCGTGGCCGATCTCGCGCCGACCGGGGCCCATGATGCGTCCGGCCTCGCCGGTGCAGAAGGGCGGGAAGTTGTAGTGAAGGACGAACTTTTTGGAGTACTCGGGGACGAGACCGTCGACGATCTGCTCGTCCTTGGAGGTGCCGAGCGTGCAGGAGATGAGCGACTGGGTCTCGCCTCGCTGGAAGAAGGCCGAGCCGTGGGTGCGGGCGAAGATGCCGGTCTGCATCTCGAGCGGTCGGATCTCCTTGGCCTTGCGTCCGTCGGCGCGGATGCCCTGCTCGACGATGAGGCGGCGGGTGATCTTCTTCTCGAGTGTGCGGAAGGCTTCCTTGGCCTGGGCGCGCCGGGTCTTGCTCTTCTCGTACTCGGCGACGGTGCCGGTCTCGTTGATCTTGAAGTGCTCGTCGAGCACCTTGGTGCGCAGGGCGTCGACGGCGGCGTGGCGCTCGGCCTTGGACTTGATCTGGCGGGCCTTGACCATCTCGGCCTCGGCGACCTTCTTGACCTCGGCGATGATGTCGTCGGCGGGGACATTCAGCGGGTTCTTGATGACCTTCTCGATGCCGACCTTGGCGTGCAGCTCATCGATCAGTTCGAGGGTCGCCTTGACGCCCTCGTAGCCGAACTCGATGGCCTTGAGCATCTCGTCTTCGGGGAGCTCGGCGGCGCCGACCTCGATCATGTTGATCCCGTCCTTGTGCCCGCTGAGCACGAGGTCGAGGTCGGAGTACTCCATCTGCGTGACGGTCGGGTTGAGGACGAAGACGGGGCCGTCGTCGGTGTGGACGCGGCCGACGCGTACGGTGGCGATCGGGCCGCCGAAGGGGGCGTCGGAGATGTGCAGGGCGGCGGAGGCGCCGTTGGAGGCCAGGACGTCGGTGTCGTTCTCCTGGTCGTGGCTCATGACCCAGCACTGGATCTGGACCTCGTCGATGAAGCCATCGGGGAAGAGCGGACGGATCGGGCGATCGATCATCCGCATGGTGAGGACTTCCTTGTCGTTGGGCGGTCCCTCACGCTTCCTGAAGCCTCCGGGGAACTTGCCGGCGGCGGTGGTCTTCTCGCGGTAGTCGACCTGGAGGGGGAAGAAGTCCAGGCCAGGGCGGGGGTCGGCCCGCATGCAGGAGCAGAAGACGGTGCTCTCGCCGTAGGTGATGATGACGGCGGAGGTCGCGAGCTTGGCGACCTTTCCGGTGGCGATGGACATGACTCGTCCGCCGATTTCCTTCTCGACGACGGTTTTTCCGAGGAGTTCGCTGGTTTTGATCACGGCTTTGGCCTCTTTCTGCGGGGTCCGGGCCCGATGCCCGCCCGCGGATCTCCCGCGTTGGCCGTAAGGGTGAAAGCCCTTTCGGCGGCGGAACGATCCATCCACACTGGTGTTGCCGGGTCGGTGAGAGCCCCGCGAATGCCAGAGAGGCAAAGGGCAAGTCGCAGGAAGAATCCGTGGACCTCGATCGCACGGCCTGGGGGGGGTGCGTCGGGGCGGGGACTGCGGCTTGCCTACTGCCACCCGGCGGGGCGGCCGACCGGCCGACCGTCACCTTGACGGCCGCTGGTACGAAAAAAACCCGCCGGCTTTTGGGCCGACGGGCTCTTTGTTTACTTGCGCAGGCCGAGGCGCTGGATGGTGTCGAGGTAGCGCTCGCGGTCGGTGCGGGAGAGGTACCGGAGGAGGCTGTTTCTCCTGGAGACCATGGCAACGAGGCCGCGGCGGTTGTGGTAGTCCTGTTTGTTTGAGCGCATGTGCTCAGCGACCTCCTGGATCCTTGCGGTCAGGAGAGCGATCTGGACCTCGGGTGAGCCTGTGTCGGACTCGTCGCGACGGAAGTCGCTGATGATCCGGGCCTTCTTTTCAGCTGCGATCATGGTCGTCTTTGGTTCCTGTCAGGGTATCGGGCTGCACACCCGGCGCAGCCCCTCGCCGAGTCGGGATGTTAGCCCCGGAGGCTGTCTGGATCAATGGGGTTGTGAGGGGTGGTAGGGCGTGGGGCTTGGGGTGTAGGGCGGGTAGTTTTGGCGTCAGGCGGTTTGGGGGGTGGGTCTTGGGGCTGTGGGGTCGACGGTCCAGCGGATGGCGCCCTGGGTGAAGACGGTCGCGAAGCAGTAGGCGGCGACCTGCCAGAACCAGACGCTGGTGAACAGGAAACCGATGCCGAAAGCGAGGAGGCCGGCGAAGGAAAGGATGCCGGCGGTGAGGACGATGAGCCATGCCTTCCAGTAGTCCGGGCCTGCGCTGAGGACTCTGCGGGCCGCGGCGACGGGGCGGAAGATCTCGCGGGCACGGAACTGGCGGCAGTACTCGGTCATGAAGCCCGGGAGGAGGACTGAAGCGAGCGCCCAAAGAACCACGCCGAGGGCCACGAGCGGCGCCAACGCCCCCGGGACCATGGATTCGGCGAGGGGGGCGAGGATGAAGCATGCCGCGGCGGGCAGGTGGTAGAAAACCATGCCGAGGAATGTCCAGAGGCCGTGGCGGGTGATCGTGCCGAAGTTGGACCATGCGGGGAAGGGATCTTCGGCGTGGATCATCCTGTGGGTGTAGACGATGCGGTGGCCGAGGTTGGCGATCCAGCCCCAGATCGGGATGCTGAGGATGAGGCCGCCGAGCACGAGGTCGCGACGCGACTCGGGCGTCTTGAGGGGGAAGAGGAAGGCGTCTTTGAAGTTCGGGGCGGCCATTGTGCGCGTTGTGCTCGGGTGATCGGTGCGGCGGAGTGTACTTGAAGGGAGAGGGGTTGGCGGGGCCGCCGGGGTTGCCGGCGGGGGGGCGGCCTTGCGGTGATGCGGGCGGCTGGCCGTAGGGCGGAGGGAAGGGCGGATTCCCGCCGGACGGATCGCCTGCGTCAGTGGCGGGAGGGATGCCCAGGACAGCGAAGATGGTGTTGATGGCGAGGCGGACTTCGCGGGCGTAGGCGGCGTTGATGGGCTCGCAACGGATGAGGTAGCAGAGGCGTTCGAGGGCTGCCGCCCTGGCGGTGGTGTCTGTGTGTTCCTTGCGGGCGTCGCGGATCTCCTTGATGACGGCGAGGGCGGCGCGAAAGTCGGGTCGTTTGGAGATCGCGGCGATCTGGCGGAGGGTCAGGCGGTGCGCCCGGCAGAGGTCGAGCTCGGAGAAGCCGGGTTTGGCCCAGTCGTCGAGGAGCGCGTTGGTGAGCTCTGAGAGCTGTTCCTCGTCGAATCCTTCAAGCGGGTCTTTGTGCGCCTGTTGCATGGCGCGAATGTAACGCGGGGTTTTGGGGGATCAAGGGGGTGAGGGGGTATCGTCGGGAGTTTGCGCACAAAGGTGGGTGGTGTGGGGTGGGGCGGGGCGCGGG
>JAFIFZ010000001.1 GCA_020831775.1 Phycisphaerales bacterium
GGCCCGACCTGCCCGCCCGACCTCAACGGCGACGGCGTTGTCGACGCTGACGACTTCTTCCTCTTCCTCCAGCTCTTCGCCGACGGTGACCCCCGCGCCGACTTCAACAACGACGGCGTCATCGACGCCGACGACTTCTTAGCATTCCTCAACGACTTCGCACAGGGCTGCTTCCCCCGGCGCCACCACAAACCCTGAACGAACAGCCGCCCCGGCTGCGGCAACGCCCGGGGGGGGCGTTTCTCGTTCTTGGCGCGTATGGCTCGATCCGACCAACCACCCAGGCGCTCACGGTGGGCCTCAGAACACGCTTCGCCAATCGAGGAGCAAACCCGACCGGCTTTCCGAAGGCTCCTTCCCTCTCGACGAGAGCTTTCTCAGCACCGAATCAAAGCCCGAGTCCGCACCCAAGGGGTTGACACGCCGGCCGAAATCAGTCAAAGTGATATCAATTCATCCGATCCGGCCCTCGTCGTGGGGGCCGCCGCCAAGGGCGTGTCAACACCGAGGAGACCGATCATGTACAGGATTTCCGCCGCTTTCGCTTCGCTCGCTGTCGCCGGGCTCGCCGCTTCCGCGTCCGCCCAGTCGTTCGCAGTCGTCCCCGAGGCCCGGGCGAACGAGCGCGGCACAAGTGGCCTCAACACCCTCACCCGTAACGACGGCTTCCCCAGAACCTACCAGCAGCAGTTCGTCGAGGCCGAACTCGCCGCACAAGGCCTCATGCCCGGCATGACCATTACCGGCGTCACATGGCGGACCAGCATCGTCGGCTCGAATCCTCCTACCTGGCCCCCGGCCGGCGGCGCCACTTGGTCCGACTACCAGATCACACTCGCCGAGGCCGCAAACCCCATCAGCGCGATGAGCACCACATTCGCCGACAACATGCTCAACCCAGTGCTCGTTCGCAGCGGCGAACTCACCATCCCCGAGGGCGCCTTCGCCAGCCCCGACCCCGCAGCGCCGGCCCCGAACCCATGGGGCCATGAGGTCACCTTCGATCCGTACATCTACCAGGGCGGCGACCTCGTCATCCTCTACTCCCACCCGGGAAGCGACATCACCACCAATGTCTTCCTCGACGTCGTCGTCAGCAACGACGCGTGGGGACGCGCTGCCTCGGCGAGTTCGTTCCTCGCCACCAGCGGCACCTCCATCTCCGCCAACTTCACCATCAACCGCCTCAGCTTTGAGAGCGGCCCGACCTGCCCGCCCGACCTCAACGGCGATGGCGTTGTCGACGCTGACGACTTCTTCCTCTTCCTCCAGCTCTTCGCCGACGGTGACCCCCGCGCCGACTTCAACAACGACGGCGTCATCGACGCCGACGACTTCTTCGCATTCCTCAACGCCTTCGCACAGGGCTGCTGAGCCCCGCGCCAACACAAAGCCTTCAAGAACAGACGCCCCCGCTGCGGCAACGCCCGGCGGGGGCGTTTCTCCTTCTCGGCGCGTATGGTTCGATCCGACCAAGCACCCAGGAGCCCGCAATGGACCTCGACACACGCATCGCCCAGTTCGAGAACATGTGCCGCGAAGACCCCGACAACGACATGGCGCACTTCTCCCTCGGCAACGCGTACAACCAGGCCATGCGCTTCGACGACGCCGCAGCAGCCTACCGACGCTGCTTCGAGGCCAACCCCGCGATGAGCAAGGCCTACCAGCTCTGCGGCGCCGCCCTCATGGCCGCCAACCGAACCGACGAAGCCGCCGAGGTCCTCACCGAGGGCTACAAGGCCGCCGCCGAGCGGGGCGATCGCATGCCCCAGACCGCCATCAAGGAGCTCCTCGAGAAGCTCGACGCCCCCATCCCGGAGGTCAAGGTCAAGGAAGCGCCCGCGGGCGCCGGCGGCTCCTTCGTCTGCCAGCGCACCGGACGCCCGGGCAGCCAGCTCCCCCGCCCGCCCTTCAAGGGCCCGATCGGCGAGTGGATCCAGGCCAACATCTCCAAGGAAACATTCGACGGCTGGATCGCCCAGGGCACCAAGGTCATCAACGAGCTCCGCCTCGATCTCTCCCGCGACCAGGACGAGGCCATGTACGACGCGCACATGCGCGAGTACCTCGGCATCACCGACGAGCTTTACAAAGAGCTCACGGGCGAGGATCCCCCCAGCAGCGCCACCGCCTGAATCGCCCGCTACGCGGAACCACCCAATTCCACAAGTCGTTTCGCCGCAAGCCTTTGCGCGCCTGCAACCGTGCGCCAGAACTCCGCGTAACGAGTCATGTCTGGCCGGAAACGGCCGTCCGGAGACCCGGGTGGGGACTTGGGAATCCGGCTGGAAACAAGTGAATCTGTCGTATCGCGGGCGGCCTCGCCGCACGACGCCGGTGACGCCGCGCCCATCGAACGAAACACGCAAGCGCCGACACAACTGTCCGTGTCGGACGAAAGGAGCGTTGTGCCATGTGGAAGCTCTGGCTCCGCCTCATCCCCCCGCTCTTGCTCGAAGAACTCCGCGACCTCGAAATCATCGCCTCAAGACGACGCAGAGCACCGCAAACCGTCGAGCAGAAAACGAAGGCCTGAGAACAGTGCCGCCCCGCGGCCGGCCGCTGTGTTCACGCGCGCCGGTCGGCCAAGGAGGAGAGGGCGGGGGCCGGGTTGTGTACGCACCCGGCCTCCCGCTTTTTTTCATCCGCGATCCGCAGCCCCCCACGCCCGCAGCAACGCGCGGCACACCCCCGCAGGATCCTCCGCGCCGCACACCACACCGCTCACCGCCACGCCCCGGCAACCCGCCGCCACCAACTCGCCGATGTTCTCGGGTGTAATCCCGCTGATCGCCAGGTGCGACACACCCCCGCACACCGCATCACCAACAACCTCGCCCACAAACGACGGCCCGCTCAACACCGCCTTCGCCTTCGTCGTGCTCGCAAACATCGGCCCGCACCCAATGTAATCCGCCCCGTCCGCCACCGCCCGCCTCGCCTGCTCAAGGTCCGCCGTCGACACCCCCACCAGCAGCCCCGACCCCGCGATCCGGCGCACATCGCGCACGCACAGATCGTTCTGCCCCACATGCACCCCGTCCGCCCCGGCGAGCAGCGCGATGTCCGGCCGATCGTTGACGATCACGCTCACCCCCGCGGGCCTCGCGATCCCCACCAGCGCGCGCGCACGCTCGACGAGTTCACCGCTCTCCATCGATTTCTCTCGGAGCTGCAGACAGTCCGCCCCGCCCTCGATCGCCAGACGAGCGACCTCGTCCCACGAATGGTGCGTGCACAGCGATTCGGTCAGCAGCACGCAGAGCCGCCACTGCCTCGCCCGCCCCGTCCCGAGCGCCAACTCCACCCGGCGCGACAGCGCGTACGAGGCGTACCGCAGCTTCTCGACCTCGCCCGCCCGTTTCGCATCGATCGTCTTGAGCGATTCCTCGATCGCCCGCAGCGCCTCGCCCAGCCTCCCCGCCGCGGCCGACGCGATCGCCGGCGTCCCCGCCCGCCGGACCTCCCCCTCGTGGCTCAGCCCCGTCCCCGGATCGCCCTCGGGGTCACGCCACGCCGCGAGCATCACCGGATCGATCCCCGCCCCCGCATCAACGGACCCGATCGCCCGCCGCAGATCGTGCCTGAGCGACTTCAGCCCCGCCGCGACCTCGCCAGCCCCGAGCACAAACCGGGCCAGATCCTCCAGCACGCGAGCCGCCTCGCAGGCTCGATTCGCGTTGGCGTCGATCATCCGGACGATCGGGTGCAAGCGGGCCTCCGTTCGGGGCGTTGTCGGCGGGCGGGTTGTGACGCAGAGCCCGGCCGCCGACACTAGAGTTGCGATGGTAGTGCCAAGAAAGCAGATTCAGGCAGACACATGAGCAGCCCCTACGACCTCGCCCCCGAACCCACGCCGCCGGACCTCCCCGGTGCCGTTGTGCTGCGCAAAGAGCTCGACGAGGTCGTCGACGCCCTCACCGCCGACTTGCTCGTCCACGCCTTGGGCTGCGTCCGGGCTTTCGGCGACTTCCACATGGCCCTGACCGGCGGCCCCGCCACCTCCGTCGTCTACCGCCGCCTCATGTACGACCCGCCCATGCGTGCCTTCCCCTGGAAGCGGACGCACATCTGGCTCGTCGCCGACCGCCACCTCGACCCGGCCGACCCCGCCAGCGCCTACCGCGATGTCCGCGACTGGCTGCTCGACCACTCCGACATCCCGCCCGACCAGATGCACCCCGTCCCCTGCGACTCCCCCGAGCCAGCCCGCGCCTACGAGTCGCTCCTCAAGGAAACCCTCGCCTGGCGCGAGAAGGGCCAGGACCGCCTCGACTATGTCCTCCTCGCCCCGCGTCTCAACGAGCACCCGACCCAGCCCCTCCCCGGCGAGAGCGACCACGACCCGCTCATCACCATCGAGGGCGATGTCGTCGGCATGACGCGCCGCCTCGTCAACGCCTCGCGCTTCATCGCAGTCCTTGCGACGGGCGAAGGCTCGCGCGAAGCGATCTCCCTCGCCGCCGACGAGTCCGACCACCCCATGAGCCTCGGCGCAGTCCGCCCCATCGGGGGCGAGCTCCGCTGGTACCTCGACTTCGCTGCCTGCGGCGTGGAGTAACCCTTGCCGCAAGTCTCCCCAAACCCACGCGTCACCTTCGCCATCCGCTACGAAGACGACCACCTGCTCGTCGTCGAGAAGCCATCGGGCCGAGTCACCCAGCCCGGCATCGGCCATCTGCACGACACGCTGCTGAACGGGCTGTACGCGAAGTACGAACACCGCCTCAGCCAGCTCGGTGAGAAGCGCGACCACGGGCTCGTCCACCGCCTCGACCGCGAGACCAGCGGCGTGCTCGCCATCGCCCTCTCGCGCCCGGCGTACGACGGCCTCCGCGCCGCCTTCGAGGCCCGCACCGTCCGCAAGTTCTACTGGGCCGTCGTCAAAAAGGCGCCCACCGAGCCCAAGGGCGTCATCCGTCTGCCCATCGAAGAGAGCGTCCGGCGCAAGGACCGCTACACCTCGGTCAAGCGCGCGAAGATCAGCAGCGAAGGCAAACCCGCGCTGACCGCCTACCGCCTGCTCGCCGAGTCGCCCTACGCGGCGATGATCGAGGCACGCCCGATCACCGGGCGCATGCACCAGATCCGTGTGCACATGAACGCGATCAACGCGCCGGTCCTCGGCGACGATCTCTACGCCCCGGCCACGCTCCAGAACTCCGCCCCCCGCCTCGCCCTGCACGCCCATCGCATCGCCTTCGAGCACCCCGTCACCGGCGAGGCGATCGATATCCGCTCGCCATGGCCCCGCGACCTGCGATCCTTGCTCCGCAAGCTTTCGCTCCCCCGCCCCGACCTGCCCGGCGAGCAGAGCGGTCAGCCGCGCGACGAGGACGATTCAACCGATGCGGGCGATGAACTCCGAGGCGATCCCATCGGCGAACAGGACACCGGCCTCGGTCAGTGACCAGCGCCGGCCGCCGCCCGCCCCGCCATCGTCAAGCAGGTACCCCACACGCTCCCACCGCTGAACTTCGCGCTCGATCCGTTCGCCCAGCCCCCGCTCGCCCAACCCCAGTTCGATCGCATCGGCCCGTGCGAGCACCGCTTGAGCATCCAATCCCTCGCGCAGGCGGAGGCCGGTCATGACGATTTCCGCGAGCGCACGGCGCGCATCGCGCGCTTCGTGCTCGATCAGCGGCGCAAAGCCGTCATCGCGCTCCTGCAGGTAATCCCCGAGCCTCGCCACAATTTTGTACCGATGCCCTGCCAAGTGCCCGCTCGCCGAGGGGCCCGCGGCGATCCACTGCTTCTGTCGCCAGTACGCGAGGTTGTGCGCACACTCGTGCCCGGGCACGGCGTAGTTGCTCACCTCGTAGCGATCCAGCCCCGCGCTCGTCAGCGTCTCGCGCGTCAGGCCGAACATCTCGACTTCGAGCTCTTCGGGTGTCGGCGCAAACTCGCCCTGCTTCAGACGCATCGTCATCGCGGTGTTGGGCTCGTAGGTCAGGTTGTACGCCGAAAGATGCGTCACCCCGAGCGAGATCGCTCGCTCAAGGTCCCGCCCCCACCCCTGGAGCGTCTGGCCCGGGATCGCGTAGATCAGGTCGACCGAGCGGCGATCAATGCCCGCCGCTGCGGCCAGCTCGACCGCCCGCCCGACATTCTCCGGATCGTGCCAGCGTTCGAGCACCTTCAGCATCGCCGGGTCGAACGACTGGGCCCCGATCGAAACCCGGTTCACCCCGCCCCCCGCCAGCACACCCATCAGCTCGGGCGTCGCCGTCTCGGGGTTGCACTCGACCGTGAACTCGCCCCGGCCCGCCCTGATCCCAGAGCGAATCACAGACAGGTCGAAGGCATCGTCCAGCGCCGCCAGCAGCTCGACCCACAGCCCAGGCGCCAGCAGCGTCGGCGTCCCGCCCCCCACAAAGATCGTCTCCAGGGGCAGCCCCCCCGAGAACGGGGCCAACGCCCGCAGTTCTCGGACGAGCCGGGCCGTGAACGCCTTCTGCCGGTCGCGGCTGTCCACGATGCTGTAAAAGTCGCAGTAGTGGCACTTGTGGAAACAGAAAGGGATGTGGATGTACAGCGACCTCGCCGGCCCGTCCCCGCCCGATGGCCCCGACACGGCCCCGTCCAAACCCATCGCTTTGCGGACCATCGCGTAGACCGGCCCGGGGTCGATCCGGGCCGGCATCGAAGTTGGGGATTGCCCCAGAATCGGGATGGAGGTATCGTCGGGCACGGATCGGCGTGGGGCTGGTCCATGTGGCGAGCGTGATCCGGGCCCAAAGCTCGGAAAATCAGCGCACCGCCGATGGCCGGAAAGTGACTCGGGCCCGCGTTCATCGCGGCCCGCTGGAAAGGATAGTCTCGCGTGCAAGCCGCGTTGGTATACATCAAAGACGGCAAGATCGAGTCTGAAGCCAACCTCAAGCCCGGACGCTCCGTCGTCGGGCGCGAAGAGGGCTGCCAGATCCGCATCCCAGTCGCCTCCGTCTCCCGCAAGCACTGCGAGCTCTCCGACGAGAGCGGCTTGCTGAAGATCCGCGATCTGGACTCCTCAAACGGCACCTTCGTCAACAACAAAAAGATCGGCGAGGCCGAACTCGCAGCCGGCGATGTGCTCAACATCGGGGGCTACACCTTCGTCGTGAAGATCGACGGACAGCCCGCCGAGATCGACGCCTCGGCGATCAAGGCCCCCGCCCCGCCTCCGACGCCCCAGAAGTCCACCAAGGCCGATGCCTCGCCCGCCAAGAAGGAAGACGCCGGCAGCGTGCTCGACGACATGGACTTCGACCCCGACGACAGCAGCATCTCCGACTTCGACTTCGATTTCGGAGACGACGACGAAGCGCCCAAGCTCTGACGCCGCAAGACCCAAGCGTCGTTCAGTCCGGAAAGCACAGGCAGCCGCGGAGACTCAAGCCTCCGCGGCTGTTTCGTTGCGCCCACCGCCCAGCGCCGAAGGGCTGACCAGGAACGCGACGGGCGGCACACCCCTCGCCTCGCCCAGCCGCACAGCGGCCTCGCGCTCTTCGCCCGACAGCTTCAACTTCCGGGAAAGCGCGCCGAACGCGTACCCCTCCGGGTCTCGTCGGATCGCCCGGTCGCGCAAGAGCCAGAGCGTGACCAGCGTCGAGACCGCCGCCAGCGCCCCTGAAACAACCAGCACCCACCAGAGCCAGTCGCCCTGCGGCGTCGGCGGAGGTTCGGCGCCTTCGAGACGGATCTGCGCGATGAGTCCCAGCAGGCTCACGAGTGGACCTCCTCGCTGCCGACGGGCGTGAGCCGGAGCAGCAGGCGGCGGGCGCACCCCATCGCCCGACGCCGAACCCGTTCGTCAGGGTCTTCGCCCGCGATCGAGACGATCCGCTCGGCCAGCCGCCGGGTCTGCTCGTGGGTGGACGCCTGCGCGTCGCCGGGCTCGATCAATCCCGGCGCTCGCTCGGCCAGCCAGACCCCCGCGAGGCGGTGCGCCCACCTCGGGTCGCCGAGCATCGCCTCGATCTGCGCCGATGGGCCCCCGCTGTCGCCATCGGCCGAGGCGGCCCCGACCGCCAGCAGCGATCGCAACGCCCCCGCGCGCACCCGGTGGTGGTCGTCGGACTTGAGCTCCAGCAGCACCCCGATCTCCTGCGGCGAGGCCTGTGGCGGATGAGGGGTGTGGGGCGTTGGGCGTTGGGCGTGGGGTGAGGGCGAGCCACTGGCGGGCGAGCCGCCAGTGCTGCACGAACTCGCGAGCGAGCGGAGCACGCGCCGGCCGATCGCCTCGGCCGCGTTGGCCCGGACGCGTCCGTCGGCGTGCGAGAGGCAGAAGTGCAGGGCCCGGAGGGATTCGGCGCTGTCGAGCTCGCCCAGGGCTCTCGCCGCGGTCGCCGTCAGCTTTTCTGCGTGATCCCCCGAGGGCAGGCGTGCGGCTTCGATCAACTCCCGCTCGATCTTCGCGCACACGCCGAGCGTTCTGGCGACCATCACCGCCCCGCACCGGCCCTCGATCGGCCCCGATCCCACCACCGCTGCGAGCTGCTCGAAGAACGCGTCGGGGTGCCGCTGGAACATGCGCCGGGCGACCAGCCGCGACGAGGGGGCGTCGTGGTTCCAAGGCGTGTGCCGGTCGTGCTCGTCGGGAGCGAGCTCGCGCACGCCGGCGTGCGGGATCCTCCGGAGGTGGCCTGCGAGTCGCAGACGCTGGCCCGCCCCGGGCCCGACCGACGACGACAGCCACCCCTCGGCCCCGACGGTTGACCACCGCAACACCGCCGAGCGGGCGATTGCCCCGTCGTCGTCGAAGCAGTAGTCCGAAAGCTCCGACGGATCGCAGACTCGCGACGCGTTGAACCGCACCAGCCGATCTGTGTCGGCCAGCAATGGCGAGAGCGCCAGGCGCCGGGCCGGGCCGGGCGGCGTCAGCGCGTCGATGAAACGAGGCAGCCCACGCCTCGCCTCTCTAGGCAGGTGTTCGAGTTCTTCGGGCAAGGGCAGCGGCCCGCCCGGCGCGAGGCGGCTCTGCCCCTCGGCGCCCTCGCCCGATCTGGTTCGTTTGACCTCGATGCTCCGCAAAGCCGCTACGCGGGAGGGGCGCAGCGCCAGATGGGCCTCGGCGAGCACGGCGGCATGGTCCAGCGTCCCCCCGGCTCGAGCGATCCGGTCGCGGGCCGGGCGAGCGAAGCGTCGGTCGGCGAGCAGCCGCCACGCCGCTCGCCTTGCGGCGGGCGCCCTCGACCATCGCAAAACGCCCCGGGCGGCCGTCACGCCCGGGTGCTCTCCCGGTGAGAAGAGTCGCGCAAGGCGTTCGCCCGATGGGCCCGAAGGCAGGCCCTTGGGCGAGGCGAGCACGAGCAACGCCGCGAGCAGCACGCCCTTTCGCCGGTGCTGGGCGAACCGCCATCCGGTCTCGGCCAGCTCCGAGCTGAGCAGATCGAGACCGTCGTCATCGGGCGGGAGCGAGCGCTGCGGGGCGGTCGCCGGCCCGGCGAGCGAGGGGTCGACCCATCCGGCGGGCAGGTCGGGGCGGACGCGGAGGGCCATGGCGAGCAGGGCCCGCTCGGCCTCTTCGTGGGCTTCGTGGGCCGCGGGATCTTCGGAGGAGAGGATCGCCCCGACCGGGCGGGCGAGCTCCGGGAGCGCCAAGGCAGCAGCAGCGCGGGCCAGCGCGAGCGGATCTGTGCGCAAGAGCGAGTCCGCCGCGGCGGCCCACCGCCCCTCGCACGCCTCGGCCGTCGAACTCCTGACCCCCGATGGCAGGGATGGCCAGGCCCGCAGGAGGGCGACGAGCGCCCCGTCGGCGTTGCGTCGGGCCCTGGCCGAGACGCGGCCCTCGGGGAGGAGGGCGAGCTCGAGCAGCTCGAGGGTGAGCCGCTCGCGCTCGGCATCGGAGGCGACGCGGAGCCCAGCAACGAGCGCCGCCAGCCTCGCGGGGCGGGGCAGGGCGCGGACGATGCGGATGCGATCCTCCAGAGTGTGGGCTTTACCGATCACGCCATCGTCATCCTTGTGCGGCCGAACGCCCTTCCTTGGGCATCATTCTCGGAAAACTGTGCAACAGGTTGTGGAACCGACAGGAAATCTTCAATATGTTGAGCATATCCGTCTGTTTCGGGTAGAATGAATCGATCGGTAGGCGGCCCGCGGCTGCGTCGCCGCGAGAGCCAACAAAAAGTGCTTGGGGTCAAGAGGATGTCCGGCTATAGTGCACGCTCCCCTGATCGGTCTCCGCTGGTGTGCGGGTGCAGCGATTGGGAGCGCCGGATCGGTCACGCGGGATGCGATCCGAGCAAACACCCTCCGAACCCCAGCGGGGTCAATCAACAGCCGACGCAACGCGTCGAGTTGTGGGGACAACGCGGATGAACCCTCAGACCAAGTCCAATAGCCTCCAATCCTACCAAACAATCCTCTATGACCGGGCGCTGCACCCGGAACTCTTCCCGCTGCGGGAGCGGCGGGTGGTTCGCCACGGCGCCTATGAGGCCGAGCTCTGGCTCATGCCCGGCGGGCACCTCTTCCGCTTCGAGTTCGGCACGATGTGCGCCTCGGAGCTGGTGACCGACCAGGAGGGCAACCTGCCCGACTCGGGCGTGCTCAGCGCCTTCCTCTGCGCCGGCGAACGCGACTTCGAGCACCGCTTCCCCAAGGCCAAGGCCGGGTACATGACGACGGTCCAGACCGAGACCCTCTCGGAAAACCTCTACATGTCCACCTACGAGGAGATGATGGACCACGCCCGCGAGGCCGAGGCGATGAGCTTCGCGTGGCACGACTCGGGACCCTGCCTGAGCGTGCTGGATGTGCAACGCTACAGCCGCGAGATCCACCTGCAGAGCTACCACCTGATTGCCGCGGGGGGCGTGGTGCTCCGGACGCAGTCGATCTTCGAGCATGAGTAGAACTGTCTTAGTCGCCGGCCTCCGCCGGCGAGGCGGACTGTCTTAGTCGCTGGCCTCCGCCAGCGAGGGTGGGCTGTCTTAGTCGCCGGCCTGGACTTTCTGAGTCGCCGGCCTTCGCCGGCGAGGGGTGGCGCGATCAACGCCGGTCAACCACTCGGGCGGCGGCGTCCCTTTAGACAAGACGGCGCGGGTTCTGGCCGATATGCTTGTAGCCATGACGACCGGACCACGGACCATCTCGTTCGATGAGCGAATTTCCTCGCCCCGCTGAGGGGTGGGTTGTCGCCGGCCTGTCCGACTCCACCATCGATCAGCGGGGCCCCGAGGCGGCCGAGGCTCACCGCCGCGGCTGACGACGGAAGTCTCTGTTGCGCCGATACCATCCGGGCCTACCGCCCGCTCAATCGAACCAGCTGAATACAACCAGCCGACCCCGCGCGGCGCGCCCGGCCCCCCCCCCCCCCCCCCCCCCCCCGGGGGGGGGGGGGGGGG
>JAFIFZ010000002.1 GCA_020831775.1 Phycisphaerales bacterium
GGGTCGGGGCGCCGGGGGGGCCCTCTCTCTTCTGGTTTGATCGCCGCGCGGGGGGGGGGGTTCGCGCCCCTTAGACCCTCGGACAGAAGGAGGCTGTCTCAGCAGCCGGCCGCGAAGGCCGACAGGAAGGCGAAGAAGTCATCGGCGTCGATCACGCCGTCGTTGTTGAAGTCGGCGCGAGGGTCGCCGGAGGCGAAGAAGCTCAGGAAGAGGAAGAAGTCGTCGGCGTCGACCACGCCGTCGCCGTTGATGTCGGGCGGGCAGGTCGGCCCGTCGGTCGAGAACTCGAAGATCTGGCGACCGAGGGGGTCGCTGAGGAAGAGCTTCGAGCCGTCATCGGAGATCGCGATCGCCTCCCAGCCCCAGTTGTTGTTGATGTACCCGCCGATGTTGGTGATGATGTCGGTCACCTCGCCGGTGGTCTTGTTGATGCGGACGACGCGGCTCTCGCCCCGTTCGAGACTGCGGTCCAGAACGATCAGGTCGTTGGTGACCGGGTCGATCACCAGCGCGATCGGCGCGATCGCCTGGCTGAGCGGCAGGCTCGCGAGCGTGTCGACATCGGTGATCTTCCAGATGATCCCGCCGATCGCCAGGCCCTCGTCGGCCACCCACACGGCGTCGGCGCAGATAGCGATCGCGCCCGGGTTGACCAGCGGGGAGTTGAGCGAGCCGTCGGGCAGTAGCTCGTAATTGACGCCGTTGCCGTTCTGCGTCGAGCCGTCGAAGATCAGGACATCGTCGAACTCAGACTGGCCGTTGTCGTCGATGGCGACGCGGACGGGGGGCTGGCTGGGGTCGAAGACATAGACCTCGTCGAAGCCGCCGCTGCCGCGGTCGACGCTGACGGCGTTGCCCGGCCGGACGAAGCGCTCGCCGCGGGAGTTGAGGCTGAACGAGGCGTTGTTGAAGTCCTGGGGGACGAAGGCGATCGACATCGGGTCGATGTCGGCGCCGGCGGGGTCGTAGCCCCACGAGCCGACGCCGGTCTCCATGGTGGTCAGATCGGTGCGGAGGATCGAGCCGTTGGAGATCTGCAGCCCGTATTGGCTGAGGTCGCGCCCGTAGTCCTCGGCCCACCAGACGGCGTTCCCGCCGGGCTCGATGGTGACGCCCGCGGGGCGGTCGCCGCCGGCGATCTGGGTGATGTTGCCGGCGCGATCGATGCGGTAGAGGCCGTCGAGACCGGTCATGCCGTCGGTGTCGGCGCCCTGGAAGCGGCGAGCCGCGTAGAGGATGTCGTTCTGGCTGTCGTACGCCAGGCCTGAGGGACCGTCGAAGGAGATCGTGCGGACGAGGCTCCACTGGGGCTCCTCGATCACCGGCTCATACTCGAGCTGGGCGAGGAACTCGCCCATGTTGCGGGGCACGACCGTCATGACATTGTCGGGGCGGATCGGCGTGCCGTTGAAGTCGCCTTCGTAGAGAGCGCGGATCTGGTTGGGGCTGAGGGCGGTGTCCCAGATGGCGAAGTCGTCGATGAAGCCGGTCCAGTTGCGCCCGCCGCTGCCGCTGCGGAAGTCGGCGATGTTCATGCCGGCGTCCTGGCTGCTCCCGTCGGCGAAGAAGGTGCTGAGATTGAGCGGCTGGACATCATAAAATTCGCCGTTGTGGAAGTACGAGAGCGTGCCGGTGTCGGTCTCGTCGTAGACGAGGGCGGCGTGGTGCCACTGGCCGTCGTCGATGAACGGGCCCTCGGTGTTCTGGGCGACATTCTGGAGGAACCACTCCATGTCGGTGCGGCCCCCCGCGGTGCGGGCTCCGAGGCCGACGGCCCAGTTCGGCTTGGTCTCGAAGATGAAGTTGCGGGTGTCGACATCGCCGATGGTGTCGTCGTAGCGGTACCAGACCGAGACGGTCCATGCGGCGGTGTCGCCGGCGATGTTCGGATCGCGCTGCGGGAAGATCCCGCCGGGCCTGCTGACATCGAGGAAGTCCGCCCCGCCGGCGGTGTGGATGACCTTCAGCGCGCCGCCGCCGCGGATGAACTCGCCGGGCTCGGAGGTGATGCTGAGATTGCCGGGCACGGTCTGGACGGGCACGGCAACGCTACCCTGCGTGCCGGCGTTGCTGAAATCGGTGTCGAACGACCACCACTCGATGGGCATCTGCGCCGAGGCGCCCGCGGCCAGGCCGCAGGCTGCGAGCACGCCGACGATCATGTTCTTCTTCTGCGTCATGTTCTTACCGCTCCTTGGGGGTCTCCGGCGACCGCCTTGATTGCTCTCCTCCGTCCGGCCACGGGCTCGGGCGGGTATGTCCGTTCGCGATCGCCGATGTTGAGTAGAAGGCTACAAGGTTGCGCACTTGCGGGGGTTCGCGTTCGATGAAGATTGGATCATGCCTGTGTGTTGTCTTGCGCGAGCAGAGAAAGAACGAGTGAGATCGGTGCGCATCGAAACAGCGCGGGGCGAGCCTCGGCTCGTCATGAGCCTGCGCAAGCCGTCGGTCACAAACCGAATTCCCGTCCGTGGGCTGATCTCAATGCGCATCTCGGCGACGACGCGCCGGGATGCGTTGCGGGAATTCCCTAGCGGATCAAACGCCTCCGGAGCAACTGCGTGCCCTGTTCGAGCACAACGACAGTTGCGAAGATGACGATCAGGATCGTCATGACTTTGTCGAACTCGCCGTTGTCGTAGGCGAATTTGAGTTCCAGCCCGATGCCCCCGACGCCGACGATACCCAGCACGCTGGCGGTCCTGACATTGCGTTCGAGGATGTACTGCGTGTACGCGACATACTGCGGCAGGACCTGGGGCAACGCCGCCATCCGCAGCACCTTCAGCCGGTTCGCCCCTGTCGAACGCAGCGCCTCCTGCGGCCCGCGGTCGGCGTTTTCAAGGTCGTCGGCGAGGAACTTGCCCAGGAACCCGGAAGTGTGCAGTCCGAGCGCGAGGATGCCGGCGGTCGGGCCGAAGCCGTACATGAGCGCAAGCACCAGCGCGAGAATGAGTTCGGGTATGGCTCGCATCAGGCTGCTGAACCCGCGCGCCAGCGTGTAGACCACGATCCCGAACGAATAGTTGCTTGCCGACAGAAACGCGACGGGGATCGAGATCAAGAGCGCGATGATCGTGCCCCAGATCGCCATCTCGATCGTCGCGATCATCAGGCCGATGCAGCGTTCGATGTACCCGGCGGGCCTGACATAGAAAGCTTCTGAGGCGGAGTCGGCGTCGTCGGGCAAGAGCGGGCGCGACTCGATGCGGGCGGACCATGGCAGGGGCCCGGCGCCGTCGCGTTCCAGCGCCCGCGTCGCCCTGGCTTCGTCGTCGCCCCCGAGCTGCACCATCCGCTCGATGCGCTGGGCCGTCTCGGCCTTCGGGGGCCACGCCCTTGCGAGAAACTCGCCCGCCCGCTCCGTTGCCGACGGCGTATCCGCGATCGCTTCGTGCAACCTCTGGTTGTAGAACGAACCGCCGAGCAGCACGAGCAGCGCCAGGAGCAGCGTCGCCGACCCGGGGCCGAACCGGCGCTGCATCTCCCATCCTGGATGGAGCTCGCGAGGCTTCATCGGGCCGCCGCCATGCGCTGGGCCTGCGCCGTGTCGGGCGCGGGGGTCGCTCCGGTCGCAGGCTTGGTCTCAGGCCCGGGCTCTGCGCCGCTGGCGTGGCCGCGATCGAAGTAGATGGTCGAGACGGTGTCGCGTTCGAGCCGGTCGGGAGCGCCGTCGAAGACGACCTCGCCCGCCCGCATCGCGACGATCCGGTCAGAGAACTCACGAGCGAGGTCGACCTGATGCAGGCTGCAGAGCACGGTCGCGCCGGTCTGCTCGGCCGCGGCGCGGAGAAGCGCCAGTACCGTGCGGCTCGTCGACGGGTCGAGGCTCGCCACCGGCTCGTCCGCGAGCACCACATCCGGCCCGGCGATGAACGCCCGCGCGATCGCGACACGCTGCTGTTCGCCCCCCGACAGCTCAGAGACCCGGCGCTGTAGGTAGGCCGGCTTGAGGTTCACGCTTTCGAGCAGCTCGCACGCACGGCGTTCGAGCGAAGCGGACCACTGCCTCGCCACGACGCGCCAGAGCGGGATCGTCGGCAGCGCCCCGGCGACGACATTGTCCAGCACGCTCAGCCGAGGCACGAGGTTGAACTGCTGGTGGATCATCCCGACGCGCCGCCTGACCTTCTTCGTCGTCTTGGGCAGAACCGGGGTCCCGCCGACGAGCACGCGCCCCGATGTAGGACGCACCAGCCCGTTCACCGTCCGCAGCAGCGTGCTCTTGCCCGAACCCGAAGGGCCGAGCACGACGCAGAATTGCTTGGCATGAACTTCGAGGCTCACGCCGTCGAGCGCCGGCAGGGCGCCCTTGGTGTACCGCTTGGTGATGGACTGAAAGACGATCACCCTCGCCGCCCCGGACGCGAGCGGTTGGCGAAGTCGGCCAGTTCCTGGCGCAGTTCGGCGGTGACGGCCCCCAGCCGTGCAAGGGCGGGCGCGATGAATTCATCGTCGATCGCCGAGTCGTACCGGTCGGCCAGAGCGCCCCCATACGCGAGGATCATCTCCGGGCGAACGCCTTCCTGATCATGGATCGTCGCGAACACCTCGCGGAGCCTGGCCTTGACCTCATCGCCCAGCCCCGCACGCATCGCCAGCGGCGGGTTGGGGATCGGATCGCTCTTGACCAGCAGCACCACACGCGTCCCGTCGAGCGTTCCCTCGCGGACCATCTTGTCGTACGCGCTGACCGAGGCCGCCGCGGCGTCGACATGCCCCGCCTGCAGCGCCGAGAGCGACGCGCTGTGGCTCCCGGACATCAGCACGCCGCGGAGGTCGCGCACCGGGTCGAACCCCGCGTCGAGCATCATCGCGACGGGGTAGTTGAAGCTCGATGTCGAGTTGGGGTCGCCCAACGCGACCGTCTTGTCTTTCAGGTCTTCGATGCGGCTCATGCCCGAGTCCGCCCGGTGGAAAATCCCGGCGTGGTAGATCGCCTCGCCATCAACGACCGCGACCGCCAGCAATTCCGCGACGCCCGCCCGACGAGCCTGGTGATAGGTCACCGCCCCGAAGTGCGCGATGTCCACCTGCCCGGCGCGCATCCCCTCGACGACCGCGGCATAGCTCGACCCCATCCGCAAATCAAAGTGCAGCCCGTGCACCCGCGTGATCGCGCTGAACAATGGCTCGTAGTCGTCCATCAGGTTCGTCTGGCCCGACTCGGTCGGCACCAGCAGCACCATCAGCGGCCTCTCGGGCGAGCCGTCCCGATCCTGTGAGCGAGCCGACCCGCCTTCCGATCCGCACCCGCCAATCGAGAGCAGCAGCGACGCCAAGATCGCCAGGCCGAGGCCGAAGGTGAACGTCGGCTTGGGTGAGGCGTGCGGCATCGGTCTCGACCTTCCGGCTGGCTCGCGGCTCACCGGGGCGTGGACGGTCCACGGCCCTCGGCGGACGGATGCTACAGGAATGTGACTGAGAGGCAACACGCCGGAGGCCCCGCGAGGCCCCTTTGACCAAGACTTAACGCAACGATGCGCCACGGGCCGTCGCGGGGCCGCTCAGGCAGAAAACACGCGATTTGCTTGCAATGCGTGGGCTTGTCGGTTGGTTTGGCGGCCGGTGGGCAGCCTCGTCGCGCCCGCCCGACCCCGCCCGAACAACCCCGTACGAGGGCGGGATGAATTGACTTGCAGTCAACATCGCTTAGGCTGTGCATCGCCCCGGCGGAGGCCGGAGGCCCGAAACAGCAACGCCCACAGCCGCGGCAAAGGACTCGCGATGAAGTACAGCATGGTCGTCTTTGATATGGCTGGCACCACCGTCTTCGACGAGGACGACGCCGTCGCCTCCTGCCTCCGCGACGCCCTGGTCGCGGCGGGCTGCCCGATCACGCTCGAAGCGGTCGACCCGGTCATGGGCATGCCCAAGCCGCTGGCGGTCAGAGAGCTGCTCGCCCAGTCCCGGGGCGAAGCGCCGACCGATAGCGAGGTCGAGCGGGTGCATGCCGACTTCCAGCGCCGCATCATCGACCACTACCGGACCGGGCCGAGCGTCAAGGAGATCGACGGCGCCTCGGACCTCTTCACAAGTCTGCGCGAGGCAGGCGTCCGCGTCGCCCTCGACACCGGCTTCGACCGCGCCACCGCGAACACCATCATCGATCGCCTCGGCTGGGGCGACGGGCTGATCGACGACAGCGTCACCAGCGACGAGGTCGCCAACGGCCGCCCCCACGCCGACATGATCGAGGTCCTCATGCAGCGGGCCGGCATCGACGACCCGGCCCAGGTCGTCAAGGTCGGCGACAGCATCAGCGACATCGAAGAAGGGCTCAACGCCCGCTGCGGGTGCGTCGTCGCCATCGCCGGGCGACGCACCAGCGGCGCCGAGGATCGGTTCGAGGGTGTCCGTGTGATCGACCACATCGGCCGGCTCCCGGAGGTCCTGTGATCGTCGGTGAAAACGGCGCTGTGTCGCCCATCGCAAACCCGATCCGGGTCGCCGAGGCCTCTGCGCCGCGCGCGCACGGGATCCCGTCCGGTTCGCAGCGGATCGCCTGGTCGATCCGCAGCCTGCCCGAGCTGTTGCTGTCGGTCGGCTCGGTGCGGCCCTTGCTCGTCATCGACACCGGCGCCGTGCAGGCGAGCGGGGTTCGGCCAGAGCTCGATGACTTGCTCGCACCGGCCGAGGTCTGTCTCTTCGACTCCTTTACGCCCAACCCTCGCTGCGAGGAGGTCGCAGAGGCGATCCTCGCCGCGGCAAGCTGCAACGCAGACGCCGTGGTCGCCATCGGGGGCGGGTCCTGCCTCGATGTCGCCAAGGTCGCGGCGATGGGCGCACGCGCGCCCGAGCTCGCCCACGCGATCGCCAGGGGCGAGGCCAAGCCTCCCCAAGACACCCTCCCGATCATCGCGGCGCCGACGACCGCCGGCACGGGCAGCGAGGCGACGCATTTCGCAGCCGTGTACATCGGCCAGCGCAAGGTCTCGATCGGCGACCCGAGGATGCGGCCGGGCTCGGTGATCCTCGATGCCGCGTTGCATCTGTCGATGCCCGCGATGCTCGCGGCGCAGACCGGGTGCGACGCCTTGGGACAGTCGCTCGAATCGATCTGGGCCGTCGGGTCGACGCCGGCATCGATCCAGAGCGCGACCGCCGCGGCCGAGCGCATCGTCCCCAGCCTCGCCCCCAGCGTCACGACCGGAGAAATCAACGCCCGGCGCGAGATGATGGTGGGGGCCCACCTCGCCGGGCGGGCGATCGACATCAGCAAGACCACCGCCGCCCACGCGCTCTCGTACCAGCTCACGCAGCGGTTCGGGATCGCCCACGGGCACGCCGTGGCCCTGACGCTCGGGCACATCGGCGCTTGGAACGCGGGCGTGTCCGTCGACGACTGCATCGACCATCGCGGCTCCGCGGATGTCCGCGATCGGGTGTCGCTCGCCGCGTCGCTTCTGGGTGTATCGCCCGAGGGCATGCCCGCGGCCGTGCGCGCGTTGCTTTCCAAGATCGGCCTGCCCACGACGCTGAAAGAAGCGGGCGTCGATGCCGGCGCGATCGCCGACATGGCTTCCCGCGTCGACCCCGTGCGTCTCTCCAACAACCCGCGGCAATTCACCAGCGAAGAACTCGAAGCGCTGCTGCATCGGGCGTACGACGGGGACTGACGCCGGGTCGAAATCGCAGGGGCACAATCGCTATTGCGATTCGGCCCCGTTGATCTCGTGATCACCGCCGACATTGGTGTAGACCACGAGCACGACGGCGGGCTGATCATCGACGCACGCGACGCTGTGCGGCGTGTTGCCGTCGAAGTACGCGCTGTCGCCCCGGGTCAGCGTGTGCGACTGCTCGCCGTAGTCGAGGCGGACGCGCCCGCGGAGCACGAACATGAACTCCTCGCCGCCGTGCGCCAAGAGCGGGCGGTCCTCTGTGGGCGGGATGCGGATCACGAACGGGTCCATGCTCCGCGAGAGCCTGCTGTGCGCGAGCGCCTCGTACTCAAGCGTCGACTGTTCCTCGTCGCGCACCACCTTCGTCCGCTCGCTCCTGCGCACCACGACGATCGGCGGCCGCTCGTCGAGCCCCGAAAAAAGTTCCGAGAGCGAAACACCCAGTGCCTGCGCGATCGCCGAGAGCGCCTGCAGCGAAGGCGTCACGCGGAAGTTCTCGACCTTCGAGAGCCACCCCCGCGTCAGCCCCGCGTGCGCCGCGACCTGTTCGAGCGTCAGCCCGCGCTCGGTCCGCAGCTTTTTCAGGCGTAGGGCGAGTTCTACCTGGTTCATCGGGTCTCTCCCCCTCCGGCCGAGAACGCCCCGGCCACCGTACGCTAACTGTACGCCCCGTCGGGCCCGGCGCATTCGATCTGAGGTTTCCGCTTGACAGCGTCGGACCACGGGTTACCATGCCCGTCGTGAAGAACCGCCTCGCCAACACCTTCTGCCCCATGTGCTGCATGCGAATGCCATGCCCGGGCGGTCGGTGCGGGTGCAGCGTTTCGGTTCTTTGCCGCTGACGCGACCCTGAATCAGGTCTGCACCTGAGCACCGCCGTCCGGGAGATGGCGGTGCTTGTCGTTTTGGTCCTGACTTTTCGGACCGAAACAACAGCGACCGCTGGCATCTGAAATCCCAGCCCCGACCCACATCGGCCCTCACCCGCCCGCCGCGGCCTGCGCGATCGCTGCGCGCCGCAATCGAAAGCCACGATGCATGTCCGACACAATCACAAAGCCTCAAACACGCGGCGCTACCGAGCAGACCGTGGTCCTCAAGTTCGGCAGCTCGGTGCTCAGGTCGCCGGCCGACCTGCCCCGCGTCGCCGCAGAGATCGAGCGACGGCATGATCGCGGGCGCACGCCGGTGGTCGCGATCGTCTCCGCGTTCAGGGGCAGAACGGATGCACTGCTCGCCGGCGCAGGGACGCGTTCCCGCTTCGACCCCGGCGGCCCGGCCCTCGCCTCGCTCCTGGGCGCCGGCGAGATCGAGGCCTCGGCCCTGCTCGCATTGGAGTTTGAGCGAGCCGGGATCCACGCCGAGTTGGTTCCCCCCGAGCGTGTCGGCGTCATCGCGAGCGACGCCTGCATCGAGGGCGAGCCGGTGCAGACCGATCCGCGATGGGTGCTCGGCGCGCTCGGACGCGCCGGCGTCGCGGTCGTGCCCGGGTTCGTTTCCAGAACACGCGACGGGCGTCCGGCGCTGCTGGGTCGCGGCGGATCGGATCTCACGGCGGTCTGCCTCGCCGCCGCCCTCGGCGCTAGGTGCGTGCTCGTCAAGGACACCGGTGCCGTGCACGAGTGGGACCCGGCCGAGGGCGGGCCGGCCCCCAAGCGATTCGCCACGCTCACCTTCGAGGACGCGCTGGCGCTCGGCGACCGCGTCATCCAGCCCCGCGCGATCCGCTGGGCCCAGCGCCTCGGACGACCGTTCACCGTCGCCGGGCTCGGGGCGGACGGCGGCACACTCGTCGGCGCAGCAAGCACGACAACAGCGGACGAGAGAGAGACAGACCAGCGAGAAACCGACGAGCCGCGAGCGTTCGCGGCCGTCCCCGCCCGGCCTCAGAACGAAGGCCGGGCCTCACACCAAACGGGCACAGCCCGATCGGAGCACGCATCATGACCACGACACTGCAAGAACACGCCTCGGCCGCCGGGATCCCTTCCCTCGGCACCATCTCCGTCCACGCCGGGCAGGAGCCGGACCCGACCACGGGCTCGCGGGCGGTTCCGATCTACGCGACATCGAGCTATGTCTTCAAGGACACCGACCACGCCGCGGACCTGTTCGCGCTGAGAACCTTCGGCAACATCTACGGGCGCCTGATGAACCCGACGACCGATGTGCTCGAAAAGCGCCTCACGGCGCTCGAAGGCGGCGTCGGCTCGCTCGCCGTCTCCAGCGGGCAGCAGGCGATTCTCTACTCCATCCTCAACATCGCCAAGGCCGGCGACAACATCATCAGCGGGACCAGCCTCTACGGCGGCACCTGGACCCTGTTCACCCAGACTCTCAAGCGTTTCGGCATCGAGGCCCGCTTCTTCGACCCCGACCGCCCTGGCGACATCGCCGAACTCGCCGACAACCGAACCCGTGCCGTCTACATCGAGGCGATCGGCAACCCGCGCAACGATGTGCCCGACTTCCGCGCCATCAGCGACGCGGCGCACGCAGTCGGCGTCCCCCTCATTGCCGACAGCACCGCCCTCACGCCCGTTCTCTTCCGCCCGTTCGACCACGGTGTCGACATCAGCGTCTACAGCCTCACCAAGTTCCTCGGCGGGCACGGCACGCACATCGGCGGCGCCATCGTCGACTCCGGCCACTTCGACTGGACCGCCGACCCCGAGCGCTGGCCCGAGTTCAACGCCCCCGACCCGTCCTACCACGGCGTTGTTTTCACCGAGGCCCTCCGTCCCCTGGGCAACATCTCCTACATCATCCGCTCGCGTACGCACCTGCTGCGCGACCTCGGGGGGACGCTCAGCCCCTTCGCCTCGTTCCTCTTCCTGCAAGGCATCGAGACGCTGCACCTGCGCGTGCCGCGCCACGCCGAAAACGCGCTGGCGGTCGCCGAACACCTCCAGCAACACCCGCTCGTCGAGTGGGTGAACTACCCGGGCCTCGCCTCGCACCCCACGCACGAGCGCGCCTCGCGTTACCTGACCGGCGGGTACGGCGCCATCGTCGGGTTTGGGATCGTCGGCGGGGCCGCGGCGGGCCGCCGATTCATCGAGAGCGCCAAACTCTTCAGCCACCTCGCCAACATCGGCGACGCCAAGAGCCTCGCCATCCACCCCGCAACCACAACCCACTCGCAGCTCACCCCCGACGAACAGGCCAAGACCGGCGTTACGCCCGAGTACATCCGCCTCTCGGTCGGCCTGGAAGACATCAACGACATCATCGCCGACATCGATCAGGCGCTGGAGGCTTCGCAGCAATGAGCACCATCCTGCAAACCGACACGGTCGCCCTGCCCGGCTGGACCTGCGCGACCCGGCGCATCGCATCGCCGGACAACCCGCTGAAGCTCGAACGGGGCGGCGAGTTTGAAGACGCCTCGCTGACCTACGAGGTCTTCGGGCCCAAGCCGCCGCATGAGGCGGAAAGCGTCGTCCTGGTCTGCCACGCCCTCACCGGCGACAGCCATGTCGCCCGGGCCGAGCATGCGGGCCAGGCGTCGGCCGACCCGCTCGGGCGCGACCCCGCCCGGCGCGGGTGGTGGGAGACCATCGTCGGCCCGGGCCGAGCCATCGACACGCGCAGGCACACCGTCGTCTGCGCCAATGTCCTCGGAGGGTGCGCAGGGTCGACCGGGCCCGCGAGCGTCGATCCCGCCACCGGCGTCCCCTACGGCCCGCGCTTCCCGAAGGTCACCGTCGGCGACATCGTCGAAGCCCAGGCCCGGTTGATCGATGCGCTCGGCGTCTCCCGCCCGATCACCGTCCTCGGCGGATCGATCGGGGGATTCCAGGCGCTGGAATGGGCGCTGCGTTTCCCCGAGCGGGTCCGGGCCGCGGGCGTCGTCGCCGCCGGAACACGCCTCGACGCCCAGGGCATCGCCTTCAACGAGGTTGGGCGTGCGGCCATCCTCGCAGACCCGAAGTTCAGAGGCGGCGACTACCCGCAAGACGACCCGCCAACCGACGGCCTCGGCGTCGCCCGGCGCCTCGCACACCTGACCTACCGCAGCCCCGGCTCCCTCGACCGGCGCTTCGGGCGCGACCGCACAACCAACGGCGACCGCTACCTCGTCGAGCGCTACCTCGACGAACGGGCCGAGCGATTTGTAAGGCGGTTTGACGCCAACAGCTACATCCTCCTCACCCGCGCCATGGACGCCTACGACGCAGGCGAGGGCCGATCGCTCTGCGAGGCGCTGCGCCGGTTCAAGGGCGACCTGCTGACGGTCGGGTTCAGTTCTGACTGGCTCTTTCCGCCCCATCTGTCGCTGGAATTGTCGCATCTGGCCAAGGCCGCGGGCGTGCGCACAAGGGCGGAGCTCGTCCACTCCGGCGACGGGCACGACGCCTTCCTCCTGCCCAGCGACCACCTCTCGCGGATCGTGGGCGACTTCGTGAAAGGCTGGAAGCGATGAGCACGGCGACCAAAGCGCAAGACCCGCAAGCCGCGAGCTGTCCGAGCATCGACTCGCTCATGCCCGGCTCGCCGGGCGAGCGGCTCGGGGCGGCCCGGGCGGCGTGGCTCCGCGAACGACTCGAAGGCCGCAGGATCGCGGTGGTGGGGGCCTCGGGCGCTGTCGGGCTCGAAACGCTCGCGCTCCTTGCCGAGGCGGGCGTCGATCCCGAACGCGTGATCGCGGCTGGGTCCGCCCGTTCGGCGGGGCGCACGCTTGCCATCTGTCGCCAACGCTTCGTGGTGCACGAAGCATCGGACCGCCTCGACGCCGACGCGGCGGTCCTCGCGACACCCGCGGCGGTCTCGAAACGCCTCGCCCCGGCCCTCGCCGAACGGGGCGTGCTCGTCAGCGATAACTCCTCGGCGCTGCGTCACAGCGCACCACTGGTGATCCCGGAGGTAAATCCGGAGGCGGCTTGCCCGAACGACCGCATCATCGCCTCGCCCAACTGCACGACCACGATCGCGCTGACCGCCTGCGAGGGTGTGCGCCGAAACTTCGGTGTGCGCTCGATCCAAATCACCTCCCAGCAGGCGATCTCCGGCGCAGGCCTGATCGCGATGCAAACACTCATCCGCCAGACCGAAGCAACGCTCGGCGTCTACGGCGACGAACAGCCCGCCGGTTTCGGCATACCCCTCGCCTTCAACGCCTTCCCCCACGAATCCGACCTGAACGAACCCGGCCTCTGCGGCGAAGAGCTCAAGTTCCGCACCGAAACAGCCCGAATCTGGAACGACACCTGCGTTTCAACGGACGCCTGCTGCCTCCGCGTGCCGACGCTGCGCAGCCATCTGGTCGTTGTCCGCCTCCAGACAGAGCTCCCCTGCACGAAGCAGGAAGCCGAGCAGGCGATCGCCGCTTCACCGGGCGTCGTGTTTGTTGAGTCAGGCCCCGACGCGATCAGCGCGTCCAAACGCTGCGATGTGCTCGCGGGTCGCGTCGTGGCAGAGCCATCGCTAGGCGTAGAAGGCTCGGAGGTCCGGCTCGTGGCCGCGGGCGATCAACTGCTCAAAGGCGCCGCGTGGAACGCCCTGCAGAACCTTGCGCTGCTCATCGAGCGCCGAGGTTAAGCCCGGCTTCAGTGCATCCCCGGCTTGCGCCGTCCGACGGTCAGCCCCGTCGGGCGTGAGGCGATCGAGTCCTTGGCCCGGTCCGGGTCGACGCCCATCGCCAAGAGTTCCAGCCGTCCGACATCGGTCATCTTCGCCGGCGACCAGGGCGGGTCGAACACCAGATCGACATCGGCCTCGCTCACGCCCTCGACGCCCCGCACCGCTTTGGTGACATCGGCCACGATCTGGTCGGCGACGGGGCAGTTCGGGGCCGTCAGCGTCATCTTGACGCTGGCCTTGCCCCCGTCGAGCTTGAGCTCGTAGATCAGCCCGAGGTCGTAGATGTTGACGGGGATCTCCGGGTCGTGCACCTTGCGGAGGGCCGCGATCACCCGGTCTTGAAGCTCGCTGCTATTCATCGGCCGGCCTCCGGGTTCGTGGGAGACGCCCCGGCCCGTGCGGCCGACGCCTCCCGTTTGATTCGCTTGATCATCGCGTGCAGCCCGATCACGCGGTTCATCCGCAACACCGGGCTCAGGCCGAGGCGTTCGATGAGGTCCTCTGGCATCGCCGCGATCTCGTCCGCCGTCGCGCCTTCGTAGGCGTGCACGATCACCGAGAGCACGCCCCGCACCGTCGGCGCTTCCTCGCCCACATGGACGAACAGCTTCACAGTCTTTCCGCCTTCTGAGCCGGGAACGACCCAGAGCCAGACCGGCGTCATGCACTCGTGCACGCGGGCGGCGTCGTTCTTGCCGATCGTGGCCATCAGCTCGGGCGGCGGCTTGGGCAGACGGTTGGCGTAGTCGAGCAGCACCTGCAGGCGCATCTCGCCCTCGAACGCACGGAAGGTCGAGATGATGTCTTCGAGCTTGCTCACTGGCGCAATCGTAGGTTCAGGTCTTCTTGCCCGGCCCCGTCTCGATCGGCATGCCGACGAGGTTGCCCCACTCCGTCCACGAGCCGTCGTAGTTCCGCACGCGCGGGAACCCCAGCAGGTGCTTGAGCACGAACCAGGTGTGGCTCGACCGCTCCCCGATACGGCAGTACGCGATCACATCGTCGCCCGGCTGCAGCCCCGCCTCGCCGAGGTAGATCTTCTCGAGCTCCTCGCGGCTCTTGAATGTCCCGTCTTCGTTGGCCGCACGCGCCCAGGGCACATTCGCGGCGCCGGGCACATGCCCGCCCCGCTGCGCCCCCTCCTGCGGGTAGTCGGGCATGTGCGTCAGCTCGCCCGAGAACTCGCCGGGCGAACGCACATCGATCAGCGGCCCGCGCTCGCGGCTGTACCGCAGCACATCGTCTCTGAACGCCCGGTTCGAAAAGTCGATCGCCGGCGTGGGGTAGTCCTTGGCGGGCAGGTCGGGCTTGTCGGTCGTCATCGGCCGGCCCTCGTCTTGCCATTTCTTGCGCCCGCCGTTCATCAGCACGCACTTGTCGTGCCCGAACATGGTGAAGACCCAGAGGGCGTAGGCGGCCCACCAGTTGCTCTTGTCGCCGTAGAAGACGACGGTGGTGTCCGGCCCGATGCCCAGACGCGAGCAGAGCTCGGCGAACATCTCGGGCGTGATGTAGTCGCGCAGGACCGGGTGCTGCAGGTCGTTGTGCCAGTCGACCTTGACGGCCCCGGGGATGTGCCCGGTGTCGTACAGCATCACATCCTCGTTGGATTCGACGATGCGGACGCCGCCGAGATCACCGCGCTTTTTGTCGACCCAGTCCGTCGAGACAAGTCGTTCCGGGTTGGCGTATTCGCTCATGTGTGCCCTTCTTCCGGCCCGCCCCGCCGATCTCAGGCGTTGCGCTGCAGGGCCGCGCCGAGCCGATGGTCGGCCAACGCGTGCACCGTCGTGCGCAATGCCTCGTTCTCGATGCGGTCGATGTTCTCGCCCGCGAAGGCCTGCAGGAGCAGGAGGCGGGCGACCCGCTTCGGCACGCCGCGGGCGCGAAGGTAGAACTCCGCGTCCGCGTCGAGCTGCCCGCTTGTCGCCCCGTGCGTGCAACGCACATCGTCGGCGTAGATCTCAAGCTGCGGCTTGGCGACCGCGTGCGCCGAACGGGAGAGCAGCAGGTTCGAGTTGCTCTGGATCGCGTCGGTCTGCTGCGCGACATCCTTGACATAGATCCGGCCGGTAAACACCGCCCGCGACCGGTCGGCGAGGATGCCCCGGTAGTACTGGCGGCTGTTGCAACCGGGCGCCAAGTGCTCGACGCGGATGTGGCTGTCGTGGTGCTGGCGCTCCTCGGGGGTGTACAGCCCGTTGAAGACCGCCTCGCACGACTCGCCCTGCAGCGTCGCGTGGATGTTGTTACGCGTGACGGCCCCTCCCAGCAGGACGCGGTCGCTGTGGAAATGGCTCTCTGCGTCCTGGATCAGGCGCAGGGTCGAGACGTGGTGACGCCCCGGCGATTCACGCTGCAGCATCGCGTGCTCGGCGTGCGCGCCCTTGGCGACTCGGACCTCGCTTCGCCCGAGCGTGAGCCCGGTCGCGCCGGCAGCGCCCTGGTGATCCTCGATCACAGACGCCCGCGCCCCCTCGCCCACGATCAGCGTGACATGCGGGGCGCTCAGCACCGGCGAGCCGTCCTCGGCCCTGAACACGACGACGATCGGCTTCTCCAGCGTCACGCCGGCGTCAACACGGACGAACACACCCCCGGAGATCAGTCCCGCGCCGAGCGCTTCGAGCCCGTCACGCGCCCCGCCGATCCCCTGCGCCACGATCGGCGCGAGCCGCTCTTCGACATCTGCTTCCTCGCCGGTCCCGACAAGCGAGACCTCGACGCCCGAGGGCAGCCCGCTCAGGCGGCAGTGCTCGGGCGCGAGCCGACCGTCGACGAAGACGATCCTCGCCGTGGCGTCGATCTCCATGTGCTCGCAGGGATCATCGCCCTCGTAAGCGCCGGGACGGGGCAGCGAGAACTGCCCCTCCAGCAGCGGCTTCGGATCGGTGTAGCGCCATTCCTCGTCGGTCTTGGCGGGCAGGCCGATGGCGGCCGCGCGTTCGATCGCCATGGCCCGCGCGTCGCGTAGCCACGAGGGGGCTTCGCCCTCGATCGCGGCCCCGCCGCGCTCGACGAGCTCGACCAGGGTCGAGGCGGTGTGCTCGGGGGTTTCGGTAGCGCCCTTCATGCCGATGCCTCCTGCCGATTCGTCTGCTGGGCCGGGTCGGCGACGCCGGTGAAGTCGGCGTATCCCCGCTCCTCAAGCTGGAGGGCCAGCTCCTTGCCGCCCGACTGCGCGATCCTGCCCCCGACCATCACATGCACGATGTCGGGCTGCACATAGTTCAGCAGACGCTGGTAGTGAGTCACCAGCACCATCGCCCGCTCGGGCGACCGCATGCGGTTGATGCCTTCAGAGACCACGCGCAGGGCGTCGATGTCCAGACCCGAGTCGGTCTCGTCCAGCACGCAGAGCGAGGGCTCCAGCAGCGACATCTGCACGATCTCGTACCGCTTCTTCTCGCCGCCCGAGAAGTCCTCGTTCACCGATCGCTGCAAGAGCTGCTCGTTCATACCGACAACAGCCAGCTTCTCGCGCAGCTCGCCAAGGAAGCCGACCGTGTCCAAGGGCTCCTGTCCCCTGTGCGTGCGCACGGCGTTGATCGATTCCTTGAGGAACTGCATGTTGCTCACGCCCGGGATCTCGACGGGGTACTGGAACGCGAGGAAGACCCCCTCGCGCGCCCGCTCGTCGGGCTCGAGCTCCAGGAGGTCTTGCCCCTTAAAGAGCACCGAGCCGGAAGTCACCTCGTACCCCTCACGCCCGGCGAGCACCTTCGCCAGCGTGCTCTTGCCAGAGCCGTTGGGGCCCATGATCGAGTGCACCTCGCCGGCCTTCACCTCAAGGTCCAGACCCCGGAGGATCTCAACGCCCCCGGCCTCGGCGCACAGGCCCTCGATCTTCAGCAGCGGTTCATGCATGTCGCTCTTGCCTCCGGGCCCTGCGGCCCGATTGGTGTGTTCGTTCTTTCGTTCAGCTCGGACGGGATCTCCGCCCGGTCCGTTCTCTCAGCGGACCCGCACCAGCACATCCGAACCCTCGACCCGTGTCTCGTAGCGTCGGACGCAGACCTCCGGGTCGTCGAGGTACTCGCCCGTCCTGATGTCAAACTCCCAGTAGTGCAGCGGGCAGACGATCGCGTCGCCCTGCACAAACCCTTCGCCCAGCGGCCCGTCGGCGTGCGGGCACCGGTTTTCCAACGCGTGAAACTCGCCGTCGATGTTCACGACCGCGATCTCCACCCCGTCGACCGTCGCCACCCGGGCCTCGCCCGGCGCGATCTCGTCGACGCCAAACGCTCTGACAAACCCATCGCTCATCGTCGCCGCTCCGCGCTTCACCCGACGCTGCCTTCCAGGCTGATCTCCAGCAGCTTGGTCGCCTCGACCGCGAACTCCATCGGCAACTCCCTGAAGACCTCGCGGCAGAAGCCGTTGACGATCATCGAAACCGCCTGCTCTTCATTGAGCCCGCGCTGCTGCAGGTAGAAGAGCTGGTCCTCGCCGACCTTGCTCGTCGTCGCCTCGTGCTCGACATTCGCCGTGGGGTTGGCGTTTTCGATGTACGGGAAGGTGTGGGCGCCGCAGCGGTTGCCCATCAGCATCGAGTCGCACTGGGTGTAGTTGCGGGCGTTCTCGGCGCCGCGCATGATCTTCACCAGCCCGCGGTAGGTGTTGTTGCCCTCTTGGGCGCTGATGCCCTTGGAGACCACATTGCTCCGCGTGTTCTTGCCGATGTGCACCATCTTCGTGCCCGAGTCGATCTGCTGGCGCCCCTTTGAGAGCGCCACCGAGTAAAACTCGCCGACCGAATCGTCCCCCTGCAGCACGCAGCTGGGGTACTTCCAGGTGATCGCCGAGCCCGTCTCGACCTGCGTCCACGAGATGTGCGAGCGCTTGCCCTTGCACAGCCCGCGCTTGGTCACGAAGTTGAAGATCCCGCCCTTGCCCTGGCGGTCGCCGGGGTACCAGTTCTGAATCGTCGAGTACTTGATCTTCGCGTCGTCGAGCGCGACAAGCTCGACCACCGCCGCGTGCAGCTGGTTCTCGTCGCGCATCGGCGCTGTGCAGCCCTCGAGGTAGCTCACCGACGCCTTCTCCTCGGCGATGATCAGCGTCCGCTCGAACTGGCCGGTCGCCTGGGCGTTGATGCGGAAGTAGGTGCTCAGCTCCATCGGGCAGGCGACGCCCTTGGGCACAAAGACGAACGAGCCGTCGGTGAAGACCGCCGAGTTCAGCGCCGCGTAGTAGTTGTCGTTGTAGGGCACCACCGTGCCCAGGTACTTCTTCAGAAGCTCGGGGTGCTCGCGAGCCGCCTCGGAGATCGAGCAGAAGATCACGCCCGCCGCGCCGAGCTCCTTCTTGAAGGTCGTCGCCACCGACACGCTGTCGAACACCGCGTCGACCGCCACGCCTGCGAGGCGCTTCTGCTCCTCAAGCGGGATGCCCAGACGCTCGTAGGTCCGCAGCAGTTCGGGGTCGACCTCATCAATGCTCTCGTACTTCGGCGTGCTCTTGGGCGCCGAGTAGTACGAGATCGCCTGGAAGTCGATCTTCGGGTAGCGGACATTCTGCCACTCCGGCTCGCGCATCGTCAGCCAGTTGCGGTACGCCTTGAGCCGCCACTCCGTCAGCCACTCCGGCTCGCCCTTCTTCGCCGAGATCGTCCGCACCACATCCTCGTCCAGCCCGGGCGGGATCGTGTCGGACTCGACCTCAGAGACGAAACCGTACTTGTAGCTCTGCGACTCCCAGTCCTGGAGTTCGGGTGTTGTCGTCATCTCTGGTTTCCTTTGTTCGTCGTCTGCGCCGCGTCGCGCCGCACGCTCAGCGTCACGGCTTCCTCAGGCGGGCTGCTCGCAAGGTCCGCCACCGTCGTCCGACGCAGCACATCCACCATGCCGTCGTGCATCATCCGCATCGCGTGCTGCACGCGGCAGCGGGGCGAGTGCAGGCACCCGTCTCGCTCTGGGGACTCACCCTCGCCGCAGCAACGCGCCAGCGCCACCGGGCCCTCGACCGCCTCGACCACATCCAGCACGCTCAGCTCATCGGGCCCGCGCCCGAGCCGGTACCCGCCAAGGGGCCCGCGCTCCGCACGCAGAAGCCCCGCCTGCGCGAGGCTCTTGAGGATGTTCTTCAGCAACGGCGCCGGCGCGTCGGTCGCCTCCGCCAGGCTCGTCGCGCTGCGGCAGCACCCCGGCTCGACCGCCAGCTCCGCCATCGCCACAAGGGCGTAATCGGTTTTGCGGGAGAACGCGAGCAACGGGGCATACCCTCTCAACAGGTCCGGTTCGAGGGGTGCGAAAGTATCGCACCGGAACGGTGCTCGATAATAGCACTCCTCCGGTGCTATTCAACCAAAACCCGCTTCCAAACACCCCTGCCGCCCGCGACTTCGCACGAAGCCGCCGCGGCGTTTCACGCGCCAACTACACTCGCCCGTGCCCACCGGACCCGACACCCACCGACGCATGATCCAGAGCGTGATCGCCGGGCTCGAAGCACAGGGCCGGGGCCCCGTCAAACGAATCGAGACCCACGCCTCCACCGTCCTCCTCTTCCAGGGCGGGGGGTACAAGATCAAGAAGCCCGTCGACTACGGCTTTCTCGATTTCTCCACCCCGGAGAAACGCCGGGCCAGCGCCGAACTGGAGGTCGAGCTCAACCGCCCCCTCGCCCCGGGCGTCTACCTCGGCGTGCTGCCGATCTTCCGCAAAGCCGACGATTCCTGGCGCGTCGGCGACACCTCGGAAGATTCCGAGCCCGACGCCGAGCCCAAAGACTGGGCCCTGCACATGGCCCGCCTCCCCGCAGAGCGGATGCTCGAACGCCTCCTCCGAGAAGGGGCGATGGGCGACGATGAGCTCGAAGAGCACCTCGGCGCGATCGTCCGAAAGCTCGCGGCATTCCACGCCCGATGCCAGACCGGCCCCGAGATCGACCAACACGCCACGCCCGAGGGCCTCACCAAGCGAATCCTCGGCAACCTCGACGAGTGCCGTCCATTCGCGGGCGAAACACCCGACCGACCGGGCGCTGATCCGAAGCAAACGCCGCCGATCCCCGCCGGCCTGCTCGCCTCGCTGCGGGAACGCGCCGAATCGTTCATCCGCCAAGAGTCGGCGCTGCTGAACCGCCGGGTCGAACAGCGGCGGATCCGCGAGGGGCACGGCGACCTGCATCCGGGCAACATCTGCCTCACCGACGACGGGCCGGTGATCTACGACCGCCTGGAGTTCTGCCGCGCGTTCAGGTGCGCTGATGTCGCCGCCGAGATCGCCTACCTCGCGATGGAACTCGACCACGCCGGCCGGCCCGAGCTGGCCGACCAGTTCGTACGCCGCTACGCGTCCGAGACCGACGACCCGGACCTCGAAAGCCTCCAGCCCCTGTACCGCGTCCACTACGCGATGGTCCGAAGCAAGGTCTCGGCGCTGGCGGGCGCCAATGAGGGATCCGAAGCGCTCGCACGCTCCAGCGGATACGCCGCGCTGGCCAGCGGGTACTTCGCCCCGCCGAGCCTCATCATGCTGACCGGGCTCCCGGCGACGGGCAAGAGCACCGTCGCCCGATCGATCGCCCGCACACTCCGGGGCGAACTGCTCAGGTCCGATGTCATCAGGAAAGAACTCGCGGGCATGGCCCCCAGCCAACGCCCGGCGTCCGAGAAAGAGCGCGAGGCGCTGTACAGCCAAGCCGCCTCCGACAGTACCTACGCGGAGATGCTCAATAGGGCTCGAAAACGACTCGCCTCAGGCCGGACCGTCGTCGCCGACGCCAACTTCCCCGGCCCCGACCGGCGTGAGCCGTTTATCGGTCTGGCGAGAGAGCTCGGCCGCCCCTTCATCTGTGTCCACACGACCGCCGACGAGTCGACGATCAGAGAACGCCTCCGCGAACGACGAGATCGGTCAGACGAAGCCTCAGACGCCGACGAGCGCGTATACGAAGCCCTGGCCTCGAAGTACACGCCGCCGAAGCAGCCCGATGAAGTCCGCTCGCTCATCACCCACGACGCCAAGACCCGGGTCGAGGTGACTTGCGCACGCGTCGCCGAGGCGTTGCTGCCGGGCTGAACAGGCCGTCCGGGTCCGAGAACGCAACGGCTCCACCGCCTTGCTCCCGGCACCGATTCCACAAAGCCAATCCGCGAAAGCCCGGTCATGACGAGCGTCACCGGCGTAACCCGCCCGACCCACTCGGCCGGCGCGACGCCTTCGCCAACGGATGGACCTGACTCGTTGTTGAGCCGATGACTCCGCCAGAGGAGAGTGGTGGATGACGAGCGGCAATAGCGACAATCCGATCCAGAGTGTCTACGCCGACGATCCGGACATGGCCGATCTTGTCCGGCTCTTTGTCAGCGAGCTCCCCGACCGAATCGCCAGCTTCGAGCGGGCGTGGCGGGAGCGACGCGTCGAGGACCTCGCTCGCCTTGCTCACCAGCTCAAGGGGGCCGGATCCGGCTACGGCTACCCCGGCATCACCCAGGCCGCCGCCGAACTCGAGAGAGAGCTCCGCGAGCTGAGCGCCCCCCAAGGCGTTGCCGATGTCCGCGACGAACTCGACACGCTCCTGGATGTATGCAGGCGTGCCATGAAGGCCTGCGGCTGACTCTCAATTTCAACCTCGCGGGGCACAAGCCCGCGGTCGGCGCCGGAGCCCTTGGCAACTATGCAGATCCACGCGTCCCAATTGAACAGCCGGCCGCGCGTGCTGGTGATCGACGACTCGCCGGATGTGCACCGGTTGCTCTCGGCGCGTCTTCGATCTGAAGACCTGGACCTGATCCCGGCCGAGTCGGGCCGGGCCGGTCTGGACATCGCCGAAAAGGACCCGCCCTCGGTCGTCCTGCTGGATCTGGACATGCCCGAGATGGACGGGTTCGAGGTGCTGCGACGGCTGAAAGACAGCCCGACGCTGAACAACATCCCCGTCATCGTGCTCTCGGGCCTGCAGAGCCCGCACGACAAGGTCACCGCGTTCGACCTGGGCGCGTTGGACTACATCTGCAAGCCTTTCGACCTGACGGAACTCCGCGTCCGCATTCGCGCCGCGGTGCGTCTGAGCAACCTGCTGCTGATGCTGTCCCAGCGGGCCCAGATCGACGGGCTGACCGGCCTGTACAACCGCGCCCACTTCGACCACCGCTGGCGCGAAGAGGTCGCCCGAGCGCGCCGCAAGCGCCGCCCCCTCGCCCTGGCCGGCATCGACTGCGACCACTTCAAGTCCATCAACGACAACTACGGCCACCCGGCCGGCGACGCTGTCCTGCAGGGGCTGGCCGCCATCTTCCAGCGGGCCTGCCGCGAGACGGATCTGCCCTGTCGCTACGGCGGCGAGGAGTTCTTCCTCATCATGCCCGACACAACGCCCGAGCAGGCGATGTCGGTTTGCGAGCGCGTGCGCACAATGGTGCAGGATGTCGTGTGGCCTCGGCACCCCGACCACGGGCTGACCGTCTCGATCGGGCTGGTCGGATGCAGCGAGGTCGGAGCCGTCGACCCGCAAAAATGGGTCGAAGACACCGACAAGAACCTCTACGCCGCCAAGCAGCAGGGGCGCAACTGCGTCGTCATGACCGAGCTGCCTTCCGGCGGCGTCCGCCTGGCAGAGGCCGGCTGAAGCTCAATCGTGCGTGTCCGGGTCGACCAAGGGCTCGGGCGTCGACGGGTCTAGGTGGTGCACCGCCCTCCAGATGTGGTACGCCGCGCGATCCAGGTGGACCATCGCCTCGGTGTGGACAGCGACCTCGTGCCCGGCGATCTGTCCCTTGGCCGCCTTTGCAAGCACCGACCTGCGCCCAGAGATCCGGAGCTTGGCGACCTCCCCGGCGATCCCTTCCAACTCCGGCGCCGGTGAAGGCTGCGACGGATCGTCGAGCCAAGCGAGGGCGAGCCGGCGCATCTCCGCGTAGCGGTCCTGTACTTCTTTCACGCGGTCGATTCTCGGGATCTTCCCGATCGCCTCGGCGTTACCCGCGAGCCTTTCGATGTGGTCGACCGCGTGCAGTGTTGAAAGGTTGCGGTTCACCTCCGCGTCGGTCTGGCTCTCGCGGGCCAGCTTCGCCAGGAACTCGCGGATGGTCGTCGTCGCCGCTTTCGCCCGTTCAGTGGCCATGACGGCGTGCCCGGCGCCGCTGGCGACCACGAGCTCGCGCAGGGTCTCGGCGGCGCTGCGCCGGGCCGCCTCTGCCGCGACATCGCCGATCTCGCTCACCGATCGATCGAGGAACCGTGTCGGCGAGACCGATCGCTCAGGGATGATCCGCTCAACGAGCCCCGCGAAGGGCTTGAGCACCGGCAGCACCATCAGCACGCCCAGCACCTTGCAAGAGGTCTGAAAGGTCGCCAGCGCGATCACGCCCGGCCCCACATCCACAAGCTCCAACCCCAGCATCAACAGCATCAGAAACGGCGTCAAAGTCGCGATCAAGAGCAGCCCGAGCATCAGGTTAAACATTACATGCACTAGCGCCGTGCGCTTGGCCGCGACCGACGCCCCGATCGCGGCGATCCCCGCCGTCAGCGTCGTGCCCATGTTCTGGCCGATCACCAGCGCCGTCGCCCGTTCGAAGTCGATCGCCCCCGAGTCCAGCGCCGTCAGCGTGGTCGCCAGCGCCGCGCTGGACGACTGCGTCACCACCGTCATCGCGAACCCGACGCCCACGAGGATGAGCCGGCCGACAAAGCCCTCTCCGGGCAGCGACTGCGGGTCGATACGCTCGGCAAGGCCCGACATCGACTCCTGCAGCCCGCTCAGCCCCATGAACAGCAGGCCGAACCCCGCCAGCGCCAGACCCGCCGACGCCCCGCGACCCTTGACCAGCAGCCGAATCATCACCCCCGCGAACACCAGCGGCATCGCGAACGCGCTGATCGAGAACTTCAAGCCCAAAACCGACACCAGCCAGCCGGTGCTCGTCGTCCCGATGTTGCTCCCCAGCACCACGCCGACCGCCGGCAGGAACCCGATCAAGCCGGCGCTGACAAACCCGATCGTCGCCAGCGTCGTCGCGCTGGACGACTGGACCAGGGCCGTGATCCCCGCCCCGGCGACCATGCCCGAGTAGGGCCCGCGGACCGTCTTGGTCAGGATGGCGCGGAGCGACCCTCCCGCCAGGGCCTTCAGCCCGTCGGTCAACAGCACCATGCCCAGAAGAAACAGCCCCAGCCCGCCGAGGCCCATCGAGATCATTGTCAGCATTGGTGAAGAGTACCTCTCTGGGTTCGAAGTCCGGGATCAGCGCGTCGCCCTGTCATCAGTCGCGGTGCTCGGCGCCGATATCCGGCTCGGGCCTGTCCGGATCCAGGTGGTGCAGCGCACGCCAGATGTGGTACGCCGAGCGGTCCAGATGGATGACCGCCTCCGTGTACGACGCGACCGCGCGGCTGTCCAGCTCCCCCTCGGCCGCCTCGGCCAGCACCTTCCGCCTGTTGGTCTTGCGCAGCTCGGCGATCTCCTTGCCCAGCTCTTCGAGCTTCTTGGCCGGGACGGGCTTGGACGGATCGTCGAGCCATTCGATCGCGATGCGTTTCACTTTGTCGTAGCGGTCCCGCACATCGCTCACCCGATCGGAGCGCGGGATGCTCTCGATCGCCGTCGCGTTGCCCGCGAGGCGTTCGATGTGGTCGATCGCGTGGAGCGTCGACAGGTTCCGCTTGACATCCGACTGGTTCTGCCCCTCTCGCGACAGCTCGGCCATGAACTCTCGGATCCTCGCAGCGGCGTTCTGCGCGCCGTCGACCGCCATCCGCGTCCGCCCGGCCCCCAGCGCGGCCAAAAACTCCCGCAGCGTTTCGGCGGCGCTGCGCCGCGCGGCCTCGGAAGCGACCGACCCCACACGCCCGACCGAGCGATCGAGAAACCTAGTCGGCGACGCCGAACGCTCGGGGATCAGCCGCTCGACCAGCGCCGCGTACGCCCCGATCACCGGCAGCACCAGCAGCACGCCAATCACGCGCGTGAAGGTGTTGAACGCCGCCAACGCCACCACCCCGGGCCCGAGCCCGACAAAGGCGAACAGCCAGAGCATCCCCTCCAGAAACGGTCTGAGGCTGACGATCAGCAGACCGCCCAGAATCACATTGAACAGCACATGCGCCATCGCGGTGCGCTTGGCGGTGACCGAGGCGCCGATCGCCGCGATCGCCGCGGCGACGGCCGCGCCGACATTCTGCCCGATCACCAGGGCCGCCGACTGCTCGAAGTTGAGCGCTCCGGAGGCGAGGGCCGCCAGCGTCGCCGCCAACGCTGCGCTGGCCGACTGCGTGACGATCGACATGGCAAAGCCCGCCCCGAGCAGCACCATCCGCCCGCCCCAGCCCGCGCCGGGCAGCGACTCGGGGTCGATCCGTTCGGCGAGCCCGCCCATCGCCTCCTGCATCCCGCCGAGACCGACAAAGAGCAGGCCGAACCCGGCGATCGCCGTGCCCAACGCCGCCGACCGACCGATCCGCAGCAGCAAAATCATCGCCCCGACGAGCACGAGCATCATCGCGTACGGGGTGATCGAGTACCGCATCCCCAACACCGCGACCAGCCAGCCCGTGCTCGTCGTCCCGATGTTGCTGCCCAGCACGACGCCCACGGCGGGCAGGAACCCGATCAGCCCAGCGCTGACGAACCCGATCGTCGCGATCGTCGTCGCGTTGGACGACTGCACGAGCGCCGAGACGCCCGTCCCGGCCGCGATCCCCGAGACCGGCCCGCGGACGGTCTTGGTCAGGATGGTGCGCAGCGAGCCGCCCGCGACGGACTTGAGCCCGTCGGTCATCAGCACCATTCCGAGGAGAAAGAGCCCCAGGCCGCCGAGGCCTTGGGCGATCATCGACAGCATAGATGAAGATTATGCGAAGATTCGGTGCTGTCGAATCCGGACCGATCCGGGGCGTTGCCGCGCGGCCCGGGGTCAGGCGGTGGTGGGGGTGTTCGGGCCGATCCGGCCCTCGGCCTTCCGCCGATCGCTTTCCTGCTTGACGCCGTCGGTGAGCGAGCTGAGCTGCTCGCGCAGCCGCTTCTCCGTTGCGCCCGAGGGCTGAGTGAGCTTGCCCAGGAGCGTGTACAGCGACGGGATCAGGAAGAGCGTCAGCAGCGTTGCAAAGCTCATGCCACCGACGATCACGATGCCGATCGCCCGGCGCCCCTCCGCACCGGCGCCGCTCGCCAAGACCAGCGGGATCGCCCCGAGGATCGTCGAGATCGCGGTCATCATGATCGGCCTGAAGCGGATCATGGCGGCCTCGCGAGCCGCGTCGGCCAGCTCCATCCCCCGGGCCCGCAACTGGTTGGCGAACTCGACCATCAAGATGCCGTTCTTGGTCATCAGCCCGATGAGCAGGATCAGCCCGATCTGGCTGTAGATGTTCAGCGATTCGCCGGTGTACAGGAGCGTCGCCAGGCCGCCCGTGATCGCCAGCGGCACAGAGCACAGGATCGTGAACGGGTGCACGATGCTCTCGAACTGCGCCGCCAGCGCCAGGTACACCAGGAGCAGCGCGAGGCCGAAGGTGATGTACAGCTGCATCGACGAATCGCGGAACTCCAGCGACTCGCCGAGATAGTTCACTGACGCGCCGGGCGGCAGGCGGTCGCGCACGAGCTCGTCCAGCCGGTCGAGCGCCTCGCCCAGCGACGAACCCGCGCCGACCTGCCCCGTCAGCACCACCGAGGGCACGCGGTTGATCCTCGTCAGGTCGCGGACCGTCCCGGACTCCTCCATCGTCACCAGCGCCGACAGCGGCGTCAGCGTCCCCGCCTCAGAACGCACATAGATCTCAGAGAGATCCGACGGGTTGGCGCGGTCCTGCGGGCGCGCCTGCAGCAGCACCTTGTAGAGCTCCCCCCGGTCGAAGAACTCGGTCACCTCGCGCCCGCCGAGGAAGGTCTGGATCGTCCGGCCGATCGTCCGCACATCGATGCCCAGATCGATCGCACGCTCGCGGTCGATCGAGACCGAGAGCTGCGGCTGCGTCTGCTCGAAATCCATCCTGAGGTTCTCGAACACCGGGTCGTCCTGCGCCGCTTCGGAGACGATCTGCGCCCACTCACGCGCCGACTCGAAGTCCGGCCCGCCGATGGCGTACTGGATCGGCTCGCCCGCGCCGCGGATGCCGAACCCGGCGGGGTTGATCGGGATGACCCGCGCGCCGGGGATCGCCCTCAGTCGCGGCGCGAGCTCGGCGACCAGTTCGGGCTGGCTGATGTCGCGGTCGCGCCAGTCGGTCAGGCGGACGATCACGCGGGCGGTGTTGACCTGGTTGGCCCCGCCGAAGCCCGGCGCGACGATCGAGATCACGCGGGTGATCGGCTGGCCCTCGCCCGAACGCTCGCGGAGAATCTCCTCGATCGCCGCGACCTGGCGCCGGGTGTAGCTCAGCGACGCGCCCGCGGGCGCGTAGACGCGGATGATTAAACCGCCCTGGTACTCCCTCGGCGCCACCTCGCTGGGCAGGCGATCGAATAAGTAAGCCCGGGCCCCCG
>JAFIFZ010000011.1 GCA_020831775.1 Phycisphaerales bacterium
CTGCACGCATCTCAATCCCCCAGCGCAATCAATGAAACGCAAAACACTTCGGCTTGTTGCAGAGTTCATCGGCTCGCTCGGTTCACGCCAGATGCTCCTAAGGAGCGCCGGATCTTTGCCACGGGTGGAGCGCACGCACGATGCGCAGCATCGTGCGAAGCGCAACCCGTGGTCAGCTCACACAGAGAGTGAAGCCCTGAAGGGGCGAAGGAACGAGACCCGCCCTCGATACAGCATCGCCGCAGCACCGACCTCTTAAAGCAGAGGCCGGTGGCACGACTTGACATCGCCCGCCCCTACTCCTCCCGCACCGCCGGCGTCTCCTCCGGCGCCGACGACTCCTCCCGCACGCGCACCACGCGCACCCGCACCACGCGCGTCGGCTCCGCCTCCGTCACGGTGATCTCCGCCTTTTCGTGGCGGAAGCTCTCGCCCGCCTCGGGGATGCGGCCCAGGGTCACCACCACGAACCCGCCCACCGTGTCGTAGTCCTCGCCCTCGGGCAGTTCGACGCCGATCGCCTCCAGCGCGTCGTTCGCGTCGTCGATGTGCTTTCTCGCGTCGATCTCCGCGGCCGATTGCTCGGGGTCGATGTCCACGCTCGGGCGTTCCTCGCCCTGCTCGTACTCGTCCTCGATCTCGCCGAAGATCTCCTCGACGATGTCCTCGATGGTGACGATGCCCGCGACGCCGCCGTACTCGTCGGCCGCGACGGCCATGTGCACGCGCTTGGCCAAGAGCTCTGTCAAGAGCTCGCGCAGCGTTTTGGTCTCGGGCACAAACGCCGCGCCCCGCAGAACATCGCGCAGCACGAACCGCTTGCCGTTCTGCTCGGGGTCGCTCAGCCAGTGCAGAAGGTCCTTGGCGTACAGGATGCCCACGATGTGGTCGAGGTCCCCCTTGTACACCGGGATGCGGCTGTGCCCCACCTTCCGCACCACCTGCTTGATCCGCTCAAGATCGTCGGTGTACTCGATCGCCTCGACCTCGGTCCGGGGCGTCATGATCTCCTCGACCGTCGTCGTGCCGAACTCGACGACCGCCTCGATCATGTCGCGCGCGATGTGGTCGAGCTGCCCGTCGGTGTCGTGCTCCTCGACCACGCTCAAGAGCTCGGCTTCGAGGATGTCGGTGTTTTTGGGCTTGGTGTCGCCGGCGAGGCGGCGGACGATCTCGTCAAAGAACGCCGTCACCCGCGACAGGGGCGAGCAGAGCACCGCCGTCACCCGGATCAACGGCGACCAGACCGCGATCGTCTGCACACCCGCGTGCCTGGCCACGCTCGTGGGCACCGCGATCCCCATGATCCAGAACAGCAGCGCCGCGATCAGCAGGCCGATCGCCATGTCCGCCCCGCCCACCGCCTGCCCCGGGCCGATCCCCGTGACCACGCCGACCATGCCGACGGCAAAGAGCATCGTGAAGACCGCACGCGGGAGGGCCGCCGCCAGCGCGTGTTCCTCGGTGTCGGCGTGGATCGACATGATCATCGCCGCGGTGCGCGGCCGGGTTTCGCGCCTGCGCCCCGCCGCCTCCTCGATCGACGCACGCGCCACCTGACGCAGCGAGATGTGCAGCGCAGAAAACAGCGACGCCGCCGCCAGCGACCCGATCGAGATCCACAGCCAGCCCTGCGTGGTGACCATCACGACCCACCCCCGGCCTTCGATCGCCCGGGCTGATAGACCGCCCCGACGCCGATCGTCTGAAGCACACGGTCTTCCTCCGCGTGCATGCGAGCCGACGACGCCTCGTCGGTGTCGTTGTGGCCGAGGCAGTGCAAGACGCCGTGGACGATGTAGAGCAAGAGCTCTCGCTCGACGCCATGCCCAAGCTCGTCCGCCCGGCGCGACGCCTCGTCGAAGCAGACGAGCAGATCTGTATCCAGCGGCCCATCTCCCTGACCATCACGCAGGTCGAAGGTCAGCACATCGGTCGTGCCCGACACGCCCGAGTACCGCTCGTGGGCCAGGGCCATCTCCTGATCGCCGACGATCCGCACCCGCACCTCGCCCGAGGCGCCGAGGGCGCTCAGGGCCGAGAGCGTGTGCTCGCGCAGCCACGCGATCGCGGTCCGGCCCAATCGTCCGGTCGCGTCGAAGAGATCCAGCTCGGGGTTGTCGCCCGCAGGGGCGTCGGCCCTCGTGGTCATCTTGCCTGCTCGGTCAGGGTCGGGCCGCGGCTTTGCGGGCCGACCCCTGGTCGGAGGAGGCTCAGATGATGCGGGGCTCGCGTCGTCGTCCATCAGCTTTCCGTTCCATGGCGTCGCTCGGGCCGGAGGCCTGCGGCCTCGCTTTCCAGATCATTCCCGATCGACGCGTCGGCGGGATCACCCCGGCAATGTAGCCGGGCGACAAACCGAACGCCGTGAGGGTATTCTCGCACCCCGCGGGCCCGGTTCCAGACGCTACAGGCCGAACGCCCCTGCGTCGGTTCGCGGACCGGTTATTCAGACCCCGCCCGCTCGATCCGACCCGCGGGCCCAAAGCCGGAGGCCAGATGCCCCACCAGCACGCCCAGTGGCCAAACCTCCACATCTTCGACCACCCGCTGATCCTCCACAAGGTCTCCTGGCTCCGCGACCGCACGCTCAGCTACCGGCCGTTCCGAGCGCTCGTCGCCCAGGTCGCCGGCCTGATGGTCTACGAGGCGACGCGGAGCTTTCCGACCAAAGCCGTCGAGGTCGAAACGCCGCTGGAACCGACGACCGGACGGCGGCTCGCCGGAGCCATCACCGTTGTCCCCGTTCTCCGGGCCGGGCTGGGCATGGCCGAGGGCATCCTCGAAGTCATGCCCGAGGCCCGCGTCGGCCACCTCGGCATGGCCCGCGACGAAGACACGCTCGAGCCGGGCGTCTACCTCAAGAAGCTTCCGAAGGACCTCGACGCGGGCCCGGTCGTCCTCGTCGACCCCATGCTCGCCACCGGGGGCTCGGCCAGCGCCGCTCTGGAGATTCTCCGCGAGGCCGGCGCGAGCGACCTCCGCGTGCTCTGCCTCGTCGCCGCCCCCGAGGGTGTCCAGCGCCTCGGGCGCGACCACCCCGATGTCACCGTCTACGCCGCGGCCCTCGACCGCGAGCTCGACGAGCGAGGCTTCATCCGCCCCGGCCTGGGCGACGCGGGCGACCGGATGTACGGGACGGAATAGCGGGGCCCGATGGGCGCGGGGTGTGGGGCGCGGGGCGCTGGGGGGAGGTCGCGGCCTTCGGCCGCGGGTTGTCTTTGTGCTTCCAGCATTCTGAACCCGTGCCCCCATTTCAAGCCTCGGCCGAAGGCCGAAGCCACCCCTGCGCCCAGCACCCCGCGCCCAGCGCCCCTCTCCCACAGTCGCCGCGCGTAACCTCGTTGGCGTGCCCGCCGACGAGCCAACCCCGCCCGAACAAGCCGCACGCAAGGCCTACAACCTCGTCTTCGACGACGCAGAGCTCGACAACGGCGCCCTGCCCGAAGCCGCGGCACAGAGCGTCCCCCGCAACTTCTTCCTCAATGTTTTCAACGGCGGGCTGACCAAGCTCGCCGAGCAACTCGCCTCGCCCGGGCTCGTACTCGCGTGGCTGATCGGCGCTGTGGGCGCGCCGGCCGTCTTCGCCGGGCTCTTGGTGCCCATCCGCCAGGCGGGGTCGCTTTTGCCCCAGCTGTTTGTGTCCGGCCAGATCCGGCGCCTGACGCGCCAGAAATGGTTCTGGGTCGGCGCGGGGCTGACGCAGGCGGCCGCTTTGCTGCTCATGGCGCTCGCCGCAATCACGCTGGAGGGCTCGGCGGCGGGGCTCGCGGTCGTGCTGACGCTCGGGCTCTTCAGCCTCGCCAGCGGCGTCGGCTCGATCGCCTTCAAAGATGTCATGGCCAAAACCACGCGAAAGGGTCGGCGCGGGTCGCTCCTGGCGGCACGCGCATCCCTCGGCGGCGCGCTCACGCTCGTCGCCGGCGTCACACTCCGCATCGTGCTCGGGGGCGACGACGGCCCGACCGGGGTCTACGCGGCGTTGCTCATCATCGCCGCGGCGCTCTGGGTCGCCGCCGCGATGCTCTTTGCGATGATCGTCGAGCCCGAGGGCGAGCGCCAGAAGCCGCGATCGGTCATCGAAGAGGTCCGCGAGGGTGCAAAGCTCATCCGGCGCAACAGCGCCTTCCGCTGGTTCCTCGGCGCAAGGGCCCTGCTCGTCTCGGTGCCGCTGATCGTCCCGTTCCTGGCGCTGTTCGCTCAGGGCCTCGTCGGGGGCGGGTCGGACCGGCTGCTGATCTTCGTGATCGCGCTGGGCCTGACCGAGGTCATCGCCAGCCCGCTGTGGGGATGGGTCGCCGACCGCTCGGCGAAGCTCGCGATGGCGATGGGCGGGATGATGGGCGTGCTCGCCGGTGGCGGCGCGATGCTCTGCTGGATCCTCCCCACAGACGATCTGCCCGGGTGGGCGCTCATGCTCATCGCCGGGTCGTTCATCGTCGCCGCGGGGCTCGGCCAGGCCGGGGCTCGATTGGGCAGAAAGACCTACCTCGTCGACGGCGCCCCCGACGACCGTCGCCCGCTCTATGTCTCGGTCGCCAACACGATCATCGGCGTCGTCACGATCGCGGGCGCAACGCTCGGCATCCTCGCAGAAGTGCTGAGCGTCGAGGCGGTGATCGGCGTCCTGACCTTCTTCGCCTGCCTCGGCGTGCTCGCCTCGACGCTCATGCCCGAGGCCGAACGCCTCGCCGACGACTGAGCCCGCACAAAGACGGCCGCATCTGTCGACACGGCCGCCCGGAGGGAGAAAGAGAGATCGTGGTTCGCCGCTACTTGTTACGGCATGCGGCGGAGTTTCGTTCGGATCAGGCGGCGAGGTTCACGGCGGACTTGACCGCCTCTTCCATCGCTTCCTGGATCGGCTGCACATCAGCGGCGTTCAGGCCGAGCACCTCGAGCACCTGCGGATCGCAATCCAGGGAGAGCAGGTCGCCCCGGAAGCCGATCCCCATCCGCCCCGCCAGCCGGTCGGCCAGGTAGACCGTCGACACGAGCGTCTTGGACTCGGCCGGCGTCTCCAGCGGCCTGTGGTGGTAGCCGGTCACCAGCGCGAACGGACGCGGGAAGCGCCACTTGTCGCAGAGGGCCGCGCCGAAGTCTTGGTGGTTGGCGCCGAAGACATCGTCCTCGATCTCGCGCATCTCGTTGGCCGGCTCGCCCTTGGCGTCCAGCCCGGAGCGCTTGAGCACCTCGACCAGCCGGTTGCGGTCGAACTGCATCTCGACCACCAGCCCGATGTCGTGGATCAGGCCCGCGAGGTACGCCTCGTCGCCCAGGCCCAGACGCAGGCGGTCGTTGACGATCTTGCACCCCGCGGCAACCGCGGAGCAGTGATCCCAGAGCATCTTCGCCGAGAACCCCTGCGTCAGCTCGCCGCCCCTGAAGAGCTTCACCAGGCTCGCGGCGATCGCGATGTTCTTCACCGCGTTCAGCCCGAGCATCACGATCGCGCGATTGATCGAGCCGATCTGGCCGGGCAGCCCGTAGAACGACGAGTTGACCACCTTCAGGATGCGGCTGCACAGCGCCGGGTCCTGGCTGATCACCTTGTGCAGGTCCTGAGCCGTGGACTTGGGGTCCTCCACGAGCTCGATAATGCGGACGGTGATTTCGGGCAGGGTGGCGATGTGGCTGATCTCGCGGATCGCCGCCTCCACCGTCTGCTTCCTCTGATCTGGCGTCGGGCTCATCCGGGCGTCTCCCTTCGGGGTTGCTCGAAGGAGAGATCGGCCCCGGCAAGGGCCGACTTGGGCGAAGACCCGGCCCGCCCGCAAGAAACAGAAACGGACGCGCCGCCTCCCACCCCGCCCGGGGGATCGCCCCGCACAGCCGGACCCCTCGGGACCGCTTCAGCCGGTGGTCTCCCCGGTGCTGCCGCCGGATGCGACAACCATCCGGTAACGCTCGGCCATCGCCTCCAGCGGCGCAGGGATCACCCGTACACGCCCCACAGCCTCCATGAAATTCACATCCCCGCCCCATCTGGGCACAAGGTGCACATGGAGGTGTCCGGGCACACCCGCCCCGGCCGCACGACTCTGGTTCACCCCGATGTTCATCCCCTGCGGGCGGAGCGTCCGCTGCATGAGGTCGGCGGCTCTGTCCACCAACGCCCAGAGCGCCGCTCGCTGCGTTGCGTCGTAGTCCAGGAGCGAGGGCCGAGCCTCGCCCAGCGCCACCAGCAGATGCCCGTTGGCGTAGGGGAAGGCGTTGAGCAGGATCATCCCCTCGCCCGTGCGCACGATCACATGGTTCTGCACATCCAGTTCGGGGTGCTGCCAGTACCCCAGCAGGAAGCTCCCGCCCGAGGGCGCCGGCGCGGGCTTGTCGAGCGACTCGAGATACTCAAGACGCCACGGGGCTTGGAGCGAGCGGGGATGTTCGTCGTTGGGGTTGGGTGCGCCGCCGCTCATGGTGCCCGAGTGTATTGGTGCGCCCCGTCCGGGGGCGGGTCCCTATCGTCCTCTCCTGATCGCAATCCGGATCTTCGACTGTCATAACAACCGGGCAAGGGCCCGGAGGAGTGCTGAAGCATGTTCCAGTCTGTTCGTGTCGGTGGGCGCGGAGCCCCGAGCGTGCTCGTCCTCGGCCAGTTCAAGGGCGAGAAGCTCGACACCACCAGCGCCAAGCGCGACACCGACGGCTGGATCAAGGCCGCATCTGAACGCCCCGAGGTCACCGGCGAGGCCGGCGCCATCAGCGAGGTCACCGGCTCCAGCGGCTTCGACCGCACCATCATCGTCGGCCTGGGCGACAAGGACGCCTTCGAGCCGGGCGTGATGCGCAATGTCGCCGCCGCGATCGGCCGTCGCCTTGCGCAGGTCAAGGCGACCGCCTTCGAGGCGGACTTCGCCGGGGTCCTCAAGGGCCGGCGCTTCGACACCCGCCAGGCCGGACGCGCTTTCGGCGAGGGCCTTGGCCTGATCGCCTGGCTCGCCGACGAGTTCCGGGGCAAGGCGACCACCGTCGCCGAACGCACCAAGCTCAGCGTCCAGACCTCCGACGACGCCTTCGCCAAGGGCATCAAGGAAGGGCTGGGCTTCGCCGAGGGCGCCAACCTCGCCCGCACCCTCAGCAACCGCCCGCCCAACATCTGCACCCCCGACCACATGGCTTCGGAGGCCCGCAAGCTCGCCCGCGAAACGGGCATGAAGTGCACCGTCATCAAGGGCAAGGCCCTGACCGACGAAAAGCTCGTCGGCATCGAGACCGTCGGCGCCGCCAGCGAGCACAAGCCCTGCATGATCCGCCTGGAGTACCGGCCCAGCCGCGTCAGAAAGGGCGCCAAGCCCGCCGTCCTCGTCGGCAAGACCATCACCTACGACTCCGGCGGCCTCTCCATCAAGGTCGGCGGGGGCATGCGGGGCATGAAGCGCGACAAGGACGGCGGCTGCGCCGTCTTCGGCGCCATGCACACCATCGCCACCGTCGTCAAGCCCGACTTCCCCGTCGTCGCCCTCCTCGCCTGCGCTGAGAACGCCATCAGCGAGGTCGCCTACCGGCCCGACGACATCCTCACCTTCCGCAACGGCGTCACCGTCGAAGTCACCAACACCGACGCCGAGGGCCGACTCGTCCTCGCCGACGCCCTCGTCTGGGCTTGCGAAAAGGAAAAGCCCGGCTACATCGTCGACATGGCCACCCTCACCGGCGGCGTCGTCGTCGCCCTGGGCAAGGTCTTTGCCGGCATGTGGTGCGACGACGACCAGCTCCGCGCCAAGATCGAGAAGGCCTCGGAGATCAGCGGCGAGCGGGTCTGGCGTCTGCCCCACCACAACGACTACCGCGAGATGATGAAGTCGCCGGTCGCGGATGTGCACAACTCGGCCCCGGTCCGCGAGGCCCACCCGATTCAGGGGGCTGCCTTCCTGTCGTACTTCGTCACCGAGGGCACGCCCTGGGCGCACATCGACATCGCGGGCGTCCACGCCACCGAGCGCGACGCGGGCTGCTACATCGCCGGCCCGACCGGCTACGGCGCTCGCCTGCTGGCATCGCTGATCGAGCAGGGGTGAGCCCAGGGCAATCGCATGATCCGGCAGATCTGTCTGTTTCGTGCTTGTTCAGAAGTCTCAGCAGGGATGAAAAGCGGGCGCGGGGCGCAGGGAACTGGGCGCAGGGGCAGCTTCGGCCTGCGGCCGAGGCTGGGTTCAGGTCGCCCCAGAGCAAAGACAACCCGCGGCCGAAGGCCGCTGCCTCACCCAGCGCCCCGCGCCCCCCACCCTGCGCCCCTGATCCGCCCCGGCGGGGGCGTAGCATTGGGTTCGGCCGCGCTTTTGCGGAGCGGTATCTGTGCGGCCGGAAATCAGCGAGTCCCGCAGCATGACCCCACCAGCCACGATCGACCCGGACGCGTCGCCAAGACCGGTGCTCGACCAGCACCGACCGATCCTCGACCGGCCTGTCCGGTTTTTCTTCGTCACCGGGGCGAGGCGGAGCGGGACGACCCTTCTTACCGCGATGCTCAACACCCACCCCGAGGCCTACTGCCGCAACGAAGGTTGGCTGGTGAACGGCTTCGGCTCGGGGGCGGAGTGCTGGATCGACCCCGAACGGTTCGGCGCATGGTGCTCGCACGGCGGGGCCGAGCACGGCTGGCTGCGGAACATCCCTGCCTCTGACGCGAGGATGATCGCGGCGAGGGGGGCGGTCGAGGCCCTGATGCGCGAAGCCGCGGCGAGAGAACCCTGGAAAAACCCCGCCCGCGTCCGCGTCATCGGGGACAAGTCCGTCGAGCACTACTGCCACGGGGCCGAGACGCTCTGGCGGCTCTTCCCCGAGGCGAAGTACATCCACATGCTGCGGGACGGGCGGGATGTGGCCGTCAGCGAGATGTTCCTGCGCTTTCGCCACGACGATTTCGAGGCGTTCGGGGCGGGGGCGGAGCAGGCAAGGCGGGCGAAGGAAGCGTGGTTTGGGGGGACCACTGGCGGGCGAGCCGCCGGCGCCACAGCGAACGAGCCTTTGTTCAACGACGACAGTTTGGCGGTGCTCGCCTCGTCGTGGGCATCTGCGGTGCGGTCGGCCCGCCAGGCCTCAGGGCTGTTCGGCGATCGGTACAGCGAGGTGAGGTACGAGGATCTTTTGCAGGGGGCGTCGCCACTGGCGGGGGTTCTGGACTTTCTCGGGGTGTCGGGCGACGACGCGCAGGCCGGGGCGTGCGCCGCCGAGGCCCGCTTCGAGCGCCACTCGGGCGGGCGGAAGCCCGGCGAGGAAGACCCGAGCTCGGACCTGCGGATGGGGGTGGCGGGGGACTGGAAGCGGTGCTTCACCGACCGGGACCGCGAGGTGTTCAGGGAAGCCGCGGGCGGGGTGCTCGCCGAGCTGGGCTACGAGACCGGCGGGGGCGGATAAGAGACCATGGCGTCGAGCGCGACATCCATCGCCGGGGACGGTCGGGTTCGACGGCTGACGCCCGAGCCCACGGCGTGGTCGCACCTGCTGAGCCCGCTGGTGATGTTTCTCTCGCTCTGGTCGCACCGGAGCCTGATCCGGCAGTTCGCGGCGCGGGACATCCGGGGTCGGACGCGCGGGACGCGGATGGGCGTGTTCTGGTCGATCCTCGGCCCGATCCTGCAACTGGTTGTGTTCACGATCGTGTTCAGCACGGTGCTGGAGGGGCGACTGAGCGGTCGACCGGACGAGACCCGGATCGAGTTCGCCATCCTGCTCTTTGCCGGGCTGATGGTCTTCGGCATCTTCGCCGATCCCCTGGGCCAGGCGCCGAACCTCGTGGTCGGGCGGCGGAACATGGTCAAGAGGGTCGTCTTCCCGCTTGAGATTCTCTCGGTCTCTTCGGTGCTGGCGGCGTTGTTCTATTCGTCGCTGGGCCTGCTGGTGGCGTGGCTGATCTGGGTGATCCACCAGGGCGAGGTGCACGCGACGGTGCTGCTGACGCCCATCGTGTTGCTGCCGGGGATCCTGTGTGTCCTGGGGCTCAGTTGGATCCTGGCCGCCCTGGGCGTGTTCGTGCGCGACCTGAACCAGGTCGTTGCGATGTTTGTGCAGCGGCTGCTGTTCTTTGCGACGCCGATCTTCTACTCGCTGGAGATCGTGCCGGCGCAGTTCCGGATCGTCCTGTACTTCAACCCCATGACGCCGGTCGTCGACGGCGTGCGGTCGGTGGCGATGTTCGGAGAGCAGCCGATGTGGTGGCTCCTGAACATCTGGCTGGTGGCCGGCGCCGTGCTGTGCATCGTTGGCTACGCCCTCTTCCAGCGCGCCCGCGGGGGGTTCGCCGATGTCATCTGAGGCGCAGCGCACCGATGTGGTCGGCGGGACGACGGGGATTGCCGCTGGTGTTGCGCGGGGTACCGCCCCGTCCCCGCTCGGGCCCGCGCCCGAGCTGGTGACCGACAACGGCGCCGACGCTCCGGACCGCGATGTCGTCCTCCGCGTGCGCGGGGTCGGCAAGTGCTACCAGATGTACGCCAAGCCGTCGGACCGCCTCCGCCAGAGCCTCCTGCGCTGGACGGGCAAGAAGTACCACAAAGATTTCTGGGCCCTGCAGGATGTCTCGTTCCGCTTGGAGAAGGGCGAGGCGCTGGGCATCATCGGGCGCAACGGCTCGGGCAAGAGCACGCTGATGCAGATCATCGCCGGCGTCCTCCGCCCGACCACCGGCGAGGTCGAGGTCCGCGGACGCGTCGCGGCGCTGCTCGAGCTCGGCGCTGGGTTCAACCCCGAATTCACGGGCCGCGAGAACGCGATGCTCTACGGCTCGATCCTCGGCATGCCCCGCAAGGAAGTCGAGAAGCGCTTCCCCGAGATCGAAGCGTTCGCGGCGATCGGCCACTTCATCGACCAGCCGGTCAAGACCTACTCCTCGGGCATGCTGGTGCGCCTGGCGTTCAGCGTGCAGGTGCAGCTCGAACCGGAGGTGCTCATCATCGACGAGGCGCTCTCGGTCGGCGACGCGGGCTTCAGGGCCAAGTGCCTCCGCCGGCTGGAGCTGCTCAGGGAGAAGGGCGTCACCCTCCTCCTGGTCACCCATGACATGGGCGTCGTCCGCAAGTGGTGCGACAAGGCGATCCTGCTCGATGGCGGGCGCGTCGTCGACAGGGGCGACACCGCCAGCGTCGCGGCCGAGTACTACCGCATCGTCCAGGGGCTCGAACTCAGCGAGGCGCCGAAGCCCGACACCGGCGGGCCGGCGACCGAGACCTCCGGCGACGAGTTGGTCCCCGCCGTGGGGCTCGACCCGGGCAACCGCGCCGGCGACGGTCGCGCCAAGATCGTCGCGTTCAACATCTTCGACGCCGAGGGGCGGCCCGCGCGAGTCATCCGCTCGCGCGACGAGATCCGCGTCGACCTCCGCCTGCAGATCCTCGACGACCTTGAAGACGCCCAGGTCGGCGTCGTTCTCTGTGACAACAAAGGGCGGATGATCGTCGGGGCGCACACGATGTACGGCGAGCACGAATCCGTCGGCTGCCTCGCTGGGGCGAGGGCGGGCTCGACGATCCGTGTGTCGTTCAGTTTCCCTGTTGCCGCCAACCCCGGCGAGTACCTGCTGATGGCGGGCGTCGCCGACCACACCGGGCCCCACCTCTGGTCTGACTGCGACATCGTGCACGATCTGTGCGAGGTCGAGGTGGTCGGCGAGCGGAGCTGGGGCGACGCCAATGTCGCTGCGAGGATCGATGCCCGCCCAGAGTGAACAATCACCGGTGCAGGACGACCCCCACCAGAGCCCCCACGAGGGCGCCCACCCAAGCCCCCCTCAGAGCGCAGACGCGTGCCTGGAGCGGATCGACCCCGCCGAGGCCGACCCCCACCTCGCGACCCAGCACCTGGCCCGCTACGCCTGGGCCGCCTCGCTCATGCCCGCCCCGCGCGTGCTCGATTGCGGGTGCGGGCTGGGCTACGGCTCGGCCATGCTCGCCGACGCCGGCGCGGGCGAGGTGCTCGGGATCGACATCGCTGCCGACGCGGTCGAGGAAGCCGCACGCCTGTATCCCCGCCCGGGCGTGACCCACCGCTGCGTCGACGCGATGACGCTCGAAGTGGCGATGACATTGGATGGGGCCTCGGTCGGCAGGTTCGATGTGATCGTGTGTCTGGAAGTGATCGAGCATGTCGCCGAGCCGCAGAAGCTGCTCGATGTGCTCAAGTCGCTCCTTGCGCCCGGGGGCGTGCTGGCGGTCTCGTGCCCCGACGACGAGGCGATCGGCGTTGACAACCCGTTCCACATCTGGGAGGCCGGGCCCGACGACCTCGGGCGCTGGCTGCGGAGCCGGTTCGCGCATGTCAGCGAGCACGCCGAGCTGCACACGATGGGCACGGCGGTCCGCCCGATGCCGATCGAGGAGGGCGTCTGGCAGGAGCTCCGCGCCCAGACGATGGGGACCGGTCGCGAGCAGGTGATCCCAGGGCGGCTGTTCCTGGCCGCGGACACCCCCCTGCCCGCGATCCCGCCCCTGACCGTCCAACTCGCCGACGGGCTGGGGTATGTGCGAGATCTGCTGAGCGCCAAGGGCTGGCTGGACGCGAAGCTGGAGGAGCACCGGGGGCTGGTGGCGGACTTGGAAGCTTCGGCCGACGGGGCGATCGCCGAGCGCGACCGCCTCCGCGCCCGCGTCGACGAGCTGGAGCGCGAGAACGCCTACCTCAAGACCCGCGTCAACGACCTCCAGGCCTGGGCGGACCAGCAGACCGAACGCCTCGCCGAGGCCTGGAAGGCGAAGGAGGGGGTCGACGCCGAGCTGAAGGCCCGCGACGAGATCGTCGAGGAGATGCGCCGCTGGGCCGAGGAGCAGACCGGGCGCGTGCAGGAGCTCTGGGAGGCCAAGACCTGGCTCGACGAGCAGCTCCGCGTCAAAACCGAACGCGTCGAGGGGCTGGAGGCGATCGCCGCCTCGCTCGGACAGCGGCTGGAAAACGAGGGTCGGCTCCTGCGCCGGTGGGCGGGCGAGCTTCTGGCCGAGAAGGTCCGCCTCGCGACCGAGCTGGAGCGTCGGTCGGGGAGCCCCGCCGGAAAACGGGCCTTCGGGCCCGGCGGGGCTAGAATCGCATCCACGAACGGAGAGGCCGGCGATGGGGGCAGCGCCGACTCACCAAAGTCGCCCAGAGGGGGCGCCGCAGACCGCCGCGGGCAAGAGCCCGCCCGACCCACACCGCCCGGTCCGCGCCAAACACAGAACCCGACCGAACCACGGGAGCCCGGCCCATGATTGATCCGCGCAGACCGGACTATGCCTGTACACCCGCGTCGGCCCACGCGCCGTCGTTCAGGTATCGTCCCGCGGACCCCACGCTGCCTCCTTTGGTGAGCGTGGTGACGCCGTTCTACAACGAGTCGGACGCCGAGCGTTTCGAGGAGACGGCCCGCTGCGTGCTCGGCCAGTCTCTGCAGCGCTTCGAGTGGATCATCGTCAATGACGGCTCGAACTGCCGGGCCGCCCTCGCTCTGCTTGAGCGGTTCAGGAACGGTCGGCGCGACCCCCGCGTCCGGGTCGTCGACCACGACGAGAACAGGGGCCTGCCGGCCGCACGCAACACGGGCTATCGCGAGGCCTCGGCCGAGTTTGTCTTCCAGATCGACTCGGACGACCTGATCGAGCCCACGGCCATCGAGAAGTGCCTCTGGACGCTGACCTTCAGGCCCGACCTGGGCTTCTGCGGGGGCTACAGCGTCGGCTTCGGTGCCCAGGAGTACCTCTGGACCAGGGGCTTCCACGACGGGCCGGCCTTCCTCAAAGAGAACCTCGTCACCGCGACCAAGCTCGTCAGAAAGAGCGCGTGGAAGGCGGCCGGGGGCTTCGACGAGTCGATGCGGGGCGGCCTGGAAGACTGGGCCTTCTGGCTCGCCTGCGCCGATCGCGGCCTCTGGGGGCACACCATCCCCGAGTACCTCGACTGGTACCGCAGGCGGGAGAACCAGCACGACGACTGGGAGAACCTCGGGTGCGACCAACGCAACGCGCAGGTGCTTGCCGAGCTGCGCGACCGCCACCCGAAGCTCTTCGACGGCCCCTTCCCGACGCCGAGGCCCAAGGGCCACCCCCAGTGGGCCCACCAGCCCGGCCAGACCGCTTGGGCCAACCCCCTGGCCAAGGAGAAGCGCCGGCTGCTGATCGTCCTGCCCTGGCTGCGGCTGGGCGGGGCGGACAAGTTCAACCGCGACCTGCTCGACCAGATGACCCGCCAGGGCTGGGAAGTGACGGTCGCGACGACCAATGTCGCGCCGCACCCGTGGCTGAGCGAGTTCAGCTCGATCACGCCCGATGTCTTCCTGCTGGACCACCTCGCCCAGCCCCTGCACTACGCGACGATGCTGCGCGGGCTGATCGAGTCCAGGCGGCCCGATGTCGTGCTGATGAGCAACTCCGAGTTCGGCTACGCCGTGCTGCCCGCCCTGCGCTCGCTCTGCCCCGAGCCCGCCTATGTCGACTACTGCCACATGGAGGAGGAGCACTGGAAGTTCGGGGGCCACCCGCGCACGGCGGTCGGCGCCCAGAGCCAGCTCGAACTGAACATCACCTCGTCTGAGCATCTGAAGAACTGGATGATCGAGCGCGGGTCGGACCACTCGCGGATCGCCGTGGCCAACACCAACATCGATCCGGAGGTCTGGAAGCCCGACCCCGAGCTTCGGGCCGAGGTCCGGCGGAAGCTCGGCGTCGACGAGGGCACGACGGTGATCCTCTACGCCGGTCGGATCTGCCCGCAAAAGCAGCCGCTGGTCTTCGCCGAGACGATGCGCCGCCTGAGGGACAAGGCGGTGAACAAGGGCAAGCGGTTCGTCGCCCTCGTCGCCGGCAGCGGCGAAGACGAGGCGGCCCTGGCCGAGCGACTCGCCGGCGACGGCATGCTCCAACGCGGCGAGCCGGGCGGCGAGGTCCGGTTGCTGGGCGAGACGATCAACGACGAGATGCGCGGGCTCATGGCCGCGGCCGACATCTTCTTCATGCCCTCAGAGTGGGAGGGCATCGCGCTGGTGCTCTTTGAGTCGATGGCGACCGAGACCGTGTTTGTCGGCGCGGTCGTCGGCGGGCAGGTCGAGGTGCTGACGCCCGACTGCGGCGTGCTGCTCCCCAAGGCGAAGCCCGGACGCGAGCTGATCGACGAGCCCCCCGCCTACGCCGATCGGCTGATGGAGCTGATCGGCAACCCCGAGAAGCTGCGCGCCATGGCCAGGGCCGGACGCGAGCGGATCTGCAAGCACTACACGCTCGACGCGATGGGCGAGCGGATGGACTCGCTGCTGAAGCGGGCGATCGAGCTGAAGCGTCGCGAGCCGAGATCGACGCTGCCGCCGGCCGCCGCGGTCGACCTCTTAGAGCGCGCGATCGAGACCGACCGCCTGCAGCGATCGATCCACAACCTGTGGAACGAGCACCAGCGCGTCAAGGGACGCAACGCCGAGCTGCGCGCTCGGTTGCAGGAGGCGCGGGGGCGAGCGCAGGAGCTTGAGCGACGCCTTGCCCGCGTGGCGCCCAGCCCTGCAAAGCAGCTCGAAGCGATCGAGGCATCACGGGCGTGGGGGATGGTGCGGAAGTTCAAGAGCAACCCGGTCTACGCCGGATACGCCCGCGTGCGGTACGGCTCGTCATGGAGGGACCAGCTCGACAAGGGCTCACCCGCCCAGAGACTGGCACGGATCCAAGGGGGCAAGGCGTACCGCCTGCTCAGCGCGCTCAAGGCGCTGCGCGGGCTCCCGCCCGTCGGCGGGCCGATGGGCGATATGGGCGGGTCGGGCCGCGAGCCTTCGCCGCGGAAGCGGGTCGAAAGAGAGCCGCGTGCGGAGCTGAACGGAGCGGTTTCGCAGCGACCGCTGCCAGAGCCGCAGCAGACGCCCGCCAAGCCCGCCCAAGAGGAGCGATCGGCGCCGCCCGTAGTGGTGCGTCAGAAGGACATGGCGTCGGGGCGGTCGCGGTAAGTCTTTGACTTGCGCCGTCAGCCGCTCGCCTTGCGTGCCGAGGGCGCGGGCCCGGGTTGGCCGGCTTTCCTGCGGGCCTGCTCGCTCAGCGAGAGCGCGAGGCGGAAGGCCCTGTCCGGGCGCTCTGCGAGTGCGGGGTGGCGGGAGGCGAGCTCGGCGATGAGGTCGGCGTGCTTGGTGCTGTCGTTGTGCAGGCGTGAGCCGGGTCGCAGGCGGTAGCGCAGCAGGAACTCGGGCACGACCACGCCCTGCATCCCCAAGAGCGCCATGCGGCACCAGAGCTCCCAGTCCTCGTAGCCGGGCATCGTCGGGTCCCAGCCGCCGACCTCTTCGATCGCCTCGCGCCGGAAGAGGGCCGCGCTGGCGCCGCCGACATTGAAGCAGGTCAACAGGTCGCGATGGAGCCCCAGCGGCACCCACCCGGTCACGGGCTTGAGCGGGTCTTTGCGGAAGCTGGCGATCAGGGGCGTCGCGTACGACGCATCGGGGTTGCGCTCCAGCGCCGCTTCGAGCTTCTCGATTGCGTCGGGGGCGAGGAGGTCGTCGGCGTCGAGGGGGAAGACCAGGGGCGCGTCGGTCCGGGCGACGCCGGTGTTGCGGGCCGCGGCGACGCCCGCGTTGTCGGTGTGCAGAACCCGGAGAGGGAGGTGGTGCGTGTTGCGGCGAGCGGTCCGGTCCAGCCAGTCGAGGCTGGCGGGGTCGGTCGACCCGTCGTTGACCAGGACGACCTCGTCGGGCTGGCGGGTCTGCCTGGCGAGGCTCGCGAGGGTCTGGTCGGTCAGCTCGCCCATGTTGAAGTACGGGATCACGACACAGAGTCGGCGCGGCGTGACGGTCGGCGCACGGCGCCGGGGCTCGGCGGGCTTGAGCAGCGGCGCGTAGGCGTCGAGGGCGCCGGCCGCCGCGGCTTGCGGGTCGGCGAGCTCGCGGGCCCGCGCGGGGCCGGCGGCGCTCAGCGCCGATTGCAGCTCGGTGTCTTCGATCAGCGTCTCGATCGCGTCGCGGAGGGCGCTTGCGTCGCCATTGGCGAAGAGGAGCCCGTGCTCGCGGTCGGCGATCATCTCGGGGATGCCGCCGGCGTCGGAGGCGATGACCGGCGTTGCAGCGCCCATCGCTTCGAGCACCGAGTACGGGAGATTGTCCCAGAGCGAGGGGGCGACGAGCGCCGTGGCGCGAGAGAGCAGGCGACGGACCGTCGGCGGGTCGACCGGGCCGAGGAAGACGAAGCGGTCGCGCCAGCGCCCGGGGATCTGCTTTGCGATGGTTTCGCGCATCGAGGTCCGCAGGGGTCCGGTGACCGAATCGGCCCCGGCCAGGAGCACGCTGAGATCGTGCCCCTTGTCGAGCAACTCGACGGCAGCCTGCACGAGCAGGTGCTGGCCTTTGAGGCGCTCGATCCGCCCGACACACAGGAGCATCGTCGGGCCGTCGGCCCTGGGGGGCGCGGGCCTTGACGGAAAGGGGTTGGGCGTGACGGCTTCGGGCCGGCCCTCTCGGCGGACGCCGGGCAGGACGCGTTCGATTTCGGCGATCGCCGCGGCGCTGGGGGAGAGCAGGATGTCCGCCTCGGCGAGGACGGTCCGCTCCATGTGCTCGACGACGGCGTCGGACCGGTTGTACCACGAGCGCCCGTGCCGGTCGTACAGCACCGCCCCGGGCGTGTGGATCCGGACACTCAGCACGCAATCCTCGAAGAGCCCCATCGCCCGGCGGGCCCGGAAGAGGAAGTAGCCTTCGGCCCGGATGTCGGGCGTCTCGATGATGTCGAACCGGTGTTCGTCGTGCAGGGGTTTGAGCGCCTGATAAACGCTCATCGCCCGACGCATCGGTGGGCAGTGGTAGGCGGGGAAGGCGAACTCGCCCTCGGACGGGTCGTGGGTGTGGATGCGGACGCCGGGGAACAGCCGCTCGGCCCGGGAGTCCAGCTTCTGGTGGGGCGTGGTGAGCAGGTGGACCTCGGCGCCCGCGCCGGCGAGGGCCCGGGCCATGTGGGCGGCGTACACGCCCGCCCCGCCCCCAGAGAACGGGGCGAGTTCGGCCGAGACCAGACAGATTCGCGTCGGGCGGTCGTTCAAGCGGACAAGGCTACCCGTCGGGGGTGAGTTGTGCCGGGGCGGGGACTACCATCGAGACCCCGCGCCGTGAACGGCGTCGCGGGCCCGCCGACACCCTTTTTCGGGGATCATTCGGCCCGGTGCGATGCGTTCGGCTCGCGGGCCTTCCCGGAGGGACACCTGTGATGAGAGACCGGTACGCAGCGCTGGCGCTGCCTTACATCCCGCGCCTGCTCCACCTGGTGGACATGAACCCGTACTCGAAGACCTACGGGAGCTTCGATCGGGCGTTCTGGCACTACCGGACGATGGACTTCCCGTGCGGGATGTCGCAGGAGTTCGTGCTGCCCCTGGCCCTGGTCTACGCCAAGGAGTACCCGGGCAACACCTTCTGTGGGGTCGAGCGCCTGCGCGAGATCGCCGAGGGATCGCTCCGGTTCATGGCTTCGTCGAGCCACAAGGACGGGACCTGCGACGACTACTTCCCGTTCGAGCGGGCGATGGGGGCGTTGGTCTTCAGCCTGTACGCCGGGTGCGAGGCGTACCGGGTGCTGAAGATGGACGACCAGCGGGTCGCCGACTTGTTCACCAGGCGGATCCGCCACCTCGAGCACGAGAACGAGACGGGGCGGTTGAGCAACCACCAGGCGCTGGCCGCCCTCGCGGCGTTCAATGTCTACAGCGTCACCGGCGACGAGAAGGCGAAGAAGGTCGCCGAGGACCGCATCGCCCTGACCCTGAGCTGGCAGCATAAGGAGGAGGGGTGGTTCCAGGAGTACGAGGGGGCCGACCCGGGCTACCACACCTGCACGATCGACTTCCTCGCCAAGCTGCGCCAGAAGATGCGGCAAGCGAAGCACCCGGGCGCCGAGGAGCTCACCAAGCCGCTGGTCGACGCGGTGAAGTTCAGCTGGCACTTCATGCACCCCGACGGTTCGTACGGGGGCGAGTACGGCTCGCGCAACACCTACCACTTCTACCCCCACGGGTTCGAGCTCCTGGCCCCCGACTGCGAGGAGGCGGGGCAGATCGCCGACGCCTTCCTCGCCGGGACCGAGCGCGACAAGCGGTACCACAACGACGACGACCGCATGACGGCCCACTATGTCTACGACTTCCTCCAGGCGTGGGAGGACTACCACCCCGAGCGCCCCGCGCCGATCAACGAGAGCCGGCGCAAGCCCGAGACGCGGTACATGCCCGGGGCGAAGATCGCGGTCTCGTGGAACGGACGCGAGGCCGACAGCGAAAACAGCCGCGGACGCTACACGGTCACCAACCTCTCCAAGGGCGGCGTGCTGAAGGTCTTCGACGCCCACGGCCCGATCGCCAGCGACACCGGTCTGATCGGCGAGCTTTCCGACGGGACCGTCGTCGTCTCGCACCTCGTCCAGGACGACAACAAGGTGAGCGCCGACCCCGACCAGGGCAGGTTCAGCGTCGAGGGCGACCTGTGCAAGCGGCGCAACAACGGGATGACGGTCATCAAGCAGCTCATGCTCCGGGGCTGGGTGCTGGTGATCGGGCGGTTCAACGCCAATCTGACGCGTTCGATCGTGCAGAAGATCGCGATCACCGGCAAACCGAAGGCGGGGCACCGGTTCCGGCGCGACATCGAGATTCTCGATGACCGCGTCGTGGTCACCGACCGTGTGCCGGTGGGCACGCCCTTGAAGCGTCTGAGCGTCGGGAGCGACGCGACGAGCATCTATGTGGCCAACAGTCTGGTGTACCAGGAGTCGAGGCTCTGCCGCTGGCAGCACGCGGATGTGGCGTCGCTGCCTGTCGAGGCGGGGATGCGTGTGTGGCGTCGCGAGTACTTCCGGGGCTCGGGGCACAGCCCGGGCGGCGGGCTGGACGAGGGGGCCGGCGCGGGATCGCAAACAAAGCGGCCGAAGCCCGAGGCGCTGCACGCTTGAGAGGCACGGCGTCCGCTACCGCCAACGAGGTTCAGACCGGTCGAGCCGGGGCAAGCCAACGATGAACGCAACAACCGAACAATCGACGCCCGCCGGCGTGATGGACGCGAGCTACGCGGAGGGTCGTCGAGCCAAGCCGCACCTCTCGTTCAGGTACAAGTCGCGGGCGCTCAACGCGTGCGACGCGTACCGGCGTTTCGGCCCGGGCGAGGCTTCGCCCCGTGTGCTCGACCTCGGTGCCGCCGAGGGCGCGACGATGGCCGAGGTGCATCGGATGCTCGGCGCATCAGAGTCGATCGGGATCGAGTACACGCAGGAACTGATCGACGCGTCGGGGCCGCTGCCCGAAGGGTGCAGGCTGGTCCGGGGGGATGTATCGGTCGAACACGAAGGGGTTGATCCCGCCTCGTTTCACCTTGTGACGGCCTTGGCGATCATCGAGCATCTGAAAGACCCGGGGCTGATGATGGTGCAGGCGGCAAGGGCGCTCGTTCCCGGGGGCGTGTTCGTGGCGTCGTGCCCGGCGGGGACATGGGACGCGGTCAGCGGCAAGCTCGGCCTGCACAAGGACGAGCACCACGAGGACGCGATCAACCGCGCCAAGTTCGAGTCGTTGGCGCAGGGCGCCGGGCTGGAGTCGGTGCGGTACTGCCGTTTTATGTTCGCGCCCGTTGGTTTCCTGCCCTACCTTCGGCTGCCGGTGCCCGTCGGGCTTGCCGACGGCGTCGATCGGGCGTTGCGTCCTTTGAAGGTATTCGACCCGTTCTTTGTCAATCAGCTCTTTGTTGCGAGGAAGCCGGCGTGACCGGAGGGGCCGACCAAGCCGGACTGCAGCGGAGCTACTGGTCCAAGGACCAGAGCGGGCGTCGCTCGCCCGAGCACCCCGCGGTCCGTGCGCTCTTCGAGCCAAGGGCCGACTACCTCGCCTCGCTCGTGCCCGACGCTTCGAAGGCCTCGATCGTCGATGTGGGCTGCGGCAACGGGTACCTCACTTGGTGGTTGGAGCAGCGCTTCGGGCGCGTGGTGGGCGTGGACTACAGCCAGAGCATGCTCGACGCCAACCCGTGCAAAGAGAAGGTGTGCGCCTCGGCGAGCGAGCTGCCCTTCGAGGACGGGGCGTTCGACATCGCCGTCGAGAGCCACCTCCTGCACCACTTGGTCGAGGAAGACCGTCGCAAGTCGGTGCGTGAGCTGGCGCGTGTGGCGAAGGTCGCGGCGGTGCTCTACGAGCCCAACCGGAACAACCCGCTGATGTTCGCCTTCGGCGCCCTCAAGCCCGAGGAGCGGATGTCGCTGAAGTTCAGCCCTGGCTATGTGCGCCGCCTGCTCGATGAGACCGGCTTCGAAGATCGCAAGGCCCGCGTCGAGGGGCTGATCGTGCCCAACAAAGCCCCCGCGGCGTGGTCGAAGATCGCGGGCACGCTGGAAAAATCACCCCTGCGTCGGCTGGGGTTCTACACGCGCGCCGTCGCGACGCGGGGAGGTTCGGCTTGATCTCTGATCGCAGGCGTCATCTTGAAGTCGGTGTGAGCGTCGTCGTGCCCTGCTACAACGAGGAGGGCGCGGTCACCGAGACCGTCGAACGCGTCTCGGCGGCTTTGGACGAGATGGAGAACCATCCCGAGCAGCCCCTGCCCTCGGAGATGCTCTTCGTCAACGACGGGAGCTCCGACCGCACGCTGGAGATCCTTAAGCGTCTCGAAAAAGACCACACCCGCCTCCGCGTCATCGACAACGGGGTCAACTGCGGCTACGGCGCCTCGCTCAAGCGCGGGATCGCCCAGGCCAAGTACGACCGCATCGTCATCACCGACGCCGACGGCACCTACCCAAACGAGCGCATCGGCGAGTTCGCCCGCATGCTCGACGAGTGCGACATGGTGATCGGCGCCCGCACCGCCGAGAATGTGCACATCCCGCTGATCCGCCGGCCGGCCAAGTGGGCCCTGCTCAAGTATGCGAGGTTTATGAGCCGCGCCGACATCAAGGACATCAACTCCGGCCTGCGCGCGATCCGGACCGAGCATGTGCTGCGGTTCTGGTTCATGCTGCCCGACGCGTTCAGTTTCACGACGACGATCACGATGGCGATGCACGCCGCGAGGCTGCGGGTGGAGTACCCACCGATCGAGTACCACCAGCGTGTGGGGCGGAGCTCGATCAAGCCGGTGCGCGACACGCTTCGGTTCTTCTCGCTGGTGCTGCGGACCTCGATGTACTTCAAGCCGCTGCAGGTGTTCGGAACGGTCGCGGTGGTGCTGCTCGTGGCGGCGGTGGCGATCGGCGTGAGCGTCAAGCTCATCACCGACCAGGTGCCGCAGGTCACGACGATGTCGCTCTTCTCGACCGGGATGATCTTCCTCGGCCTCGGGTTGATCGGCGACCTGATCAACGCGCGGCGGTCGGTGTAGCCCGGTGGACACGGGCGGGAGGGCCCCGACGCCGGAGACCGGCCCCGCCCCCGGCGCAAAGCGCGGGCGGACGCTGAAGCTGGCGATCCCGTTTGTCGGGCTCGTTGTCGTGCTGGCGGTGCTCGTCAGCGTGATCGATATTCGCGAAGCGCTGCGCGCGATCGCCGAGGCCGAACTGCCGTGGGTGGCGTTTGCGGCGGGGCTCGCGCTCGTGCTGGTGATGGTCAGCGCGCTACGGCTGCGGATTTTCTGCCTGGCCGCGGGTGAGCGGGTGGGCTATCGCCGGTGCTGGTCGGCGGTGATGGCGTCGCTGACGCTCAACGCGGTTTTGCCCGGGCGCGGCGGGGACTTTGTCAAGGCGTACTTCCTGGCCGACCGCAAGGGGCAGGGGGCGGTGCTGCTGGGCGTGACGCTGCTGGAGCGCGTGGTCGATGTGCTGGTGCTTGCGGTCCTGGCGCTGATCGGGGCGCTGCACGCAGAGATGCACGGGGCGGCAGCGGCGGCGGCGATCGTCGCGTGCCTGCCGATCGGCGCGTTTCTCGCCCTCGGCTTTGCGCACCGCGTGCCTGTTGTCGGGGCGAAGCTGCAGCGGCTGGGCGTCGCGGCGCGGGGAGCGGCAAAGCGGCCGGGGCTGCTCGCCGGGGCGACACTGCTCGCGACGGTGTTCTGGGGGATCGTGGTGCTGATCGTCTGGTCGCTGTTGCGTGCGGTCGGGGCGGGCGTGCCCATCGACGCCACGGCGGGCGCGACGCCTCTGGCCGTCTTGGTGGGCGTGCTGCCGCTGACGATCTCGGGCATCGGGACGCGGGACGGGATGCTTGTGCTGCTGCTGCGCGACTATGCGCCGGGCGAGCTGGTGTTCGCCGCGGGGTTGCTATATACCGCGATCTCGTACTGGATGCTGGCGGCGCTCGGGCTGGCGCTCCTGGGTCGCGAGACGCTTCGGAAGGCGGGGCGGGCGGATGCAGAGCAGGGTGCAGAGCCCCCGCCGATCGACTGAACCTATCGAACACCCTCGAACGGCTGCGCGTCTTCGTCGGCGGGGCCGTCTGGTGATGTCTGCGGCGGCGAGTCGGTGTCGCTCGCCGGGGGCGTCGGCCTGCGCGAGAAGAGCGTGCTGAACCCGGCGCCGCCGAAGATCGCGACGATGACCAGCAGGCCCGTGATCACCGAGCGGTACCGTTCCACGGCACAGAGCGTCAGCAGCGCGACGGCCATCGCGCACGCCAGCGCGATCATGGCGAGCGAGAAGACCTCGTAGCGGCGGGAGAAGAACGACGAGACCAGCCCGACCAGGAACAGCAGCCCGACAACGGGCCTGAGCAGGCGCCAGGCGTAGACCCACTCCTCGAAGTACCCGGCGCTGGCGCTGCCCTTGAGGTGCTCCAGCGGGCGCTTGGCGCGAGGCCCGAGGTCGGTCTCGGCCCATGGCCTGTTGACTGCCGGCGCGGGGATGTTGCTGTCGGTCCAATACCTGCCCCGGAAGGGCGCGGTGAACTCGACGATGTTGATGTTGGTCCTGGGGTGGTCCCACTTGGTCCAGAGCCCGAGGTTCGTTGTTGTGGCGATGATGAACGCCCGAACACGGGCGGATCTCTTGCGTGCGTAGGACTCATCGGTGATGTAGCCGTTGACGAGCTCGCGGTGGTTGATCCAGGTCAGGTTCTCATCGGGCCTGGGGAAGACCTCGCCGCTGCGGACCTCGTTGGCGAAGTTCCACGCGCTCATGCGTCCCTCGCGGAATTGTTCGTCGATCGAGAGCCACCGTTCGCGGTCGAACGCGGTCGTCTGGTTCTCGTCGATGACCCCCGACATCTGCGCACACTGGATCTTTGTGAAGTTCATCGAGAGCGCCATCGCGTATCGGCCGTGCTGCTCCTTGGCGCTGCTCATCCACGGGTGGAGCAGACCGATCGCGACGACGCCCACGAGAACGGCCTGCACCGCGTACAAGATTCGCAGCCGGGGCAGTCGCATCGCCAGCAGCATCACCGGAACGAGCACGATCATGACCTGAAGCGCCGAACGGACATAGACCGCCGCGGCGCAGAGCAGACCGAGGGCCAGCGCCGTTGCGATCGATCCGGCGATCCCGCCGAGCTTCCGCGGATCCCGGCGCGCCTCGTGGGCGGCCAGATACGCGATAAGCATGACAAGGAAGAGGCCGAGCGTTTCGGTGAGCACCCATCGCTCGAACGAGATGAGGTCCGGGTCGAGCCCGAGCAGCAGCATCCCCGCGATCGCCCACCACCTGCCCACGATCGGGCGCAGGACCAGAAAGCAGAGCCACGCGCTGGCGACGCCCATCGCGGCCTGCACAAGCCCCAGCGCCAGCGTGTAGTTCTCGAACAGCCCGACGAAGGGCGAGAGAAAGACCGGGTAGCCCGGCATGAAGTGGAAGCCGCCGTCCTCGATCTTCCCGCTTTCCCAGAAGATCAGGGCGTGATGGGTGTACAAGGCCGAGTCGGTCCAGAGCATCATCGGCGTAAAGCCGATCACCCAGAGTCGGACACCGATGAGCAGGGCGAGAGCCGCAAGCTCGGGCGAGAGCCTGACGCCGCGCGCCGCCGGATGGAGCCGCCGCAACCCTTCACACGCCAGCGCGGCAAGGAGCAGCAGCACGAACACGCCGATCGTCCCGATCGCGTGGGGCACGACGCCCAGCGGCGGCGAGCCGGCGACGCCCGAGGCGCCCATCCCTTCAGCGTCCGCGAAGCGGTGGCTGGTGATCTCCACTTCAGGATCGAGCGGGGGCAAATCCTTGCTGCGCAGGGGAAGCCAGCGGATCTCGGTGCGCTCCTTTGCGCTGATGAGTTCCGCATCGAAAGCGTCCTTGCTCCAGCGGAGGGCGTAGAAGTCGCTCGCGTAGTTCGGGGCGGGCAGTTCCAGACGGATCTGCCGTCGCTGCCTTTCCGGGCCAAGGTCTTCCTCGCTCAGCCAACGCCCGTTGAGCACGCCGTCGGAACTGCGACGCCACTCCAGCGCGATCAAGGGCTCCGCATCGCCCGGATCGACGCGTTCTGCTCTGATCTCAAGCTCGATCGTTCTGGAGACAACCCAGGGGTGCATCGTGGCCCAGAGGATCGCCGCGAGCAGCAGCAAGCCGGGCAGCACGAAACGCGGTCGCCAGAGCCTCGAAAGCGCCGTGACCGGGTCGAGCCAGGACGCTGCCGGGGCTGCGGCGCCTGCTTGTGCTTGCGGGTCGGTCGGTGTGTGATCTTGCATGAGTGTCTCGCGTGGGTCCGCCGGGTGGCGTGTACTGGGGCGGCGGAAGGGAGATCTTACGGATTCGGCTTGCTTTCCATCCCGGTGTTCGGAGATGCGGCTCGGCGCAAACCGTCTCGGAGCAGGCAGGACAGGCAGAGCGCGACCTGCATCAGCAGCAGCGGTTCGAGCACATGCACATACCTCGGTCGGAAGTTCAGCAGGAGCACACAGAGCGCGAGGTTGCCTGCGAACAGCAGCCAGGGCAGCGCGATCTCCGGTCGTCCACGCCAGAACAGCCAGAGCGCCGCGAGCGTCCCCAGCGCGAGCAACGCCCGGTGGTAGGTGGGGTGAAAGCCGGAGAGCCGGTCGAGCGCCTGCTGCACCGGTCCCACGGGCCGGATCGCATGGTTCAGCCTCGGATCGATCGATGCGGGGTCGACGCGCCGGGCGCGTTGGCCCGGTGTTGCGAGATTGACACCGATCCACGGATAGTTGCGGTCGCGCCTGACAAAGTCCTGCTCCGGGATCGACGAGAGGCTCCACGCCGCTGTGCGTCCGAGCGAGGCCAGCCTTGCGCCGAGGCCCCCGGCGGGCCCGCGCCGCGATCTTTCGACAACCGATCGGAGTTCATCGTCGAGTCGTTGCTGAAAGCCGTGCTCGCTCTGATCGTTCCGAGCACCGAGGAACGACCGCACGCCCCAGCCGTCGAAGTGGAAAGCGCGTGCTTCGGCGCCGCGTGCGTATGTGTCGTAGGCGTCGTCGTCGAGGGCGCGGGGGTCGAAGAGGCCGGCGCTCATCGCGCCCTGGAGGTGCGCGACGCCGCCCATGTCTGTCGGCCCCGCAAACCCGAAGCGGTCGAGGTTCCGAGCGCTCCACGCGACCAACGCCAGGATCGGGAGCGAGGCCGCGAGCACGAACACGAGCGCGGCACGCACCCCCGAACCGAGCGTGTGTCCGGCCCCGGCCCCGCGTGCGGCGGCGCAGACCGGCACAACACCCGCGGCGAGCAGCAGCGGAACCAGCACGATCCCGTTCGGCCGGACAAGCACCGCGCACGCGCTCAGCAAGCCCGCCAACAGCACCCAGAGAACGCCCCGTTTGGCCCGCTTGTGCGCGAGCAGGCAGGCGACAACCCCGATGCACAGCGCCGCAAACAACCCATCGGGCAGCACGGACGAACTCGCCGAGATCGCCGCGGGCGACATGAGCGAGAGAACGATCACTGCCGAGGCGGCCCATGGCTTGATCCAAACCGCCCCCGCCATCGCGAGGCCGAGCACCGCGACCGACAACGCGACAGACTGGAGTGCGACGACGGTCTCCATCGCGTAGCCGCCGGCCCCGAGCGCCGACGCGAGCCAGACGGCGTATCCCGGCAGACGGTTGAGCGTCTCGGCGGGCGTGCCCGTGTCCGCGTCGCCGTAGTCCAGCAGGCCGATCGACTGCTCGAGATGGACCCTTCCGTCGTTGGTGATGCCGGGCGTCAGGCCCATGGCGAGCACGAGGTGCGCGATCGCCGCGAGCGACCAAACGACCAAGACCGTGGTCCGTTGCCGCGTGGACCACTCCGAGCGGGCGTGGCGCTCGGGCACGCCGACCAGCAGCCCACGCACCACGACAAGCACCATCGCCGCCAGCGCGGCAACACCGACGCCGAACGCGAGCCCCCAGCGGACCCGAGAGACGCCGAGCCTGGGCCTATCAAGCTCCAGGCCGAATTGCTCGCCGGGCTCGATAGTCGCTCCGCCCGTGCGCTCGCTCAGATCAATGTCGAGCAGCGGGGTCTCGGCATCGCGCGGATCGAACAGTCGGAGGCGATCAAGCCGAGCCCCCTCGCCACGCGGGTCTGCAACGACTGTCAGCGTGATCGGGCCCCGCGGCCCCGGGGGCAACACGCCGACCAGCAGACCCTCCGTCCCGCCGGGTACCAGCCGAACCGGGCCTCCGTCCGCCTCTGCATCTCCGATCGTCGCGCCGCTCGCGCCCGGGGCGTTGAGCATCACCGGCATGAACGACCGATCGGCGTGGGGTGTCGCCACAACCGCCGCAGCGGCAGCCACACCGACGATCACACCGACACCCGCGATCACAGAAAGCCTGCCGATGCGCGATCCCAGCGGATGTAGCGGACGCGCCGGCCCGGCTCTATCGATCTGTTCGCGGGGCCAGATCCGCTGCATCGCCCACGCGAGGCCGACGAACACGCCGCCAGCGAGCACGAGCGCGCCGAGCCTCGACAACCACGCGACCCACCCCCGGAACCGCCCGTCGAGCAGGCCGGCGATCCTGCCGCCGGCGTTGGCGTGCCCGAGATCGATCCAGACCCGATCGAACCAGTCGTTCGAGCCGGGCGGCCCGGGCAGCACTTCCAGGCGCACGCGGTCGACGCCGGGCGGAACCTCGGCCTCCAGTTCGATCCATCGCCGGTCTTCGTCGCGAGCGAACGGGTCGATCTGTCGTTCGACGAGCACATCGCCCCCGGGCGAGCCGCCGGCGGTCACGCGGAGCAGGACGCCGTCCGCTCCGGGTCGGACCCGTCCGTCGGGGCCGAACACGATCCATGAGGGCTGGGCGGCTCTGAACGACCAACGGATCGGCCAGTCCCGGTCCGCTGCTCGTCGGCCTCCCGGACCCAGCGCGATCTCCGCGGACCGGGTCCGCACCGGCGCCGCACGCGCATCGGCGTGCAACTCGAACGCCTCGACCCGCACCCCCCACGCATCGCGCCGCTGAAGCATCGGCGCCTCGCCCGCCGACGGGCCCGTGTCCAGCACGGCATGGGGGGGCCATGGAGACTCGGGCGGTGCGATGCTCTGCCACGCCCACGACGCGGCCAGCGCGACTCCGAGCGTGAACCTTCCCACCATCCCGGCCCGAAATCCCAGCCGCCAGAGCAACACCCCCAGCACGATCGACGAGACGATGGAGACCAGCCAGACCGCCAGCGCCCCTCCCGACTCTCCCGCCCGCACACCCAATGACACGCCGAGCAGGACGGACGCGACTCCGACACACGCCGCCCCGGCCGCCGTTTCGGCCCGAAGATCGTTCTGAGCGGGCTTGTCGCACATCGGGCCGGGAGCATACCCGACCGGTCTTGGCCCCCACGCTCTTGGCTCGCCTCCGGCCGCCCACATCGGGCCCGGCCCTATCATCGAAACCGCTGCCGACCCGCCCCGCCCGGGCCTCCGCCTGAAAGGGATCTGTTCATGCCGTTCTCGATCAAGCCCGCCAAGAACTTCGATGTCGACGCAGACACCGTCGAGTATGTCTCCGAGCATGTCGACACCGGCGACAGATGGGTCCTCAACTTCGGGCCTCAGCACCCCGCAACCCACACGACCCTCCGGCTGGTGCTCGAACTCGACGGCGAGCGCATCGCCCGCTGCACCCCGCACATCGGCTACCTCCACTCCGGCTTCGAGAAGCTCGGCGAGCACCTGGACTACAACCAGTATGTCACCATCGTCTCGCGGATGAACTACCTCTCGCCCGTCAGCAACGACATCTGCTGGCACCACGCCGTCGAGACGCTCTTCGGCATCGACATCACGCCCCGCTGCAAGGTCCTGCGGACGATCATGGCCGAGCTGGGGCGGATCCAGGACCACCTGCTCAACCTCGCCGCCGCCGCACTCGACCTGGGCGCATTCACCGGCTTCCTCTACGGCTTCAACCCCCGTGAGAAGATCTACGACATCTGCGACTACATCTCCGGCCAGCGCTACCACCCGGACTGGACGCGCGTCGGCGGGCTGATGCGCGACTTGCCCGACGAGGAAATCTTCAAGGGCATGGTCAAGAACTTCATCCGCGACGACCTGCCGCAGGTGCTCAAGGAGCTTGAAGGCCTGCTGGTTCGCAACCGGATCTTCTACGACCGCACGCGCGGGATCGGCGTGATGACCAAGGACCAGGCGATCGGCTGGAGCGTGACGGGCCCGCTCGCCCGCGCCTCGGGCGTCAAGCGCGACCTCCGCAAGGACGAGCCCTACCTCTGCTATGCCGACAACTGGGACGGACAGGGCGCTGAGGCCGTCAAGTTCTCGGTGCCCATCGCGACCGACGGCGATGTGTACAGCCGCTTCCTCGTCCGCATGGAGGAGGTCAAGCAGGCCGTCAAGATCATCGAGCAGCTCATCGACAACATCCCCGGCGGCCCCGTCGACACCTTCGCCGACGGCAAGCTCGTCAAGCCGCGCAAGGAAGACGTCTACGGCTCGATCGAGGGCCTCATCCAGCACTTCGAGCTGATCATGACCAACAGGGGCTGGGAGCCGCCCATCGCCGAGGCCTACGGCTGCCAGGAAACCGCCAACGGCGAACTCGGCTACTACATCGTCTCCGACGGCGGCCCGCGCGCGTGGCGCGTCAAAACCCGCGCGCCGAGCTTCAACAACTACCAGGTCATGGCCATGCTCAGCGAGGGCCACATGCTCGGCGACATCGTCGCCATCCTCGGCTCGCTGAACATCGTCGCGGCCGAGCTGGACAGATAAGCCCGATCACGCCTGAAGACCTGTGGCACTGGCGGCTTGCCCGCCAGTGTTTCATGCCAAAGACAAGATCGACCGCCTCCCGTGCCACCGACCTCGGCTTTGCGAGGTCGGTGCTCTCTTTCGACCAAATCGGATTTGGACTCCAAGAAGCCGTAGCGGTGCTCCAACGCACCGACCTCCGTTGGAGGTCGGTGGCACGTGTTGACACTCTGTCACTCCCGGCACCCCTCACTCCATCATCGACGACGCCGGCGGCAGGCTCTCAAGGTACCTCTTGTGCACATCGAGGTAGTGCTTCCGATAGATCGCGTCGATGTCGTCGGGGTCGGGGAAGCGGCCTGAGAAGCCGGGGTGTTCGTCGTCGAGGCTGCTCTTGGCGGCGCTGATCAGGTGGGCCAGCAGCGTCCGCGGGTCTTCGGTGCCCACCGCGACGCGCGTCGTAGTCGGCGTGATCCCCGCGTCGGCCAGCGCCTCGCGGCTCATCTCGCTGTGGCTCGTGATCGCCGGGCAGAGACAGATCGTGTTCGTCTGCCCGAGCGAAACCTGATGCCCGAAGGCCGGGTCGAGCGCGTCGAAGAACCGCTCGAAGACGGTGCGTGAGAAGATGCCCTCGGGCTTGTCCGGGCCCCCCTCGAAATCAAAGGTGAACAGCGGCGCGGGAAGGCCCAGGAACAGGCACTTCTTGAGGATCGGGCCGTTGGGGTTGCCCGGCGCAGCCGAGCAGCAGACATTCACATCCGGGTGCTTGCTCAGCGCCTCGGCCATGGTCAGCGTGTTGATGCACTTCTGGAGCATGCGGAGCTCCAGCGTCTGGATGCCCGCGATCACCTCCGAAGCTTTGTCCGCGTCGAGGAACGCGCCCTTGATGTAGTAGACGTTCCAGAAGAGCGTCTCGTCCCAGTTCCAGGTGCGTTCGCTGCCGTCGACATCCGGCCCCTTCACCGAGTCGTGCTTGCCCATGAACATGCGTTCGTTGCGTCCGATCGCGACGCCGGCGGTCGTGCCCCCGTGCCCGGAGAGGTCCTTGGTGTAGCTGTGGATGACAAAGTCCGGGCGCTCCAGCGGGTCTTCGCGCTGCAGCGGGCGGTGCAGGAAGGGCGTGCCGACCGTCGAGTCGCAGATCACCGTCAGCCCGCGCTCGTGCGCCGCTTTCGTGATCGCCGGGACATCGAGCACATACCCGTGCGGGTTGCAGGGCGACTCCAGATACACATAGATCTGTCGCCCGTCTTCGAGCCTCGACCGCTCTTTCTCCTGGACCTTTTCGAGCGCCTTGAGGAATGCGGCCTCGTCGTAGCCGTCGAAGAAGTGCAGGCCCACATCGAGGTTCGAGACCTTCGCGAACCAGTCGTGCATGAGCTGGTAGGTGCCGCCGTAGACGTTCCGGCTCGTCAGGATCACATCCCGGTAGCCGACGAGGTGGCTGAGCACCGCGTCGACGGCGGCCATGCCCGAGTTGAAGTTCCAGGCGAGGTACTCGTTGGCCCGCGATCCCGCCTCGATGTCGACGATGAAGTTCGCGAGGCTGATGCTCGTGGGGTTCAGCAGGCGGCTGTAGACCTCAAGCATCAATTCCTTGCCCTGGAACGCGTCGTCGACCCACTCGGCGCAGGCGTAGATGTAGGTCGCCGTCCGCGTCACCACCGGGCGCGCGCTGAAGAGCGCCGTCACATTGTCGAAGATCGGGTAAGGCCCGCGCCTCGAACGCTGGCCCGGCTCGGTCACCAGCGACTGGTAGGTCGCTCTGAACGGGTGCTGCAGCGTGTCGAGGATCTTGCCGAGCTGGAAGCAGAGAAACTTCTGGGCCGCAAAACGCTCCACCCGGTCGACGCGACTCATCCCTTTGAGCTCGGCGACGCCGATCTCCCACATGCGTCGCATGTCGGCGTGGGCGGAGTACAGGCTGCGTGTGAAGCTCGCCAGCGTGCGCCCGTACTCGCTGTCGGGATCGACGCCGAAGTGCTCGAGCTGTTCGGCGACCAGGCCGTCGAGATCCGAGGCCTCGGTCGTCTTTCGCCTGGGGCTGATCTCGCGGGCGAGCTCGAAGTCGCTCGCGGCTGCGGCGATCCTGTCCATCGGTGTTTGGGCGCTGGTCACGGGCGGGCTCCGGTTGGCTGTCGTTGCTTGAAAGGGATCCTAGAGCACGGGCCTATCCGAGGAAGCCTCGCCCGCCGCACACCCCCGATAGACTCCAGCCACGCCCGACCGGAGGGCGCCCCGATCACGCTCGCGAGAGGACCGCGATGACCGTTGCACAAGCCGCACCACCCGCCGGCTTTCCCATGATCTTCGGCCTGATCGTGATCGCCATCGTCATCGTCGCGGCGATCGTGCTCGTCACGATCCTTCGCCGCATGCTCGGGGGCGTGCACAAGCCCCGGAGTTTCACCGCCGTCACCGAGGTCACGCTTTCGGGCGCTGACCACGGCGAGGTCTGGAAGGCGCTGGCCGATGTCGAAAACGAATCAAGCCGGCCCCAGGGCACCTCGTTCAGATGGCTCGACGAGGGACGCACGCTCTACCGCTTCGAAGACAGCGGCGGCAACGGCATCACATGGCTCATCATCGAAGAGCAAGCCCCCACTCGCAGCGTCCGCCAGTACGAGCTCGACGCCATGCCTATGCGCGGCATCGTCGAGGTCGACCTCTCCCGATCCGGCTCGGGCGTGAACCTCACCATCACCCACCACTGCGACATCCCGGGCATCATCGCCATGATGCTCAAGAGACGCCCCAACGCCGAGCACTCCATGGCGGGCGATCTCGTCGGCGACATCGTCCGCAGGCTCGGCCACGAAGAGACCCCCGAGATCCGCCCCGTCGACATCGCCGAGTCGCCCGAGCCCCTCGTCGAACCCCTCGACCTCGACCCGGAGCTTTTCGGGGCCGAAGCCCAGACCGAGTCCAGGACCGAGCCCGAGCGGGCCTGAACCCCTGTAGACTCATCCCATGAGCACCACGCACCGGGCCCGCGCCTACGCGAAGGTCAACCTCGCCCTCGCGGTCGGCCCCCCCGTGACCGGCCAAGGACCCAAAGCCGGCTGGCACCGCATCGCCTCGTGGATGCACGCGATCGATCTCTCCGACGACATCGAGGCCGAACCCGTCGCGGGCGATGCAAAGCGCAACGCACCGGAGCACTTCGATCTCCGCTGGGCCGATGACGCTCCGCTCCACGCCGGCGAGCCCCTCGGGTGGCCCGTCGAGCACGACCTGATCTTCAAAGCGATCGAGGCGCTGCAGCAGGCGACGGGCAAAGCCCTCCCCACAAGGATCCGCCTGCGCAAACGCATCCCCGATGGGGGCGGGCTCGGCGGGGGATCGGCCGACGCCGCGGCGGCGCTCCGCCTCACCGCCCGGGCCCACGCCATCAGCCTGACAGAGCAGGAGTTCGCCGAGATCGCCGCCGCCATCGGCAGCGATGTCGCCTACTTCCTCGATGCTGAGTCGGGGGCGGATGCGCCGCCCAGGCCCGCGATCGTCGACGGCTTCGGCGACCGCATCAAACGGCTCGGACGCTGCCAGGCCGATCTGCTCTTGATCCTCCCGCCATTCGGCTGCGCCACCGGCGCCGTCTACAAGGACTACGACGAGCACATGCGCCGCGACCGACGGGGCTTCGACCGCAAGGGCATCGAGGAGGCCTCCGCCACCGGCGCCCCCGAGACCGACCTGTGCATGAACGACCTGACCCACGCGGCGATCCGTGTCGAACCCCGCCTGGCGGGGATCATCGAGCGGGCCGAGGCCGTCGCCGGGGCCGACCGCGTCCGCATGTCCGGCTCGGGCAGCACGCTTTTTGTGCTCGTCGAGGCGAACGGCGCCGATGCGATCGAGCGGGAGCTCACCCGCGTGCTCAAGGGAGACGGCGCGACCATCATCAAAACAAAGCTCGTCTGAGCCGCTTTGTGGGCCCCGGGATGGGGCACGCCGACCCCCGCGGCACTAGACTCGCCCGCACCGTTTTCCCGCAGGAGGCTCTCTGTATGCAGCCCGACACAGGCGAACCCGGCCAGCCGGACGAGCGCGTCATCGGCATCGACCTGGGCGGCACCAATGTCCAGATCGGCGTGGTCGAGTTTGGGGACGAGCCGGGCTACCGCGTCGTCGGACGCGAGAAACGCAAGACCAAGCCCGACCAGGGCGTCGAGACCGTGATCGAACGCGTCGCCAAGGGCGTCGAGAAAGCGTGCGAGCTCGCGGGCATCAAGCCGTCGCAGGCCGCCGCGATCGGCGTCGGAGCGCCGGGCGTCGTTGAGCCCCACCAGGGCGTCGTGCTCGAAGCGGTGAACCTCCGCTGGGACGAGGTCCCCCTGGCCGAACGCCTGAGCGAGCGCCTCGGAACGCCGGTGTATGTCGACAACGATGTCAACGCCGCGGTCTTTGGTGAGCACCGCCTCGGCTCAGGTCGCGGCGCCTCGCACATGCTGGGGGTCTGGGTCGGCACGGGGATCGGGGGCGGGCTGATCCTCGGCGGCGACCTCTACTACGGGCACTTCCTCACCGCCGGCGAGGTCGGCCACATGCTCGCCATCCCCTACAACCCCGCGGGATCGCGTTCGCTGGAGCACAACTGCTCGCGGTCGGCGATCGTCGAGCGGCTCGTCAAGCTCATCCGCTCCAACCGCAAGAGCCTCCTGACCGACCTCGTCGAGGACGACTTCTCGCAGATCCGCTCGGGCGTGATCGCCCAGGCCTACCGCGCCGGCGACCCGCTCGTTGTCGAGGTGATCGAGGAGTCCGCCCGCCTCCTGGGCACCCACCTGGCGGGGATCCACTCGCTGCTCTCGCTGGAGCGGATCGTGCTCGGGGGTGGGCTGGTCGAGGCCCTGGGCACCCCGTATGTCCAAATCGTCGCCGAGGAGCTCAGGCGATCCGCCTTCCCCGACAAGATCAAGGGTGTCGAGGTCGTCGCCAGCCGCCTGGAAGACGACGCGGGCATCATCGGCGCCGCGATGCTCGCCCGCGAGCGCCTCGGCGACCCCGCCTACTCCCGCTAGACGCGGCCCCCGCGCCGTGCCGAACCCCGACCGTCCCGGCTCGGGTATGCTCGGGACATGCCGACCCCCCGATTCCTGCTGCCCGCGATCCTCTCGTTCGCCTGCGCAAGCCCCACGCTCGCCGAGCCACAGCGTGATCTCTCCGGCGTCACGCCCGAGTCGCTCGCCGGCGTGATCGGCTCACTGCCCGAGCAGCGCGCCGTCCAAGGCGGCGAGGCCTACCTCGAAGGCCTGCGGGCGACCGAGGACTGGCTGATCGAACAGCTCGAAGGCTTCGGGTACAAGGTGCAGACCCAGGAGGTCCGCTATGTGCCCCACCGGCGCGCCCGCGGAGGTGAGAATCCCGAGGTCGTGGTCACACGGAACATCTGGGCCGACCTGCCCGGCAGCGAGACGCCCGACGAGGTCGTGATCTTCTGCGCCCATTTCGACGCCGTGCCCGGCAGCCCGGGCGCCAACGACAACGGCTCGGGCGTGGCGGCGGTCCTGGAAGGGGCCCGCGTGCTCGCCGGCGAGCCGGCGCCTCGGACGATCCGCTTCATGTTCTTCACGGCAGAGGAATTCGGGCTGATCGGCTCGCGCCAGTATGTCGCCCAGGTGCTGACGCCGAAGCTCGAATCGGGCGAGGAACGCTTCATCGGCTGCGTCAATCTGGATGTGATGGGGTATTACTCTGACGAGCCGGGCAGCCAGCGCCACCCGCGGGGCTTCCCGGGCGACCCCGACGCGCCGGGAGACTTTGTCGCGGTGCTTTCGTTCGCGGCCCAGGCAGACTTCCTCCGCGAGGTCGCCAAGGGCATGCGCCAGGCCGAGCCGGAGGTCAAGATCCTGTCGACGGAGTTTCTCCCCCTCCCCCTGCCAGACATGATGCGGTCCGACCACGCCCCGTTCTGGAACGCGGGGCTCCCGGCGGTGCACCTGACCGATACGGCCAACTTCCGCTACGACCACTACCACCGCTCGACGGACACGCTCGACAAGCTCAACCTCCCCGTGTACGCGCAGGTTTCGCGTGCCGCGATCGGGGCGGTGGTGCACCTGGCCTCGCCCGAATCCCCCGAAGAAAGGGACGCGGAGGACGACGCGGGCGCGAACCGGTAGCTCGATGGCAACGAAAAGGCGGGGGGGCCGTGGATGTGGCCCCCCCCCCGGGGCGGCCGGGCGAGGCGGCTATTTTTTAACGCGGTTAGGCCCCCCCGCGGG
>JAFIFZ010000021.1 GCA_020831775.1 Phycisphaerales bacterium
CGGTCACGACCAGGCCGCCGACGACGAGCGCCACGACGCACGGTACGCCGGGGCGGGGCGTGGCGTTGCCCACGCCGGCGGCGCCGCCGGCGACTTTCAGCCCGTTGCCGCAGGCGATCACGCCGATGAGCAGGCCGAACAGGAAGCCCTTGGCCCAGCCGGTGTAGAAGTCGACGGGCTTGACCTGTTCGAGCAGGTTTTCCCAGAAGATCGTCGCGGGGATGCCGACGACCGTAGCCGCGATGTACATCGCGGCCCCAATCGCAACGATGCAGGAGATCACCGCCAACGCCCCCATGCTCAGCGTGGTCGCAATCACGCGGGGGACGACGAGGAAGCGGACCGGGTTCAGGGCGTGGGCTTCGAGGGCCTCGATCTCTTCAGAGACAACCATCGTGCCGATCTCGGCGGTGATGGCGGCCCCGGCGAAGCCGGTGAGCACGATCGCCCCGATCAGCGGCCCGAGCTCGCGCAACACCGCGACACCGATGATGTTGGCGACCAGATCCTTCTGCCCGAAGTCGTCCAGCGGCGGGGAGAGCTGGAGGGCCAGGATCGCGCCGACCGCACCCGAGACGAGCGAGGTGATCCAGATCGAGCGGACGCCGAGGCGGCAGATCTGGCTGACGATCGCGGCCCGCCCGAGGCGGACCTTCTTGGAGAACAAGGCCACGAGCATCCAGGTCGTCGCCTCGATGCAGAGGAGGACGAGGTCGCCGATGTGCGCCAGGAGCGCGTTGACGCGTTTGCCCGCGCCCTCGATCGGGCGGAGAGGGCCGAACCGGCCGGCGTCGTTGTCGGCCTCGGGAGGCATGCGCGATCCTTGCGTGCCGGGGCGCGGGCCCGTCAGGCGTTCAGAGCTTCGTCGGTCGAGTCAACGATGGTGAAGTACTGGTCGAGGCGGGCGATCTCGAAGATCCCCCTGACCTTGTCGTGCATGCTGCACAGGACGAGCAGCGTGCCCTTGTTCTTGGCGATCTTCATCGCCTCGACGAGCGTCGCCAGGCCCGAGGAGTCCATGTACTGGACCTCCGACAGGTCGATGACGATGCGCTCGGGCCGCGCGTCCTGGGCGGTGCGGATCTCGTCGCGAAGGCGGGGAGAGCCGGTCATGTCGACATCACCCGAGACCCTGACGATCGCGGCCGAGCCGACCCGCTCTTGAGAGACATCGATTGCGGCGCCGTCACGCATCGCGGTGACCTCCGGTGTTGTTGTCGCAAGCGCAGACGGACTTGGCCATTGTCAGCCTCATGCCCGTCTTCTGGCGCTTCTCGTAGACGACCTCGTCCATGACTTCCTTGATGATGTGCACGCCGAGGCCGCCGGGCCTGACATCTTTCAGATCTCGGCTCTTGATTTTCTCGATATCGACCTGGCGGGCCTCGTCCTCGATCACGATCCGGATCGTCGGCGACTCGGGCACGCCCTCGCCCGGCCAGAGGTAGAGCCAGATCTTCCCGTCGGTCCGCCGGTTGTAGCCGTGGCAGATGATGTTCGCGAGGGCCTCGTCGACCGCCAGGGCGATCTGGCAGCAGGTGACCTCGTCGAACCCGAGGCGTCTGGAAACCGCCGAGACCATCTCCCTCGCCCCTGAGAGGTAGATGGGGTCGGAGAGGAGCTCGAGCTTGATGTGCGCCGTGGCGTAGTCCGGCGCGGTCCTTGTCGCGCTCACGAGCCGTGTCCTCCCTGTTCCGCCCAGCCGACCCACCGCTCGACCGCCGCCCGGCGGAGGTGATCGGGGTCGCTGTGCTGGTAGCCCAAGGTCTCGCCGGTCATCCGCTCCAGCGTCCGGATCGAGAGCATCCGGACCGCCGGGTCGTCGCTGTCGAGCTGGTCGATGAGGTCGCGGATCGCGGCCCGGTCGTCGGCCCGGGCGGCGTTGACGATCGCCTGGATCCGCCCGTCGGGGGCGTCGGTGTCGAAAGTTGCGGGCGCGGACGCGGTGCACCCCGCCAGCGGGGCCGCCAGTGCGAAGCAGATTGTGAGCATGAGCCGCACCGACCAATGGTAAGCCCGGACCGCGCCGGTTGGGCGGAGCGGAGGTTCGGGGCTACATTCAGGGCTCCCCCCAAGCCGCCTGCGGCGACCCGAAGCTTCGAGAGGCCCGCGATGACGCTCCCCCACGACGAGGTGGTTCCGATCTTGGATTTCGGCTCGCAGACCGCCCAGCTTATCGCTCGGCGTGTCCGCGAGGCCGGCGTCTTCAGTCTGCTGATGAGCCCGGACACCCCCGCCTCCGAGCTTCGCGCGATGAACCCCAAGGGCGTCATCCTCTCGGGCGGGCCCGCCAGTGTCGACGATCCGGGGGCCCCGAGGTGCGACCCCGGCGTCTTCGATCTGGGCGTTCCGGTCCTGGGGATCTGCTACGGGATGCAGCTCGCCTGCCGGGAGTTCGGGGCGACGGTCGGCCGGGCAGGCAAGCGGGAGTTCGGGCGCGCAAACCTCTCGATCCGCAGCGGCGACCCACTGCTGGAAGCCATTCCCGAACGCACAACGGTGTGGATGTCCCATGGCGATCAGATCTCGGATCTTGCCGCGGCCTCGGTCGAGGTCCTGGCCTCCACTGACTCCTGCCCGTACGCGGTCGTCCGCTCGACCGCCGGCGAGCGCCGATTCTGGGGGGTGCAGTTCCACCCCGAGGTGACACACACGCCCCACGGGCGCGACCTGCTCCGCAACTTCCTGTACGAGCATTGTCGGTGCACCGGGACCTGGCGCATGAGCGACTTTGCGCAGGCCGCGATCGATCGCGTCCGCGAGCAGGTCGGGGGCGGGGCGGTCATCTGCGGGCTCTCGGGGGGCGTGGACTCAACGGTGACGGCGGCGCTTCTGCACGCCGCCATCGGCGAACGACTCCGATGCGTCTTTGTCGACAACGGTCTGCTCCGCAAAAACGAGCGGGAACTCGTCGAGACCACCTTCCGCGACCACTTCCGGACGAACCTGACCGTTGCCGACGCGGCCGACGCCTTCCTGAACGATCTGGCGGGCGTCACCGACCCGCAGGAAAAGCGCAAGCGGATCGGCAATCGGTTTGTCAGAGTCTTTCAGGAGGCCGCGACATCGATCCCCGACGCCAGATTCCTCGCCCAGGGGACGCTGTATCCGGATGTGATCGAGTCCGGGCACGGGCACTCTGGCAAGAGCGCCAACATCAAGCTGCACCACAATGTCGGCGGGCTGCCCGAAGACCTCGGCTTCGAGCTGGTCGAGCCGATGCGCGAACTGTTCAAGGACGAGGTCCGCAAGCTCGGCGAGGTGCTCGGCGTGCCCGACGCGATGGTCTGGCGCCACCCTTTCCCGGGGCCGGGCCTGGCGGTCCGCGTGCTGGGCGAGGTGACGCGCGAGAAGCTGGCGGTGCTGCGCGAGTGCGACGAGATCCTGCTCGAAGAGATCGTCGCGGCCGAGCTCTACCGCAAGACGAGCCAGGTCTTCGCGGTGCTGCTGCCGGTGCAATCGGTCGGTGTCATGGGCGACGGGCGGACCTACGAGAATGTCGTGGCTGTCCGAGCCGTCGAGACGCAGGACTTCATGACCGCCGACTGGTCGCGCATTCCTTACGATGTGCTGGCGACGATCTCCAACCGCATCATCAACGAGGTGCGGGGCGTCAACCGCGTGGTGTACGACATCAGCTCCAAGCCGCCTTCGACGATCGAGTGGGAGTGACCCCGTCTGCAACCGGCGCTGATCGCTCAGAATCCCTGCAATTGCAGTGATTGCGGGCGCGGTTTCCGCGTCGTGCGCCCGCTCGCCTGACGGGGGCCGCACAACTATTTGTCTTCACAAGATTTTTTGATTGCATCCGCTCCGGGCGGGAATGAGAACCCCGGGGCGTCCGTTCTGAAGGCAGCCTCCGCCCTGCGTGGCGGGGCGAGTACTTACGGGCCCCATCGCGGGGGCCGCATTCAAATGAGGAGTTTGCCGACGATGAACAAGACCGCCGCCATCGCCGTTTCTTCGCTCGCCGGGATCGCCGCCATCGCGGCGCTGGCCGTCGCCACCCCGAGCCGAACTGCTGTCGAGGGCCTCGCCTCGACCGCCCAGACCGCGACCGCGAACCTCCGCACCTACAAGGTCGACAAGGTCCACACCTCCGTCATCTTCGGGATCCGCCACCAGGGCGTGACCAACTTCTACGGCCGGTTCAACGAGGTCGACGGCGAGTTCTCCTTCGACCCTGAGAATCCCGGCAACGGCTCGTTCAGCTTCACTGTGGAGACCAACAGCGTCGACACCGGCAACGGCGATCGCGACCGCCACCTTCGCCAGGCGGACTTCTTCAACAGCCGCCAGTTCCCGCAGATCACCTTCCGCAGCACCGAGATCCGGCGCAGCGGCGACAAGTTCGAGCTCGTCGGCGACCTCTCGCTGCACGGCGAGACCAAGCGGATCACCGCCGAGATGGACTGGATCGGCACGGGCAGCATCCGCGGCACGCCCGCCGCCGGCTTCGAGGCCCGCTTCAGGATCAAGCGTTCTGAGTTCGGCATGACGACCTACCTCGCCTCCGACGGCGGCGAGGGCGGCGGCCTGGGCAACACCGTGAACCTGATCGTCGCGGTCGAAGGCCTGGCCAACTGATTCCAAGCCCAGCCTCCCCCCTGCGCGAGCACTCTCCATGAACGCCAGCGAGATCCTTCTCGGCTTTGTTGTGCCCGGCGTGATCGCGGGCGTGCTCTGGATGGGCGCCTGGATGGTGTGGAGGCTGCTCCGCAGCGAGCGGGCCGAGGGGGAAGCGGGCGAGAAAACCTCCTCTGGCGCCGCCGGGGCGTGGATGAGCGCCCCGGCGGTTGCTCTGGCCATGACGCCCGCGTTCGTGGTGCTCAACGGGTACCACTGGACCTTCTGGCCGGCCAACGGGACGCTTCGCGTCCTGCCGGTCTTAGCACTCGTTGGCGTCGCGGGACTGATCGAGTCGTTTGTCTGGAGGATCGCGCCCGTGCGCCACGCGCTGCGGGCAAGCGTGTTCGCGGGCGTGGTGCTGATCACGATCCCGCCGCTGTCGCCGCACATCGTCAGCACGGAGCAGTTGATCGCGCTGGCGGTGGGCGTGGGCGTCGGGTTCGCGTTGCTTGCGCACGCGGTGGACGCCGCGGCACACAAGGTGCGAGGCGCTGGCTTTGCGGGGATGCTGCTGCCCTGGGCGATCGCCGCGGGGCCGGCCCTGTTTTTCAGCGGGTACGCCAACGGGGCGAGGCTCGGCTCGGCGCTCGTCCCGATCCTGATCGCGACGATCGTCGTCGGGCTCTTCTTCTACCGCCAGATGCGCTTCGCCCGCGGCGGCGTGACCGCGCTCCTGGCGGTCATGCTGCAGTACCTCCTGATCGCCCAGTTCTACAACGAGAACACGCCGACGCTCCCCCTGCTGCTGCTCGGGCTCGCGCCCCTGGGCGCGGCGGTCGTCCTCCTCGTGCCGGGCAAGCAGGAACGCGTGTGGCTCCGGCCGGTCGTCGGGGGCGTCGCGGTCGCGGCGATCGCGGGCGCCGCGGCGTACAGCGCGTGGATGCTCAAGCCCAAGGAGGCGGAGAATCCATGGGCGATGGTGCCCGCCGCCCCGCCGGCGCTGGCAGCGCAACAATCCGCCGATGCCGACCGTTCATGAACTGACGATCCACACGCCGGGGCGAGGCCTGCACGAGATCACCCGCGAGGTTGCGGCTGTTGTACGCGACTCGGGCGTCGAGATCGGTCTCTGCACCGTCTTCATCCGGCACACCTCCGCGAGCCTAACGATCCAGGAAAACGCCGACCCCTCGGCCAAGCGTGATCTGGAAGGCTGGCTTGAGCGGCATGTGCCCGAGGGCGACCCGCTGTTCACACACACCTCCGAGGGACCCGACGACATGCCCTCGCACATCCGCGCCGCCCTGACGGATGTCTCGCTCTCGATCCCGGTGGTCGACGGCGAACTCGGGCTGGGGACCTGGCAGGGGATCTATGTGTGGGAGCACCGCCGCCGCGGGCATGCGAGGCGGGTGCTGGTGCATGTGGGGTGAGGGGCGTGGGGCGAATCAGTCCTTTGGCTCGTTGCCCTTCTTCCACTTGATGTTGCAGCCGATGCTCGGGGTCTGGTGCTCGTTGGGCATTCGTCCTTCGAGGACGGCTTTGATCGCCGCACGGAGGTCGCGCCCCGTCACAGGCTCGTCGTTCTTGGGGCGTGAATCGTCGAGCTGGCCCCGGTACGCGAGCTTATGGTCGGCGTCGTAGAGGAAGAAATCCGGCGTGCAGGCGGCCTTGAAGGCGTGGGCGACTTTCTGCGACTCGTCGAAGAGGTACCGGAAGGCGTAGCCGGCCTCGGCCGCTTCGATCTTCATCTTGTCCGGCGCGTCGTCGGGGTAGTTTTCGACATCGTTGGAGCTGATCGCGACGATGCCGAGCTTGCCCTCGAAGTCGCGCCCGAGCAGCGCGAGCTCCGAGCGAATGTGCTTCACGAACGGGCAGTGGTTGCAGATGAACATCACCAGCAGCGGCCGGCCTTTGTAATCGTCGCGGGAGACGGTCTCCCCGCTGGCGGTGTCGGGCAGCGAGAAGTCCGGGCAGGTAGAGCCGAGCGGGGTCATCTTTGAGGGCGTTGCGGCCATGGGTCTGCTCCTTGGTGCGTCGGGACCGTTCCGGCAAACGGCCGGTCCCCCGTGGTTCTATAGGCCCCCGGGCGTGCCCGGGCGCTCCCCCGCCCGGCGCAAGCGCCCCAGACGGCGCAGGCCGACCCGACCAGCGTGCAATCGCGCCCCGCTCGCGTGCCTTCGGCGGGCGCGAATCGGATGCTGTATGTGCGGGGCGATCGCGCCCCGTCCGCCCGGGCGGCGCCCCGGTTGACGACAAAACACGGGAGAAACCGGCATGCAGCGCACCATGATGACGGCGACCGCCGCGGCCATCTTCGCGACACCCGCGATGGCTTCCAGCATCACCTTCTTCTCCGCCGTCGACGGGCAGCAGCTCGGCTACACCTCGTCCGACCGCGTCGAGGCCCGCTTCAAGGCGGACACCACCAACTGGACCATGCGCCTCAGCGACGCGCCGCAGCCCTTCGTCGGCGACAACCTCCTCAACAGCGGCAACGGGCGGAGCACCTTCGAGGGCCGGTCGTTCGGGTTCTCGCTCGCGTTCGACTCGGTCGCCAAGGAACTCTCCTGGACCATCACCAACGACGCGGGCAACGCGTCGGCGCTCACCTACGACGCCTCGGCGCCCGGCTCGACGCCGAACCTCGTCCAGATCGCGACCAGCGGGTCGCGCGGCACGGTCGTGCTCGACAGCGCGGCGTTCAGCTCGCCCAGCGAAGCGAGCGTCGCGATCCCCTCGCTCAGCGTCGGGCCCGCCGGGCCGACCTACGCCGAGACCTTCGCCTTCTTCGGCGACAGCGCCGACCTTTACGCGGGCGACTGGAGCCTCGCCGGGTTCGTCTCGTTCGATGACTTCACGCACAACAACCCCAACGAGGGCGTGAAGCTCAGCATGTCGCTCCGATCGGCCGCCGTGATCCCGGCGCCCGCGACCGCGCTGGTCTTCCTTCCTGTCGCCGGTCTCGCGATGCGGCGTCGGCGCTGACGGCTCGGAACCTCCCCGCTGCGTCCCAAGGGGCGCGACATCCCGTTCGAACACACCGCGCGGCGTGGGGACCTACGACCCTGCGTCGCGTTTTTCTGCGCCGAGGCGTGTGAACCTGGCGGAGAGAACCGGGCTGGCATCGTCCTATAACAAATTCCATTTGGCAGGAAATCGATAGGGGGTTGACGCCGCAGCGGTCTGGATCACTCTTTCTTTGTAACACCGGATCAAGGGAGTCTCTTGACACGGATCGTTTTGCGAAGAACCAAAGAGGAGATCCAGAGATGAAGACCGCCAACGCGAAGATCGTGCTGATCGCCGGGGCTCTCGGGCTTGCGGGGGCCACGGCCGCGATGGGGCAGGGGAAAATGGTCGTCGCCAACGATGAGTGGACGCTGAGCGACCACGGCTTCGCTCTGGCGCCGGCGACGGGCGCTTTCGTGAGCAATGTCACCGGTTTCTTTTCCGGGGGCGGGCCCGGCTCGTTCCTGGCGTACTCGTCGAACTTCGGCCTGACTGGCTCGTCGCTCGCCCAGACGATGGGGAGCCTCGGACACAATTGGACCGTCTCGACGGGCGTGTCCTTCGACCTGCCGACCCTGAACCAGTACGACGGGGTCTTTGTCGGCGGACGGGTCAACGGGGCGGACCCCGACCCGGGTGTGCTGCTGGACTATGTGCTCGGCGGCGGGAGCGTCTACCTCGCCGCGGGCGCCATGAGCACCGGTGGATACACCGACGCGGCCCAGGAAGCCGCGGCGTGGAACCCGCTGCTCAACCACTTCGGGCTCGCCCTGCAGAGTTCGGGGTACAACGGGCTGACGGGCGTGATCCCGATCGCGCAGCAGACCGGTGTTTTCGCCGGCGTCAGCGGCCTCTATCAGCAGAACGGGCAGGACATCCTCGTCACCGCCCCGTCGGACTTTCTGAGCCTCGTCAACCCACGCCTGCCCGGCACGGGCCTGTACGCGGTGGTCGTCCCGGCGCCGAGCGCCGCGGCTGCGCTGGCGCTGGCAGGGCTCGGGCTCGTCCGCCGCAGACGCTGAAGCGGCGCCCAGACTTCTTTAATCAACAACGCCGGCCCGGACAATCGCCCGGGCCGGCGGTCTTTGTGTCCTGACTGCTTCCGTCTTTTTCAGCAGCCTTGTGCGAAGAGCGCGAGGTAGCCGAAGAAGTCGTCGGCGTCGATCACGCCGTCGCCATTGATGTCCGCCCGCGGGTCGCCGGAGGCGAAGAGTTGGAGGAAGAGGAAAAAGTCGTCGGCGTCGACCACGCCGTCGCCGTTGAGGTCCGCGACACAGGCGTCGTCGTCGCTGATGGCGATGTAGAGGTCGGCGACGACGGTGGTCTGGAAGTCGGAGAAGGTGTAGCCCACCGCGATTGTGCCGTCTTGGCCGACACTGACGGACGCGGAGACATTGGACTGCGGCGCGTCGCCCTGCATTCGGATGGGCTCGGTGAAGCCGGTGTCGGTCTCGGCGACGAGGTAGACGCCGGGCTGGGCGAGCGAGCCGATGTTGTGGCAGAAGGCGAAGTAGCGCTTGTCATCGGGGCCGAGGGCGAACTTGTCGTAGAAGGCGGCGCGGAACTGCCCCCTGGCGGTCAGGTCCTGCATCGGCGTGAAGCCGGCGCCGTTGCTCTCGATGATCGCGAAGGTGTCCTCGTTGCGGAAGCCGATGGTGATCTTGCCGGTGCTGTCGGCGAGGATGCCGATCCTGGACACATTGGCGAACAGACCGGTGCCGACGGTCTGGAAGTCGCCGGTCGGTGTGTCGTTGTTCACATAAACCAGCGGATTGGCGAAGATCCCGTTGCCTTCTTCGTAGGCGATGTGAACAACGCCGTCGGGCCCGATCGCGATCGCCGGCTCGCGGTGCTGCAGGGCCGCGTTGTTGGTGAGGAAGTTGAGCGGTCCGACGCCGTTCACCGCGTCCCATGTGGTGTAGACAACATCGTCCTGGATCCCGCCGAAGCGCTGGGTCTGGAAGGCGAAGTGGACCACGCCGTCGGCATCGACATCGATCTTGGGGAAGATGTACGAATCGGTGTCGGGGGTGATGTTGATCAGGTCGGCCTCACCCGCGTCGGTGAGCGGCCTGATGGCGCTGTTGGTGTAGCGGACCTGGTTGCCAGCAGGGATCCCGGTGTGGAAGGTCAGGTGGAGCACCCCGGCCGAGTCGATCATCAGGTAGGGGAACTCCTCTCTGACATTGTTGTCGGTGATCTGGTTGTACTCCCATTCGCCCGTCGCGTTGGTGGCGTACCAGACCTCCTTCGAGTCGCTGTTGGTGCTGAACTGCGAGGTGTACGCGAGGTGAACAACTCCGTCGGCGTCGACCACGACCGTGACGGGGTTGTTGAACATCGTGTCCTGGATCAGCAGTTCGGTATCGAACGAGAGCTGGGCCTGAGCGACGGATACAGCGCCGATGGCGGCCATCGCGCCGCTCGCGATTCGCAACGGGGTACGCATGGAAATCATCTCCTCACATTCGGCGGTCGCCCGCCCGGATCGTCCTCGATTGCGGCGTCGGTCTGACGCCTCGGTTGACAGGTTCTGTCTCTGCAGTGTACCCGACACCCCCCCGCATCCAAGGGGGATTACACCCCTGTGCGAGCAGAATCGCGGCAAAGGAGGCCAGCGGACCGCCGCCCGCGGACCGGCCCAAAGCCCGATATCCTCCCGCTCTGCGTGTTGAGGAGCCGGCATTTGGGCGCGATCGTCAGGAAGTCAGTCGGGATCGGGATCGCGCTGGGCGCTGTCGTCGCCGGGCTGACCGGTGCGTTCGCCTCCCTCGGGCTCGACACGCCCGAGCAGATCGCGCTCTCGATCCTGATCGTTGCGGCGGCGATGTGGATCACCGAGGCAGCGCCGCTGTTTGTCACCAGCCTGAGCGTGCTCGCGCTCGCCTTGGTCTGGCTGCTGCCCGCGCTGGAGGCGGCGGGCATCGAGGCCGTCCCGGCCGACTTTTCGTCTCCATTCTTCTCCGATGTCATCCTGCTCTTCCTCGGGGGGTTCACGCTCTCGGCGGCGCTGCGCAAACACCGATTCGACGAGCGCCTGGCCAGGGGCGTGATCCGCGCCACGGGCGGGGAGATGCCCAAGCTCATCGCCGGCGTCATGGCGATCACAGCGCTGCTCTCGATGTGGCTGAGCAACACCGCGACCGCCGCGATGATGCTCGCCCTCTGTCTCCCCCTCGTGTCGCGTCTGCCCGAGGGGCACACCGGACGCCTGGCGCTGATCCTCTCGATCCCGCTTGCGGCCAACATCGGCGGGCTGGGCACGCCGATCGGGACGCCGCCCAACGCGATCGCGGTCCGCTACCTCCAGCAGCGTGGCGAGCCGATCGACTTCGGCACTTGGATGATGGCCGGCCTGCCGGGCGTGGTGATCCTGCTCGCGCTGGCGTGGTGCCTCTTGATGTACACCGGGCGCAAACAGCGGGACACGAAGTTCAGCCTCGACGACGAGCCGCCGAGCAAGGCGAAGGGCTGGAAGCCCAAGCTCGTCCTCGTGATGGCGGGGGTGACGATCTTCGGATGGATCACCGGCGGGTGGCACGGGCTCTCGGCCGGCACCGTCTCGCTGGCGCCGATCATCGTGCTCTTCGGGGTGGGCGTGCTCGACAGCGCCGACCTTCGATCGATGTCGTGGGATGTGCTGCTCCTGATGGGGGGCGGGCTCTGCCTGGGCGAGGTGATGGAGCGAAGCGGGCTGGCCGCGACCATCGTCGAGGTGCTGCCGCTTGAAGGCGCCCCGGCGGGTGTCGTGCTGGCGATCGTCTGCATCACCGCGTGCCTGATGTCCACGGTGATGAGCAACACCGCGACCGCGACGCTCCTTCTGCCGCTGGTGATGGGGCTCGGGGCGCTCGATCCCAGCCCGCTGGGGCTCGGTGTGGCGATGTCGTGCTCGCTGGCGATGGCGCTGCCGATCTCGACCCCGCCCAACGCCATCGCGTTCAGCTCGGGCGAAATCAGCTCCAAGCACCTGATCCTGTTCGGCGGGGCGATCAGCGTCGCGGGGTTGACGCTGCTCCTGCTGGTCGGGCCCTGGTGGTGGAGCGTTGTTGGGGTGTGACACCCCGGGAAAGGAGAACGCGTCATGCTCGCAGAAGTGCTCGCCTGCCCCCACTGCTCAGAAGACAGACTGCTCGGCGTGATCGCGCGCGAGCCCGACGCGGCGCCCACGATCTTCCTGGGCTGCGCCGCGTGCAAGGGGCTGGTCGCGAGCTTCCGCCTCGACCAGGGCTTCCTCAACCAGCGTGCGATGGAGTCGGTCGTCTCCGCCCTCGGCACCAACATCTTCGAGAGCGGTCGCGAGGTCACCGAAGCAATCAACAGGCTCTCCGCCGACGCGGTGGAACGCTACAACGCCGCGCTCGCCGAGATCGACCGCATCGCCAAAGAAGAGAAAGAGAAACGCGACAGCGATCGAAAAGACGGGACCAAGAGCGATCCCGAAGAGAGCGAAGATACCGACGACAAAGCCAAGGACTGACGCGAGGTTACCCGGCCCGCGACGCCAGCCACCCGGCGACCTGCGCCGCGTCCTCGCCGGAGTACACACGCCAGACCGTGCCGTCGCCGATCCCGACGACCACGCCCGAGGGCAGGTCGATCGCGCCGACGAACAGCGTGTGCGAGCCCTGGGCGCCCCGCACGCGCAGCGTCGCGATGTCGCGCCAGCCGTCGGGCACGAAGAAGACCGCCTCGTCGGCCGAACGATCGCAGATCCACGCCAGCGTCCTATCGAGCCAGCGGACCGTCTCGGCCGAAGGCGATTCTCCGGAGTTCTCGCCCCGCCATCGTCCCAGCTCCCGCCTGAACGCGTCGCCCGACTCTGACCCCGGCGAAACAATCTCGATCACGCGGACATCGGCCGCAGGCTCCTGCACCGCTCGCCTCGCGACCACACCCGACGGATCCGTGCTGATGCCCCGAAGGTCTTCGCTGGCGATTTCGATCAGCTCCGGCCCCCACGAGGCGACCTCGACGGTTCCCTGCGGCGTCCTCGCCACCCGCCTCGCCGAGACCGACGCGAAGCGGGCCTCGCCATCGATGTCCGACTGCGCGCCGATGGTCAGCGACCAGCGGGTCGTCTCGACGCGGACCTCGCCGCCGACGGTCACACGCGCGTCCTGCTCGATCGTCAGTTCGGCGACCGGCCTGTCAAGCCCCTCCCTCGCGCCCGACTCGGGGCGGGCCAGCACCCGCATCGACGAAAGCGAGGCGAGCACGGCACGCACCGCGTCCGCATCGGCGGGCGCCGAAACAGGATCGGTGATCCCCCACCGCCCGGCGCTCCGGGCGACGGCGAGCTTGGTCTGCCCGACACCGAGCGTGAGCCTCGACGCGTTCTCGCCCATCCCCGCGAAGACCGTCCGAGGACGCCAACCGTCAAAGCCCCCTGCCCACAGCCGGTAGAGCTCCGCGGATGCGGTCATCGCCATCGGCTCGTGATCGTCCATCACCAGCCTCGCGGGCGCGACGCCGCCGAGCCCGGGCTCGCCGAGCTCGATCAGCGCTGCGCCGGTCTCGGTCGACAGCTCGATCCGGAGCGGATCGGTCAGTTCGTCTTCGGACTCCGCCGCGCGAAGCCCGTCGCGCAGCAGGCGGCACGACCCCAGAATCCTGTCGGCGTCCAACACCATCGCCGGCCCGTCTTCGCCCCGACGCCCGACCCAGCCGAGCGGCGTCCGCTCGGCGGTCAGCGACTCGACACCGGGACGCTCGACACGGACCAGCCGCAGCGCGTCCAGGCGCAGCGGCGGAGGGCCTTCAACGATGCCCGCTTGCTGCGGGCCCGAACCCAGCACGATCGACAGCAGGATGGCCGCCCCGAGCACGAGGTTGACCGCAAGCGAGATGAGCAGCGCACGCCCGAGCACGGGCGTAGTCTAGAAACGCCGACAGAGAAGACCATGCCGAATCCCCTGATCGCCATCACGACCGACATCGAACCCGTCCGCGGGACGCTGCGCGTGTTTTCCTACCGCACCTACGCCGAGAGCGTGCTCAAGGCGGGGGGCCAGCCCGTCTACCTCCCCCCGATCCGGGGCAGCGAGGCGATGGCGGTTGAACGATTCGACGGGTTTGTCTTCGCCGGGGGCGACGACCCTCGCACCGAGCCCTTCGGCGTGCCGACCCACCCCGAGGCACGGCCCGTGCACGAAGACCGCCAGGCGTTCGAGACCGAACTCCTGCGTCTGCTGGAGGCGTCAAGGGCCGAGGCGCCGGTGCTCGGCGTCTGCCTCGGGATGCAGATGATGGCGCTTGTCGCAGGAGGCGAGCTCGACCAGCACATGCCCGACACGAGGCCCGACGCGGGGCGCCACTGGGAGCAGAGCCACCCGATCGTGCCGACCGACGGCTCGGCCTTGCCCGCAGGCGAGATCTACAGCAAGCACCGCCAGGCCGTGAGCGATCCCGGGCCGCTGCGCGTGACCGCGGCCTCAGACGACGGGGTGATCGAGGCGATCGACGATCCTCGCCGCCCGTTCTATCTCGGCGTGCAGTGGCACCCCGAGCGCACGCCTCACGCCCCGCTCGGCCAGCGGATCTTCGACGAACTCGTCAAAGCCTGCCGCCCCGGCGCATGAAAAACGCGGGACGCCCGAAAGCGTCCCGCGAGTTTGCGGCTTCGATATTCGGTCGCGAGGCCTGTCACCGGACGCGAACCCAGCGCCCGGCTCCCCGCGCCCCGTCAATCCTTCTTCTCGTCCTTCACCTCGTACTCGGCGTCGATGACATCGTCGTCGGCCGAGGTGTCGGTCTCGGTGCTTGCGGTCTGGCCCGAGGCGCCCTGCTCGGCGGCGGCCTTGTAGGCGGCCTCGGCGAGCTGGCTCGCGGCCGCTTCGAGCTCGGTCAGCGCCGCGTCGATCGGCGCCTTCTCGTCGCCCTTGAGCTTGCTTTCGAGGTTGGAGATCGCCGACTCGATCTTCGAGCGGGTTTCGCCGTCGACCTTGTCGCCGTGCTCTTCGAGCGACTTTCGGACCGTCTGTACGACGCCCTCGGCGCGGTTCTTGGTGTCGACGAGCTCGCGTCGGCGCCTGTCTTCCTCGGCGTGGGCCTCGGCCTCGGTCTTCATCCGCTCGATCTCCTCCTTGGGCAGGCCGCCCGAGTTGGTGATCTGGATGTCGGCCTTCTTGCCGGTGCGCTGCTCGGTGGCGGTGACGGTGAGGATGCCGTTGGCGTCGATCGAGAACTCGACCTCGATCTTCGGCTCGCCCCGAGGAGACGGGGGGATGCCCGTCAGGTCGAACTGGCCGAGCGTCCGGTTGTCCCGAGCGAACTCGCGCTCGCCCTGGAGCACATGGATCGTCACGCTCGCCTGGTTGTCCGCGGCGGTCGAGAAGACTTCCTTCTTGCTCGTCGGGATCGTCGTGTTCTTGTCGATGAGCTTGGTCATCACCCCGCCCAGTGTCTCGACGCCGAGGCTCAGGGGCGTGACATCCAGCAGGAGCACATCCTTCACATCGCCCGCGAGCACGCCGCCCTGGATCGCCGCGCCGATCGCGACGACCTCGTCGGGGTTGACGCTCTTGTTGGGCTCTTTGCCGAAGATCTCGCGGCAGACCGCCTGCACCTTGGGGGTGCGGGTCGAGCCGCCGACGAGGATCACCTCGTCGACCTTCGACGGGTCGAGCTTGGCGTCCTTGAGGGCGGTCAGCACCGGTTCGCGCAGGCGCCGGAAGAGGTCCTCGCAGAGGCCCTCGAACTTGCTCCGCGTGATCGACATCTGCAGGTGCTTGGGGCCGTTCTGGTCGGCCGTGATGAAGGGGAGGTTGACCGTGGTCTCCTGCATCGTGGAGAGCTCGATCTTGGCCTTCTCCGCTGCGTCCTTGAGACGCTGCATCGCCATCGCATCGTTGCGGAGATCGATGCCCTCCTGACGCTTGAACTCGTCGGCGATGTGGTTGATGAGCTTCTGGTCGAAGTCGTCGCCGCCGAGGTGCGTGTCGCCGTTGGTGCTGAGCACCTCGAAGACGCCGTCGCCGACATCGAGGATCGAGATGTCGAAGGTGCCGCCGCCGAGGTCGAAGACCGCGACCTTCTCGTTCTTCTTCTTGTCCAGGCCGTAGGCGAGGGCCGCCGCGGTCGGCTCGTTGATGATGCGCTCGACCTTGAGGCCGGCGACCTCGCCGGCGTCCTTGGTCGCCTGGCGCTCCGAGTCGTTGAAGTACGCCGGGACGGTGATGACCGCCCGCTCGACGGTCTCGCCGAGGTAATTCTCGGCGATCTTTTTGAGGTCCTGGAGGACGAAGGCGGAGATCTGCTGGGGCGTGTACTCCTTGTCACGCACCTTCACCTTCACGAAGTCGTCGTTGCCGCCGACGATCTCGTAGGGGACCTGCTTCTCCTCGTCGTGCACTTCCGAGCCGCGCCGGCCGATGAAGCGTTTGATCGAGGAGACGGTGTTCTTGGGGTTGGTGACCTGCTGGTTCTTGGCGGGCTGGCCAACGAGGCGTTCGCCCTTGTCGGTGAACGCGACGACCGAGGGGGTCGTGCGGTTGCCCTGCGAGTTGATCAACACGCGGGGCTCGTCGCCCTCCATGATCGCCACGACCGAGTTGGTCGTGCCGAGGTCGATGCCGATGATGCGGTTCGAAGCCATGTTCGCTCCCTTGCCGGAGTGGTGGTATTCGCTCTCGATGGGGCATCATTGCAATCGCGGTGCCAGAGCGACGCCCCCGTCTCAACGCCCAGAGCGGCGTGCCGTGCGGGCCCCGCCAACCTGATTTCTGCCGATTTGGCAGCCCCCGGCCCCCGCGAGTGCCCCCACCGGTGTTCGGGCGTGCCCCCGCCAATGCGACCCGACGCATGGACCTGCGGGGTCGGGGCAAGGCCCCTCGCCCGGATTCTCAGGCCCGCTGGCGGAACAGCGGCCGCGGGCGTGGGGTTGGCCTCTCCGTTCGGCAAGACCCGAACGGACTTGCGGAGAAACGACATGAAGATCCGTCACCGCGAAACCCCGACAACAAGTCACCGCGAAACCCCGACAACAACCAGAGGCACACGCCTCGGGCTCGCTGCCGCGGGCGTGCTGCTCGCGCTGGCCCCGGCCGCGACGGCCTCACAATCCGTCACCTACACCCGCCATGGCGACACAGTCGTCGTCCGGTCGGCGCACCAGCCGCACACCGCCACGACGACCCGCGTGGTCCGGAGCTCCGACGGGCGGATCGTCCATCGGGAACTCAGCCGCCAGACCTCGCGCGAGCAGGTCGTCGTCAACCAGATCGTCTCCGACGCACGGCGCGACGGGCGGGCCGCCAACAGGCAAGCCCCGCGCCGGCACACCCCCGTCGTGATCGAGGAGCGTCCGCGTTCCATCCAAGGCGGCGGCTTCACGCACCTCCAGCCCGCCTACGAGGGCCGGGAGTTCCACAACGCCCAGGCTCCGCAGCGGTCCCAGGCCGTTCAGTTCACCCGCTCGACCTTCACACCCGCTTACAACCACCGCGTCGCCCCGCGGACCATCAGCCAGACCACCTGCACCACAACCCAATACGGCGTCTTCCCCGGCACGGTCGTCCGCTCTCCGGCCTACACCCGGACGGTGCACCACCACCACTACACGCCGGGCGTCCGGCACACCCACCGCTACCACCGCGCCCCGAGCGTCTCGGTCCGCGGCACGATCGGCGGCGGCAACTCGCGCGTCGGCTTCCGTGTCGGCCAGAGCTTCCACCACGGGCGGAGCCACATCGGCTACCGGCACAACTGGCACCGTCCGAGCAGATCGGGCCTGCACATCCGGATCGGAAACTGATCCTTTCTCCGACCGCCGTGGCGCTGACACGCCCGGCGGCGGTCTTTCTCAGGTATCCATCCCGCCCCTCCAAGGTCCCCACCCCTTGTGCGGCCCGGTCTGAACAGTCCGGGCCGTGCTTTTTCTGATGCGAATGTCCGTTCAGAGACCCCGCCGGTTGACCCGGGCGGGGTTATTTTCAATGATTCCTGAAAGATCCGGCGGCTTCGCTCGGTTTGCACTTCTTTCCGCCGGAGCCCTCTTCCCTTGCAAGGCGACCCCATGACCGCGACACTCTCCGCCACGCCGCCCCCGAGCCTCCAGCGAGACCCGCGCCTCGACGCGGTCCGCGCCAAGGTCGAGCGGGGCGAACGCCTCAGCCTCGCCGACGGCGACCTGCTCTACACCACCCCGGACATCTGGACCGTTTGCGAGCTTGCGCAGCTCGTCCGCGAGCGTCTGCACCCGGGCGTCGCGTACTACAACATCAACCGGCACATGAACTACTCCAATGTGTGCGCGCTCTCGTGCAAGTTCTGCGAGTTCTTCCGCAAAAAGGACGAGCCCGGCGCGTACACCCGCGATATGGGCTACATCGCCGAGCAGGCGCGCGGCGCCGTGGAGAACGGCGCGACCGAGATGCACATCGTCGGCGGGCTGCACCCCTACCTCCCCTGGAGCTACTACCCCGAGATGCTTCGGACAATCCGCGAGGCCGCGCCGGGGCTGCACATCAAGGCGTTCACCGCCGTCGAGGTCGTCCACCTCGCCAAGATCGCCAAGAAGTACAAGCGTTCGGACCGGACAGCGGGCATCCGGGCCGTGCTGGAAGAACTCATCGAGGCCGGGCTCGGCTCGATCCCCGGCGGCGGGGCCGAGGTCTTCGACGACCGCGTGCACGACGAGGCGTTCAAGGGCAAGATCCGCTCAGACGAGTGGCTCGATGTCCACACCGTCGCCCACGAGCTCGGCCTGAACTCCAACGCGACGATCCTCTACGGGCACATCGACTCTCGCCGCGAGCGCCTCGTGCACATGGAGATCCTCCGGCGCGCTCAAGACCAGGCCCTCGCCCGCCTCGGTTACGAGGGCGATCCGTCGATGCCCGTCGAACCCGGCTTGAACGCGACCGAGGCGATCACGGCGCCGCCCGTCACGCTCACGCGCCCCGGCACGCCGATGCCGCTGAAGATGCGGGCGGAAGAGCTCGCCTCGGGCCGTCGCCCCGGCGGCTACTTCCAGACGATCATCCCGCTCCCCTTCTTCCCCGACGGCAGCGAGCTCGAAGCCCTGCCCGGCCCCGGCGGGCTGGAAAACCTCCGCACCATCGCCGTCGCCCGCCTCATGCTCGACAACTTCCCGCATGTCAAGGCCTTCTGGATCATGCAGACCCTGTCGATGGCCCAGATCATGCTCCAGAACGGCGCCGACGACATCGACGGCACCGTCGTCTGGTACGACATCACCAAGGTCGGCGGATCGAGCACCCACCAGGAAACCACCGTCTGGGACCTGCAACGCGCCATCCGCGAGGCCGGCTTCGAGCCCGTCGAACGAGACACGCTGTACCGGCGCGTGCTACGCGAGGGCAAGGACTGGCGGCTGGCGGACTGACTGCCCCCCTCTTCCGACAGCCCAACGAATGTGAGATGACTCGTCGCTAACATCAGCATGATGTTTGACGCGGAACTTATCAACGCGATCGAGACGAACAAACCGCTCCACCGGCACTTGCCCGAGCTCTGTCTCGTCAACTGCGCCGAGCCCGACCTGATCTACGAAGGATCAGGCCAACTGTTCATTGTGAATCGGCAGGTTTCGCTGCTCTTTTGCACCAAGTCGAGCCGACGGGACATGGCCGCCAGCCCGATGGACATTCCATTGACAGCGGGTCGGTACGCGCATCCCGCCGAGTATTACAACGCATTCGGCATCGATTCTCGAAACATAAGCATCAAGATACCAAAGATCTACATTCCCTGGCCGCCAATTTTGCCCGACGAGTATACCGTCGCGCGCGGCCTCGCGATTCGCACCATCTTTTCGCTAGACGACCTGGCTCCAGACGACGACTTTATGACCGTGTGGTGCGCACGGCCGAGCACTGATAATTTTGGCGAATGCGACCAGTATTCGCTCGTGCGCACCGCGACAGAACAGGGAATCAGCATACCTACCGCGAATCCAGTTCACACCTTCGAAAGACATGACCGCGGATGGAAGATCAGGACCAAAGACAATCTGTTCTGCAGCGAGAAATTTGGCACCTTTCGAACACTTGCCAATCTCATCTGCGGAGGCGGCGTAAACTGCCACTACGCATCCGCATTCTTAAAAATACTGGTTTACAGCTGCCCTGACGGCCCAGCCCATGAGACAAAGTACCATCCGATTGGACGCCGACTGGCGTCGACCCACAAGAGCGCGCTGGCGAGATTCGGTGACGCGATATACAAGACACAGCAAACCGCTCCGGAGGCGTCAAAGCATGTGTGTAATGCGATGCTTTCGGCGTGGTCGGCAGAGCCAGCCGATCGGGATGTCTGGATACAGACCATGTGCATATCCACTGAGAGGGTGCTCAGGGAATGCGCCGGAATCACCAGGCCAGATTACATAAATGCCACCGGGAGAAGTCCTCACTTTAGAAACCTACTAAAAGAGATGCATCGCACAAGGCCAAAGTTCTTGAACCACAGCATTGATAGCCTTTGTGTCTCATGGAATGAAGTTAGACACAATCTGTGCCATGGATCAAGAAATCGACCCACATCAACTGATCAATATTTTTCTCATGTCTACAAGATCATCGATCTGCTCAATAGGGCTTTCCTAACTTTCATTGAATACGAAGGTCCGTACAAGGACTATTCGTCGCTCAATTGGCAGGAGAAAGATTTTTCTGCAAAGTAAGCTCCCTATCTCGGCTCAAGATCGATTGCCGAACCCAGCAGCGGCGCAAACGACGGGTACGACCGGATCGCCACGAACATCGCCTGATCTCGCGGCCAGCTCGGGTGGTAGAGGCCGTAGCGCACCCGCACACGCAGCTCGCGGCAGGCCATCGCCCGCCGGTAGAGATCGCCCGTGAGTGTCAGCGGGGCGCCGTTGCGGCGTGTTACATCGCCCGCGTAGACCTGCTCGGTGACAATCGGCATCCACCGCCCCTGGGCGTCGCGCCCCTCGACCGCGTACTCGACCATGCCGACATCCGGGTCGCGCAGCTCCAGCGCCCAGGTCGAGAAGGTCAGGCGTCCGTGCTCTGCGGGGCCGGCACGCTGGACTTTCAGGCGCCAGTCGGCCCGCTGGACAAAGTCGAGCATCGAGATGCCGTCGCCGGTGTGCGGGTTGCGCAGGGTGACGCCGGTGATGAAGAGCACGCCGCTGGCGTAGAGCTCGTGGTAGTCGAAGGCGATGCGGGCGTAACCGTTGCGACCCCACCCCGTGCCCCACGAGTTCTTGATGATGAAGCCGATCTCGTCGTAGCCCACGATCGTCACGGCGTGCCCGGAGTACTGGTTCAGCGGGAAGATCGGACGCCTGCGCCAGCGTCCGTCGCGGAGCGCTGCTGTCAGACCGCCGCCACCGGCCAAGAGTGTCGCCCGGCCGTAGTCGACCCACTGGCCGTCGGCGGGCGCGAACTGCTCGAGCATGCCGGGGTGGATGATGTCGCGGATGTTGTCGCCCTGGAAGTTGGCGTGGTTGGGCAGGTCCGACCACGGCTTTTCGTGCACGACATAGGTCGCGGGGATGGCCAGCACGCCCGCGTCCAGCGCATCCTTGATGCGCTGGACATTCTTCGCCTCGTCGCCCTCGTAGACCCTCCACTGGTGACGGCTGAAGCCGTACTTGCCCGCCGCGTCGCGGATCGCCTCAAACTGAGCGGGATCGACCTGCGCGAGCTCGATAAACCTCCGGATCTCCGGCGGCGTGCGCCGGCCGACGCGGATCGGGATCGGGTTGTAGGGCAGAAACTCTTCCGAGCAGGTGCCCAGCAGCTCGAACAGGTGGACATACGCCATGAAGTCGTCGCCCTCACGGATCGTCGTCTCGCGACCGCCGAGGCGGAGCCAGCGGTCGACGGACTGCTGGTGGTTTTTCACCGTGGCGTAGAGCAACTGCTCGCTCAGGTCCGTCGGCACGCCCGGGAAGGTCTCCAGCGCCGCATTGATTGAAAACGCGACGCATGTGCCCCGAGCCCCCTGGTCCTTCACCGGCGACTGCGCATGCCTGTAATCGACCTGCGCATGCACAGGCTGCGCGTGAGCGAACAGGGCAAGCCACACCGCCGCGAGCACACCGATTGTTCTTTGCATCACAGACCCCACCATGATCACTGTCCGATCCGTTCGGCCAAAAAACGCAGCTTCAACGCCAGCTCGGGCCAGGCGGCGTCGGCCTCCGCAGCGACCGCTCCGGACGCGGCTTCCACAAACTCCGGCTCGACACGCGACAGTTTGATCCACAACTCCGCACGACGCAGAGCCCCGAGCGTCCCGCCCGGCACGCGCTCGATCAGGCGTTGAGCCGCCTGAAACTCGCCCCGCTCGATCGCGGCCCGCGCCAACTCGGCCCGGAGCTCGACAAGGTCTTGCGAGACGGGCTCGCCCTCGGCCGCGGCTTCGGCCGCCGCAACCGCTCTCACCCCCGCCTCGCCACGCTCCGATGCAAACGCGATCACGCGCAGCCGGTGATGCACCAAGAGCCGCTCGCCGCGATACCCGTCCGCGAGTTGTGCGCACAACCGCCGAAGCTCCGGCGTCCGCGGCCCGAGCAGCGCAAGGCCGAGCCGATCAAGCCGTCGATCCGGATCGGCCTCTGCCGCGATCGCCTCGGCTTCCGCCTCGTCGACGCCGTTGTGCAGCCCCGAAAGCATGAGCTCGACCTGCGAGTAATCCAGCCAGCCGATCATCGCCCGCTCGGCGTGCCGGCGCACCGCCTCGGGGTGGGCGTGGTGTTCGACGCCCCCGATCGTGATTGAGAATCGCCCGTCGGCAAGCCGGCTTGACAGATGCTCGGGATAGTCCGCAGGAAGCACGAACGCCCCGTGCGGCTCGGGCAGATCGGCCGGGTCGAGCACGCCCGCGTGCGCCCGCAGCACCGCCATCGCCGCGACAGGATCGACGCGGGAATCGAGCAGCAGCGTGGTCGCGCCCTCGCTCAGCCGCCCGAACCACGGCGCGTCGCGCAGCGCCCGCTCATCGATCCAGAGCGGCCCGGGGTTCGCCGCGTCCATGCGTGTGTTCCAGCCCACCGCGTTGACATACAGCAGCTTGTGTGGCGACACCTCAGCCAGACGCCCGGGGTCGTACACCAGCAATCGTGTCGCCTCGGCGTAGTCCTCGCGCAGGTCGTAGCTCGAATAGATGTTCACAGACCGCGCATCGGACGCAGGGGCGTAGATCGACTCGCCCCGGTCCGCCCCGATCAGCAGGCGGATCAGCACGATCGGGCGCTCGACCATCATGCGGCCGTGGGCGTAGCCCTTCGCCGGCTCGCCGGTGCTCGTCAGCGTCCAGCCAGAGAGCGTCGCCCACGAGCCGTAGCGTTCGCTGAGGTTCCGCCCCGCGGCGCCGCCGGAGTGGACCGCGTGGGCGAGCTCGTGGAGCAGAAGCTCTTCGAGCGTGGCGCTCCCGCCCAGCGCGTGCCAGACGCCGTTCTCGACGAACCGCTGCAGCGCGGTCGGCTTGCCGGGCGTCGGCAGGCCCTTTGGGACCTCGCCGCCGGAGTTCCACGACTCGATCGGCATGTAGAACGCCAGCCAGCGGGAATACCGGTCGTCGCGCCGCCCGTCGTCGGGTACGAGATCGGCGAAGTTCGAAAGAAACTCGTTGAGGCTCTCGTCGCTCGGGAGGCCGCCGTTCCAATGCGCCTCGCCGCGGACGCCCGCGTCGTACACCGTGATCTCGTGACGGACGCCGTTGTGGCTCGCCATCGCCGCCGCGGCGACGAGCCGGTACTCCAGAGGCATCCGCTCGGGCAGAACAAACTCCGCCCCGCGTCGCAGCGAGATCCCGTTGAGCAGGCGTCGGTGCTCGGGCGTCAGCCGGTTCCACGCGTTGTTGAACGCCTCGACGACCTCGGTCTCGACCTCGCCAACGACGGTGTAGGTCGGCAGCCCCTGGGCGAGTGACGCGGCGCAGCAGAGCAGCAGAGCAAACCAGTGCATCGAACGCATCGCGATTCGGCCCTCGGCAGGTGACGGTCACAAGCATGCGTCGCCGACCGCCCCCGAGGGCGACCGCCGGGCGAAGCACGGGCGACAAACCGGGTTATCGGCGATCGGGCGGGGGCGGGTGCAGACCCTCGAACAGGGTTCAGGCCTTGAGGATGAGCCTCGCCGCTTCCTCCGCCGCGGCTTCGGCCTCGCTGGCGGTGATCGCCCCGGCGTGGCGGAGCTTCCGCTCGTCGTGGGCCTCGAAGACGCGGACGATCAGGCGCCCCGGGGGCAGATGCTTGAGCACGCGCAGGTTCACGCTGGGACGGGGGATGGTCGAGACGACGACCTTCGCAGCCTGCGCCCCCGCCGCGGCAAGAACACGAGGATCGGCCGCCTCGCCCCGGATCACCGTGATCCCCCGCTCGCGCAGCCGGGCGGCGACCGCCGGGTCCTCGTCGATCACCACGAGTTCGAGCCCCGAGAGCAGCAGCAGGTCCAGCAGCACGCGGCTGTTGGTGCCGCAGCCGAGCATGACTGCGTGGTCTTTGCGGTCTGTCGGCGCGGGCAGCTTGACGGGGATCAGATCGAGGATCCTCCACGCGATCGCCTCGGTCGCGATCAGGGGCGTGAGCATCATCGTGCCGACGGTGACGAAGGCCATCGCGGCGAGCAGGTCGTCGCCGATGTGCCCCCGCTGGTAGCCGAAGATCGCCACGACCAACGCCAGCTCGCCGGCCTGCGCCAGCATCAGCCCCGACTCGATCGCAGCCCGACGCGAAATGTCTAGCCCCAGCGACGCGGCGACGACCACGAACGGCGTCAGCAGCAGCACCACGGCGCCGAGCAAGATCGCCAGCAGCACGCTCTGCCCGCTGGGCGCAGGCAGCAGCGAGCCCAGCGCCACGAAGAACACGGCCGTGAAGAAGGTCGCCACCGACCCGATCGGCTTGCGGATGTTCGCCCCAACCGGGAACGCCGAGAGCGACACCCCCGCGAGAAACGCCCCGATCGTCAGGGGCAGGCCAGCAGCATGAGCGATGCCGCAGAACGCGAACAGCACCGCCATCGCCACCAACAGCAGCGTCTCCTGATCAAGCGTGAAAACGCTGATGATCCTCGGCATGATGAGGCGGACACCGAGGATCGACGCGACGCACATCGCAAGCGTGACGCCGCCCGCCCGAACCGTCGCGCCGACCCCATCGTCGACGCCCGAAAGCACGCCGATCGCGATGATCATCAGCAGGTCCTGCAGCAGCAGCACGCCGACAACCAGACGCCCGATCGGTTCGTGAAGCTGGCGGCGTTGGGCCAGGATCTGCACGCCGATGATCGTCGAGCTCGCCGCGAGCATCAGCGCGATGTGGGCCGAGGCGATCATCTCCAGCCCCACGCCCGACGCGATCAGGAACCCCACCCCCGCGAGCACGCCGAACTGGATCAGCCCCACGCGGATCGCGGCGTTGCGTTGCCTGCCGACGCGCGACGGGTCCAGCTGCAGCCCGGCCGCAAACAGCAGAAACGCAAGGCCCAGGTTCACTACATCCAGGCGCAGCGACCCCTCGCCCAGCGCCGCCGCTCTCCCGAGCCCCAGAGGCTCGGCCAGCCCCGTCGAGAGCAGGAGCCCCAGCCCCGCCCCCGCGATCACGAAGACCGGGATCGGGGAGATCCGCGAAATCCGCGCGATCCCGATCGCGATCGTCGCCGCCACCACGATGGCGAAGAGTTCGGTCACGGGTCGACCACCCCCTCCTCGGCGAGCTTGGTCACCAGGAGCATGCTGCCGAGGGTCTTGGAGTCGAGGAGCTCATCGACGCCGATCGCCTTGAGGTCCGCCACGACCGACCCGTCGAACGCGTGGACCATTACCGGGACCTTGTGCAGCTTGCAGCGCCAGGCGAGCAGGCGGTTGGTCTCCTCGATCTGCAGGGCGCTGACGACCATCGCCGCACGGTCGCATCCGGCTTCCTCGGCGACTTCCTCGTGCTCGATGTCCCCGTGCAGCGTGCGGCAGGGCAGGCCCCGGAGCTTTCTGGGGTCGGTGTCGATCGCCAGCACATCGCGCCCCTCTTCGCTGAGGCGCTTGGCCAGGCCCCGCCCCAACGCGTTCATGCCGACGATGATGATGTGCCCGGAGCTGATCTCCGGCGCCGCCTCGTCTTCCTGATCGGAGATGCGGAAGGGCCGGAGCAGCCCCGCCGCCTTGCACCACTTGTACAGCCCGTCGTTGAACAGGATCATGTACGACGAGCCGACGATCGTGATGAGCCCGATCACCGTGATCAGCGACAGGATCGACTGATCGATGATCCCCTTTGCCATCGCCATCGCGCCGAAGATCAGGGAAAACTCGCTGATCTGCGCGACGGTGACGCTGGTCTTGAAGCTCGTCTTCTCGCTGTAGCCGAACCGCCCGACGATCAGGATGAAGATCAGCGGGTTCCCGATCAGGACGAACAGCGAGAGCAAAACCGCCGCGAGCCAGTGTGCCTTCGCCTCGCCGAGGTCCATGCTCGCGCCGAGCGACAGGAAAAACAGCGCGATGAAAAAGTTCGTCAGGGGCCCGAGGCGCCGCGTCAGCTCCCCCGCCGACCTGTGCTGCGCGAGGCTCACGCCCGCAAGGAACGCCCCCAGCTCCAGCGAAAGCCCGAACCGCTCGGCCGCGACCACGAATGCAAAGCACCACGCGACGCCCCAAATCAGCAGCACATCGCCAGACCGGGCCGCCCAGTCGAAGAACGGGCGCATAACAAACTTCACCGAGAACAGCGCGACCGCCGCGAGCACCACCATGTACAGCCCGGCCTTGAGCAGGCCCACGCCAAGCTGCGAGAGCATGCCCGGGGGCAAGCCCCCCACTCCCTCCTCGGGCGCGACATTGTCCATCCCCGCCAGCAGCGTCAGCGCGAGGATCACCGCCAGGTCCTGCACAAGGAAGATGCCCACCGCGATGCGGCCGTAGAGACTCAGCAACTCGCCCTTCTGGCGCAGCAGCTTCACAACAACGACCGTGCTGCTGAAGGTCAGGGCGATCGCGATCACCGCGGCCTCCAGCACGGAGAACCCCAGCGGGATCGCGAACAGGAAGCCGAAGAACGCCGTGAAGACGATCTGCCCGACCCCGGCGAAGACCGCGACCTTCCCGATGTCCTTAATCTTGTCAAAGCTCAGCTCGAGCCCGACCAGAAACAGCAAGAGCGCGATCCCGACATGCGTCAGCACATACAACGCGTCCGCGGCACCCGTCGCCTCATCGGTCTCAATCAGTCCCAGTAGCGGCCCGAGCAGCAGCCCGCCGACGATGTACACCACGATGTTGGGCACCGCCAGCCGGCGGGCGAGCACCAGCAGGACCGCGGCGGTCACGAGCATCAGCCCGATCGTCCGCATCAGCGTGATGTCGCCGGTCATGCCCGCTCCGCGAAAGAGAATCGGTAGCAAGGCCGGGCCCGAGCCCGGCCTTCATGGAGCCAGAAGATAGCCCCCCTCAGTCGCGGGGCTGGGCCCCGATGTCGCGCAGGAACCGGAAGTAGTCCGAATCGGCCCGGAGAATCAGCGTCACATCCTGGCCCAGGGACTTGCTGTAGCTCTCCAGCGTCCTGAAAAAGGCGTAGAACTCCGGGTCGGCCCCGAACGCCTCGTTGTAAATCCGCGTCGCCTCGGCGTCCGCGGCGCCCCGGATCACCTCCGCCTGACGCCTCGCCTCTGAACGGATCTCCGAGACCCTGCGCTGCGTCTGGCCGTCGATCTCCCTCGCCCGCCCCTCGCCCTCGGCGCGGAACTGCTCGGCGATCCGCTGACGCTCGGCGATCATCCGTTCGAACACCCGCTCCTGCACCGACTCGACATAGTCCACCCGCTTGATCCGGATATCGATCAGCTCGATCCCGTACTGCGGCATCAGTTTCTGGGCCTGCTCAAGCACCGACTGGACGATCTCCGCCCTGCCCCGGGCCACCCGCTGCAGCAGGATCTCTTCGTCCTGCTCGCCGGTGATCTGGGCCCGCTCGAGGTCCTCTCTCGAGACCTCCCAGTCCATGGACCTGACGATCTCGACGAGGTCAGACGCGGAGATCTGGTCGCGGACCACCGAGTCGAGAATGTCGTTCAGGCGGAGCTGCGCCCCCCGCTCGTCCCCCACGCTCTGGAGGAACTTCAGGGGGTCGACGATCCGCCAGCGGGCGGTCGTGTCGACGGAGATGAACTGCTCGCCGCGGGTAGGGATCTGGTTCGGATCGCCGTCCCAGGAAAGCAGCCGCTTGTCGAACTTACGCACCTCCTGGATGAACGGGATCTTAAAGTGGAGCCCCGGCTCGGTCACGGGCTCGCCGACGGGGGCGCCGAACTGCACGACCACCGCCTGCTCGGTCTCGTCGAGCGAGAAGGTCGAGAGCGAGAAGCCGATCACGCCCAGGATCGCCAGCACGATGATCACAGAGGTCAGGCCCAGCCCGCCTGTCACGAGTTTGTTGTTCATCGTCCACCCCCCGTGCGGGACCCGCCCGCGGGCTCGTCGAGGTTCAGCATCGGAAGCGTCGGGAGCATCTGCCCCTCCTCCACGACCAGGACCCGCCCGATCTTCGGCATCACCTGGTCGATCATCTCAAGGAACAGCCGCTGGCGCGTCACCGCGGGCGCGTTTGAGTATTCCGCGAGGATCGCGGTGAACCGCTCGGCCTCGCCCAGCGCGCTGTTGGTGCGCTCGGCCGCGTAGCCCTGGGCCGCCGCGACGAGCTGCTGCGCTTCGCCCTCGGCCCGCGGCAGGAGCTGGTTGCGGCGCTTCTCCGCCTCGTTGATCATCCGCTCGCGCTCCTGCTCGGCCTGGTTCACCTCGTTGAACGCCGGCTTGACCCGCTCGGGAGGCGTGACATCCTGCAGCTCGATCGTGCTGATCGTGATCCCCGCGTCGAACGAGTCGAGGATCTCCTGCAGCTCCTCCCTCGCCTTCCTCGCCACCTCGACACGCTTCTCGGTCAGCACATCGCTGCCGAGGCTGTTGCCCACGATCCGGCGCATCACCGCCTCGGAGATGTCGCGGATGGTCTTGGTCTGCTCGCGCACCCTGTGCAGGTACTTCTCCGCATCCTCGATGCGGTACTGCACCACCCACTCGACATCGATCACCTTCAGATCGCCCGTGAGCATCAGCGACTCGGCCAGGTGCTCGCGAGACTTGCTGTACTCCGTCCGCCTGGCCGTCCCGACGGTCCGGAAGCCGAACTCTTCCTTCAAGACGCGGCGCGTCGGCACGAAGTAGACGCTGTCGATCCCGTACGGCGCCTTGAAGTGCAGCCCCGGTTGGCGCACGCTCATCACCTTGCCGAACCTTTTGACCACAGCCTCGCCCTCGGCCTGCACCGTGTAGAAGCTGGTCCAGACCCCGGCCGCGATCACGCCCAGGATCAGGACGACCTGCCCGATCAGCAGCGCTCGCTTGGGGTCGATCTGGATCTGGTCGACATTGAACTGGAACGATTCGGGCGGGCCCTGTCGTCTGGCCATATCAGGAATCCTCTTCTAAATCTGCCGCGGCGCCCCACGCCGCCCACACCTTCCCCAACCGTCACCGGCGAACCGATGCGGGACCCGGAGCATACGGGCGGGCGGTCCGCGGCGGCACACACCCGCGCCGAGGACCATCAGATTCCGGATCAACGCTGTCGGATTTCACCGCCCCCGCACGCCGAGCCTCCCGGATCGCCCCAGTTCCGGCTCTACGATCCGCTGCGATGGACCGACAGGCGTACAGGGTGATCGTGATCGGAGGCGGGCACGCGGGCGTCGAAGCCGCGTGGGCGGCCGCCAATCTGCTCCCCGCCGAACGATCCGCCAGCGGCGCCCTCCGCCCGACCGTCGCCCTGGTCACCCTCGACCCGGCCAAGATCGGCGTGATGAGCTGCAACCCCGCCATCGGCGGGCTCGCCAAGGGCCAGCTCGTCCGCGAGGTCGACGCCATGGGCGGCCTCATGGGCCTCGCCGCCGACGCCACCGGCATCCACTTCAAGGTCCTCAACACCAGCAAGGGCCCTGCCGTCCACGGCCCACGCTGCCAGAACGACAAACACGCCTACGCCGAAGCCGTTCAGGCCCTCATCGCCTCCCGCCCCGAGATCGAGGTCATCGCGGCGGCCGTCGAGGGCCTGATCTTTCAGGGCACGAAACTCGCCGGCGTGCGCATCAACACGCCCCTTGGCCGGGCCGAACTCGCCGCCCCCGCCATCGTCCTGACCACCGGCACCTTCATGCGCGGGCTCATGCACACCGGCGAGAAAAAGTCCGCCGGCGGGCGCCACGGCGAAGCCCCCTCCGTCGGCATCTCCGACGAGCTCCGCCGCCTCGGGTTCGAGCTCGGACGCCTCAAAACCGGCACGCCCCCGCGCCTTCGCAAGTCCACCATCGACTGGGACAACCTCCCCGTCCAGCCCGGCGACGACCAGCCCCTCCCCTTCTCCGACCTGACCGAACGCGGCCCGTGGTCCGCCGGCGAACTCGTCTGCGACCGCTTCCCGCTCCTCGAACAGCTCGACTGCCGACAGACCCGCACCACAGCCGACGCCCACGAACACATCCGCCAGAACCTCCACCGCGCCCCGATGTTCAGCGGGCAGATCGAGTCCGTCGGCCCACGCTACTGCCCCTCCATCGAGGACAAGGTCAACCGCTTCGCCGACCGCGAATCCCACGGCGTCTTCCTCGAACCAGAGAGCTGGCGCTCCGACTGGGTCTACTGCAACGGCATCGCCACAAGCCTCCCCGAAGATGTCCAGCTCGCCCTCGTCCGCGCCATGCCCGGCTGCGACAAGGCCGAGGTGCTCCAGTACGGCTACGCCGTCGAGTACGACATGGTCCGCCCCCACCAGATCCACGCGACGGGCATGACCAAGAGCGTCGAAGGCTTGTTCCTCGCCGGGCAGATCAACGGCACCAGCGGCTACGAAGAAGCCGCCGCCCAGGGCCTCGTCGCCGGCCTCAACGCCGCGAGGTTTGCGCTGGGCGAAGAACCCCGCACGCTCGGTCGACACGAGGCGTACATCGGCGTGCTGATGGACGACCTGGTGACCAAGACACCGGTCGAGCCCTACCGCATGTTCACCAGCCGCGCCGAGCACCGCCTGCTCCTGCGCGCCGACAACAGCGCCGACAGGCTCACCCCGCTCGCCGAAGAACTCGGCCTGCTCTCGTCGACCGAACTCGGCCGTATGCGGCTTGCGGTCTTTCAGCAGCGCCGGCAGGAAACAGCCGAACTCGCCCGCGCCATCGCCGAAGCAAAGCTCGACGGCGAACCGCTCACCAAGTCACTCGTCCGTTCCGAGTTCGGCTATGGCGACCTGCGCCGCGCTCTCCCCGGCGTCCGCGCCGCCCGTTCGTCATGGATGGGCGTCTTCGCCTCGATGAAGTACGCGCCTTACATCGAACGCCAGGAGGCAGAGATCCGGCGCCAGTCGAAGATGGAACGCAAACGCATCCCCTCCGCCCTCGACTTCGCAAACATCACCCCGATGCGCAAGGAAGCCCGCCAGGCATTGGGCCGCTTCCGCCCCGAAACCTTCGGCCAGGCCGGACGCCTCGAAGGCGTCACCCCCGCCGACCTGACCCTGCTCGCCGTCGTCGTCGAACGCTTCAAACGAGGCGAACTCCCGCCCGGCGTCCCCGTCGGCGCGGCCTGAGCCGACGGCCAAGCCCCAAACGCGAAAACTCCGGACGAGCCCAAGACCCGTTCTCACCAAACAGCGGAACCCGTCGATGAACCCCACACCCACTTCAGATCACCCCCGCAAACCGCGCCTGCCGCGGCTCCTCGCGGCGGTGCTCCTCACCCTCTCGATCTTCCCCGCACACGCCTCGGCGATCGCCTCGACCTCCCCGCCCGCCGTCGTCTCCTGGACCGACCCCGATTGCGACCTTGTCCTCGTTGTCGCCCATCGCGCCACGATCCACCTCGCGCCCGAAAACTCGCTCAGGGCGATCGAGCTCTCGATCCTGTACGGCGCCGACATCGTCGAGGTCGACCTCCGCCGCACCAGCGACGGACACTACATCCTCATGCACGACACGACCGTCGACCGCACCACCAACGGCCGAGGCAAAGTCTCCGAACTCGCGCTCGAAGACATCAGCGCCCTGCGCCTGCTCAGCCCCGATGGCCCCGTCACCGATCAACCTGTCCCGACGCTGGAAGAAGCCCTCGAGCTCGTCCGGGGCCGGGCGATGATCAACCTCGACAAGGTCTCGCCAGAGCAGATGGCCGAGGTCGTCGAGATCGTCGCACAGATGGACTTGCTCGACCACGCGCTCTTCAAGTCGCGCGAGCAGCCCGAGCAGGCCGCCAAACGCCTCTCCGCCCTTCCGCCCGAAGTCCGCTACATGCCGATCATCACCGCCAGCAGAATCGCAGACGAAGACCTCATCGAGCTGATCGAACGCTACCACGAACTCACCGGCGCCACGGCGGTCGAGCTCATCTTCAACCAAAGCAACGCCGACCGCATGACCCACGAGCTCTTCTCGCGCATCAACGACATCGGCGTCCGAGTCTGGATCAACACGCTCTGGGACGGCAGGCTCTCGGGCGGTCTCGGCGACGACTCCGTCGGCGTCGCCGAACCAGAAAGACTCTGGGGGCAGCTCATCGAGGCAGGCGTCGGCGCGATCCAGACCGACTACCCGATCCATCTGCGCTCGCTGCTCGCCTCGCAAGGCTTCGCAAGAGCAGCGCGAAAAGCCGAAGCATCGGAAGATTGAGCCTTCCGCCCATTCCGCTGCGCCACCGCGATAGGCTTGTGTCTCACGCATATCACGGAGGCCGACACATGCACACGACACGATCACTCCTCATCTGCGCCGGCGCAGCGTTCTTCGTATCGACACTCGCAGGCTGCGCCGCGCCCGGCCATCGAGCCGCCTTCGACCCGGACCGGAACATCTTCATTCCCGAGGCGCAGGACCTCGTTTCGACGCTCCGCGTCAGCGCGGTCCACGACGCCGAGCACATCCAGATCCGCTACGAATTCCCCACAGACAACCCCAGTTGGTACCACCAATACTGGGTCTACGAGAACGGCTCGTGGACACGCTACGGCAGCTCGCCCGCAGGGCCCGAACCCCACGGCTTCTACGAAGACCGCATCTCCGTCGCCATCGACGCGGGCAACATCCCCCACTACGACATCTACGGCGGTTTCCTCGTCACCCACCCCGGCGTCCGCAGCCGCACCGACGAGGTCTCCCGGGAACACGCCGAGGCCCACCCGCACATCGGGCAACGACTCGGCGAGAGCGATGTCCGCAAGTTTGTCTCAGAGTCACGCACCGACGGCCCGCTCGATACCCGCTGGTCGAGCGTGCGCGACCCGGCCGAGCTCATGGACCTCCGCCGGCGGAGCGTCTTCCTCGACACTTGGCAGTGGCGCGCCCACCGCAGCAACCCCGTCGGCTTCGCCGACAACGGCTATGTCCTCGACTACCGCCTCTCCTCAGAGGGGCGCTCGATGTACACCACCAACGCCAACAACAACGGCGACGGCCCCGCATTCGTCTTCAACGAGCAAGCCGCGGGGGTCCGGGCGCTCAGCAAGAGCCGCCTGCTCGAGCGCGGCTATTCGCAGGACGATCCGTACTACCTCACCGAAGAGACCGCACGCCCCATCAGCGATCGCGACCGATGGAACGAAGGCGACGCGATCCCCTACCGCCTGCTCCGCGAGCCCTCGGGCAGCCGCGGCTCGATCAAGGCCGACGGCCGCTGGGAGGACGGCGTCTGGCGCGTCCGCGTCACCCGCACGCTGGAGGCGCCCAATCGCCTCGACAGCCACGACCTCGTCCCCGGCTGGGACTACACCGTCCAGTTCGCCATCCACAGCGGCGCAGTCGGCGCACGATGGCATCTGGTCTCCGCCCCGATCTCGATGCGTGTCGGCGACGGGGGCAGCGACGCCGGCGCAACCCTCGTCGCCTCCAGAGCCCCGGACGGCACGGATCTGAACGACGCCGAAAGCGTCTGGATCGAGCTCCCCGTCTTCTACCCCGGGCAGGCAGGAGCCGACGAGATCCGCGCCGATCCAGAGCTCGACGCAGCCGTTCGAGCCGTCGCAGCCGACCCCAAAGACGATCAGAAAGTCCGGAGACTGTCGGAGTTGCTGGCCGCGAGGGAGCCCGTGCGCCGATAATCCCGCCTGTCACGCGCCCGCCGGAGGGGCGGAGCAATCTGGCAACCTCGCACAGCAAACGGAGCAACCATGACCAACTTCATCCACCGCGGGGCGACAGCCGCCGCACTGGCCGTCGCGGCATTCGGGGCCCTGCCCCTCCTGAGCGGCTGCGCCACAAACGACCGCCCAGAACGCGTCGACCCCGAGCGACTCTCTGAGCAGCAGCGCGCTTTCTGGTCCAACCTCCAGGACCTCTGCGGCAAGGCCTTCGAGGGACGCGTCGTCCAGGACACCACCGGAAACCCCGACTTCACTTTCCGCCCCATGATCATGCATGTCCGCACCTGCGAGGACGGACGCATCCTCATCCCCTTCCATGTCGCCGAGGACCGCTCGCGCACATGGGTCCTCACCCAGACCCGCAACGGCCTCCGCCTCAAGCACGACCACCGCATGCCCGACGGCTCCGAGGACGAGACCACCCAGTACGGCGGCGACACCCGCGGCCCCGGCGAGCCCACCAAGCAGGAGTTCCACGCCGACCGCTTCACCGCAGAGCTGATCCCCGCCGCCAGCACCAATGTCTGGACGGTCGAGATCATCCCCGGCCGGACTTTCGCCTACGCCCTCCGCCGCGAAGGAACCGACAGGCGGTTCCGCGTCGAGTTCGACCTGACCATGCCGGTCGCCGCGCCCCCGGCGCCCTGGGGCCACGACTGACGCCTCGGATCCCCAAGAGACCATGAAGAAAGGCCCCGCCGCAAGCGAGGCCGGGCCGTTTATGTTTGTCGGGTGTGGGGTCGACGCCCGCTCAGCGGCGGGGCTGGGCGGTG
>JAFIFZ010000064.1 GCA_020831775.1 Phycisphaerales bacterium
CCCGCACCCCCCCAAACCCCCCCCACCCCCCGCGCCCCCCCCCCCCCCGGCCCCGGGGGCCCCCCCGGGCCCCCCGCCCCGCGTTTACCCGTCCCCCCCCCCCCCCCCCCAAACGGGGGCGCCCCTACCCTCCCCCCATGAGCCAGATCGACCGCGAAGTCCTCGCCGGGCGCCTCGCCGCGGCTTCACTCCTCCGGGGCGAGTTCACCCTCCGCTCAGGACGCAAAAGCAACTACTACCTCGACAAGTACCGCTTCAGCACACTCCCCGATGTCCTCCGCGACCTCGGCGTCCTCTTCGCCGAAGAGATCGAGAAGATCGAGGCCGAGCTCGGCCCCGTCCACCGCCTCGCCGGCGCCGAGCTCGGCGGCATCCCCCTCGTCACCGCCGCCGCGCTCGAAACGGGCAAGCCCTGCGTCTTCATCCGCAACGCCAAGAAAGACTACGGCACCGCCCAGCAGCTCGAAGGCCTCCTCGAAGAGGGCGAACGCGTCGTCGTCCTCGAAGATGTCGCCACCACCGGAGGCCAGGCGATCGAAGCCGTCGGCGTCCTCCGCGAAGCGGGCGCCGAAGTCGTCGGCGTGATCGCCACCATCGACCGCGAAGAAGGCGCCGCCGAGTCCATGCAAAAAGCCGGAGTCCGCTTCATCGCCCTCTTCACCAAGAGCGACCTCGGCGTGCAGTAAGCCGACGCACAGGCCTCCGATCCACAAGTCACAACAGACCTCTGGCACTGGCGGCTTGTCCGCCAGTGTTCTCCCTTTAGTACCCACCCTCCAGCTCACCTGCTCGACTCTCTCGCCCACAACAGACGGGCGCACGGTCCGATAGCACAACCGAAGCTTCTCTTGCATCTCCAGATCCGTTACCCTCGCCGGACTCGGGAGGGCCGCGTGAGCAAGAACAACGCAAAGCAGACCATCAACGGCGAAGCGTTCGCGCACCGCGTCCGCGCGTGGGCCGCAGACCCCGAACGCAACGGAGACCCCTTCCCAACCGGCACTGTCGTCAAGGGCGAGGTCGACCTCCGCGGCCTGCACTGCCCGACCAACCTCACGCTCAAGCGAATCCTCTTCCAGAACAAGGTCAACCTCGCCGGCTCGCGCATCGAAGGGTGGCTCGACCTCAGCGAGTGCGAGTTCGAGCGAGCTCTAAACATCTCCGAGACTCGCATCGCCGGCGCACTCCGCATGAACCTGGCCCGCTTTCCCCCTCGGGAAACCGATTATCCCGGCAAAAACGACGGATCGGAAGGCAAGAAAAAGTCACGGCTCATCGCATTCAGCATCGAAGTGGGCGGCGACTTCTGGATGCGCGGGCTCGCCGTAGCCGGAAATGCGAACTTCTACAGCGCCCGAATCGGCGGACTCGTCTGGGGCGATCCGGCAGATGATGATCGCCCCGTGCGCATCGACGGCGACCTCGTCCTCGTCGGCGCAAACATCGGGTCTTGGCTCGACCTGAAGGGCGCCCAAATCACCGGCAACCTTGATCTCTGGGGCGCACGCGCCGTCCAAGGCATGACCGCGTATGCGGTGGGCCCCAACCGCCTCGAAATCGGCGGCGACGCCCGTCTCTTCCGTTGCAAAATGGAGGGAGCCATCGACCTCAGCGCCGCGAGCATCGACGGCACGCTCTACCTCGAACAGGCAGAAATCGGGGGGCTCATCCTCCGCGCCGCGCTCGTCGAAGACCCCGATTCCGGCAACTACAGAGCCGTCAGAACACGCGTTGCATGCCTGGCCGCCTACGGCATCGAGATCTCCGGCATGGCCGACCTCTCGGGCCTCTGTGTCATGAAGAATCCCACCGCCGGCAAGGCGCCGAGATCCCTCGTCGGCGAGATCGGAGCCGCCGACTTCGACCACGCCTCCATCGGCGACGATCTCGTCTTCTGGACGCCGCGCGCCCTCGAATACTCCTCATTCATGTCCAAAGCCGACCCCGGCTCCTACGACAAGGTCGCCTCCGACGGCCTGCACGCCGTGGCCGACAGCATCAACTGCACCGGTGCGAAAATCGGCGGCAGGCTCTGCCTCGACGGACTGCAACTCACCGGAGACCTTACGCTCCGTGGGACGACCGTCGGCGGCGAGGTCTCATGGCGACGCCTGCCGCAGAAAGACCCCAACGGCGTGCTCGCCCGCGGCGACCGGCCCGTCAGCAGATGCGCCAGAATCCTCGCGTCCGGCCTCTCCGCCGGTACCGACATCGACCTCTCCGGCGTATGCATCGGCGCCGAGCACAGCCTCTGCGGCAGGCACGAAGCGCCTGATCGTCCCCCGGAAGAACGCGACGGCGTGCTCGACCTCCGCTACGCAGTGATCCGTGGACGCTGCGCCCTATACGCCATCAACACGCCCGACGGCGGCCCCGCAATCACATGCGTCAGCGGAAGCTTCTACGCCGATGCCGCATCGATCGGAGAGCTGGTGATCTCCGGGGAGTCGTTCTCTCGCCACGCATCGAGCTACAAGTACGAGGACGAGCCCGTCGTCCGCCTCGAACGCGCCAGGATCACCCGCGTCCGCGTCGTCGAGCCGATCCCCGTCCGCATCGACCTGACCCACATCGAGGTCGACCGCTGGGAACTCCCCACGACGCACGCACGCGACGACGACACCGACCCCTCCGACGAACGTGCCACGCCCTACTGCGAGCTCCTTAAGCTCACACACCCCAAGAAACGCTCGAACTACATCATGTTCGAACGCGTTCTCCGAGACCGCGGCGCAACCCCCGCGGCCGACGCGATCTACCGGAAGATGCGCGAGGAGTTCCGCCCAAAGAAGCATCAACGCGGCCGCGCATTCCTTTGGTGGCTCCACAGCCAGACCGGCTTCGGCACCCAATGGAGAACGACCTTCATCCTCCTCGCTGCCCTCGCGATCATGTCCCTCGTCGTGTTCGCATTGCCGGGCGCAGTCGAAGAGCACCCGGTCATCATGGGCTCAAAGGCCGAGGCCAAAGAACGCTGGCTGCCGACCGAACCCGGCTTCGAGCACCTCCACCTCGCGCCGGTTGAAGGGTCTTGGGACCAGATCCTTGCCGCCAAGGCCATGGTCCTCCGCTACCACATCCCCATGATCGAACTGCCCATGTACGAGGACCATCGACCGGTTGGGTGGCGGCGAACCTATGCGGCCGCGATGGCCATCGCCCACTGGATCATCATCCCCCTCATCCTCGCCAGCCTCATCCCCGCCATCATCCGCCGACGCGAGAACGAACGCTGACCAGTCCCACGCCCGCCCGCGAGTGTGCCACACCCACTACCCCAACCTCCGGCTCACCTGCTCGCCTCTCGCCTGCTCAACCCTCTCGCCCGCCGCAGGCGATCGCCTCAATCATCCCAAGTCGGCTCGCGCAGCATCGCCAGAAACGCATCGAAGTTCTCGGCCACGAAGTGCACGCCGTCGTCGGGCTCGTCGATGTTCTCCTCTTCCAGGCGCGACCACTCCTTGATCCACACCTGCCCCAGCCGCTCGCCGCGCACAAACAGCAGGACATGCTCCTGCGTCTCGCCGCCCATGATCGAGATCGCGTCCTCAGGGATCAGCCCGTCGCCCGCCTTGCGGCTCTCAAACAGGTCCAAGTACCAGCCCAACGACGCCTCGCCCAATTCGTCGGACTCCTCCTCACAGATCGGGTGGAAGCAACTGACATCGACCACATGCGGGTAGTCGTTCGTCGGCCCCCACTGAAGCTCGCACTTGTCCTCGTCCCACTCCATGCCGCCGAGCGCAAACGCCCTGTACTCCCGCGGCAGCCCCACCCCCAAACGCTCCTCGATCCGTCCGATCTCGGCCTCGACCTCGCGCAGTGTCGCCATCGCTAACCTCCTGCCGCAGACCGACCCGGCCCTCAGCGGCAGGGGATTCTGCCAAAACCGTCACGGTTGTGCAAGGCCCACCGCTCTCCCCCATCAACACCCAAAGCGGGCGCAGACCTGTGGCACTGGCGGCTAGCCCGCCAGTGTTCTCCCCCTCCTACCCCTCCGGCTCACCTGCTCGCCCCTCGCCTGCTCGACTCTCTCGCCCGCCTACAGCGGGCGCAGCCCACCCTCGATCCGGTAGAACTGCGGCCCCGTGAACTTCGCTCGCTTGATCTCGTCGGCGAGGCCGCTGTCGATCGCCGTGACGACCTCGAAATGCCGCAGACGGAAGATCCGCACCTCCGGCGGCACGCGCGTCGGGTCGAGCACGATCTCATTGAAGTCGTACCGAGGCTCGTCCCCGTCCTCGTCTTCCTCGTACCAGTCCGACTTGTCAAAGTCGATGCAGTCGACCACATGCAGCCAGTTGACGAGGAAGTATGGCCGATCGGGGATCAGTTTCTTGGGGCCCTTGAAAATGACCTCGAAGTACTGCGCATGCCCCGGGGCATGCTCTTCCAGAAACGCGCGGAACCGATCGGACACGACCGGGGCGTACATCGCCCACGGCATGTCTTCCAGCGGCACAGGCGGATCGATCTTGACCGTCCGCCTGCGCTTGGGAGGTTCGAGCCGACGACCCTTCCGAAGCGATTCGAGGAACTCAAGCGATCCAATGATCTCGCACGGCGAGCCGAATTGCCGCCAGCGTCGGAGAACTCAACGAATGTGCGGTCGGGCATGGCTTTTTGCTCTCACAACTGTTGATACCATCGCTGATAAACTTGTTACGCGGGACGCCTCGTCGCTACCCGTGCGTTCGAAAGCAACTACAAGACATCGCCATTCACGCAGACCAACAGGTCACCATGAAATCGCAACCCAAACACTCTCGCCGCCTTCGCCATTGCTTCACATCCACACATTCACCGCTCGCTTACTTTATATCCCGAACTCAGGGCTCACCGTCGCCGCCAAACGCGCACAACTCACCAATAATAAATATACTGCCAAACAAACTCGAACGCGAGACCGTAATCACATCGCCAAGAATCTTGACTTCAAACAATCGAGGATTCACATCGCTTTCCGCAGTCACACTGCTCTCGCTCGCCGACCACAATTCTTGCAGCAAACCGAATAGTCCACGCAGCCCCTCCAACTTCTCTCTGGCTATCAGTTCACGAATAGCGCATCTAATCTTTTGCGCATCTGCCACCGGCGGCTTTGACTCAATTTTATTCTGACCACGCTTCATCGAGCTTGGTACATCATCGACGACAATCGGCAATTCGATGGATTGCTCGCGAAGCACTTCGTTCCAGATTAACGGCGCGATGCGAGACAAAGTCACGCATAACACCACCTGATCATAGATGGCCCCGTCGATGCATGGATACTTATCATCTTGATTAGCGCCGAACTCTTCGCGATACCGCTCGACCAACCGCCTCGTCTCTCTCAGGACTACCTTTAGCTCGCGAATCGTGCCCGCCGAGAGCGCAACCTTCGCATGCGACGACATCCCACAATTTGAATCGCAACTGAGTCTCTTCGCCGCAGCCCTGCATATATCAGTCGCGCACTGTGTGCCACCAACTGCAAGATAGCGGTGATATCTCGCGATCTTCAAATCACCGTGTTGCAAGTACTTCGGAGTTGTCGCCAGCACCATGGATATTCGCTTGCAACGATCAAGCTCATACAGGAGAGATTCTATCGGCCCAGCTGCATGGCCTGTTTCGTGATCGCCACCCGGGGAGAACCGCTCAAGATCATCAATCCAGAGCACAAGACGCCTTCCAACGCAGAACAACACTTGATCAATTCTCTTGAGTAAACTATCTGGCTCTGCCGACGATATCGACGCCGCAAGTAACCGTTCAAGCAGTGAGCTATCACTCATCATCGCTGCGTATCGCTGTGGAATTCCCCTCAGCGCCAGCACTGGAACGCAACACGATACGCGATCGATCACGCGGTCAAGTATGGCTTTGACGGCGGCATCCACTGTGTCATAAGGCCATAGACTCAACTGAACAAAGTCTGTTGGCAATGACCCGGGGTTCGCTTGAAGTTCATCATGCACAAGCCATCCCAAAGAAGACTTTCCGGACCCGACCTGGCCCAGCACCGCAATGGTCGGAGGATCAACACAATCCCTCGCCACCAACCCAGCGATCTCCTTCGCGATAGAGGTCATGCCGAACAAATCATTGCCTACTCCTGTTATCTCGCGGTCCGATGCAAGCCACTTATCAAACTGTTCTGGATTATTCAGCAAATCACTTACAGTTGTGTCCGCCGAAACATTGGCGATGGTTGCCTTATTCTGAGGACGACCGGCCATGCGGTATACACAGTCGCCAAACACCGAGAGGATCGACACAGCCGCGATCAACCAGGCGACATCACCGCCGGTTTCTGCGGTGAATACAACCTGATTCGATGCAACAAGGACATAAAGTACGGAACCGATCGCCGCAGATACCCAGATCGGAGGGTACACCACAAAGTGTCGGCCGCCAAAGAAGGCTTCCGATCGACCCTTAAACGATGGAAACATCGCTGCAACAATTGTTGCGACCAAGACCGCCATCAATATTGGCCATCCAAGCGATGCAAGGCGCTCGATCACAAACGCTCGTGATTCCGGAAGAAAGGGCGTCGCAATCACGCACACACTGGCCGCGGCGATGCCACAGAGAGTGATAGAGACCCATCGCTTCACGACGAGCGAGACCCGCTCTGATCGCGACCAATCCCTCAGCCGTTGCAACCGCTTGGCTTTGGTGTCGCTGGTGTCTTGTTGCGCAGGGCCCGTTTCAGAGCCATCGGAAGGCGCAGATGTATCTGTCCCTGACATCCACCCAGTATCCGCACATGACCGCGGATAAGCAAGCATGGATGTCGTTAGCTGGCGGTTGTCCTCCTACACCCTGTCCTCCCACCGCGTCTTCAACCCATGCTCCACCTTCAGCAAGTCCAGCACCTTCCCCACCATGAAATCCACCACTTCCTCGATCGTCGTCGGGTTCAGGTAGAACCCAGGGTTCGTCGGGCAGACGCACGCGCCCGCCAGCGCCAGCGTCCGCATGTTCTCGATGTCGATCAGGTTCAGCGGCGTCTCTCTGTGGCAAACAATCAGCGGGCGGCGTTCTTTCAGCGTTACCATCGCCGCACGCGTCAGCAGGTTGCTGCCAGAGCCCGTCGCGATCGCCCCGAGGCTCGTGCTCGAGCAGGGGATCACCGCCATCCCGTCGTGCAGAAAACTCCCCGAGGCGATCACCGCCCCCACATCCTTGTTGGGGTGGCAGACCAGGCGCGGGCGGCACGCCTCCTTGGTCCTCTCGTCCATCTTGGGCAAGAGGTCGTCCAGCTCGATCCGCTTGATGCCCGCCTCGTCGAAGAGCAGGCGCTTGCCGTACTCGGAGACGACCAGGTGCACCTCGTGCCCCATGGTGAGCAGGAGTTCGAGGAGGCGGAGGCTGTACGCCGCGCCCGAGGCGCCGGAGATCCCGACGACGAATCGGCGGGGGGCGGAGTTGTTCTGGTTCGTCGGGGCGTCGGGCATCGGGGTCCATTTCTCACGCCGGCCGGGCCGCGTGCGGGGCGGGGGAGGGCGTGCGGCGGAACGGGGTCGCGGGGCTGCTTTTTCAGCCTGATGTTCGGATCACAGCCTGTCAAATCGAGGCCCAGCGCCCCGAGAACGGGTAGAGTCGTCCGGCCCCATCGCGCCGGCCGGAGGCTCGGCGCTTCGACCGGCCGGAGGTGCTGGATGATTCGCGCAAAGTTTCCGAAGGTCGCGGCAGCCGCCGCGGCGGTCTTCTCGGGCGTTATGGCCCTCTCCCTCTCGTCAATGGGCGGCTGCGCCGGGTACACCACCCAGGACCCGCAGCAGCGGATGGACTTCGTCTTCGCCAACGAGCCGTCGGTCCGCCAAGTCATGGCCGAGGCCCTGAGCTGGACGACCCCCCGCTTCCCCCCCGGCACCCCCGCCATCAGCGCTGAGGCCGGCCAGTACGCCATCGGCGACAGCACCGAACGCTTCGCCGTCTCGCTGCCCGACGGGCTGACAAAGAACCAGCACGACGCGATTATCCGGCGGATCGGCGACAACGCCGTGGGCGTCACAGACTCGACCCGCCACCTGCCGACCTACCGCGTCGGACGCGTCGTCGTCCGGGGCCACCAGGCGCAGGTCGACATCCACCGCCCGCTCCCGCCCCGCGCCGACGGCACCATCGAGTACCAGTGCATGAGCCTCCACCTCCGCGGCGGCATGCTCCCCTGGTCCGTCGAGCGGTACGAGGTCTGGTCGCCCGGCGTCGTCCCCCTCCCCCAGCTCGTCTACGCCCCCGAAGTCGTCCCCCGCTTCACCGACCGCCCCGACCGACCCACAGCCCCCCCGCCCCAAACCAGCGCCGACTCGGAGGACGCGGGGTGAGTTGGATCGCCGACAAGGCGAACACGCGCCTCCCCGCCCCAAAGGGGCGAAGGGTTGTAGCTACGGGTGGAGGTGTGCGCAGCACACCGGAACCCGTAGAAAGTCGTCAAGAAAGTTCCCCCGCCCTGGAGGGGCGGAGGCCCCCGGGGCGGGTGGCGCGATTCCTTCGCCCCGTCCGGGCGATGTTCGATTTG
>JAFIFZ010000067.1 GCA_020831775.1 Phycisphaerales bacterium
TGAGATCCTGCGAGTACGGCGACGCCATCCGTGGCTCCTTCCCGACCCCGAGGGTCGAGGCTCGAAGCTACAACAAACATCACCAAGGCGCAACCGGACACGCGCCGAACGGCGCTACGAAATCGGTGAGGACGCTCTAACTTCCGCCGCCTCCGCGTCTTCCCTTTCCCTCTCGCTCGGGTAACTCTCCGGCCAACCCGAGGTCGATGAGTTTCTCCGCCAGGCGATAGATGTCGTCTTTGCTCCGTTCGCGACGGATCCCGGCGGCAACGAAGATGACAACGAAGGTCAGGCTCACGCCCTCGCCGTCGTCCCGCACCGTGTAGATCGCCCGGTACCGGCCGTAGGTGATCCTGTAACACCCAGACAGCGGTCCGGTCAGGGGCTTGTGGGCCGACCTTGGGTCGGTGCTGGTCAGCAGGCCGTCGGCCTTTTCCAAAAGGCCTCGGCGGACCTTGGCGGGCAGACGCTTGAGACTCTGCTTGGCGGTCTCGGTCCAGTAGATCTTGATTCTGGGCTGTCGTGGCGTTTCTTCCCCCCGCCGCTCAGTCATCGAGCAACTCCCGCTTGACGGCCTCGTGGTCGTGCAGGCGTCCGGCACGGATGTCATCGAGGCTTTCAAGCAGCAGTCGGTGCGCCTCGGGGTCGGCCATCACCTCGATGGTTTCGAGAATCGCGGCAAGGTATTCATGGTCGATGACCGCGAAGACCGGCTTGCCGTGGCGGGTGATTCGGACGACCTTTTCCTCCCTGAGCCGCTCGTCGAGCCTGTTGAACTGGTTCCGGGCTTCGGTGATGTCGAGGTTGGTCTGCTGCATCGGGAGTGCTCCATCGGGCGCGAGCGGTTCGCGGCTCTGCTTCGTACATTCTATCGTACAGAATAACGCGCGTACAGGCAAGCGCATTTCTGCGCTTCTCGCGTGGATGCCTCGATCTCCCTTGCGTCTGGCATCCGCTTTGCGGCGGTTCCGCCTGTCCTGCCCTGCGCCCTGAACCCGGGGGCTCGGGCGGTCGATGGAGTGGGTATGGCCGATCTGCAATCGATCCTGAAGCTTGAGGTCCCGGTGGTTGTCCGCCTCGGGGAGCGGACGATGACCCTCGCCGATGTGGTCGCCCTCGCCCCCGGCGTGATCCTGGAGCTCCCCAAGCACGCCGACGAGGAGCTGGATCTCCTGGTCAACAACAAGGCGATCGGCTGCGGCAACGCGGTGAAGGTCGGCGAGAACTTCGGGATCCGGGTCAGCTTCATCGGTGACCTGAAGGACCGCATCGAGGCGATGGGCGGGGCGACGGTCGCCAAGAAGGCCGAAGCCCAGTCGGACGAGGACAAGCTCGCCGAGGCGATGCTCGCCGGTCAGGGCTGATCGGGTTGGGGCGCGGGGTGTTGGGCGCGGGGCGCTGGGGAGGAGGCGGCCTTCGGCCGCGGCTTCTCTTTCGCTTCCTGAGCCCCCAAACAAAGCGTTCAACCCAAGGCGCAAACCCGAGCCAGCATGCAAGCCTCGGCCGCAGGCCGAAGCTGTCCCTGCGCTCGGTTCCCTGCGCCCGTTCTCCTCCGGTTCAGGCGGTGGCGAAGTCCGGCGCGGGCTTGAACATCGGCTTGCCGGTCAGCTCGGCGTGCTTGCGCAGGTAGTGCAGGCAGACGACGACATAGGTCGAGTGGCTCCATGTGAGCGGGCTGACGGAGATCGGGTCACCGGTGTAGGGGTGGAACTGCTCGGCCATGACGCCCGAGGGCTCTGCCCGCTGCACGCACCACTCGAGGTAGGGCATGACGGTCTTGCGGAGCTCGTCGACGCTGGAGGCGACCTCGATGGCGTGCTGGGCCTGCCAGAGGGTGCAGATGACCCAGGGGTTGCCGGGCACCTTCTCGATGTCGTTGCGTTCGATCTGGTGGTAGTAGTCGCGCTGGTAGCGTGCGCAGCCTCCGATGTCGGTCTTGATCCAGAGCGCTTCCTTGAGCTGGCGCATCTCTTCGATGACCTTGGGGTCGTTGGCCTCGAACGCGCCGAAGGCGAACAGGGCGAAGTTCGCCGAATCGCAGGTCATGTCGAGGCGGTAGGTGCCGTCCTCGTTGGGGACGGCCAGGCGTGCGAAGCGTCCGGCCTGCTCGTTGTAGAGGTGGCGCTTCAGGGCGCCGCGCATGCGCTCGGCGCCTTCCTTGAAGGCCGCGGCTCTGTCGAGCTCGCCGAAATCGCGTGCGAATGCGGCGGCGGCGTTGAGTGCGCCGATCGTCGCGGCGACGGTGAAGGTCTGGATCCCGCGGCGCTCCTCCCAGAGGTCCCAGCTGGGCAGGGGCAGGCCGTTGTGGTCGCGGTATTCGAGGATCCACTCGGCGGGCTTTGCGACGAGGGGCTCGTAGAGCGGCTTGACGAACTCGACATCGCGGAAGGTCTCGAAGTGCTTGCGCAGCGCCCAGACAACGAGCGAGGTCTCGTCCTGCTGGATGGGCAGGACGCGCTGGCCGTCGAGCATCCACGGGTGCCAGCTCGACGCGAGGGCGCCGGTGGGCGAGTACTTGTGCAGGAAGAAGCCTTGGTCGCCGATGCACCTGGCGCTGTAGCGGAAGAAGCTCCGCGAAAGCTCGCTCTGGCCGGCGAGGATGAGGGCGTAGGCGACGAGGGCGCCGTCGCGCATCCAGCAGTACGAGTAGTGGTCGCCGCCGAACTGCGTGACATCCGAGTCGTTTGCGGCGATGATCGCGCCGCGGTTGTCGATCTGGGTGCGCATGACCAGCTGCGAGCGGTAGAAGAGGTCGCGGACATGCTCGGGCAGGGGCGTCGTGTCGACGGGCTCCTTGCGGCACCAGAGCTTCCAGTACGCCTCGGTGCGTCCGAGCATGCGCTCGGGGCCGGTTTCGAGGATGCGTCGGTTCAGGTCCTTCACCTCGTCGTAGGCGTGGCCGAAGGCGATCCATGCGTGGAGGTGGCCCTCGCCCTTTGCGGGGATCTGGAGGTTGAAGCCGACGGTCGCGTCGACGGAGCCCTGGCTGATGGCGTTGCGTCCGAGCTTGCCGTCCTCGGCGTCGCGCCATGTGCCCTCGGCGCCGCCGAGGCGCTTGGTGCCGATGGCCCAGTGGTCGATGCCGCACTTGTGCTGGTCGCAGCAGTTGACGAGGAAGTAGTTGTCCTGCTTGTAGATGATGACGGCGCTGGTGGAGGGGTCGTAGTTTGCGGTGTCGCCGACGGCGTTTTCAGCGATCGAGAGATCGAGGTGGAAGAAGACGCGGACATCGCGGGGGCGGTCTGCGAGGTTGTGGACGACGATCTTGCGGAAGTAGACCGGCTCGTGGAAGTCGACCGCGTCTGAGCAGTGGAGCTCGAGCTCCAGGCCCTTGTGGACGAGGCGGACATCGGTGACGAGGGTGTCGGCCTTGTAGCGGATCTCCCGCTCCCACTCGTCGTCCTCGATCCAGGCGAACTCGCCGTCGGCCCAGACGCCGAAGCGCTGGACATGGCCGATGGAGTGGTTGTACCGCCCGACATAGGGGTAGAAGAGGTCCCTGATGCGGTAGTGGCGGTCGAAGGTGATCAGGAGGTCGCCGTTGCCGACTGGGATATCGCGTGGCATGGAATGATTCTTTGCTCTTGGCGGAGGTCTGGGTGGCTCGCGGCGCCCGGAGCACCGTTAGATCGTTCAATCGGCTCCGGGAAGGGTGTGTCCTGAGCCCATCCGGCGGACGGGGCGTCGTCAGGCGTCAACCATCCGGACCTTCCCCCCACCCTCGACAATCCGACCGATCTGGAAAACGCGCTCGCCGAGGCGTTCAAGGCGTCGGGTGACCGAGGCGGCGAAGGTCGGGCGGACGATGATGCAGTAGCCCACGCCCATGTTGAAGACGCGGTCCATCTCGGCGTCGTCGACGCGGCCGTGCTTCTGGAGGAACCCGAAGACCGGGGGGATGTCCCACGAGCCCTTGACGAGCTCGGCGTCGACCATGTCTGGCAGGACGCGGGCGAGGTTGTCGGCGAGGCCGCCGCCGGTGATGTGGGCCATGCCGGAGATGACCTTCTTCACCCGATAACTGCGCTGGAGGCGGACGATCGGGGCGGCGTAGAGGCGGGTCGGCTCGAGCAGGACCTCGCCGAGGGTGCGTTCGGGGTCGAGTTCGGGATAGGTCTTGGTGAGGTCGAGGGAAGCGTGCTCGATGATCTTGCGGACGAGGGAGTAGCCGTTGGAGTGGACGCCGTCGGAGGCCAGGCCGAGGACGATGTCGCCGGGGTGGACGCGGAGGGGGTCGGTGGCTCTGTGGAGCTCGACGACGCCGACGGCGAAGCCGGCGAGGTCGAACTCGCCGGGCTTGTAGAGATCCCCCATTTCGGCGGTTTCTCCACCGAGGAGGGCGGCGCCGGACATCTCGCACCCTTTGGCGATGCCTTCGAGCAGGGCGGCGTCGCGGGCTTTGTCGACGGCGTGGATCGCGATGTAGTCCAGGAAAAACAGGGGTTCTGCGCCCTGGACGATCAGGTCGTTGACGCTCATCGCGACGAGGTCGATGCCGACAGTGTCGTAGATTTTCAGCTGCTGGGCGAGCTTGAGCTTGGTGCCGACGCCGTCGGAGCAGGCGACGAGGACGGGGTTTTTGTAGTTGCGCTTGAAGAGTTGCTCGTTGTAGTCGAGGCGGAAGAGGCCGGCGAAGCCGCCGGGGTTGTCGATGACGCGGGGGCCGTGGGTGCGGCGGATCATCGGGCCGATGGTCCGGATAAACGAGTCGTATTTGTCGAGGTCGACGCCCGCTGCGGCGTAGGTGAGACCGGGACCTGGCTGACTCGTCTTGGACATGGTCAGAGGGTATCGGGCTCGGGGGCGTGGCGTAGGTTGGTCGTGCGCGCGGTCTGGGTTGGCGGGTCGGGAGTGGCGGCCTGTGTTTGGTCCGGATTTGTGGTCTTGGGGGCTGATGGTGTGCTAGACTAGCGACCGACATTCATCCGAAGATCCGGATGAATGGATCAAGCAACACCCGGCCGCGCGCCGCCCAAAGCCAAGGAGCCTCCATGCCTTCGCACCTGTTTACTTCCGAGTCCGTTTCGATGGGGCACCCCGACAAGGTGGCCGACCAGATCTCCGACTCGATCCTGGACGCGATGCTGACGGAGGATCCGAACTCGCGCGTGGCGGTCGAGACGCTGGTCTCGACGGGCATGGCGGTGGTCGCCGGCGAGGTGACGACCGACGCGTATGTCGAGATCGACGATGTGGTGCGCGAGACGATCCGGGAGATCGGGTACACCTCCAGCGACATGCGCTTTGACTCGGAGTCGTGCGCCGTGCTGGTGTCGATCAAGAAGCAGAGCGCCGACATCGCGCTGGGTGTTGACAAAGAGGGCGCGGGCGATCAGGGGATGATGTTCGGCTTTGCGTGCAAGGAGACGCCGGACCTGATGCCGCTGCCGATCCAGCTCTCACACCGGATCGTCGAGCGACAGGCGAAGGTGCGTCGCGACAAGGGAATCGAGGCGCTGCGCCCGGACGCCAAGAGCCAGGTCTCCGTCGAGTACGACAACGAGGGCAGGCCGGTGCGTGTCGACACGGTCGTGCTCTCGACCCAGCACGGGCCGAAGTGGAACGAGCGCCAGAACGATCTGAAGAAGGCGTGCGTCGAGGAGATCCTCAAGCCCGTGCTCGGCGAGTGGTGGAACGACAACATCACGGTGCATGTCAATCCGACCGGGCGCTTCGAGATCGGCGGGCCGCACGGCGATGTCGGCCTGACGGGGCGGAAGGTGATCGTCGACACCTACGGCGGGCGCGGGCGCCACGGCGGCGGCGCCTTCAGCGGCAAGGACCCGACGAAGGTCGACCGCTCGGCCGCGTACATGGCGCGCTACATCGCCAAGAACATCGTCGCGGCGGGGATGGCCGAGGAGTGCGAGGTGCAGCTGAGCTACGCGATCGGTGTCGTCGAGCCGACGAGCGTGTTCGTGGATTGCCGCGGGACCAACGAGGTTTCGCCGGAGAAGATCGCTCGGGCAGTGCGTGAGGTGTTCCCGCTGACGCCGCGGGGGATCATGGAGACGCTGCGTCTGAAGGCGCCGATCTACACGCCGTCGGCGCGTCACGGGCACTTCGGCCGCGTGCCGGGGAAGGTCGAGCGGACGAAGGTGGATGGGACGACGGCGTCGTACGAGACCTTCACCTGGGAGAAGACGGATAAGGCGGAGGCGTTGAAGAAGGCTGTGGGGTAAGGAAGGCACGGGGCGGGGAAGGCACGGAGGCACTTAGGCACGGGGGCACGGAGGGGGAGAGACGGGGAGAGAGACGGAGAGACGGAGAGACGGAGAGAGAGATTTGATCTTTTGGCGCCGGCGGGTTTTTGCTCGTCGGCGTTTTTCTTGTGTCTTTCGGGCGGATTCGGTAGGCTGGGGCGGGCGGCCTGTGTCGGGGCGGTCGAGGGAGCCGGCGATGAAGAAACTCAAGTGGGCTGTGCTGGCGGTGGTGTGCGCTTTTGCGGGCGTTGGGGTTGCGGCGTTGCAGGCGCGGGCTCTGGGCGCATTTGGACCGCCTCCCGGCGCGCTGATGCCGGACCGTTTGATTTTGGTCGATGACGGTCCAAGGCGCTTGATGGCGATGGATTCGTCATTCCTCGGGATCCGCCAGTACGGCATGGAGCCCGAGCCTTCGCAGGCTTTTCTCGATAATCAGCCATTCCCTTTCGAAGAGGGCGTCGTGCCGGGGTGGGTCTTGTTGCCCGAGCCGGGGCGGAACTCGATCAGCCGCGGGTTCGGGTGGCCGCTGGTTGCGCTGACTGGGACGGAGGTGTACGAGGACCGGCTGATGGTCGAGACGCCGGGGTACGCCGTGGGCCCGCGGGGCTCGATGATGCCGACACAGGTCAGGCCTGGGCTCCTTGTGAACGGGCTGTTTTTCGGGGGCGTGCTGCTCGGGCTGGTGTGGGGGATCGGGAAGGTTTGGGGAAGGCTGCGGGAGAGGAAGGCGCCGGCGGGGGCGACGGCGACGGGCTGAGGGCAGATGTGAGGGCATGCTCATGTGCGGACTGAACGATCAGAAGCAACGGATTTGGGCACGGGCAGGCTCGCTTGTGCATGCAGCGTTGCTGGTGCTCGTCGGATCGCTCGCGGGGTGCGGACCCGAGCCCGAAGGCGGGTCCACGCAGGAGGGCGGGGAGACCGCTCGGGGCGAGATGGCGGCCGCGGCGATGCGAGAAGCTCTTGGCGGAGTCGACCGGGGGGATGCCCAGATGAAAATGATGCAGAGCCGCGAGGTCAACATCCCCAGGGGAGTCGAGCCATGGGACGACGGCTACCCCTTGTGGCTTGCGGCCTGGTTGATCCGAAGAGCCGCCGATGGCACACTCTTTGTCAAGCACGATGGCGAGCTTTCGCTGTGGATGCCGATGATCGGCGGCGATGCTGTTTTTTGGCAGATTGCGCGAGTTACGCGCATTCATGGAAGTGGTGAGAAGTGCGTCGTTGGTGGCCCATGGCAGATCTGGCGGTACTACGGCCATATGGTCACGCCAAACCTCGATGAACCCCCCGGCGCCTATGCACAAGTGCACTACCCACTGGCCGGCGTCTCGCAAGGTGATTTAGCCGAACTAGAAATATACAGAGTGTCGATGGTGTCCTTTCGGAGTATTGACGACAAAGATCTGTCTCGCTTGATTGAAGATGATTCGGCGAGATTGGTTTTGCGCCTGCAGGTCCCTGTTGTTGTCAACCCATGAACTAATGATGGTCGCGGCGGGGCGTCGAGAACCGGAGGTAAGGCGTGCGGATGAGAACTCGGACGGACGAGCGTCGACAAACCACGCGGGCGGGCTTGCTCCTGCACGCCGCCTTGCTGGCGCTCTCCGTATCGCTCGCGGGGTGCGGCCACGAGCCCAAGCCCGAGGGCGGGGAGACCGCCCGGGGCGAGTTGGCGGCCGCTGCGATGAGAGAGGTGCTTGGCGGAGTCGAACGGGGGGATGCCCGGATTGAATTGATGCAGAGCCGCGAGGTCAACATCCCAAGGAGAGTCGAGCCATGGAACGACGGCTACTCCTCGTGGCTGGCGGCCTGGCTCGTCCGCAGGGCCGCGGATGGCACGCTGTTTGTCGAGGACAACGGTACACCTGCACTGCATATGACATGGATCGGAGGCGACAGCGCGTTCTGGTATATCGGGCGAGTGTCAAGGCTTTCAAACGATGGCGTAAGCGATGCTGCGGGCGGGCCCTGGGTGTTCTGGGAGAATCTTAATCTCATGATTACTCCGTCACCCGACGGCTCGGTCGACAGATCGTTTCGGGAGATCTTTGAGTTGGATGGCGTCTCAGAAGGCGACATCGTTGAACTCGATGTGTACCGGCTTTCTAAGGTTACCGTGAGCCGGAGCGATCTCGGCAGATTGGATCTATCAGATGCGATCAGCGACGGCTCAGCCAAGCAGATTTTGCGTCTTCCTCTGCCGGTGATCATCAGATCGGGTGATCCGCCCAGCACGGATCCTTGAACAAGGATAGCGGATAGACAAATGAGCGCACCAACCTGTCTTGGCAGACGAATGCTCGGGGTGTCCAAATGGGCCGGCGCTTTCGTGTGCGCGGCGTTGGTGACTATCTGGCTGATCAGCGGCTGGCACCGCCTCCGGTGGGACATCGTGCAAAGCGATTTCCATGGCGTTCATTCGGTCGGCTTCGAGGTATCGAAGGGCGGGCTGCGCATTCACCGGTGGATCGACAGGCAAGGCATGACCGGCTTCCCGCCCCCGTGGGGATGGCAGCGGACGCGCGTGCAGGATGCGCCGGGCTGGCAGCTCTGGTTCGGCTACCGGGACGGATCGAGCGGCATCCATACCTCATGGAACGCCTTTGTCCCGCTCTGGGCTCCGCTGCTTGTATTCGGTCCGCTTACCTATGTGCTCTGGCGACGGAGCCGACGCTTTGACGCTGCGCTCTGTCTCTGCGGCTACCCACGCGCCGGGCTTGAGGAGGGCGCCACTTGCCCAGAGTGCGGCCGGCGTAAAGACGCGAGCCGCAAACGCCGCGGCCGCCGCGAGCCGGTGCAACGGCCTGGGTCATCTTCGGGAGCGAAGGGCTGATCGACAGCGCTTTCGCACGCGCGGGACGCCCGTGCCCCGGTCTTTTGTGCATCATCGCGAGGTTGCGTGATGCGGCTTGGAAGCCCGGTCTGCGGCTGCTCGTCGTGATCGACCCGGCCCTTCGCTTTGCTCAGGGGTCGGCGTCACGGGGTCGGCGGCTTGTGTTGGGTTTGGGCTTGCGTCGGTGTTTGAACCGCAAGGGCTTGGGGGGAGTATCAGGACGATCATGCCGACTCGCATCCGAACCGTTTTGTCGTGCCTGTGCTTCGTGAGCGTTGCAGCGGTCTGCGGCTGCGTCGGGGCGGCTTCGGCGGAGCCTCGGGGAGCGGGCGTGGCCGGGCCGGCGGAGCGGGATTGGTGTTTGATCGCGATCCGGGCGGATCGTGCTGGAGAGGGGAGTGCGGCGTACTTCTTGGTGCCGATGGCGGCGGGTGTTGAGCCGCCAGAGTGGACGATTGCCTGCACGCACCTTGCAGGCAGCGTTCGCGTCGCGGGCCCGGTCTTCGGCGGCTTCTCACGATGCGAGGTGATGGCGGGGCTTCGGGAGCGGGCCGATGTCAATGCTTCGACGGTGCCGCTGGAGGGCGGGATCGGGCGTGTTGCGCGGGTCGAGGGGGTGTATACCGGCGCGGTCTGCGAGAGCGAGATCCAAAGGCGGCGTTTGCCCACGACGAAGATGCATCACAGCTATGCGTTCGCGTTTTCGCCTTGCGCCGGGAGCGGGGTTGTGGTGATCGCGGGGATGAACAACTTCATCGGCAGCGAGCTCGATACGCTGCAGGGTTCGGTGTTTGCCGATGGGGCGGAGGCTCTGCTCGCCAGGCTGGAGGCGGCGCCCAGAACGCGGCTCGTGACGGTCCGCCGCGGCATGGAGCATGTGGTGGGCCAGATCGAATGGGACGGGGCTCGCGGGGGCGGCTTGCTGCGGGGGCTGCCGCCGAATGACCCTGGGTTTCTCTGGATCGAGCCCGTGCTGGCGGCTTACGGCGCCGATTTGAGCGGAGGCGGCGGTGATGACTGAAGGCGGGAGGCGTTTCTGGTTTGGCGGGGACGCGGTGTGCCGCGTGATGTGGCTTGTTGTTGTTCCGTGGTTGGTGCTTGCTTCGTTTGCGTTGATGTTCGCGACCTACGCGTACGCGACACAAGGAAGCTTCGGGATACCGAGCGGCGGGCGTGCCAACGGGGCGCGGGGGCTGGTCGTGGTGATGTTATGGGCCGGGATCGCCGCCGCTGATCTGCGGCGCGCGTCGTTCGTGGGCGGCGGCTGCCGCCGGGCACGGATTGTGCTGTCGGTGTATATGTCTGGTCTTTGTGCCGTGGGCCTGCTGATTGTGATCGAGATGGTGGTTTGGGCGGTGCGGCTTGTGGTGATTTAGAGCGGGCGGGATCAGCGCGGCTTTCGGCCACGCGCGGCACGATCGACCCGACTCTTCGCTGCGCTCAGAGGTCGGCGTCCGGGGTCCGGGCATGGGACGGACCCGGCTCGGCGAGCCGGGCTGCCTTTGCGGCGTGCTTAGGAATTGATGCCGTAGAGGCCTCGGCGGCGGATGATGTCGAGCACGGGGGCGGGGAGGAGTGCTTCGAGTGCGCCCGAGTCTGTGCCGCGGCTCTTGAGGATCTCTCTGGCGTCGGTGGCGCTGACGCCCATGGTGGGGACGGGGGCGATGCGGGCGCGCCAGCGTTCGAGCTCGGCGTCGCTCCACGCGCCGGTTTCGGCGAGCTGATCGAGCAGTGCTTCGGCGGACTCGCTGGGCGTTCTGAGCATCACCAGCGGCTCTGCGAGCTGGGCGATCTCGGCGTGGTCTTTCCAGCGGTGGAAGGCGAGGGCCTGGTCGGCGCCGATGAGCAGGCGCATGCGGGGCTTGCCGCCGATGGATTGGCGGGCGCGGCGGAGGGTGTCGACCATGTAGCTCGGCTCGCCGGAGGCCTTTGCGCGATCGATCTCGTCGGTCCAGATGAGTGTGCGTGGGCGCGCGTCGATGGCGGCTTTGAGCATCTCGACGCGGGCGTCGTCGGGGGCGTCGGGGCCGCCGGGCTTGTGGGGCGAGCGGGCGGCGGGGATGTAGACGAGCACGGCGCCGGGCAGGACGGCGTCGCGGGCGAGGGCGGGCAGATCGATGTGGGCGCGGGTCGGCGGGTCGAAGGTGCCGCCGTAGAAGATCAGGTCGTCGGCGTCGAGTGGGAGCGTGAGCGGGGTGACGGGCGGCGTTGCCCGCTGGGGGTCTGAAGGCTGCTGTTGGTTCGGGGCCATTCGGCGATGCTATGGGCGCGCCGATGGGCGGGGTTTGGGGCACGAGGCTTGTGCGTTCGGGCCCAGGGGCGGGGATTCACCACCCGCCGGGATCGTCTGCGATCATGAGCTGGCGGGATTGGTTGAGCTCGGGCGTGCGGCCGGTGGGCTCTGAGCCCGCGTCGATCGAGGCGGGGTCGAGGTCGGGGTAGAGGCGGTGGAGCGACTCGCGGTCGAGGTTGGTGTCGAGGATGAACCCCTGGGCGTCGAGGACGGTGTAGCGCGGGCCGTTGGGGGTGAGGCGGATGCGGAGGCGCTGGGTGCGCCCGCGGAGCTCGCCGAGGTAGGCGCCCTGCTCATTGCTGAGCTCGGGGGCCATGGAGTCCTGGACTGGTCCCTGGTCTGGGGCCTGGTCTCGTGCGGCCGAATCGCGCGGATCCGAGAGGATCGCGACGGTCGAGATCGAGGCGACCATAAGCCCGAGGCCGAGGATGTACCCCGAGCGGCGTGTGATGGGGTTGGCGTGCTTGCCTTCGCGTTCCATGTGCTGGATATCGGTTGTTCAAACGGGCGAAACAAGCGCGAAAGGCGCACCCCGAGCCGGGGGCGGGCGCAGGGGAGGTCTGCGGGGGCGGGGCTAGGGATGCGGGGGATGGAGGGGTCTATGATGGGCCCACAAGCGAGCAGGCCGGGCGGCTATCGGGCCCGGCTGAGTCCCGGCCCCATCGTCTAGCCTGGTCCAGGACGCCACCCTTTCAAGGTGGAGACACGGGTTCGAATCCCGTTGGGGTCACTTTGGTTTCGTGCAGGGTGGCGCGGGGGAGTGCCAGACCGTGCCGGAGCCTTTTTTCTTTTTTGCTGTCAACGGGTCCGGGTGAGGTAGACGGTCACCCCGGGGAAGCGGCCGGCGAGATCGGCGTGGTCTTCGCCTCGGGCGAGGATGACGCTGATCGCGGTGGCGAGGGCGTCGGCGGTGGTTGCGTTGGGGGCGACGATGGTGACGGTGTCGCTCAAGATGAGTCCGCGGCCGGTCGTGGGGTCGATGATGTGCGAGTAGCGCTTGCCGCCGGCGTCGAGGTGCTGGTGGGCGTCGCCGGATGTTGAGACGCCGGCGTGTTGCAGGTCGAGGTGTTCGGCGTTGTCGCCGGGGAGTGCGATGCGCCAGCCGTTGCGTCCGGGCGGGGCGCGGCCGACGGCGATGTCGCCCCCGAGGCGGACCATCGCCCGTTCGACGCCGCGGGCGGTGAATTCGGCCAGCGCCTCGTCGACGGCAAAGCCCTTGCCGATGCCGCCGAGGTCGAGCCGCATCCCCGGCTTTGCGAGGGTGACGGCGCGTCCGCGGGCGTCGAGGTGCACCGCCTCCCATCCGACTGCCGTTGCTGCTTCGTTGAGGCTCTCTTCGGCAGGCGGCTCGCCCCGTCTTCGGGCCTCGCGCCAGAGCAGGGTGTGCGGGCCGATGGTCGGGTCGAAGGCGCCGGCGGAGGCCTCGGCGCTCTCGATCGAGGCGAGGAGCACGCGGAAGAGATCGTCGCTGATCTCGTGCGCCGTGGCGTGGGGGAGCTCGGCGAGCCGCATGAGTTCGCTGTCCACTCGGTAGTCGCTCATCACGGCGTCGAGCCGGTTCATGCGGTCGAAGGCGGCGGCGGCGTGTGCTCGCGCTGCCTCCTCGTCCCGTGCGTACAGCACCACCGAAGCCTCGGCCGCCATGATGATCGAGCGGAACTCGAACCGCTCCAACCCGACTTCGGGGTCCTGATCCGGCCCGGCGGCGCACGCGACGGAAGCCAAGGAAATCGCCGTCAGCAGCAACCACGCCACGGCGCGGATCCGGGGCCGATCTGTTATGTTGACTGACGCGGGCCCAGGTGCGTGCATGGGTCCATGCTACCTGCACCGAGGAGCCGCAACCGTGTTGTTCACGCTCTCGATCGCGTGCACGGCGCTCGCCGTCAGCGCGGCCCCCGCCTCGCCCGAACCGTTCGTGCAACGGCTGGAAGGCACGACGCTCGAAATGCGTCTTGTCCCCGTGGAAATCCCAGGCCCGGAGGACGGGCAGCAACAGACGATCTGGATGGGCGCGACCGAGGTCACCTGGGACTGGTTCGATGCCTTTGTGTACGGGCTCGACGAGGCCGACGCGGAAGCGGACGGCGCGGACGCGCTGACCATGCCCTCGCGTCCTTACATCGCGATGGATCGGGGCTTCGGTCGCGCGGGCTTTCCAGCGATCTCGATGACCCACAAGAACGCCGAGGCGTTTTGCGCGTGGCTGTCCGCCCGCACCGGCAAGCGCTATCGCCTGCCGACCGCCGAGGAGTGGCTCGCCGCGTGCGCCGCATCCGGCATCGACGAGCGCAATCTCGACGGCCACGCGTGGCATCGCGGTAACAGCAACGCCAAGACCCAGCCCGTCGGCGCGACACAGGCCGACGCCAACGGGCTGTACGATCTTCTCGGCAACGCCGCGGAGTGGGCGACGGATCGGGACGGCAAACCCGTCGTGCTCGGCGGGTCGTACCTCACGCCCGCAAGCGAGCTCGGCTGCAACACAAAGCAGCGCCCCAGCCCGGACTGGAACGCCAGCGACCCGCAGTTTCCCCCCAGCGAATGGTGGCTCGCCGACGCGGGCTTCGTCGGCTTCCGCGTCGTGCTCGAAATGCACCCCGAATCACCCGACGGCGACACAACCCCGCGGCCCGCAAACCAGGACAAGAAAAGACCATGAGCTACAACGAGAAAGATGTCGTGCGTCGGCCGGGCCTCGGCCTCGGGCGGCGAGAGTTCCTCAAGGTCGCCGCCGCCGGCGCAGCGACCGCCGCGTTCCCCGCGTGGGGCGCAGCGGGCGGGGCCGATCGCATCCGCGTCGGGCTGATCGGCTGCGGCGGGCGCGGAACGGGCGCAGCGGTGCAGGCGATCCGTGCCGACCCGGGCGTCGTCATCACCGCCATGGGCGATCTCTTCGAAGACCGCCTCGACAGCAGCCTGTCGAGACTGAAAGAGCACTTCGGCGATCGCGTCGAGGTCGGCGACGACCGCAGGTTCACGGGCTTTGACAACCACCAGCGCGTGATCGACAGCGGGGTCGATGTCGTGCTGCTGTGCGCTCCGTCGCACTTCCGCCCGGCGCACCTGGCCGCGGCGGTCGCGGCCGGCAAGCACATCTTCTGCGAGAAGCCGATGGCGGTCGACGCGCCTGGCCTCCGCTCGGTGATCGCGTCCGCCGAAGCCGCCCGGATGAAGCAGCTCTCGCTCGTCTCGGGCTTCTGCTGGCGGTACAGCAGCCCCGAGCGTGCGACCTTCGCGAAGGTCCATGAGGGCGCGATCGGCGATGTCCGCGCCGTGCACACCACCTACCACGCCGCGCCGATCAGGCCGCCCGAGCGCAAACCCGAGTGGTCCGAGCTCGAGTGGCAGATCCGCAACTGGTGGCATTACAACTGGGCCAGCGGCGACCACATCGTCGAGCAGGCGTGCCACAGCGTCGACAAGATCAACTGGGCGATGCGGGGCAAAGTCCCGGCCCGAGTCACGGCGCTGGGCGGACGCCAGGCCAGGCCGCCCGAGCGGTTCGGCAATGTCTACGACAACTTCTCGGTGATCTACGAGTACGAGACCGGCGAACGCTGCTTCCACACCTGCCGCCAGGTCGCCAACACCCCCTTCGACAACACCGACTACATCATCGGCGCCAAGGGCACATGCTTCGTCAACGGCTGGGCGCCGACGCACCGTATCGAGGGCGAAACACCCTCGGAGTACGAGGGCGACCGACCCAACATGTACCAGGTCGAGCACGACGAGCTCTTCGCCTCGATCCGCAGCGGCAAGCCGATCGACGACGGCGAGCTGATGACACTCAGCACCATGATGTCCATCGCCGGGCGCATGGCCGCGTACACCGGCCAGACCCTCACCTGGGAGCAGGCGATGAACTCCAAGGAAGACCTGACGCCCGAGCACTACGAGTTCGGCGACATCGAGACGGCCCCCGTCCCGGTCCCGGGCGTCACGCCCTTCCGCTGAGTCGCCCCCATCGCCACGCCCAGCAAGGAGCGCCGGACATGGACCGTGACGCACCGAAGCCGATCGACAGGCGGACCTTCCACGCGATGACGCTCGCTGCCGCGGCCGGCGCGGCGCTGCCCGGTCTGCGAGCCGCCGGCGCAGAACCCGACGCCCGCCCCGCCAGCCTCCGGCACGCCGTCAAGTACGAGATGGTCGCCTACGACGGCTCGGTGCTCGACAAGTTCCGCCTGCTCAAGCGCCTCGGCTACGACGGCGTCGAGATCGCAAGCCCCAACGAACTCGACCAGCAGGAAGTCATCGACGCCCGCGACGAGACCGGGCTGAAGATCCACGGCACCGTCTGCTCGACGCACTGGAGGCTCCCGCTCTCCCACCCCGACGCCGATGTCCGCAGGCAGGCGATCGCGGGCGTCGAGCGGGCGATGCACGACTGCGTCGCCTACGGGGGAAACACGGTGCTCGTCGTGCCCGCTGTCGTCAACGCCGAGGTCTCCTACGCCGACGCGTACGAGCGATCGCAGGCCGCGATCCGGCGCCTCATCCCGCTCGCCGAGCATCTGGGCGTCCGCATGGCGATCGAGAATGTCTGGAACCACTTCCTGCTCAGCCCCCTCGAAGCGGCCCGGTACGTCGACGAGTTCGAGAGCGACGCCGTCGGCTGGTACTTCGACATCGGCAACATCGTCAACTACGGCTGGCCGACGCACTGGATCCGAACGCTCGGCGACCGCATCCTCAAGCTCGACATCAAGGACTTCAGCCGCAAGAAGCGCGACGAGGAAGGGCTCTGGCGCGGGTTCGCCGTCGAGATCGGCGAGGGCGATTCGGACTGGCCCGGCGTTATGAAAGCGCTCGCCGAGATCGGCTACTCGGGCTGGGCGACCGCCGAGGTGCGGGGCGGGGGCGAGGACCGCCTGCAGGAGATCAAGCGGCGGATGGACAGCGTGCTGCGCTAAAGCACACTCACCGATCCGAGCCGATCTCCCGCACGCGGATGTTGCGGAAGCGCACCGGGCCGCTGTGGTTCTGCAGGCCGATGTAGCCTTCCCGCCCGTGTCGCTCGGGCGGGCAGGTCCACTCGCAGACGGTCTCGCCGTTGAGCACGACCGTGTAGTCGTGCCCGACCACCGAGATCACGAAGGTGTTCCACTCGCCGGGCGGGTTGGAGGCGAGGCTCGTCGCCGGGGCGTGGTTGTAGATCGCGCCGGTCATTTGCTCGCCCTCCTCGATGTCGTAGATCTGGATCTCGTGGCCCTTGCGCACGGCGTCCCATGGCGAGTTCGGCGGCTCGTGGAACCGGACGAAGACACCGGAGTTGTCGCTCGCCTGCTCGTTCTTCCACTCGACAGTGAGCTCGAAATCGCGGAACCGGCGGCGCTCGTACCAGAGCATGCCCATCCCGCCCGTGGCCAGCAGCACGCCGTCTTCTCCTGGGTTTTCGTGGACAAACTCGCCCGGCCCGGTCATCGCCCAGCCGTCGGTCGATGTTCCGTCGAAGAGCGTGTACACGCCGTCGGCGTCGGGCTGTGGTGCATCGGATGCCCAGACGATCGCGTTTGACATCATGCCGACGAAATGCTCGTCTTCGAGCGTGCGCTCGTCACTCCCGAGCACGGTGTAGAAGACCCGACCGCGCCCGAGGTTTTTCTCCCAGGCGACGGGGTGCGGCATGATGTCGTCCGCGTCGATGACCGGCAGCGCCCGCGCGAGCACCAGTGATCCGGATTCGTCGAGGCCGCGCAGCCCGTGAAGCTCGGCATCGAGCATCCAACCGCCGGGCAGCCCGCGTGCCACGGAGTGCTCGGCAGCGTCGATCCGCACACCGATCTGACCGGTCGTGCTCGGAGATCTCAGTCTTCCGCCGATCAGCGGCTCGAACGCTGCGCTGGACACTTCACCTTCGGGCGCATCGATCCCAACAAAGCCTCCGCCGTCACGCACGCGCTCCACCAATCCCGACCTGAGTTCGGGCGAGAGCGCCCCGAGCCACGCCCGCCCGTGCGCGATCACGACATCGAACTCCGTGAATCGGTCCGGCCCGTCGAGCAGGACGCCTCCGCCCCCGCCTTGCCCCTCACGCTCGCCGAGCGTCGCGTGGATGAACTCGAACCGACCGGGGCTCAGCGCATCGAGCCTCTGCCACAACGACCCGTCCGCGTCCGTGCGCTCGGCGGAAAGCACGAGCGCCCGAACAGGCCCTGGATCGACGGCGCCCTGGCCAGCGCCAACCCCGGCGTCGGGCCCCCCATGAGCCCCCCGATCAGCCCATGTCCCGCAGCACGAACCCAGCACGATCAGGCCCGCGGCCAGCTGTTGCTTCATCGACGGCTCCATCTGTGTGAGGATTTCTTTACTATACACGACCGCCGGAGCCGGCCCGCTCGGGCGACAGAGCCGCACCAACGCCCGCCCAGGAGTCCGCGTCCATGAAGCCGCTGCCGACCGCCCTGCTCTCGCGGCTCTCGCTGATGATGTTCCTGCAGTACGCGATCTGGGGCGCCTGGCTCCCGTTGCTGTACCTCTTCCTCAGCCGCCACCGGGGCTTCGGCGACGCCCAGATCGGCTACCTCTTCATGATCGGCGGGATCGGCGCCGTCTTCGCCCCCTTCATCGCCGGGCAGATCGCCGACCGTTTCTTCAACACCGAACGCTACCTCGCCATCAGCCACATCGCGGGCGGGCTGCTGGTGTGGCAGCTCGCGTGGATCGACGCCTACTGGATGTTCTTCCTCTTCTCACTCCTTTACTCTCTCATCTACTCCCCCACCCTCGCCCTGACCAACTCGATCTCCTTCCACCACCTGCCAGACCGTGATCGTCAGTTCGGCAAGGTCCGCGTCTGGGGCACGCTGGGCTGGATCGCAGTGGGCATCGGCATCGGGCAGTGGCTCCTGCACAGGCACACGCCCCCCGAGGCGTCGGACGCCGAGCAACTCGCCGCGCAGGCCGCCGGCATCGCCGACGCCTTCCGCCTCAGCGCCGTCCTCGGTATCGCGTTGGGGCTCTACTGCCTCACGCTCCCGGCGACACCGCCGGCCAGGGGCGAGAAGTCCAACGCGACGCTCAAGGCGATCGGCGAGGTCCGCCGTCAGCCCCTCGTCACGCTCTTCCTCATCGCCGTGCCGATCTCGTGCATCCACCAGTTCTACTTCGTGCACACCGGCGCGTTCCTCGGCACATTCCAAGCGGGTTTCGGCGATGTCGACCTCGCCGCGACGATCAACCGCGTCTTCGGCGTCGGGGGCGGCGGGCTGATGACCATCGGGCAGATGTCCGAGATTCTTGTCCTCGCGCTCATCCCGCTCTTTGCGCGCAGGTTCTCGCGAAAGACGCTGCTGGCCGTCGGCGTCTCGGCCTACGCCGCACGCATGGCCCTCTTCGCCTATGTCGACGCGATCCCGCTGCCGCCGGTGCTGACGCTGATGCTCGGGGTCGCGCTCCACGGCGTCTGCTTCGGCTGCTTCGTCTTTATCGCCTTCATGGTCGTCGACGAACAGACGACACCCGGCGTGCGCGCCAGCGCCCAATCCCTCTTCGGCACCATCATCTTCGGCGTCGGCATCATCGTCGGCAGCGTCTTTGCAGGGCAGATCGGCGAATGGGCCCGCACCGACGGCGTGATGAACTACACCCGCCTCTTCAGCATCCCGATGTGGCTGGCGATCGGCTGCCTCCTCGCGCTCCTCGTCTGCTACCCCGGCGGGCGTGTTCCTGTTGTCGAGCCGCCACGCCCAGAAGAGGCGAAGAGCTAGGCGAGTCGCCCAGCACCTGTCAGCCCGATACCTGTTGAGCATTCGGAGCGCAGCGGAACCCGCCGCAGGCCTTTGGTGGTGGTTGGTGCTGTGGGTTCGGTGAGGACGACCGCCGGTGTTGGTTACTGCGGGCGGGGCTTGGGCAGGTCTCTGGCGAGCGGTTGCTTGGCATCTTGCCCGGCGTGCAGGCGGGCGATGCGTTCAGAGAGCCGTTCGAAGAGGCTGAAGAAGAGCGGGACGAAGAGCGGCGCGAGGAAGGTGGCCGCGAGCATGCCTCCGATGACGCCGGTGCCGATCGAGTGCCGTGCCGCTGCGCCTGCGCCGGTCGCGACCACGAGCGGAACGACGCCCATGACGAACGCGAGGGAGGTCATGAGGATCGGTCTGAAGCGGATTCGAGCGGCTTCTGCCGCGGCTTCCTGGATGGGCAGGCCCTCAAGCCTCTTGGCCATGCAGAACTCGACGATGAGGATCGCGTTCTTGGCCGAGAGCCCGACGAGGACGAGCAGGCCGATCTGGAAGTAGATGTCCTGCGGCAGCCCCCGCATAAAAATCGCGAGCATGGCGCCGAAGACCGCAAAGGGCACGACGAGGATCACGGCGAACGGCATGAGCCATCGTTCGTACTGCCCGGCCAGGACAAGAAGGATGACGACGAGGGCGAAGGCGACGAGGACTGGCGCCTGTCGGGCCGCCCGACGCTCCTGGAACGAGGCGCCGCTCCAGTCGATGGCGAAGCCGGGGGGGAGGATGTCGGCGCCGAGCTGTTCGAGGATCTGCATGGCCTCGCCCGAGCTTCGTCCCGGCGCGGGGACGCCCGTAATGCGGTAGGTCCGGAAGCCGTTGAAGTGCTCGACGATGTTTGGCCCGGCGCGGAACTCGCTGCTCACGAGGCCGGAGAGCGGGACCATCGCGCCGCTGGAGCTTCTGACATAGAACGATTCGATATCTGAAGGATCGTCGCGGAACTGCGGCTGGGCCTGGATCTGCACGCGCCAGATGCGCCCGAGCATGTTGAAGTCGTTGATGTAGACGGCGCCGAGGTAGGAGCGCATCGTCTGGAAGATGTCGGCGAGGTTGATGCCGAGCGTTTTGGCCTGTTCGCGGTCGACATCGACGAAGAGCTGGGGCAGGCTGTAGCGGAGGGTCGCGTTCAAGCCGGTCACGCCCGGGTGGTCGTCTGCCCTTGCGAGGAACTCTTCGCCGACCTCGACGAGGCGTTCCAGCGGGGCGCCGCTGCGGTCCTGCAGCTCGAGCTGGAAACCGGCCCGCTGGCCGATGCCCTGGACGGCCGGGGGCAGGAACGAGAGGACGACGCCCTCGCGGAGGTCCTCAAACTCTGCCGAGAGCTCGGCGGCGCCGGCCTGCGCTGTGTTGCCGTCGCCACGCTCGGAGAAGGGCTTAAGCGAGATGAAAATCGCACCGGCGTTTGCGCTATTGACGCCCCCGGCGAGCTGGTCGTAGCCGACGAGCGCGACGACATCCTGCACGGCGGGATGGGCCTGGAGGAATGTCTCGGCCCGGCGGATGACATCGTCTGTCCGGTCGAGCGAAGCGCCGTCGGGGAGTCGGACACCGGCGAGGAGGAAGCCTTGGTCTTCCTGCGGGATGAAGCCGGTGGGGATGCGGTCGGCGAAGCGGTACACCACCACGCCGAGGCCGCCGAAGATGAGCAGCGCGATCAGCGCCCGGCGCATCAGCCCTCGGACGGCGCCCGTGTATGCGTCGGTCGCCTTGCCGAAGCCCGCGTTGAACCACTTGAAGGGGCGTGCCTGTCTCGATGGATCCCGCGGCCTGAGGAGCAGCCGGCAGAGCGCCGGGCTGAGCGTCAGCGCCACAAAGCCCGAGATCGCGACGGAGATCGCGATGGTGACAGCGAATTGCTGGTAGAGCGCCCCCGTCAGCCCGCCGAGGAAAGCGACGGGCACGAACACGGCGCAGAGCACGAGCACCATGGCGACCAATGCGCCCGAGACCTGGCTCATGGCCTTGACCGTCGCGTCGCGAGGAGAGAGCCCCTCTTCGTCCATGAGGCGTTCGACATTCTCGACGACGACGATCGCGTCGTCGACCACGATGCCGATGGCGAGCACGAGGCCGAAGAGTGTCAGCGTGTTGATCGAGAACCCCAGCAGCAGCATGCCCGCGAACGCGCCGATGATCGAGACCGGGATCGCGATCAGCGGGATCAGCGTCGCGCGCCAGGACTGAAGGAAGACAAAGACGACCAGCAGCACCAGCAGGACCGCCTCGAAGAGCGTCTTGACCACCTCGGTGATCGACTGCTCGATGAAGGTGGTCGTGTCGTACGGGATTCGGTACTCGACGCCGGGCGGGAAGGCCTCGGAGAGCTCGTCCATCGCGCGACGGATATGCCCGATTGTCTCCAGCGCGTTGGCGCCGTCCTGGAGGGAGACCATCAGGATGGCGGTCGGGCTGCTGTTGACCCTGCCCATAAGCTCGTAGCGAAGGGACCCCAGCTCGATCTCGGCGACATCCTTGAGGCGAACGGTCCGGCCGTCGGGGTAGCCGCGGAGGATGATGTTGGCGTACTGCTGCGGATCGGTCAGGCGCCCGCGGGTCTGGACCGGGATGGTCAGTTCCACGGCTTCGGGCGTCGGCCGCTGGCCGATCGAGCCGCTGGGGTAGACATCGTTCTGATCGCGGATGGCGCTGATGACCTCCGCGACGGTCAGACCGAGGCGGGTGAGCTGCTCGGGGTCGAGCCAGACCCGCATCGAGTACGACTTGGACCCGAAGATGCTCACATTGCCCACGCCCGGCTCGCGCCGGATGGCGTTGAGCACATTGACGATGGCGTAGTTGGAGAGGAAGACATCGTCGTAGCGCGGATCGTCGGACTCGAGCGCGATGACGGCGAGCATGCCGGCGGAGGACTTCCCGACGGTGATGCCGCCGCGGATCACATCCTCGGGCAGGCGTGGGACTGCCGCGTTGACGCGGTTTTGCACCTCGACCGCGGCGATGTCCTGGTCGGCGCCGACCTCGAAAGTGGCGGTGATGGAGAGCGAGCCGTCGTTGCCGCTCTGGGAGCTGAAGTAGAGCAGGTTGGCGACACTGCTGAGCTGCTGCTCGATCGGTGTCGCGACAGACTCAGCGACGGTCTCCGCGTCGGCGCCGGAGTAGCTGGCGCTGATCTGGATCGAAGGCGGAACGATGTTGGGGAACCGGTCGACGGGAAGAGTGAAGATCGACACCAGACCGACGAGCACGATCAACAGCGACATGACCGATGCGAGCACCGGCCGGTCGATGAAGATCTTGGAGAACGAGTACACGGCGGTTGTCCTTCCGTGGCGGGGCGCCCCCCGGCCCGTGGGCCGGGCGTTCAGCCGATCCTGCCGGTCTGCTGCTCGGTTTCAGGGTCTCCGAGCCTGTGCCGGCCGGTGACATTGACCGGCGAGCCCGGGCGGAGCCGGAGGAGGTTGTCGACGGCGATGACCTCACCCTCGCTGAGTCCGCTCTCGATGATCCAGCCGTCCTCGTGCCACTCGCCCAGATCGACGGCGCGGGCGTGGACCGTTCCGTCCTGGTCGATCACATAGACAGACGCGGTCGTGGGCGTCTGGAGCACGGCGCCCTTGGGCACAATCAGCACGCCCACGCGCTCGAACCCCAGCATGCGGATGCCCACCGACTGCCCGGGGCGGAGTGTCCGATCGGGGTTGGGCACCGTGGCGCGGAGCGTGACCGTCGATGTGCTCCTGTCGACGGCGACATCGACGAAGGAGAGGCGGCCCTCGTGCGGGTGGGTGTCGCCGTCGCTGAGGCGGGTCTGGACCGACACATCGTCGCGCTCCGGCCCGGTGATCCGACCGGAGGTCCGCAAGGAACGCCAGCGGAGCAGTTCCCGCTCGCTCATCGAGAAGGTGACATAGATCGGGTCGACCTGCTCGACCACCGCCAGCAGGCTGTTGGCGCCGTCGTCGACGAACGATCCGACATCGCGGAGCGACCGGCCGATCACGCCGTCGATCGGCGACTTGATCGTCGTGTAGCTCAGGTCCAGTTCTGACTTGACCAGTTCGGCCCGGAAGAGCTCGACATCCGCCAGCGCCGTGAGATACTCGGTCTCCCACTCCTCCAGCTCGGTCGAGGTCGCAGCGTCTTTCTCGAACAGCTCTCGGTAGCGCTCGAGCTGCCGGTACGCGCGGTCGAGCTTGGCCTCGGCGGCGGAGATTCTGGCCTTGCCTACCGCGACCTCGGCCTCGAAGGGGCGTCGATCGATCTTGAACAACTCATCGGTTGAACCGACGGTCGATCCTTCGCGGAAGAGGCGCTCGTTGAGGAAGCCGCGGACGCGGGCGCGGATCTCGACGGTCTGCGACGCCTCGGTCCGCCCGATGTAGCTCGGCGCAAAGGGGATCGACCTCGCCTCGACAACAAAGGCGGTCACGCCGATCTCAGCCGGCGTTCCCTGCACGCCTTCTTGTTCACCCCCCGATGCGCCGACCGCGATCCAGACCAGCGCGACCACGGCCACGATCGCCAGCGGCGCGATCACGCGACGGCCTCTGCTGAGCATCGATCGCTTCTTTCCCGCCCGCGACGAAGCCCCCGGGCGAGGCGCCGACCCGGTCGGCGGAGATGGATGACTCATTGCGGTTGCTCCTGTCCCGGCGATCGCTCCCGCCCATACCCCGGGCCAACGCCCGGACCGTCGGCGTGGTCCAGCGCCGAACGATCGTCGAACGACCCCCCAAGCGCCAGATGGAGATCGATTCTCCTGAGGTACTGTTCAAGCCTGACGACGAGCTGGCGGCTGCGGGCGTTGAAGTAATCCTGCCGGACCTGGTTAAGCTCGAAGATCGTCAGCACCCCCGCCTCGTACCGCTCTTCGGCGATCCGGTTGGCCGACGCGAACCGGGCGACGGCTGTCCCCAACTCTTCCGCCCGCCGGTCGAGAAATCTCGCCGCGGCCAGCGAGCTCTCCGCTTCGGCGAACGCGTCGATCGCCAGCGCGATGTAGTCGGCCATCGCCTGCCGCTGCTGGGCGGAAGCGATCTCGATCTGCGCGTCGATCTCTCCCCCGGTAAAGAGCGGCGCAAAGACCTGCGCGGCGATCGACCAGACCTCTTCGGCCGGGTTGAACAGCACCCCCGCCGAGGCGCCGATCGTAACGCTGGGCAGGCGAGCAAGACGCCTGGACTCGGTGCGCAAGAACGCCGCGGCGACACGCTCCTCCGCCGAAACGAGATCCGGCCTGCGCTGCAGGAGGTCCGCGGGCAGGCCGATCGGGGGCGACGCAGGAAGATCCGGGAGCGAGAACGCCACGGACAACTCAGCGCCCGGGTAGCGGCCCAGCAGGATCTCTAGCGCGCGGACGGATTCCTCGAAGGCGTACTCGCTGGCGGCCAGCGCCTCGCGCGCGGTCGCGACATTCGCCTGCGCAAAGTCGTCGTCGATCGGCGTGCCGACACCGGCCGCCGAACGCCTCGCGGTCGCCTCCGCCGTCGAGCTCTCGGTCATCAGCCGTTCGCGGTCGATGGCGACCTGCTCGCCCGCAACGATGGCGCTGAACCAAGCCTGAGCGACCAGAGCCGCCAGCGACTGACGGAGAAAGGCGTACTCGAGCGCCGTCGCCTGCGCATCGCGCTGCGCGGCATCGACCGACGCCCGCTGGCGGCCCCACAGGTCGATCTCCCACGACGCCTGCAGCTCAAGACTGACCAGTTCCTCGAACCTGGTGCTGCCCTCGTCGCGCGAGATCCCACCCAAAGCTCCGATCCGCGGGAGCAGCGTGGATCGTGCGAGTCTGACCGAAGCCATCGCCTGGTCACGCACGGCGGCGGCCGACGCGAGGTTCGGGTTCTGGGCGAGCGCCTCGTCGATCAGCCCGCTCAGAGCCGCGTCGTTGAAGCTCGCCAACCAGTCATCACGGACCGGGGCGTCTGAATACTCCAGCGGGGCTCGGAAGGCGCCGGGCGGCGCGACCAGATCCTTGACGACATCCTGCGGCACGGGCCGGGGGCTGGAACATCCCGTCCCGGCGAGAAACACAGGGACAGATGCGAAACCAGCCAGAACGCGGGATCGACTCGGCCGGCAGCGGCAGATGAGATCGTGACAGATCATGGTGGAGTGGACATCACAGACCGGGACGACCCAAGGGCCGGAAGGGAAATGCTCGGGCAATGCCTTCCGAGCGGGCAGGGTCCGGAAACGACGGAGCCCGATGCGTGGGGATTGTAAGGTCGTCCATCGGGAGCGTCCGCATCATTCCGAGGCAGGGTCTGTTGCCCAGGCGGTCTTGCCGCCGCCTACTTCAGCGGCGCCCCCTCTCGTCTTGCAAGATTCGATGGGACCAGTATCCGCGAGCGCCGGCGATTTGTTCCGTTGATCGGTCCGAGATCCGTGAAAACACGGTCGGCTCGCCCGCTGTCGCCCACAATATATGTTGTTGCGGTTAATCTGCCCGTGTCCGAACCCGGACCCCGTCTCGGATGTCATCGCCGGGGTGCACGATCAGTGTTTGGCCGGGTCGGAGGCCATCGAGGATCTGGGCGTCCAGCCCGGTCATCTGGCCGACCTCGACGGCGCGGCGGCGGGCTCGGCCGTTGTCGATGGTGTAGACGGCCCAGCCTCCTTCGTGGCGGAAGAGCGCGCTGGACGGGGCGATGACGACGCCGTCTTCTTCCCAGACGACGATGCGGGCCTCGACGCGGTAGGCGTCGCCGAGCGAGGGGCGCTGCTCGGGGGGATCGATGAAGTCGGCGATGATGTACACGCGTTGCTCCTCGACGCCCAGCGCGGAGATGTGCGTGAATGCGCGGGGCTCGATGAGCCTGACGCGCCCCTCCAGCACGCCGTCGCCCCCCCACCGCTCGAAGAAGACCCGTGCGCCGGGGACGACGCGCACCGCGTCGGTCGAGAGGACATCGATCTCGACTTCGAGGTCGGTCGGGTCGCCGATCTCGATGAGCGGTGCGCCCGGCGCGACGACGGCCATGCTCTCCTGGAAGACGCGGAGCACGCGCCCGTCGACGGGGGCGGTGATCTCGATGTGCTCGATTCCGGCGTCGTCGCCGGAGTCCGGCCTTGTGCGCAGCAGCGCTGCTCGCGCAAGGTCGAGTTCGAAGCGGGCGATTTCTTCTGAGAACTTCGCCGCGTTGAGGAGCTCCAGCGCGGCGCGGTGCTGCAGCTCGGCGGCTTCGAGCTCCAGGCGCCCGGCGACGCCCCGGTCGAAAGCGGCGCGGACGGCGCCGAGCTCGGACTCGCTGTAGTTGAACTGGGCGCGTGCCCGTTCGCGTTCGGGCCCGGCCCTCATAAGCGCCGCATCGGCGCGGCGCACGCGAGCTTCCGCCTCGGCGACGGCCCGCGCGTCGAGCAAGCTGGGGTCGGCCGGCGCGATGGTTGTCAGGCGGGTCGTCCCGGCCTCGACGGGGTCGCCGGCGCGGAGGGATGTGCGCTGGACGCGGCCGGCCAGCGGCGAGGAGACGATGTAGCGGTCGCGGATTCGCGTGCGCCCGTCGTCGTCGACAGTCACAACCATCTGGCCCTCGCGGACCTGGGCCGTGTCAACGATGACGGGGGCGGGGATGAAGGCGTACACGAGCCCGGCGACTGCCGCGACGCCGACGGACGCTGCCAGGATTCTGGTGATCGTGAGTTTCACGGATTCATGCCTGCGACTTAAGGACTGCGATGAGGTCGAGGCGGTCGAGCCGCCGACGGACGATAAGGCCGGAGAGCGTCGCCGCGACGATGGTGACGGCGATGGCGTACGCGTAGGTCTGACGCCCGATGAAAACGGGAAAGCGTTGGTGCTCGGTCTGGAGGGCCTCCATGGCGAAGGCGCCGAGCTCGCGCCCGATCACGAGGCCGAGCGGGATGGCGATGAGGGTGAGCAGGCCGAGCTCGCCCAGGAGGATACGTGAGATCTCGGCGCGTGTGAACCCGATCACGCGGAGCGTGGCGAGCTCTCTGCCCCGTTCAGAAAGGGAGATGCGGGCGCTGTTGTAGATCACGCCGAAGGCGATGATCGTCGCGAAGGAGATCGTAAACGCGCGGAGCAGCAGCAGGCTCTCGGCGATGGTTTCCTCGAAGCTGTCGATCGCCGCGGCCTTGATGGTGACTCCGGCGACACCCGGTGTCAGGCGGAGCTCGGAGAAGAGGGCGTCGGCGCCGTCGGGATCGACCTTGAGAAACGCGCCGGAGATCGCGTCCTGCTCGCGCATGAGGCGGTGCAACGCGTTGATGTTCATGTAGACCGACTGCCCCGAGTAGTCGGCGATGACGCCGGCGATGGGGACGGCCCGGACCGGGCGCCGGCCCTCCATGACTTCGACCTGCACGCTCTGGCCCGGGCGGACGCCGAGGATCTCGGCGAGGCTCTCTGAGATCAGCAGGCCGTCGGGCGGGAGGGCGACTTCTCTCGCGTCCTCGTCGAGCAGGCGGCGCAGGTCGCGCTGCTCGGGCAGGCCCATGAGCGCGACACGGCGCGAGACCTGGCCGGAACGGACACGGACCGCGACGGCTCTGAACGGCTCGGCGTACAGCACGCCGGGCAAGCGTTCGACCTCTCTCAGCGAACGCCCCGAGGTCGGCTCGACAAACGAGACGGTCATGTCCTGGCGCTGCGTCCAGAAGAACTCGTGCTTGATGAGACGGTCGATGATCTCGGCGTTGAGGTTGCCCAGCACCATGATCGCGACGGCCAGCGACATGCCAAGGCAGGTGAGCGAGCTGCGGAGGGGCTGGCGCTCGATGTTCCGCAGGACCATCCTCGCCGGCTGCGAGAGCGAACGCTGCAGGCCGAGACGTTCGATGACAGTGGCGCGGAAGTCCGGGGGCGGCTCGGGGCGCATCGCCTCGGCCGGGGGCAGTCGCACGGCGCGACGGAGGGCCCAGGACGCCCCGGCGCCGGCGGCGAGCAGGCTCAGCAACGCCGCGACCACGACCGCCCCGACATCGAAAACCAAGTCGAGACGGGGGAAGCGGAAGAAACGGACATACATGTCGACCATCGCGCCGCCGAGCCACCACCCACCGATTGCGCCCAGCAGCACGCCAGCGAAGACGATGAGCCCGACAAAGCCCGCGTAGTGGCCCCCGATCTCCGCGTTCGAGTAGCCGAAGGCCTTGAGCGCCGCGATCTGCTCGCGCTGCGACCGGATCATGCGCGAGATGACCATGTTGAAGAGGAAGGCCGTGACGGCCAGGAAGATCGCGGGGATGAGCAGGCTCATGCCGCGGAGCTGATCGATCTCGCTCTCGAGGACCTGGTGGGAGATCTGCTCGTCGCGTCCGTAGGCGCCGAGCCCGCCGTAGGGCGCGAGGAGCTCGTCCAGACGAGCGATGACCTCGGCCTTGGCGGCGCCGGGCATGAGGCCGAGCGAGACATCGTTGAACGCGCCGTCGAGGTCGTAGGCCGGGCCGAGCTCTCGCCTGCTCATCCAGAAAACGCCGAAGCGGAGCGGGTCGGGCAGCATCTCGCCCGGACGGATCTCGTAGACATACTCGGGCGAGAGGGCGATCCCGACGATGGTCAGCTCGCGCAGGCGTTGGTTGATGACGGCCCTGACGCTGTCGCCCGGACGGAGGCTATGGGCTTCGGCGAACGCCTCGCTGACGAGCGCCTCGCCGGGGCGGTCGGGCTCGATCCAGCGTCCGCGACGGAGGTACGGCGCGTTGAGGGCGGGCTCGCCCCGCTCGGGCAGGGAGACGAGGCGTCCCACGGCGGGCTCCGGGCGGGTGTCGATGAGCAGGTTGACATCCGCGACGACGCGCGTCTCGACCCGGGCGACGCCGGGGATCGACACGATCCGCTCGCGGAGCGGCTCCGGCGCTCGCTTGAGATGGGCGAACACATCGGCGAAGCGCTGGTCGCGGTAGTAGCTCTCCATCGAGCGTTCGACGGAGACGAGCGTCGTCATCGACATGATGTACATGGCGACGCCGCAGGCGAGCACGACGCTGATGGCCAGGGCTTGGGCCCACGAGCCCCGGAGGTCTCTGATGAGTTTTCTGTCAAGGGCCCTCACCACCGGAGCTCGCTGGCGGGGACCTTTCGGTCGTTGCGCCGGACCTCGGCGATGCGTCCGTCGTAGATCGACACGACGCGGTCGGCCATCTCGGCGATGGAGACATTGTGCGTGATGACGGCGGTCGTCGCGCCGATCTCGCGGTTGACGCGGTCGAGCGCTTCGAGCACGACGATCCCGGTCTTGACATCGAGCGCGCCCGTCGGCTCGTCGCAGAGGAGGACCCGCGGACGCTTGGCGATGGCGCGGGCGATCGCGACCCGCTGCTGCTCGCCCCCCGAGAGCTGCGAGGGGAAGTGGTCCATCCGATCCGGGAGCCCGGCGATCTCGAGCGCCTCCTCGGGCGTCATCGGGTCGCGGGCGATCTCGGTCACCAGCGCGACATTCTCACGGGCGGTCAGGCTCGGGATGAGGTTGTAGAACTGAAAGACGAAGCCGACATGGTCGCGCCGGTAGCGGGTCAACGCGGCGTCGCCGGCGCCCGAGAGGTCCTGGTCCATGTAGCGGACGCTTCCGGCGGTGGGGACATCGAGCCCGCCGAGGATGTTCAGCAGGGTGGACTTGCCGCTGCCCGAGGGGCCGAGCAGCACAACGAACTCGCCGCTGTACAGGTCGAGGTCGACGCCCCGGAGGGCGTGGACTTCGACAGCGCCCATGGTGTAGACCTTGGTGACGCCCCGCGTGCTGAAGACAGCCTCGCCCCCGCGCCGCCCGTCCGCTGGCGCCGGGGCGGCTGTTTCCGTCGGTCGGTGGTTGCTTCGCCCTCCCATAGCCGTCAAGCGTATCCGCCGGAGGGGCGGGGCCGCCGACCGGGGCTACCTCCTCCAGTGCTCCCGGGCGAACTGGTTTCTGTAGAGGCTGAAGTAGCGCCCGCGTTTAGCCATGAGCTCGTCGTGGGTGCCCCGCTCGGTGATCACGCCCTCGTTGATGACGAGGATCGTGTCGGCCGAGCGGATGGTGCTCAGGCGGTGGGCGATGACGAAGGCGATGCGGCCCTGCAGCAGCGTCTCGATCGCGTCCTGCACGAGGCGCTCGGTCTCGGTGTCGACCGAGCTTGTGGCCTCGTCCATGATGACGATCTGCGGGTCGGCGAGCAGGGCGCGCGAGAGCGAGACGAGCTGGCGCTGGCCCGTCGAGAGGCGCTGGCCGCCCTCGCCGACCTCGAACGACAGCCCGCCTTCGAGGCGCTCGATGAAGCCCCAGGCGTTGGCGGCCTTCGCGGCTTCGATCAGTTCCTCGTCGGTCGCGTCCAGTCGGCCGTAGCGGATGTTGTCCCCCACCGTGCCCGAGAACAGGTGCGGGGTCTGCTGCACGACGCCGAGGCTGGACTGCAGCCAGCGGAGGCTTCGCTTGCGGTAGTCGACGCCGTCGATGAGGATCTCGCCCCGCGTGGGCTCATAAAAGCGTGCGGCCAGCGAAACGATGGTGCTCTTTCCCCCGCCGGTCTGGCCGACGAGCGCGACCGTCTGCCCCGCGTCGACCGTGAGGTCGAAGTCCTTGAGCACCGGCTCGCCCGGCTTGTACTCGAACCAGACGCGCCGGAACTCGACGCGGTCGATCTTCGCGGGCAGGCCGTCTTCGGCGATCGACCGATCGTCGGCGCCGGCGCTCGACGCGTGTGCGCCGATCGCGCTCTGCACTTCCGGCGAGTCGGATATCTCCGGCTCGGTGTCGAGGAGGGACTGGATGCGTTCGGCCGCGGCCTGGCCGCTCTGGAGGTCGGTGAACCTCGCCGCGAGGTCCTGGATCGGCATTGCGAAGAGGCCGGTGAACTGCATGAAGGCGATGAGCTCGCCGACAGACAGCGCCCCGCCCCCGGGCTTTGCGACCTCGACGCCGCCCTTCCAGAGCGCAAGGCCGGCGCCGACGGAGCCGAGCACGATCACGGCGGGCAGGTAGATCGCCGACTGCAGCCGGTTGCGCATCGAGCACTCGTGCATGGTGTCCGAGAGCCTCTGGAACTCGCCGAGGTTGGCCTCTTCGCGCACCAGGCTCTTGGTCGTCTTGACGCCCATCAGCTCTTCGGAGTACGAGGCGGTGATCTGCGAGTTGGTCCGCCGGATCTGGCGCGAGCTGGAGAGCAGGCGCCGCTGGAAGTACGCCGTCACGAGCACCAGCGGCGGCACAATCAAGAGGACCGTCAGCCCGAGGGGCCAGTGGAGCATCAGCATCGCGATCGAGATGCCCACGAGCATGCACGAGCCCCAGACCACATCGAGGCTGAACCACGGGATGATGCGACTGATCTTGTCGCAGTCGCTGGTGAGGCGCGAGACCAGCCAGCCGACGGGGCGCGTGTCGTAGTAGGAGAACGAGAGCTCCTGGAGACGGTCGAACGAGCCGCGGCGCAGGTCGTAGGCGATGCCCGTCGCGATGCGCCCGGCCATCACGATGAACCAGAGCACGCAGGCGCAGAAGACCGCGATGCAGAAGGCGTAGACGAACGCGAGGTTGACCAGCATCGAGCGGTCTTCGCCGGCGATAGCGCCGTCGACGAGGCGGGCGGTGAGGATGGGGATCGAGATCTCGACCGCCGCGATGATCAGGCCGCTGAGGCCCATGCCCGCGATCAGCCATCGGTAGGGCCATGTGTGGCGCGCGATGCGCATCCAGAGCTTCGGGTCGAAGCGTCCGGAGTAGTGGTCGTCGTGGAGTGCGTGCTCAGCCATGGGCGGAGACCTCGTCTGAATCTGGGGTGCGGTCGGGGTCGGGCGTGTAGTTGTCTGTGGGCTTGCGGTCCTGCGTCGTGTCGCCGGCGGTCTGGAGCTTCCAAAGCCTGCGGTACAGGCCCGGCTCGTCGACCAGCGAGCGGTGGTCGCCGGTCTGCACAACGCGGCCCTTGTCGAGCACGACGATCGTGTCGGCGTGCATGACGGTGGAGACACGGTGGGCGATCACGATGCTGGTCCGCTCGTGACGGCGCTGGCGGAGGGCGTCGATGATGGCCGACTCGGTGTCCATGTCCACGGCGCTCAGCGCGTCGTCGAGGACGAGCACCGGCGGGTCCTGCAGGAGGGCGCGGGCGATGGCGACGCGCTGGCGCTGCCCGCCCGAAAGCGTCACGCCCCGCTCGCCGACAACGGTGTCGTACCCGCGCTCGAAGCGCTCGATCGACTCGTGGACCGCCGCGAGCCCCGTCGCTTCGGTCACCACGGAGTCGGGCGCGTCCGGCCTCGCGATGCGCAGGTTGTCGCGGATGGTCTTTGAGTACAGGAACGGCTCCTGCATCACCACGGCGATCCTCCGGCGCAGCTCGCGACGGTCGTAGCGCTCGATCGGGCGCCCGTCGATCAGGATCTCGCCCTCGCTGGCGTCGTAGAAGCGAAGCAGGAGGTTGATGATCGTCGACTTGCCCGAGCCCGACGGGCCCATCAGCGCCAGGGTCTGCCCGGGCTCGACCCTGAAGGAGACATCTTCGAGCACGCGCTGCGTGCCGTGCACGCAGCCGACGCCCCTGAACTCGATCTCGCCCCGGATCGGGGTTCCGGTGGCGATCGCCGGCGCGTCCGACGCGTCTTCCTCGATCAGTTCGAGGATCTCTTCGAGGCGTCCGAGCGCGACCATCGCCTTGCCGAGCTCTGTCAGCACGCGCCCCATCATGCGGACGGGGAAGATGAACATCGTGACCACCGAGAGGAAGAAGTAGAACGCGCCGACACCGAGCGATCCCTCGGCCAGCCAGTAGATCCCAAAGCCGATCACCAGCCCCTTCTGCGTCAGGCAGAGGAGGTCGGAGGTCGACCAGAAGCGGCCCATGAGCACATACAGGCGGTTGTCCAGGTCGCGGTGCTCGGTGTTGACCTTGTCGAACCGCTCGCGCTCAAAGTCCTGGCGAGCAAAGGCCCGAACGACGCGGATGCCCGAGAGGTTCTCCTGAATCGAAGCCGTCAGGCGGCCCTCGGCCTCGTCCTTCTCCTTGAACGCGCTGCGGATGCGGAAGAAGTAGTACGCCGAGAAGAACGCGATCACCGGGACCAGCACCAGCGAGACCAGGGCCATGCGCCAGTCGATCATCACCATCAGCGGGATCGGCAGCAGCAGCATGAACGCGCACCGGCCGATCTCGATGACATGGCTGGAGAGGAACAGGCGCAGCGTCTCGACATCGGAGGTGCAGCGCTGCACCAGGTCGCCGCTCTCGGCGGTGTCGTAGTAGCGCATCGGCAGGCGCTGGAGGTGGTCGTACAACCGGTCGCGCACGCGCCGGACGATGCCCTCCGACGCGCCCGCCGCCCAGCGGTCGCGCAGGTAGGTCAGCCCGCCCGCGAGCAGGGTGAAGCCGACGATGGCGATCGCCGGGATCCACAGGTTGGCCAGCACCCGTTCTTCGCCGCCCATCAGGTTCAGCAGCCACCCGCCCGGGCCGGCGCCGTCTGTGTCGTGCTCGGGGGCGAGGACGCGGTCAATGGTCACTTGAGGCACGAGCGGAACGAGGTACAAGACGCCGGCCGCAAGGACCAGCACTACAAGCGCAGAGGCGTAGCGCAATCGCTGGCCCTGCATGAGTTTCCAAATCGGTTTCAGCGCGTGCATGGTGGGAGCACTCGTCGATGACGCCCCGCCCGGCTTGGGGGCCGGGGCGGTCGCTGGGGTTCGTTCTGATCCGCCGCGCAGCCGTGATTGTTGGGGGTTCAGGGGTTCGGGGGTGGTGCTGCGCGGAACGCCGCGGCCCGCTGGCCGGCGCAGATGTCCGCGCCGGCAGGAACCGGTGTTCAAGGTGTCATTTGGGACAACGACCGGGCGGGATGCAGCAAAAACAACAACCCGCCCGGATTGAGCTCAGGCGGGGGCAGCAGTGCACGGTCTGTGCGCCGATGCTCTTACCCGCCGTTGCTCACGGCAAAGTCGGTGGTGTGGGGGTATGCGAGCATCATGGTCCTCTCCTCGTTGCTTGCGGTCGCGGCAAGATTAGCCCGGATTCTGTCAGGATGCAAGCGGACCTCGCGGGTATTTTGGCGTAGTGGTTCTCGGAGCTCATTTGTTAGTATTTTGATTGCAGTTTTCTGAAACTGCTGGCCCTCTCGTATGGCTTCGGTTACCATGCAATGACTGGTGGATCGGGTCTGGGCGTCCATTCGAGGACGCCCGACGAACCGCCCCCGGGTTTGCAGCGGCGATGAGCCGCGGCCCCCCTTCCGAGCAGCAACCGTTGCTCCATGTTCATCGCTCGGCCCAGTTCGTGCCGTTCCCTGAATCGGTGTGTTCGCAGGCCGGGCCCCGCCCACGCGGAGGAACGCCCATGACGACCGACAAGTCGGCCGCCAACGAGCGGTACCGCGCCATCACCCGCAACAACATCTCCAAGCTGCCGCAGTGGGAGACGCTGGACCCCGAGCTCCGCGAGGCGGTCGAGGTGGTCTCGGCCGTGCTCCCGTTCCGGACCAACGCGTATGTCGTTGACCGGCTGATCGACTGGGACAAGGTGCCCGACGACCCGATGTTCCAGCTCACCTTCCCGCAGCGCGGGATGCTCAACGAGGACGACTACCGCGCCGTGCGCAAGATGATCCGCGATGGAGCGGACAAGAAAGAGATCGAGCGCGAGGCCAACCGCATCCGCCTGAGCCTCAACCCCCACCCCGCCGGGCAGATGACGCACAATGTGCCGACGATCGCCCTCGACGACGGAACGGTCGAGCCCGTGCAGGGCGTGCAGCATAAGTACCGCGAGACGCTGCTCTTCTTCCCCAGCCACGGGCAGACCTGCCACGCGTATTGCACCTTCTGCTTCCGCTGGGCGCAGTTCGTCGGGCTGGAAGACCTCAGGTTCGCCAACAAGGAGGCGGACCAACTCGTCGCCTACCTGAAGCAGCACCCCGAGGTCACCGATGTGCTCTTCACCGGCGGCGACCCGATGATCATGAAGTCGAAGGTTTTGCGCCAGTACATCGAGCCCGTGCTCGCTGTCGAGTCGGTCAAAACCGTTCGAATCGGCACCAAGAGCGTCGCGTACTGGCCCCAGCGCTTCGTCACCGACAACGACGCCGACGACGCCCTGCGTCTGTTCGAGGATGTCACCAACGCCGGCAAGCAGCTCGCGATCATGGGCCACTACAACCACCCCGTCGAGATCTCGACGGGCGTCGCCGAAGAGGCCGTGCGGCGGATCCGCTCCACCGGCGCCAATGTCCGCATGCAGAGCCCGCTGATCCGCCACATCAACGACGACGCGAACGCGTGGGCCGAGCTCTGGTCGCGGGGCGTCCGCCTCGGCGCGATCCCCTACTACATGTTCGTCGAGCGCGACACCGGCGCTCGCAGCTACTTCGAGCTCCCCCTCGCCAAGTGCTGGGAGATCTTCCGCAAGGCCTACCAGCAGGTCTCGGGCATGGGCAGGACGGTCCGCGGGCCGAGCATGTCCTGCTTCCCGGGCAAGTGCCATGTGCTGGGCGTCAGCGAGGTCGCCGGGCAGAAGGCGTTCGTCCTCGAGTTCCTCCAGGCCCGCGACCCGGACCTCGTCCGCCGGCCGTTCTTTGCGAAGTTCGACCCGACCGCGACCTGGTACGACCAGCTCCAGCCGCTGACGGCCTCGGACCGCAAGTTCTTCATCAAGCCCGAGCAGGTCCGCCCCACCGTCGAGGTGACCGTCGGACGCGACGCGGACCGCAGCGGGCACACCAACGGCCACACCAACGGACGCCACGCCGGCGTGCCCGACGAGGCCCTCCGCTCGCAGGACCCGCAATAACACTCGCGGGCCGCTCCCGGAAAAACCGCCGCCCCCGGCTCTTTCGTAGCGCCGGGGGCGTTTTCTGCGCCTTCGGCACGGATCCGACGATTTGCCCGGGGGGCGGGCGCGACGAATACTCGCCACATGAACCCACCACGCCCCGCAGCCCTCGCGACGCTCGCCCTGGCCCTCCTCGCGGGGCTCGCACCCGCTTCTGACCGCCCGGGGTCGGGGCTCTACCCCGTCCGCAGCGACGCCCGCCCGGTCATGCTCGACGGATCAGTGGACGAGTGGCCCGAGGGCGTCGTCGCGATGGCAGACGAATCCTTCGTTTACATCCGCTTCCGCGTCGACGGGCCGCCCCGAGCGATCCAGTCCGCCGACGAAACGCTCACGATCCTGCTCGACCTCGACGGCAACGCCGCGACCGGCCTGCAGTTGCCCGAGCCCGCCGCCGCGGCCGAGCTCGGCGCAGACCTCCGCATCCGCCTGAGCCCGCGCGGGCGCGACGGGCTGCGGGGCGGGGTCGAGGTGCATGTCTTCTCCGCCGACGGGCGCGAGACCCGCATCTCCCACGCCGACGCCGGCTTCATCGTCGCCCCGACGCACGCCGTAGAACCCGACGAGCGGGGCGAGCCCGGCTGGTACGAGGCCCGCATCGCCCGTTCAGCCCTCAACTTCCGAGCCCCGACCGAGCGGGCGGAGCGAATCGCCCAGCGCGACCGCGAGCGACCCTCGCGCGGCGCCCTGCCAGACACCGGCACGCAGGGACAGCCCCTGGACATCACCCCCCGCGGCATCCCCCCGCTCGGCTGGGGCGCTGGCGTGATCCTGAGCAAGGACGAACAGGGCGAACTGCTCGGCTGGTCCGACGCGTTCGCCTTCCGCATGCCGGCGCCGGCAGAGCCCGCGCTCTCAGACCTCGTCGCGCCGCCCAAGGCCGTCAACGCGGTGCGCGTGCTCTCTTACAATGTCGAACGGGCCGCGCCCAACAACAACCCCGCCCCCTTCGCCCGCGTGATCAACGCCCTCGAACCAGACATCATCCTGGTGCAGGAGTGGGACGGCGCCTCGAACTCCGACCTCGTCTCGTGGATGCAGCGCCATGTCGGGGGCGAGTGGCATGCCGTCAGCGCCCCCGACCGCGGCGTCGCCATCATCACCCGCTACTCCGTCGTCCGCTCGGTGACCGAGCCCGTCTACGCCGAAGAGCATGCCAACCAGCGCCCCGTCCGCAGCGTCACCGCCCTGCTGCAGACGCCCATCCGCGACACCGTCGTCACCAGCGTCCACTTCAAGTGCTGCGGCGGCTACATGGGCGCCGAGGACCACACCCGCGTCGCCGAAGCCGTGGCCCTCAACACCATGATCGGCAGCCTCCCGCGACGCTTCGAGACCACCAGGATCATCGGGGGCGACCTCAACCTCGTCGGCTCGACCGCCCCGCTCATCACGCTCGCCCAGGGCCTCGACCTCGACGGCAGCGAGCTGAGCGTCGCCCCCGCCGAAGTGCTCGGCGACGCGACGCAGCACACCTGGGCGCGCGCCCGCAGCTCGTTCTCGCCCGGACGCCTCGACTACATCCTCTACAGCGACTCCAACGCCCGCGTCAGCGCCGCGTTCACGCTCGATACGAGCGTGCTCAGCGACACGGCGCTGCAGACGATGGGCCTGCACCGGACAGACTCAGAAGCCAGCGACCACCTGCCGATGGTTGTTGACTACATCGCGTATTAACTGCCGACAGGCACCGCCGCCTCGTCGTCGACCGCGGCGTCGCGTTCGTCGCCCTCGCCCAGCAGCTCGTTGAGCATCTGCGCCAGCCGCACGCCCGCGATCGAGAGCCTCGCGTCGACGATCGCGATGTTCCGCTGCACATACTCCTCGTCGAGCTTGCCGTCGTCGGGGATCGCGTACGCGAAGGTCACCGCGAGCTGGTACGACTCGGTCGTCCAGACCTCGGGGTCGAGGCTCGACCACGCGCCGCGCTGGTGGTCGGTGATCCGCGCGTGCAGGCGGTCGGCGTACTCCGGCCACGGGCCGACCTCCGCCGCTCGCATCAGCCCCGAGTCCCAGACCGCGTGCAGGTTGAACGCCCGGCCCAACAGCTCGACCCGGATGTCGTTGCCGCCCCGATCGTGAGCGAAGCCCGCGTGCAGGGGCTGGTGGATGTCACCGACAAAGTGAATGAGAAACATCAGCGCGTCGCGCCGCTGATCGTCGGTGAGCTCGGGGTCGACGAGTTCCTGGCTGAACCGCTTGATCGCCGCCACGGCGCACCCTTCGGGCGGGCTGTGGCGTTCGAAGACAAACGCGGGCTCGCCGGGCGGGATGTTGCTGTAGTGCAGCGGGGCGGACCAGCGGTACGCGGGCTGGCGCCGGACCTCGTCCGCCCACGAGCCGACCTCGACCATGTGCCGCCCATCGAGGATCTCCGTCACCCGCTCGCGGACCTCGGGCGAGAGCTCGCGGTCCGCGATCTCGGAGATCACCGCGTGCCCGTCGCGCCCCCATCCGAAGGCGATCGACGCGGACAACAAGAGGACGAGAAACGCCGCAATCAGGCTGCGCATCGGTGTGCTCCATCGGCGCCGGCGGCCGCCGGCACGAACAGAGCGTAGCGCTGAACCGATCCGTCCCGGGGCCCGCTCAGTGCTCCTTCGTCACCCTGAGCACTTCCTTGACGCTCGTCATCCCGTTCGCGGCTTTGGCCATCCCGTCGGTTTGCAGGCTGACCATCCCGCGCTCCAGGCACATCCGCCGGAACTCCGAGACATTGGGGTTGCGGGCGATCACATCGCGCAGGTAGTCGTCGACCACCAGCAGCTCGTACACACCCACGCGCCCCGCGTAGCCCGTGTTGCGGCACTTGTCGCACCCCTCGGCGACCCAGTGCTGCGACTTGTCCAGCCCCTGCATCTGCAGGAACTCGGCCATGTCCTCGCTCGGCTCGGACTGCTTCTTGCACCCGGCGCACAGGCGGCGCACCAGGCGCTGGGCCAGCACCCCGTTGAGGGCCGCGCCCACCAGGAACGGCTCCAGCCCGATGTTCACCAGGCGCGTCACCGAGCCCGGCGCGTCGTTGGTGTGCAATGTTGAGAGCACCAGGTGGCCCGTGAGCGCGGCCTGCACCGCGGTGTGCGCCGTGTCGTGGTCGCGGATCTCACCGACCATGATCACATCGGGGTCCTGACGCAGGAGGGCCTTGAGCGCCGCCGCGAAGGTCATCCCGATGCGGTCGTGCGTCTGCGTCTGGGTGATCCCGTCGAGGTGGTATTCGACCGGGTCTTCCACCGTCGAGATGTTCAGCTTGTTCTTGTCGAGCTGGCGGAGCGACGAGTACAGCGTGGTCGTCTTACCCGAGCCGGTCGGGCCCGTCACCAGCACGATCCCGTGCGGCGCCTGCACCTGCGTCTTCCAGAGCTCCAGCGTGCGGGACTCGAAGCCGAGGTCCTCGAGCTGCACATTGATCGACCGCGTATCGAGGATACGCATGACCGTCTTCTCGACGCCCACCGCCGTCGGAAGCGTTGACATACGAAGGTCGAGCTTGCGACCCTGCACCGTGCAGCGGATGCGCCCGTCCTGGGGGATGCGGCGCTCGGAGATGTCCAGGTTCGCCATGATCTTCAGGCGGCTGGTGATCGCCGCGGCCATCGAGACCGGCGGGTTCATCATCTCAAACAGGATGCCGTCGATACGGAAGCGGACTTTGAGCTTCTTCTCCTCCGGCTCGATGTGGATGTCCGACGCGCCTTCTTTGATGGCGGTCTGGATGATGTAGTTCACATAGCGGATGACGGGGCTCTCGCCCGCCCGCTGTTCGAGGTCGACCGCCTCGCTGGACTTCTGCTGGACCTCGACATCGCCCTCGTCCACATCGGCGAGGATGTCGTTGAGGTCTTCCTGCTGGGTGTCGTCCTCGCCGAGGATCTCAAGGGCGCCGCGGACATCGTAACCGGTCACCAGCACGAGCTTGACCGCCGGCACGCCGAGGCGCCGCCGGATCTCGTCGAGCAGGAAGACATCGTCGGGGCGCGTCGTCCCCACCACCGCCCGCTTGCCCTCGGTCCGCAGCGGGACGACCAGGTGCTTCTTGCAGAAGTCCGAGCCGAGGCGCTGGAGCAGCTTGCCGTCGAACCCGCCGTCGAGCCCCTTTTCAAGATCGATCCGCTCGAAGGGCACATGGGCGAGCTGCGCGACGACCGCCTGGATCGGCGCCTCGTCGGCCCCCTGCTCGATCAGCACATCGACGAGCCGGCGCCCGGGTGACTGCTTGATGACATTCTTCGCGGAGGTGAGCTGCTCTGGCGAGACGGCCTTGGCGGCCAGGAGCGCCTCGCCCAGCTCCGTCGCGGCGCCGCTGTTGTCGCCCTCGCCCGCCTCGGGGCGGTACAGATCGCTGACCGCCTGGCCGACTCGCGTTGTCGGGGCCGACGAGTTCTGCTTCACCGCCGGGTCGTTCTCAGAGTCCTTCCGCCGCTGGGCAGAGGGCATCGCAGGAAGCGGGCTGAACGAAGACTCGGCCTTGTCGATCGTGTGCGCCCGCTTGGTCTTCTGGTGGTCCTCCAGACGGCGCGGGGGCTTGGGCGCGGGGCGGTTGGGCGCAGCAGAGCCGCCCTTGGGGGCCTCGTTCTCGGCGCCGAGCTGCGACAGGATGTCGTCGATGTTGTACTTGCCCACGCGACCGCTCTCCGCCCGGATGGTTCCGGATCAGTCGTTGCCCAGCGGGACGACCGCCATGTCGCGCCCCATGCGCAGCTCGTAACGCTCCCCGTTCGCCTTGACCACGACACGCCCCGCGTCGATCGCTTCGACAGTGAAGAAGTCGTCGATCTTCTCGCCGACACGCACGAGCCTGCCGTTGACATTCGCGATCGGGTTCCGACCGCCCATCGCGCTCTGCAGACGCAGCCTCGACAGGCGCACCTGCAGCTCGCGCCGGCGTTCGGTCATGCGGCGCTCCTCCTCCTGCGCCGCGCGCTGACGCTGACGCTCGAGCTCGGCGAGCTGGCGGGCGTCCGCCTCGGAGTTGTCGGCCATCATCACCTTGAACGGGTCCTGGCGGAAGGCGTGCTCGGGCACCTCGATCGGGGCACGGCTGTGCGCCAGCGCCTGGATCGCCTGCTCGTACTCCGCCTGGGCGGCGGGCGTCTTCAGCGAAGACTCAAACGCCGCGGGCGCCGACTGAAAGTCCATCCCAGACTCGGTGCCGACCTGGCGCATCCAGATCACGCCCACGGCGCCGCCGAACGCGATGACGCCCATGACGATCTGGAAGCCGGTCAGCTTGCCCTTCTTGGCCAGCGCCGCGCCCTCGGGCCCGGCGAACGGCTGGGACTGGTCGAGCTCGTCCTCGCCCATCTGATTCATCTGGTCGCGTTCCTCGATCATCGATCGCCCTCCTCACGCATGAAGTAGATGCTCAGGGTGAACTCGATCTCGAGCGGCTCGTCGACCTTGCGACGCTGGAGCTTCAGATCGGGGATCCTCGTCAGACGGGGCAGGTTCTCCAGGCTCCGAACAAACTCGACGAAGTCCAGGAACTCGCCCGTCGTCTTCATCTTCAGGGGCTGCTCCCAGTAGAGCGCAGCCCGGATCGGCTCGTTCGTCTCCATGTCCGGCGCCGCCAGACCCGCACGCACCGCGATGTTCGAAACCTGGCGGATCACCGCCGACAGCTCCTTGTTGCTGGGCAGCATGTCCTCCAGCGAGCCGATCTCCGCCTCAAGACGCTCGTTCTCCTCGCGGATGTTGTGCGTCCTGGCGGTCTCCTCTCGGTGACGCTGCAGCAGGCTCTCGCGGTGATCGATCTCCGCACGAGCCGAGGCGATCGCCTCGTTCTGCGGCTTGAACACCAGGAAGAAGCTCGCCATCGGCATCGCGACGAGCACAGCAAGCAGCACAAGTTCTCGCACGCCGAAGCTCATCGCTCAGTTCTCCTTGCCCGCGTCGACGCCGGCGACCTCGGAGCTCTCGGTGTTCTCTGTATCCTCGGGCGTTTCGCCCGCCGCCGCGGCCGCCTCCAGCACGGCCTCGACCGAGACCGCTTCCTCGGGCTCGGCAACGCCCTCGGCCTGCGCCAGCGAGCGCAGCAGCGGCCCGTCGTCCCTCAGAGAGGCGGTCATCTCGAACCGGCGCAGCTCGCGGTTGTCACGACGCGTCTCGGCGATCCGGCGCAGCTCGACATCCTTCAGGATCGGCGAGCGACGCAGCGCCGCGTAGTAGTCCGCGACCGCCGTGTTCGTCGGGCTCACGCCCTGGATGTTCATCGAGAACTCGAAGCGGGGCGGCGCGATCGCAGGACGCTCCTCGCGGGCCTGCTGGTTCTGCTGGTTCACATTCGCCGTGCGGCTGAGCGAACGCACCTGCCCGGCCTGGCGGGGCTGCTGCTGCTGCTGGGCCGTCTGCAGACGCCGGCCCCGGAGCTCGATGAGCCCGAGCTCAAGGTCCGAAGGACGCGCCTCGTCGAGCGCCTGCAGCAAGAGAAGCCTCGGCGTCGGGTCGCGGAGAGCCGTCGCCACCGCCTGACGCTCGATCAGCGTCCTGCGGCTGGCCTCAAGCCGGCGCAGCTCCTCTTCCTCGACCTTGACGAGGTTGAACTCATCGTTGATCTGATCCTGGCGGTCGCGCACATCCACCCACCGCTGGTTGGTGATCCAGAACGCGCTGACCACGCAGAACATCACCACCACAAACAGCAGCACCGCGATGAAGTTTGTGCGGATGTCTTCGCGACCCCGCACATACTCCTCGGGCAGGAATGTCCCGCCCTTGCTTTCGCGTCCCTTGCCAAAGTCCTTCAGCATCATCGCGCCTCCCGAACCGAGTCAAAGGTCCGTCGGGCTCAGGCACGCCCCGAGCGCCTGCGCCCAGCCCGGTTGGGCCTGGGAAAAGTCCACGCCCGTTGAGGGCTCACGACCCGTCCTTGCAACGCCCGCCATCGGATCGGCGATCTGCGCTTCGACGCGGATCGCCCTGGCCACCGACTCGCCCAGAGCACGGTGGCGCGCCTCGCCCCCCACCAGCACCGCACGCTCGACACGCCGCCCACCGAACAGCGACTCGTGGTATCGCAGGCAGTGCCCGATCTCGTCGACGAGCATCTCCAGCGGCTCAGACAGATCCGCCTTCACCCCCGCCTTCGTCTTCGCCCGCGTCGCGCCGCCCCCCGCCTTGGCCATCCCCGCAGACAGCATCGCCATCTGCTCGCCCCCCTCGCCCTCCGGCGCAGTGGCCTGGACGCCGGGCGTCACCCGCTCCATCGCCAACCGCTCGCGACGCGCCTCTGACAGCGGAAGCTTCGTCTGCCCGCACACCGCCTCGTCGAACGCCCGCCCCCCAAGATCGATCAGGCGGGCGAAGACCATCCGGTCGCCGTGCGCGATCACCACCTTCGTCCGCGTCCAGCCCATGTCCATGTACAGCGTCGGACGCGCGTCCTCCCCGCCCGTCTCCCGGATCCCGCGGCAGGCCCGCAACAGCGAGCCGAACTCGTTGTGGATCCCCACCGGTTCGAGCTTGCAGCCCCGGAAGAGCGTCATCAGCCTCGCCACAAGTTCGCGGGGCGTCGCCATGCAGATCACCTCGGCCTTGTGGTGCTGCTCGCTGACGCCCTCGACCTCCGTGTGCCGGTACACCACCGCCGCCGTAGGGCACCCGAGCTGCTCGGGCAGCAGGGCGTCGATCATCGATCGCAGCGCCACGCCCTCGGTCTTCTGGATCTGCAGGTGCTTGCAGAAGGTCCGCCCCGCCGGCACAACAGCCACGACCTTCTTGCCCTTGAACCCCGACGACTTCAAGAGCGCCGGGAGCTGCTCCATCTGGAACGCCAGACGCTTGCCCTCGTCGTACAGCATCGTGTCGGGCGTCGGCAGGGTCGCCGCGGCGATCAGCGTCGGCGTCTCCGACCCGCTCACCTGGAGCAGCTTCAGCGCCGTCGACCCGAAGTCGACCGCGATCGGGAGCGTCCCCTGGCGGAGAAGCCCCACCGAAGCCTTCTGCTTGAAGAGAGACAAGCCTCCCAACGCCATCTTCAACACTCCCTGCCTGCTCCGAGCGCCGGGGCCCGGTGTTCGCCTCTGGCCCAGCACAATGGCGGGGCCCGCAAAGGGTGTCGGCTTTCAGCGTCGATCGGTCCAGCCCCGCACCATTGATCCCCGTTCTCCATCTCGACCCACCCGCGCACGCGACACAACCCCACCCCGGGGTCAACGCGTTCTCGGACTGCTTTCAACGCTCGGGATTCAGCCCCGGAGGATCGCCCCGATCCGTTCCAGCCCCGCCATCGCTCCGGGCATGTCCCAGACCTGCCGGTCGCGATCGCCCGTGGTGTTGCTCACCACCCGGACCTCCGCGAAGGGCGTCCCGAGGCGCATCGCCGTTAGGCCGACCGCCGCCCCCTCCATCGCCTCGACGATCGCGCCCGTCCTGGCCCCCACGCCGACCGCCCCCGCGTCTGACCCCGAGCACGACGAGACCGTCGCCACCACGCCGGTCTGGTCGATCACCCCCATCCCCGCCAGCGCTCTGAGCAGCACCGGATCCCCCGCGACCCCGTCGCCGGCGTCCCGGTCACCCGTCGCGGGGACCGGCGGGAACCCGAATGCCGCCAAAGACCGAAAACCATCGGGACCCGCGACCCCCTCGTCGGCAAAGACCGACTCGCTCGCCCCGATCACCCGCCCGAGCTGCCGGTCCGGGGCGTCCCGCTCCAGCGTGCCCCCGATCCCGACATTCAGCACCGCGCCGTGCACGCCGGGATCGAGCACCAGCGCCGTCGCGCCCGCCGCGTTCGCCTTCCCAACCCCGCTCAGAATCAGGTCGAGATCGTCCGCAACCGGGAATATCTCCCACTCCGCGGGCGGTTCGACACCCGGGTTCAGCCCGCGAAGCAGCGCGATCGCTTCGTTCTTCGCGGCAACAACAAGCAGCACGCGCCCGTCGCTCGGCAGATTCAGCCTCGTGGTCAGCACGAGCCGAGCATAGCCGGGACCGGGAATCTACCTCGAAGCGGCGGTTTCGGCATCGCTCCGGAGATTCCCCTCGAATCCCCGGGAACGCATAGAACCCTGTAAGGCTCGGCCGGTACAACCGGCGACGGCGCACACCATCCCGGCTCGTTCCGGGGAGAGACTCTGACGGCAGGACCGCACATGCAGACCAAAGACAAGTCACGGCGCAAGGGCAGAGGCTTCGGCGCCGGCAAGATCATCACCGTTCTCGCGGTCGTCTCGCTCGCCGGGGTTGGGGGTATCTACCTCGCCCAGAGCGGCGAGGGCGACTCCCGCGTCCTGAGCGCCGAGCTGCACCCCGCCAGCATCATGGATTTCGAGATCACAGCCCTCGCCTCGGGCGAGCTTGAAGCCGCCCGCTCGATCGAGGTCAAGAACCCGCTGGATGTCTCCTCGACCATCGAGGAACTGGTCTCCGAGGGCACCTTCGTCCGCCGGGGCGATGTGCTCGTCAAGCTCAACACCGAGGAACTCCAGAACCGGCTCCAGCAGGAGGAGCTCGCGGTCGTCAACGCCCAGAACGACTTCGACCAGGCCGACGGCGCCCTGAAGATCCAGCTCTCCGAGAACGCCACACGCCTCCGCGACGCCAAGCTCCGCGTCGAGCTGGCCGAGCTGGCCCTCAATCGCTGGAAGGATGGCGAGGTCTCCAAGCGCCGCGAAGAGCTCCGCATCGCCAACGAGCGCGCCACCCGCGAGCTCAAGCGGCTCTCCGACCGCTTCGAGCGGAGCCAGACCCTCCACGCCGACGGCTTCCTCTCATCAGACGAGCTCCAGCGCGACGAGATCTCCTACCTCGAAGCGATCGCCACGCTGAAGATCGCCGAGCTCAACACGCAGATCTATGAAGACTTCGAGTACCCCGAGGCCGAGAAGAGCCGAATGGCGGATGTCACCAACGCCGAGGACAACCTCGCCCGCACCATCGAGCAGAACGAGATCAACCGGCTGAACCGTGAGGCCGCGCTGGAGACCAGACGCGAGCAGCTCCGCCTGCGCATCGAAAACCGCGACAAGCTCCGCGTCCAGGTCGACGCCGCGATCATCACCGCCCCCGCCGACGGCCTGGTCGTCTACGAGAGCACGATGCAGAGCAGCCGACGCTCGATGAACGACGGCCCGCTCTCGGTCGGCCAGCAGATCCGCCCGCGCGAGACACTGATCTTCCTGCCCGACACGAGCGAGATGGTCGCCGCGGTCCGCATCCACGAGAGCCTCCAGGGCCGCGTGCGTCAGGGCCAGAAGGCCACCGTCCGCGTCGACGCCGTCGACGCCGAATTCTCAGGCATCGTCCGCTCCGTCGGCCTGCTCGCCGAAACCGGCGGCTGGCGCGACCCCAACCGGCGCGAGTACACCGTCCGCATCGCCCTCGACCGCGACCAGAACGGCCTCGATCGCGTCAAGCCCTCGATGCGCTGCGACGCGACCATCGTCATCGGCCAGGTCGAGCAAACGGTTTCGATCCCCGTCCAGGCCGTCTTCTCACGCGGGCCCGTCCAGTATGTCTATGTCCCCGAGGGCCAGCGGGTCCGGTCCGTTCCCGTCTGGGTCGGACGCCGATCCGACACCTTCGCCGAGATCCGGGGCGGCATGGAGCCCGGCGCGCCGGTCCTCCTCCGCGAGCCGCGTTCGGGCGAAGCCATGTCCCGCGACTGGACCCCCGAGCAGCTCGCCCAGGCCGCCTACCTGATCAACGACGAGGGCGAGATCGTCCCCGATTTCGAAAAGCGGGGCATCCGCCGCGGAGGCCCAACAGGAGCGGCCGCCGCCGCAACCGGGCAAGGCGCCCAGCCAGGCGAACGCCCCTCCGCCCAGACCGGCGATCAGCAGGCCTCGGGCCAGTCCGAGCAGCGCCAACGCCGCCGCTCTGCGGATCAGGCCTCCACGCCCTCGAACTGAACAATTCCGCCTCTGAACTCACGACGCCAGTCGCGACCTGAGCTCTTCCGCTCGGTTGGCCTGGCGTCGTGCCGTTGCGCTCAGATCGAACTCGTCGGGCTTGGCCGGGTAGAAATTGTCGGCGCCGACCGGCTGCCCCTCGGCAAACTCGATCCGCAGCTCCGGCACTTCGCGCAGGTCGACTTGCTCGCCGGTGATGTCCGGCTCGCTGATGGTCGGATCAAAGTCCGGCCCGCCCAGCACCTCGACCGTCGGGCGGCACGGATCCAGCGGCGACCACGACGAGACCACGCCCGTCATCCCGTTGCTCAGACGCACCACAGAACCCGCCGGGTACGCCGGAACCACCGCGATCAGACCAGCCCGCACCACGGGGTCGACCCAGCGGCAGAACGGCGGCTCCTGCAGCAGCTTCAACGCGCGCACCGCGGGCATCGGCCCGCCGTCCGGAGCGCCGTAGCGGTGCAGACGGTCGTACAGATCCGCCGCGGCCGCGACCCGCGCGAAGATATGGATCTCGGTCCCGGAGGCGCCCCTGCCCTTCGGGAATCCCGAGCCGTCGTAGCGCTGGTGGTGGTTGAGCACGACCGAAGCCGCCGCGGGCTCGATCTCGCCCTTGACCATGTCGTAACCCACCTCGACATGGCCCCGCCACTCGGGGTCGTCCGGGCAGCCCTCGACACCCCAGCAGCCCTCGGGATGGTCTTCGACCCGGGTCATACCGATGTCGTGCAGCATCGCGCCGACGCCGAGACTGGTCACATCCCGGGCGTGGACCGCCGACAGCCTCGCCCGCTCGCGCACCAGGTAGAATTCCAGCTTCAGCCCTGTCAGCAGGCTCAGCATGCAGACATTGGCCGAGTGCGTCAGCAGCTCTTGAGGGCCGGTCAACAGCTCGTACATGTAGCTGCAAGCACCGGGCTTGGCGATCAGCTGTTCCACCAACGCGCCGACCGACCGCTTGTACATCGGGTAGTCCAGCCTCGTGTCCACGCCGGCGTTGAGCGCCGAGAAGTCCTGGTTCAACTGCCCGACCAGCTGCGCGTGCAGCCTCATGGCGCCCGCGTTCAGGCAGTCGGCCACCATCTCCAGCCTCGGGTAGCGGATCCACAACTCCGACACACGCAACTGGCGCAGCCGACCGATCGCCGGGGCCCGGAGCTCAACGCCGTCGCGCAGCAGCACCGTGCCCGGGCGTTCGGGGTGCAGCACCGGCAACGCCAGCGTCATCCCCGCCCTGGCCTGGCTCAGCGAGACACGCAGCATCTAGCGGCTCCCTTCTGTCCGGACACGGCTATCGGCTTTGCCGAAGCCCGGGCATCAGCCGCACCGCCGCGCAGCCATCCCAGAAGGGGCGAAGAGCCGGATCCGGCAAACGGGGCGATCTCGCCAGCGGGCGATAACTACCCCTTCAGCCCCAGGTACACCATGTACAACAGATACGACAGGAACAGAAATCCGCCCCCCACCCTCGACACTCGTTTTCGCATCAACGGCAGGCAGACCAGCGCCGCCGCCAGCATCACCCAAATGTCGCGCGAGACAATGTCGGACGGGACATCCATCGGCCGGACCAGCGACGCCACCCCCAACACAGAAAGAATGTTGAAGACATTCGACCCGAGGATGTTCCCCGTCGCGATGTCGCTCTCCTTCTTCAGCACCGCGTTCAGGCAGGTCACCAGTTCAGGCACGCTGGTGCCGAACGCGACGATCGTCAGGCCGATCACGCTGGCGGACACCCCCATCGAGACGGCGACCGACGATGCCCCAAAGACGAGCAACTGCGCGCCCACGCCCAAGGCCGCGGCCCCGACGACAACGAGCACCACCTCGCGCCAGATCCTCTTCCCTTCCGGCGGCGCGTCGCTGGGCGGCTCGACCGCCTCGACGAGCTTGGCCGCGACCGTCCCCTCCAGCCCGCTCGACGCCTCGCGACGCCCGCGGGTGTAGAGCCAGAAGGTGTAGCCGAAGATCCCAAGGGTCAGCACCACGCCCTCGATCCGCCCGACGACCCCGCCCGTCCCGATCGCCAGCATCCCGATCGCCGTCACGCCGATCATGGCGGGCACATCCTCGCGCACCAGCCGCGGCGTGCACGACACCGGACGCAGAAGCGCCGTCAGCCCGAGGATCAGACAGATGTTGGCGATGTTCGAGCCGACGACATTGCCGATCGCCAGCGCCCCCTCGCCCTTGAGCGTCGCCTGCACGCTGGCGCCCAGCTCGGGCGCGCTGGTCCCGAAGGCGACGACCGTCAGGCCGATCAGCAGGTGGCTCACGCCCAGACGGCTCGCCAGACGCGCCGAACCGTCGACCAGCCAGTCCGCCCCGAGCACCAGCAGCGTGAGCCCGACCACCAACGCCGCCCAGTCCAGCGAGAACGGCAGCAACGCGCCCCCCAGCGCAAAACCGATCGCCGCGATGATGAACTGCGTCCGTTCCAATGCTCGGCCCGAATCTCCGTCCTGGCTGCAAAGTCCGGAGTCCGCCGGACGCTACCGCTCCGCCCGACGCCCCAGGAGCGAGTAATGCTCCGGAACCGACGGGATGAGCACGACCACCCGCGCCGCGGGGCGTTGAGGATAGCTCCCCCGAGGGGAAATCCCCGTCCGGAAGACCGTTTCGCCCAAGTGCGGCGGCCTCGGCGGGGCTGGCGGACCGACGGGCTGGTCCGCCTCGCCCGTTCGCTCCTCCTCCTCCGTCTGGACACGCAGATCCGGATCGAACGGGGCGATGATGAACGCTTCGCCCGAGAGTGCCGCGAGCGACGCCGAAAGACGCTCCAGCGGGAGCCCGTCCTCGCCCGGCCGGTCGACCCTGAAGCCGACAGGAGCCCGCCCCGCATCGGCGATCCGGGGCAGCAGCTCGACCCGCATCCTGCCCCCGACCCCCTCGTCGGCGATCATCGGCTCGACCCAGCACCGGACCAGGAGCTCCGGACGCTCGCCAGCGAGGGGCAGGGGCCCCGAATCCAGGAGGATCAACCGCTCGCGGGCCGAGCCCGAGTCGGCCAGTCGCTGCCACCCGCCGTCGGGGGCGATCCAGCTCCGCTCGACGGACCCGGTCCGCTGCATCGCGGCCCTCAGCTCGGGCAGGCGTCCTCGGTCGACGCGGAAGACGCGCAACGCGTTGGCCCGCCACGCCTCGGCGTTGTCGACCGCCTCGTCGCCTTGCTGCGCCTCGGCGAGGGTGTTGAGCAGGAACTGCGAGCCGAGCGTCACCGTCCAGACCTGGACCTCAACGCCCGTCTCGCCCCGGAGCGGGGCGTCCAGCGCGTCGGGAGCGTCGGCCCGATGCTGCTGGGGGGTGCACGACGCGCTCCCGAACGCCGCGACCAGCGAGAGGACCAGGAGGACGCCGGCTCGCATCACGCGGGGTCGCAGTCGTTGATTCGGTCGATCAGTCGCCGGACGAGGCCGTAGTTGTAGCGGGTGTGGGTAAAGGCGAGGCGGGGCAGGTCGAGGTGGTCGTCCTCAACCTCGTAGGGCCCGCGCTGCACGATCGAGCCCCGCGCGATCAGCGACGAGAACTCATCGGTCAGCCGGTCGACATCCTCGCCCTTCAGCCTGTGCTTGAGGCGGATGACCAGATCGTCGCGCACATACCGCGATGAGTGATAGTTGCGGTAAAACCGCTTGATGTGCTCGACGGCATCCTCGGGCGACGAGGCGATGTAATACAGGTACTCGTCCTCGGTGCTGATCAGCCCGCGCGCGAGCAGCTTCTCCTCCACGAAGTCCTGCCACTGCTCCCAGTACGCGTTGCCCTCGCCCTCGAGCATGACGATGGGGATCATGCTCGCCTTGCCGGTCTGGACGAGGGTGAGCGTCTCGTACGCCTCGTCGAGTGTGCCGAAACCGCCCGGGAAAAGGGCGACCGCGTCGCACTGACTCAGGAACATCAGCTTGCGCGTGAAGAAGTAGCGGAAGTGGATGAGCTTCTGGTCGCCGGTGATGATCGTGTTGGCGGTGGTCTCGAAGGGGAGGCGGATGGCGACGCCGAAGCTCGCCTCAACGCCCGGCCCCTCGTGCCCGGCCTTCATGATCCCGTCGCCCGCCCCGGTGATGCACATCCACTCGCTCTCGGCCATCATCCGCCCGAAGTCGACAGCGGCCTTGTAGTCGGGGTGCTCCGGAGGCGTGCGCGCAGAGCCGAAGATCGTCACCTTGTACCGGTCGGGATACTGGCCGAAGACGCGGTAGGCGTAGCGGAGCTCTTTGAGAGCCGCGGCCATCAGCTTCAGGTCGCCCGTGTCCCGACCGTCTGGGATCAGCTTCAGCCCTGCCACCAGCAGCTCACGAACAAGCCGCCCGTCGTAGGTCGTCGGGTCGCCCCCGACGCGGGAGATCAGCTCGTTGAGCACCTCGGCGATATCGGGAGAGTCGGCCCGGAGCTGTTCGGCCCGCTCCGGCGGCGCCGCCGTCTCGTCCTTGGGCGAGGTCGAGGCGGCAGGGTCGAGCTCTTGTCTGTGGTGCTTGTCGTTCATTGTCCGCGATGGTACGGGGCCCAGCGGGGGGCCGACGGGCGGGACACCGGGGGGCAGCCTCATCGCTCCGGGTCGGACGATTCGGTCCGCCGGGCCCGATCGCCCACGCGCCTGGCCAGGGCCCGGTTCTGCTCCATCCGCTCCCGCAGGTCCAGCAGGCGGCGTTCCTCGGCGCTGGGCTCACGCCCCAGGAGGCGACGGATCAGGTCCCGCGTGCCCGGGAGCGGCTCGGTGACGATCCGCGTCGAATCCACCGGACCGACCACACGCGCCACGATCAGCTCGTCGCGGAACTGCTCGACGATCGGGCTCAACAGCGGAATAGGGCGGACAGCTCGCGAGGCGAGACGGAGGTCGAGCTCACGGCTCGGCCAATCCATCGTGCCGTAACCGAACACCTCGACCGTCTCGGTGAAGATCGAGAGCTCGTCGAAGGTGACGCGGTCGTTCTCGACGAAGAAGCCGAGGATCGCCAGATCGAAGCGTCCGGACCTTGGGAGCTGGAGATTACTGACCTCGATGAGGCGCCCGAGCAGCGGGAGTTCGAGCACCGGCCCCGCGCCGATCTGTGCGACCCCGCGCCCCCGCCTGCCCCGCGTCGTGCCGACCCAGCCCCCGAGCGAAAGCTCCGCGCTGATCAGCCCGCGCGAGCCATCGGGCGGATCGCCGAGCTGCGCTGTCAGGCTCTCGGGCGGCTCGCCGACGGCCCCGAGATCGGCGAGCACCGGCGCCAGGCGGACATCCGAGAGGCGGATGCTCGCGGTGTAGGCCCGCCTTCCGCCATCGGAGGTCTCGATCAGAGCGTCGGCCCCGATGCGCCCGCCGTGACAGTCCGCCGAAAACCGCTCCAGCCGGGTCGAACCCGGTCGCGAGCCCGAAGTGATCTGTGCGCTGATGTTCCTGGCCCCGATCCCCGCCAAGCGGGCCGTCGGCGCAAAGGCGTCGATCTGGAACCGCTCCCGCCGGTCTCCCTGTTCGTCGCGCTCGTCGCGGATCTCGAACGCGAGGCGCCCCGTCGCCTCACGCAGCTCAACCCCGACCTCGGCCTTGGCGCGATCGAACTCCAGCGTGCCCGCGGCGCTGTAAGGCGGGTTGTCCGAGCCGTCCAGCTCCACGCCAAACTCCTGAAGATCCAGCGCGAGCGGCCCCTCGATCACGCCGGCGATCGCGTCGATCCGCTCGCGCAGCATCCCCGGGACCACCGCAAGCAGGTCACCGGAAAGGCTCTCGGCGTTGATCCGCAAACGCGCGTCGGCGCGTGTCGGCCCGTCTTCGGCGGCCCGAACCTCGCCCGCGAGCTCGCCCGACCAGCCCACGCCCTTGAACGCCAGGCCGCTCAGACGCAGCCCTCGCTCGAGGAGCTCGATCGCCCCTTCGATCTCCGTCAGGATCACCCGCCGCCCCTCGCGGTCGAAGGCGAGCCGCGTCGGCTCGACACGACCCGTCACGACAGGATCCGCCTCCGGATCGCTCGGGGGCGAGATCCGCAACAGCCCGTTGAATCGCCCCGCCGGGTCGAGCGTGTCGTGCAGCTCGGCGGCACGCTCTCCGAACACACGCTCCAGGATCGCGCGGAACAGGCCCGACTCGACCCTCGCTTCCGCGATGCGGGCGTTGACCCCCTCGCTTCCGGCGGGGTCGGGTTCGCCCAGCGGGTAGCGCCCGTCGAGGCGCACCTCCGCCGCGACTTCGCCGTCGTGCATGAGCGTGGCGTCGAAGGCGTCGAACCCGAGCAGTTGCCCGGGCAGCACGCGCAGCGTGCCCCGCTCGCCACTGAACGCGACCCGCCCGAACGGCGTGAGGATCGAGACATCCATCGGGCGGCTGAGGCTCAATTCGGGAGTGTCTTCGTCCGCCGAGCGGTAACGCAGCGCCACATCGGCGCGTCCGCTTGGGCGCAGGCGATCGATCGCCGTCGCCAGAGCCTCGCCCGCCTCTGGCGAAAAGACGCGGGCCGCCCTGTCGAGCGGGAGGCCAAGCTCGAGCGATCGCGCGTCCATCTGCGCTTCGACCAGCGCTTCTGGCAGTTCGCGCGGGAATCGGACCAGCGCCTTTGCGTCGAGGTCCCCCGCCGGCCCGTCGTCTTTGAACGCCCGGGCGAAGATGTCGACCGTCGCGTCGGTCTCGGTCACGACCACCGAACCGTTCACCTCGCGTAGAACCACGCCGCCGAGCGCCCCCGCACGCCCGACCTCCGCGACCAGCCCGGCCAGATCAATCCACGCGTCGACGCCGATCGACCCGTCGTCGCGCTCGCCGACCGACACGCTCGCATCGACCAGCCCACGCAGGTGCATGCCGGGAAGCAGGCGGGCCAGGGCCGCTCGCTCGCCCTCTTCAGCGCCCGGCCGGGCGGCGCCGGCGTGGACCACCGCGTACTCAAGCAACGGCCCCGCCGGGACCTCCCTCGCCCCCACACGGACATCGGGCGAGGCGCCGCCATCGGAGAGATCCAGGTCGATCGCGATCTGCGCATCCCCTCCCGCGAGGCTCGTGAAGTGCTCGCCCGTGACGCGTGCGTCGTTGTTGAGGACATCGATCAGCACGCCCCGGGCGATCAGCGGAATGGGAAACGCACGCGGCACCAAGCGGAGCTCGTCGAACCGAACCTGGACCTCGGTCGTCCAGATCGACTCCTTCCCGAGCTCGCGGCGCACCCGCACATCGATGTCGCTCACGCCCCCGGTCGCAAACGCCGCCTCGCCCTCGCCGAGCAGGCCCCTGGCGCGAAGCTCCGCCTCATGCTCGTCGTCGATGAGCTGCGAGACGATGTCGCCCCTCGTGCCCAACGCCTCCTTCATCAGGTCGTCCAGCGGCGCGTGCTCGACCTCGACGCGGATGTCCACCTCCGCGATGTCGGTCGGCGGGCCGATGACCCCCGAGGCGAACATCGTCGCCCCGCTCGCCGACCGACCCGAGAGCCGACGGATCTCGATACGGTCGCTGTCAAAGAGAACGATCCCCTCCATCCGCTCGAATGGGTAAGGGAAGTCGCGGAAGCTCGCCGTGCCGTTGCGGACCTGCAGCCACCCGCCAACCTCGACGGGGCCGATCAGGCCCAGATCGTCCACCCGCCTCTGGATGGTCACCGTCGCGTCGAGGTCCGCCGTCGGACTCGAGAAGAGCTCCAGCCGCTCGACCACGAGCCTCGGGACGAACGGGAGCAGCGCCGGGCGCGCCTCGAGCCTGAAGTTCGTCGTCTTCATCTCCGCCTGGAAAGGCGCATTGGCGTCGATGCCCTTGTAATCGAGCGTGACCGTGTAGCGGAGGTCCTCGAAAAGCCCGTCGAGCGTCGCCTCGACCCCGCGCGGGCGCAGCTCGATCCGCCCGTTCACATCGCGCATGCGGATCAGCGGGCCGCCCTCGGTCGCCGCGAACGGCAGCGTGACGCCCACGCGAGAAACGCTCGCCTTCAGGTTCGGCCCGTCCTCGCGCGTCAGCGTGAACTCGGCCGAATCCACAACGCCGTCGAGCGAGAGCAGCTCCATCGCCCCGCGGATCGAGGGCGGCATCGACGACGCGGGCCAGCGAGAGAGGTCGATCGAGCTCGTTCGGATCTCCAACTCTTCGGCGACGATCGTCCCGTCGAAGCGCAGCGGGCTGGACCGACCCCCCGCCCGCTCGATCAGCGAGATCGTGTACCCCTCGTCCGGCGCTCGGGTCAATTCACCATCCGCCAGCACGCGCGCCAGCGAGCGGTAGCGTGTCGCGTCGTGCTCGCCGAGCTCGATCATCACGCCGTGCACGCGGACGCTCGGGATCTCGAAGACACCGGGCCTCCCGCGGCGTGTCGGCACGGGGATCGACTCGATGTTCAGCGTCCCGTTGGCCAGCGACTCGCTGATCCGGACCACCGGGTCGTACAGGTCCATCGAGGTCAGCCGCCCGGCGCCGATCCTCGCGCTGATGCGCGGCACCTCAAGAAAGTCCGCCGCGATCCCGTCGTACCCCGGCACGCTCAGCGTCACACCGACCATGCGCACGGCCCCGTCCAGCCCGATGCGGGCCCGATCGACCCGGACATCGACATTCAACGCGGCACGGATCCGAGACTCGGCGATCTTCGCCGCGATCGGCCCCCGCGTCGAGACAAACACCGCCCCCAGCAGCACGCAGAGCGTCAGCGTGAAGATGAGAAGCGTCCTGCGCAGCGGCCCCTTCCGGCGCAGCAGCCCGAGCCGAGGGCCGTCCCGCGCCGGCCCGGGTTCGGCCGGACGCTTGCTCCCCTCCCCGCCGGCGATATCGTCCGCGTCCGCCATCGGAAGATGGTATCGGCCCCGGAAGGGGCGACGCGGAGGCAACGGGTCCATGGCCAAGGCGAGAAAGGTCTACATCTGCGCGTCCTGCGGGTCGGTCCAGCACCGCTGGATCGGTAAATGCCCCGACTGCGGGACCTGGGACAGCCTTGAGGAACAGACCGTCTCCAAAGGGGCGTCCGCCGACCCCCATGAGGAGGCGAAGGCCTGGACCGCCGCGATCGCCGCCCCCGAGGCCCGCCCGATCGCCGAGGTCGGCGCTGATGCGCCACCGACCCCGCGCATGGCCACCGGCATCGGCGAGCTCGATCGTGTGCTCGGGGGCGGGCTGGTGCCGGGGTCGACCGTGCTGCTGGGGGGTGAGCCGGGGATCGGAAAATCAACACTCCTGCTCCAGGCGGCCGGAGCGCTCGCGGGCGAGCGCACGCCCGTGCTCTATGTCTCCAGCGAGGAATCGGCCGAACAGGTCCGCCTGCGTGCCGAGCGGCTCGGGCTCGACACCCGCGCCGGGCTGCTCGTGCTCAGCGACACCAACCTCTCCCGCATCGCCGAGCAGGCTCGCAAGACCTCGCCCCGCGCGATCGTCATCGACTCGGTGCAGATGGTCTACAAGGGCGACCTCGACGCCCCGCCCGGCTCGATCACGCAGCTGCGCCGTTGCGCCGGCGAGCTCGTCGCCCTCGCCAAGGCCTCTGGGATCGCGCTGGTGCTCGTCGGGCATGTGACCAAGGACGGACGCCTCGCCGGGCCCCGCCTGCTCGAACACCTCGTCGACGCAGTGGTGAACTTCGAGGGCGACCGGGCCCACGCGCACCGCGTCGTGCGAGCGGTCAAAAACCGCTTCGGCGCAACACTCGAAATCGGCCTCTTCGAGATGACCGGCCGAGGCCTGCGCGAAGCGCCCGAGGGCCTCGCCTCGCCCGCGAGCTCCTCAGCAGAGCCCCGCCCGGGCACCGTCGCCTGCCCGGTCATGCACGGCTCGCGCTGCCTGCTCGTCGAGATCCAGGCCCTCACCGCCACCGGCTTCCTCGGAGCCGCCAAACGCAAGGCCAGCGGCCTGGATTCCAACCGCCTCGCCGTGCTCATCGCGGTACTCGAACAGCACGCCGAGCTGCGCCTGGCCGACCGCGACATCTTCACCCAGGCGGTCGGCGGCGTGCGCGTCGCCGAGCCCGCGGCCGACCTCGCCCTGCTCCTCGCCATCGCCGGGGCCCACCTCCGCCGTGCCCTCGAGCCCGCCTCGTGCGTGATCGGCGAGGTCGGGCTGGCGGGCGAGCTGCGCCCGGTGGGCCATCTCGAACAACGCCTGCGCGAAGCCGCGCGGCTCGGGTACAAGCGGGCGATCATCCCCAAGGCCGGTATGGAGCCAGAGCCCGTGCCGGGGATCGAGCTGGTGCGGGTCAAGGATGTCGACGGGGCGATCCAGCAGTTGGGCTAGCCCTGCAGCCACTCGGGCAGAGGCGTCAGCTTGCCGTCGCGGCCGACGCAAGCGAGGGTCGTCGAGCCCGTCACCAGCACATCGCCGGTGGCGCTCGGCGAGTTCTCCGTCAGCGAGCGTTCCTTCAGAATCACGGCGTACTCATGCACAAGCTTGACGCGCGTCGTCGAGGCGAGCTTCACGCGGATGTCGAGCACATCGTCGTAGCGGGCGGGCCGCCGGTACTGCAGCTCCAGCTTGGTAACAACGAGAAACAGCCCGTCGGCCTCCATCTGGGCGTAGGTGCGTCCCTGCCCCCTGAGCATCTCGGTGCGGGCCTCTTCGAGCCACGCTGGGAAACTGCCGTGGTGGGCGACGCCCATCGGATCGCACTCGCAGTAGCGGACGCGGAGGGATGTTGTAAATTCAGCCATGGGCGGATGGTAAGTCCGGCCGCGGCCTGCGAACGATGCCCCCATGCCCAACTCCCCTGCCGACCCGCTCGTTTCGCCCCTGCAACTCGGGCCGCTGACGCTCCCCAACCGCGTGCTGATGGCGCCGCTGACGCGTTCGCGCTCCAAACAACCCGGCGACATCCCGTGGGAGCTCAACGCTCGGTACTACGCCCAACGCGCCTCGTCGGGGCTCATCATCGCCGAGGCCTCGCAGATCTCGCCCCAGGGCAAGGGCTACGCCTTCACACCCGGCATCCACACCGACGATCAAGCCGAGGGCTGGCGTCTGGTGACCGACGCCGTGCACGCCGCGGGCGGCAGGATCTTTCTCCAGCTCTGGCATGTCGGCCGCATCTCGCACAGCGACCTGCAGCCCAACAAGCAGCCACCCGTCGCCCCCTCGGCCATCCGCGCCGAAAGCATGACCTACACCAGCAAAGACAGCGGTCGCGTGCCCGTCTCTGAGCCGCGGGCGCTCGAGGCGGGCGAGATCCCGGGCATCGTCGAGGACTACAGGCTCGCCGCACGACGCGCGATCGACGCCGGGTTCGACGGCGTCGAGATCCACGGCGCCAACGGCTACCTGCTCGATCAGTTCCTCCGCCTCGCGTGCAACAAACGCACCGACGAGTACGGCGGATCCCTCGAAAACCGCATGCGCTTCGCGCGCATGGTCGCCGAAGCGATCGCCGCAGAGATCGGCCCCGAACGCACCGGCTACCGCATCACCCCCTGCGGCGGCCTCGACGACCCAAACAATCCCGCCGACCACCCGGCCGAAACCTTCGGCGCCCTGGCCGAAACGCTCTCAAGCATCGGCCTGGTCTACATGCACGCCGTCGAACGCTTCCGCACGAGCCCCGACGAGAACCGCCTCGAAAGCACGCTGGGCGCGATCCGCGAACGCTTCAAGGGCGTCTACATCGCCAACGGGGCGTACACCGGCGACACGGCCCGCCACCGGATCAGCAGCGGGCTTGCCGACGCAGTGGCCTTCGGCCGCCTGTTCATCAGCAACCCCGACCTGCCGATGCGGCTGTACAAGGGGGCGGAGCTGGTCGAGCCCGACCAGTCGACCTTCTACATCGGGGACGAGCGGGGGTACACGGACTATCCGGCGATGGACCTTTGAAGTCTGAAATCTGAGATCTCAAATCTCAGATCCAGAACTCCACCTGCCCGCAAAGACATGGCAATAAAAACGGCGCGATCCCTCGATCGCGCCGTTCTGATTCATCGACCAGCCCCTCACCCGCTCTTGCTGTCGCCGCGGGCAAAGATACTCGCGACATAGTTCAGCACATCCGTCGCGCTCGTCTCGTTGTAGCCGAACTGCTTGATCAGCCGCTGCTTGACCACATCGATCTTCTCCTGCGTCTCGTCGTCGACGACGCTGGAGACCAGGTTTTTCAGCTTGATCGTGTCGCGACTGTCCTCGAAGAGCTTCAGCTCCAGCGCCCGGTACAGCCTCGCGTTGGTGTTGTACTCGAACTTCTTGCCGTCGAGCGCCAGCGCGCCGATGTAGTTCATGATCTCCTGGCGGAAGTCGTCCTTGCGGCTGTCGGGGATGTCGATCTTCTCCTCGATCGCCCGCATCAGGCGCTCGTCGGGCTCCTCGTACTTGCCCGTGTACTTGTTCTGGACCTTCTCCTTCTGGGTGTAGGCCCGGACATTCTCGATGTAGTTGGCGCACACACGCTTGATCGCCTCCTCGTCGGCGCTGATCGCACGCTGCACCTCGCCCTTGATGATGTCCTCGTACTCTTCCTTCACCACCGCCAGGATCTCGCGGTAACGCTTGCGCGTCTCCTCGTCGTTGATCAGGGAGTGGTGGCTCAGCCCGTCCTCGAGTTGGTTGAGCACCATGAACGGATTCACCGCCCGCTCCTCGATCGCCTGGCGGGTCACCAGCGCGTTGGAGATCTTGTCCTGCACATAGCGCGGGCTGATCCCGTCCATGCCCTCGCGCGGCGCCTCTTCCTTCAGCTCCTTGACAGAGTCCTCGGTGAAGCCTGGGATGCTTTTGCCGTTGTACAGCTTCATCTTCTGCACCAGCGTCAGGCCCGCCTTCTTGGGCTCCTGCAGGCGGCTGAGCACGGCCCACATCGCCGCGACCTCCAGCGTGTGCGGCGCGATGTGGATGTTTTTGATCCGCTCTGGCCCAAAGTCCTTCTGGTAGATCTTGATCTCGTCGTCCAGGCGGATGTTGTAGGGGATGTCGATCTTGACCGTGCGGTCGCGGAACGCCTCCATCATCTCGTTGCTCTGCAGGCGCTTGTACTCCGGCTCGTTGGTGTGCCCGATGATCACCTCGTCGATGTAGGTCTGGGCGAACTTCTTGGGCTTGATCGTGTGCTCCTGGCTCGCGCCCAGGAGGTCGTAGAGGAACGCGACATCGAGCTTGAGCACCTCGATAAACTCGCAGATGCCCCGGTTGGCGATGTTCAGCTCGCCGTCGAAGTTGAAGGCGCGGGGGTCGGAGTCGCTGCCGTACTGGGCGATCTTGCGGTAGTTGATGTCGCCCGTCAGCTCCGTCGAGTCCTGGTTCTTCTCGTCCTTGGGCTGGAAGGTCCCGATGCCCACGCGGTCCTTCTCGCTCAGGACAATCCGGCGGACCTTCACATGCCCCATCACCTTCTGCCAGTCGCCGTCGTAGAAGGCCATCAGGTCTTCCATGATCTTGCGGCTGAACGGGTCGGGCTCGCCGTAGATCCGGATCTTCCCGTTGTGATGCTTGGGCTTGAAGTTCGCGTTGAGCGTCGCCAGGAGGTCGGCCCTCGCCTCGCGCGGCACAAGGATCAGCGGATCCTCGTGCATCGGGCTCGGAAACTCGTGCGTCTTGGCCGCCTCGCCCCCCCCGCCCCCCGCGCCCTTGGACACCTCGCACCGCTCATCGAGCAGCCAGTTGAACGAGTACAGCGCGCCATCGGGCGTCCGCGAATAGTGCTCCACGCCCTTCTTCAGCAGGCGCGCGATCGTGCTCTTGGACGATCCCACCGGCCCGTGAAGCAGCAGGATGCGCTTGTCGGTCCCGTAGCCCTCCGCCGCGGAGCGCAGGAACGAGACCAGCGTCATCAGCGCCATGTCGAGCCCGTAGATCCCGTCCGCCCCGTTGTCGAACGGGTCGGAGAAGAAGTGGTAGCGCACGCAGTCGCGCTTGAAGAGTTGGTACCGTTCAAACCCGTGCGCCATAATCGCGTCGTACAACCGCTGGTAGGCGTTGCGCGCGACAGACGGGTTCTTCTCGAGCAGTTCGAGGTAATCCCAGAACGAGCCCGTCCAGTGCTGCTCCTGGAACTGCTGGCGGTTCAGACGCCCCGTGATCAGCTCAGAGAGGCGGCCCCCGGCCGAGCCGGGCTGCTGGGTTTCGGGGCGATCAAAGCTTTCGTTCATGGCGACCCTCCGTGGACCGTTCGGCGTCGACAACCCGGGGCGATGCCCCGTCTGTCCGCCAAGCCCTTGACCGAGGCCGCAAGGCCCCGCCCGGGCGGGAGGCAGGCGCCTGGTCACGCCTCGACCGAGAGAATCCGGCCAAGACTCGGTATCGACCAGCGCCGGGCCCGGCACAACTGATTTCAGGTCGGCCCGGCCCTCCCGGCTATACGGACCACATCTCGCGCGGGATCGGCCCGCTCGCGCGAAGTGCGTGCTTTCCCCCCAGCCGCCGCACACACCCCGTGCAAACCCATGCGACACCAAGCCCGCCCCCGGGCCCTTCCGCAGGCCACAGCAGGGGAACAATGCGACCATGTCGTTCGGGCTGAGCAGAGGTCGCCGTCTTGATGTCGCCCCCGGGGTCGTGGGGATCGATCGCGCCGAGATCCCGCCCCTGCCCGACGAGATCATGCAGGACCCCGAGGCCGGGTGGATCGACCTCCACGCCCTGTTCAGGGGAGCTGGCAATCCGGACCGTCCCCTCGAGATCGAGATCGGCCCGGGCAAGGGCTCGTTCCTGCTCGCCCACGCCGCGGCGTACCCCGAGGTCGACCTCCTCGGGATCGAGCATGCCGGAGAGGTCTGGGCGTACGCCGCCGACCGCGTCCGGCGCCGGGGACTGGAGAATGTCCGCCTGCTCTGCGCCGACGCGACGGAGTTTCTCAGGTGGCGGACGCCGACCGGCACGGTGCGGACCATCCACCTGTACTACTCAGATCCGTGGCCCAAAAAGCGGCACCACAAAAACCGTGTGGTCCAAGACCGGTTCCTCGCAGACGCCTGGCGCGTCCTCGAGCCCGGCGGCGAGCTCCGCGTCGTCACCGACCACGACGAGCTCTGGGCCTGGTGCGAAACGCACTTCGATCGCTGGACACAAGGCGAGCCACCGGCCAAAGCGCCGGGCATACCAGAAGGCGGGCCGGTGTTCGAGCGTCTGGACTTCATCCCGCCGCCATGGGCGAAAGAGGGCGAGGTCGTCGGCACCAACTACGAACGGAAGTTCTGCTCGCCAGAGAAACGCCCCCACGCGGCGGTCCTCCGCAAGCTCGGCTGACCGGCTCACCCCTCGGGGATCTTCGCCATCGTCAGGCACCACTTCGGGCCCCTCAGCTCCCGCCCCGCGATCTTCACCTTCGCCGAGAGCCAACCCTCGCGCACAAACTCGACCGCCTCCCACGGCACGCTCGCCGGGCGCAGCCGGATCACGCGTCCCAGGGGCGAGGGACGCAGGTGCAGGTGCCTCTCATCCACCGCGACATCGACCGACCACCCGAGGTTGAGCATGCCCGCGCTGAACGACTGCCAGCGCTTGACGACCGCGTCGGGCGCCGGCTCGACTGGCGGATGGGCCTCGGCGATCGGCGTCCAGCTGTCCCGCACGAGCATCGGAATGACGAACCCAAAGATGATCACCGCCTGCACGACGGCGAACGATGTCAGCACCAACGCAATGATGATGTGGACGGTCATCTGGAGGCGATTGTTGCCAAGAGACGAAGCCGCGTTTCACCGGCTTCACCCCTCCAGCGCGACGCGATACCGCCGGATCACTTCCTGGCGTGAGATCATCGCCATGGGCAGGGTCGCGTCGATCGGGCTGACGACGACGAGGCTCGATGTATCCGCTCTCGAGAACTTGTCCATCACCGTCTCAAGCGTCTCGTCGCGCGAGACGGTCGGCAGGTCCGAGCGGAGCAGCTCGGCAACCAGCAACAGCGGGATCGCCTCGCGGTCGATGAGCGCGGTTCGGATGTCCGTGCCCGTGACCATGCCCAGATAGGCGCCCGTCTCCTGATCGACCACCGGGAAGTCCGGCAGGTGGTGCTGGGCGTGCAGCGTGATCAGCTTGCTGAGCGGGTCGGACGGGTAGACCGGCTCGGGGGGCAGGCGGCTGAGCTCGCAGCTGGCCACCGGCACGCTCCGCAGCGCCGCCAGATCGGTTGACCAGCCGAGCAGCACGCCCGCCTGCTTGAGCTTGGAGGTGTAGATCGAGTCGCGCATCATGAGCTGCCCGCTGACGGTCGCGATGACGGCGGCGAGCATGATCGGCAGCAGCACCAAAGGCTCGCGCGTCAGCTCGAAGAGCAGCAGGATCGCCGTGAGCGGGGCGAAGGTTGTCGCGGCGACCACTGCGCCCATCCCCACCAGCGCGAAGGTCGCCGGGGAGGATCCGGCGGGGAGGACGCCCGTGTTGGCGAGCACGAGGCCGAACGCGCCGCCCGCCGCCGCCCCGACGAAGAGGCTGGGGGCGAAGACGCCGCCCGATCCTCCCGAGCCCAGCGTGAATGTGGTCGCGACCGTCTTAAACGCCACCAGCAGCGCCAGCAGGATGAACGAGACACGGAGACCGGTCTCTGCGCCCAGGCCCGGCGCGCCGCGACCGTCGGCGCCGTAGCTCGCAGGATCGATCGTCCAGCGGATCGTCTCGTACCCGTTGCCGAAGAACGGCGGGACGACCGCCTCCATATCGGCGCGGCTGGTGATCGCGACAAACAGCAGGCCCGACAGCCCCAGCAAGAGCGCGCCGAAGACGGGGCGGGCCACGGGGTGCAGACTGAGGCGCTCGAACGCGTCCTCGCCCGCGTGGAGCGTCTTGGTGAACGCGACGCCGATCATCGCGCACAAGAGGCCGAGCAGGATGTAGAACGGGAGCTCAGAGAGCGTGAACTGGTACCCCTCCAGCGTGCTGGCGAAGATCGCGTCGTCGACCCCGAGGATCGCCTGGGTCAGGGCGGTCGAGAAGACGGCGGCGACGACGATCGGGGTGAAGGTTTTCAGGCTGAAGTCGCGGAGGATGATCTCCATGACAAACAGCACGCCGGTGATCGGGGCGTTGAACACCGAGGCGATGCCCGCCGCCGCCCCGCAGCCCACCAGCGTGTTCTGGTGCTCCGCACCGGCGCGCATGAAGCGGCCGAGGGCCGAGCCTGCTGTGGCGCCGATCTGCACAATGGGGCCCTCAGCGCCCGACGAGCCGCCGCTGCCGACCGTCGCGATCGAGGCGAGGACCTTCACGACCCCGACGCGGATCGGGATCACACCCTTCTTCACCGCGACGGCGTGGATTACCTGCGGCACGCCGTGGCCCCGGGCGTCACGCGCGCAGTAGTGCACCAGCAGGCCCGTCACCAGCGCACCCGCCATCGGCACGAGGACGATCCACCCCCACCACAACTCCATCGCCTCTCTGGACCGGTGCTCGGTCCAGACCAGCGCCTCGTGAAAACCGATCGCGCCCAGCGCTGTCACGCTCCCGACGACCGCGCCCATGATGATCAGCGACCAATCACGCTCGAAACCGAGGCGCTGGACAATGTTGCGGAGTTTGGTGGCGAGCGGCGCGTCCATGGGCGTGGCGGAAGGCGACTATAGCGGAAATCGCTCGCGCCGCGACCCGCGCCCGCTCTCCCCAGGCCTCAAGGATCGATCACGACCTTGAGCTGCTCCGCCTCGGCCGCGGCACGCAGCACCGACAGCCCGTCGACCAGACGCACGCGCCTGGAGATCAGGCTGACGACATCGAGCGCGCCCTTCGCAAGCTCGGCGAGCCCCTCGCAGGGGTTTCCCGAGGCGACGCCGTACACCTCGATCTCGTTCTCGATGATCTCGTGGGGGTCGAGCTTTGGCCCCTCGCCGGCGGACATGAGGACGATCTTGCCGCGGGGCCTGACCAGTCCGAGGGCGAGATCCCCGAACTCGGGCCGGTCGTCGGCGCAGTCGATCACGATGTCCTGATCGTGGCGGAGGCCGACCTCGCGGATGTGCCGGTGCTTGACGCCCCACTTCTCGCACAGCCCGTACGCCGCAGGGCGATCGCCCAGGCAGCGGACCGATCCGTTCAGCGAGGTCATGATCTGGGCGGCAATCAGCGCCAGCGGCGTGTCGCCCAGCACCGTGACATAAGGCTTGCCCTCGATCCTGACGCGTCTCGCCGCGTGCATCGCCCGAGCGACACAGCCAGCAAAGAGGGCCGCGTCGTCGTCGACCCCGTCGGGCACCGGCGCGATCTGGCGCACGCCGATGACAAACCGCTCGGCGAAGCACCCGTCGGCGCCGTCGCGCCCGATGACCTTCCCCGCCCGACAGTGCTGGCTGAGCCCGCGCTGGCAGAGGTCGCACTCGCCGCAGACGACCAGCGGCGAACCGACGACCCGCTTTTTGAGGAGGTGGTCCTGCCCGGCCGCCCCGGGCCCGAGCTTCTCGACGATGCCGACAAACTCGCTGCCCAAAACGCCCGAGAACCTGCCGGCCCGCACCGCCCGCAAGTCCGCAGGGGTGACGCCGAGCCGAGTGGGGCGCACCAGCACCTGGTCGTCGGCCGGCTCGGGCTCGGGCCAGTGGTGGTCCAGACGGACCGCGCCTTGTTCGCTGACCAATGCTCGCATGAACGCTCCGCGGGGAAGATGGCAAACCCACCCCTCAGAGCAGGCATCGGCCCGGCGCACGCCGATCTGAAGCGCTCAGGCATTTCCCACGCACGGCTGTGACGCCCCGCAAGAGCGGAGTCCTCAGCGGACGCCAAGCTCCGGAGACATCCCCGCCGGGCTGGCGGCCTGCTCGTTCGGGGGCTCCCTCGTAAAGGGCAGGTACTCCAGGAAGAACTTCTCGCGGTAGAACGCGGGGTAGACATACGCGCGGCGGGCCGTGAACGGATCGCTCGCGTCGGCCACCCAGCGGGCCCACGCCCGGTGGTCGTACCCGAAGTCCTGCCCGGTCAGCGTCTTGAGCGAGAGCGAGGCGTTGTGGATGACGCGGAGGCTGCGGTCGTTCATCGCGCGAACAAGCTCATCGAGCACGCGGCGCTCGGCGTACTGCCCGAGCCCGTGGGCGAGCTCGGCCCGGATGTCAGGGTCGGGCTCGATGTCTCGGCGCAGCCGACGGAGCATCGCCTGCACCGCGTCGGGCGCGTGCAGCCGCTGGAGCGCCTGCGCCGCCTCGATACGCACCATCGGCTCGGGGTCTTCCAGCGCCGTCACGAGCAGCGCGGCGTCGGCGGGGCGGCCGTGGTTGCCCAGCGCTCTGGCGGCCGCGGCCCGCACATTCGGCTCGCTGTCCTCGATGTAGTCTCGGTACAAAACGAGGTAGACCTCTTCGCCGCCCCAAGGGGCGTTGGCCAAGAGCATTGTTCCCCGGAACCTGCGGTCGGGGTCTTCCTCGTCGAGGGCCATCAGCGCCGCCTCGGCCGGGGTCGCGGGCGCGAACGCCTCCCACAGCGTGCGGGCGCCGGGCCGACCATCGAGCGCACACCCCCCCAGCACGGCGAGTGACAGCCCGGCCGCTACCGCCCGGGCGCCCCCAACGAACCTCGCCATCAGAGCACCCCTCGCTCTTCCTGACCACGCAGCGAAACGGGGCGGGCGAGCACTTCCTGCATCACCACGGCGTTCCGCCAGTCTTGGGGCGACATCGTCTGCCCGAGCAGGTGCGCCATGCCCTGCTCCTCGACCGCGTCCCACGAGAAGGTGTCGTCGCGTTCCTTGTCCCACGCGTGCTCGTGGACCGACCCACGGTCCGGGCGACGCTTGTCCCACGCCGTGTCGTGCACCGACGGGCGATCCGTCCGACGCGGGACCGTGCGTCCTTCTTTGCGGCGCTCCTTGGTCGCGGCCTTCGCGGCGACATCCTCGCGCTCGCGACGCTCCAGCCTGGTCCGCAGGTCCTCGCGAGGAGCGGCCGGCGGTGTGTCAGGCCCATACTTCGACCTCGCCTGCGGCACCCGGGCGGCCTGCTCGGTCGGACGAGACGGCCCACGAGCAACCGTTTGGGGAACCTGGCGTTGCTGCGTCGCGATCGGCGTCTGCGTGCGGATCGAGGGCTGGCTCGGACGCTGTGGCGCCGTTGGCTGGGCCGGCTGTCGGGGCGTCTGTCGGGTCGTTGGCTGACGCTGCGCCGGGGGCGGCACGCTGCCCCGCTGGCGCTGTGCAGCCGCCTGACGCAGCCGCTCCTGCTGACGCCGACGCATCTCCTGGAGCTGGGCCTGCTTTCGAGCGGCCTCGGCAGAAGGCTGCCCGCCCACCGCAGCCGCGGCGGCCGGCGCCTTCGCCTGGACCTGCCCGGTCCGCAGCGCTTCTCGCTGGGCGACTTCAACGGCCTGGCGGCGCTTGAGCTCCTCGCGCTTCTCGATCATCTTCTTGGCGATGGCCCCGATCGCGGGCAGGCCGAAAAAGAGCACGAGGATCAGTACATTGATCAGTTGCTGGGTCGTCATCTCGAGACAAGTCTATCGGGCAGGCACGCCCCGCAACTGCGGCAACGCCAGCCCCCCCGGCGCGGGCCCAAAACCCACCCCGAACACCTCTTGGAGCACCCCGGGCCGGAGCAGCTCGGAAGCCTCGCCCTCCCCCGCCACCACGCCCCCCTCGCCGAGCAGCAGCACCCGGTCGGCCAGGGCCGCCGCTGCATGAAAATCGTGCACCGCGGCGACCACCGCGTCCCCCCGCTCGGCCAGCCCCCGCAACGCCCCGACGACGGCCCGGGCCTGGGCCGGATCCTGAGCACTCAGGGGCTCGTCGGCCAGCAGCAGCCGTGGAGTTGAGCCCGAGGCCTCCAGCTGCGCCCACGCCCCGGCGATGGCCCCCCCCAGCTGCTGCCCCCCCCGGAGCGTCCCGCACGGTTAGTCGAGCCACGGCCCAAGGCCCCCCGCCGTCGCCGCCCCCGAGCCACCAGCCACCACCCCC
>JAFIFZ010000068.1 GCA_020831775.1 Phycisphaerales bacterium
GGGGGTGGGGTGGGGGGTGGGGGGGCGCCCGCCTTTGGCGGGCGGGAGCGGGAGAGGGTCGAGCAGGTGAGAATGCGAGGATGCCCTTGTCGGGGCCTTGGCTGTCAATCACTCTGGTCCTGTGTAGTAAAGATGTGTTGTATCTCACCTGACTGCACAAGATCGTCGAGCGATGCTCGTATTGTGTCGAGCTCAAAGTCTCGAAGAATTACGAGAGACGACACCCAGACATATTTGCCGCTGGCGCACTCTCCGGTCCGGGAGTATTTGTCAAGCAGGTGGTGAATGTTTCTCAGCGACGCTAAGACGCCGGCGTAGACGGCGCCGTTGTTGAGTGTCACATGGACATCGACGTTTTCGTCTTCCGGCCCTGAAGTTGGAAATGTATGAATGATCGTCGCGGAATAGCTGCTGGATTGAATCGTGACTGTCATGCAGGGCCCTCGGTGGTGCGCAGGCATGCAGCTCGGCTGTCGTGCGCGCCTTCACTGTAAAGCCTGAGGCGAGTCAGTCGATCCGTTGGGGGCCGCACTGGTCGTTGGTGTAGCGGGGGACGGTGGGGTCGATGGCGAGGGACCAGTTTTCGATGCCGCCGGCGATGGAGCGGGTGTTGGTAAAGCCCTTGGCCTGGAGGGCGGTTGCGGCTCTGAAGCTGCGGCGGCCGTGGTGGCAGAGGGTGAGGATGACCGCGTCGGGGTCGGCCTTGATCTCCTGCCAGCGCGTGTCGAGTTCGTGGAGTGGGATATGCAGGGCGCCGGGGACGCTGGCGACTTCGAGCTCTTCGTCGGTGCGGCAGTCGAGCACGACGGCCTTGCCCTCGTCGACGAGGGCCTTGGCCTGCGCGGGCGAGACCTCGAAAGCTTCCTTGAGGCGGTAGTCGGGGTGCAGGCCGCAGTTGTCGAGCGGGCCGGGCATCAGTCGGCGCTCCCGCCGGTCTCGTTCGCGTCTGCTTCGGGCGTTGGCTCTTCGGTTGCTTCCGGTTCCGGCTCGGGAAGTGGGACGCGGCGTTTGACGAGGCCGGGCTCGGTGGTCGGGGTGATGCGTTCGCCTGGGCGGGTGACGGCGGGGCCGAGGGCTTCAGAGAGCCAGCTCTCGTCGCGCGAGCGTGCGTAGGGCTCGCCGGGGCTCTGGTGCAGATTCCAGAAGGGCTGGAGGACGAAGCCGCGGGGTATGAGCATCACGAAATCGGCGACGGTGAGGAGGACCTGTCCGGGGGCTTCGACATCGCGGAGGCCGTCGTACTGCTCGTCGAGGGAGGAGAGCGGGGTTGGGTAGTTGGTGCGGGTGTCGCGCGTGCGGACGCGGAAGTTGGTCGTGAGCGCCGGCCGGTGCTTGACGCCCGCAGACGGGAGTTTGACGACGGTTTCTCCCCATGTGGAACGGTCGAGGGGGAGGGGTTGCGGGGCTTCGGTGGCGCGGCGCGTGGGGTCGAGGCCCTCACGCTCGGCCTTGAAGGATGGCGTGAGCAGATCGTCGCCGATCGAGAGTTTGTCGTTGTGGGTGACGCGGCAGCCGCCGGCGCCGAGCAGGATCGCGGCGATCGCGAGGGCTGCGGTCGGCGTGGCGAGGGGGCGTGCGGGCTTGGGGGGTGTGCTGGTCATGCTGGTGCAAGGGTAGGGGCGTGCTGGGGCGGGGGGTCAGGTGGACTCGTCTGGCGGGTCGGTTAGGGCGAGTTCGAGGGCGGCGCGGGCGGTGTCAGGGTCGAAGCCGCGGCGGGCGAGCATGGCGAAGAGGCGGCGCTGGCGGATCTCGGGGGCGAGGGTCTGCATGGTGCGGGCCTTTCGACGGGCGAGGTCGGCGGCTTCGGCGGCGAGGTCGCGGGGGGCGAGGGCTTCGGCGATGACTGTTTCGGCGAGTTTTTGGTCAATGCCGTCTTTGCGGAGGCGGGCGAGGAGGAAGGAGCGGCCGGCGGGCTTGCGGGCGAGCTGGGCGCGGACGAGGTTCTCGGCGTAACGGCGGTCGTCGAGGAGGCCGAGGCGGGCGAGGTGGTCGGCCGCGGCGTTGGCGTGGGCGGGGGAGTGGTCTTTTTCGGCGAGTTTGCGGAGGAGGGTCGCGCGGCTGCGGTCGCGGGCGGTGAGGATGCGCAGGGCGTGGTCGATGGCCGCGCGGGCGGGGTCGGTCGATGGGGGTTGGACCCTGGATTGGCTTGGTGGGCGGGTCATGTCAGTTCGTCGAGGAGGGCGGCGAGCTCGCTTGAAGCTTTGGCGTCGTTGGCGGCTTGGGCGCGGTCGAGGCCCTGACGGGCGGTCTGGGCGGCGGCGGGGTCGTCGCCATCGGCCTGCTGGGCGGGGGCCGTGTGGTAGTAGGCGTAGAAGTAGTTGGGGGCGATGGCGATGACGCGGTCGTAGCAGCGGACGGCGTCGTCGTGGTTGTGGGCTTTGGCGTGCTCCTGGGCGAGGGCGTAGAGGAGGAAGGTGTCGTCGGGGTCTTTGTCGAGGAGGGCGGTAAGCTGCTCGATGGTTGGCATGGGGGTACGCTAGGGGCGCCCGGCTATGCCGGGCGAGAGCTGGCGAGAGTGGAGAGGCGAGAGGTGAGCCGGGCGCCCGCTATGCGGGCGAGAGCAGGAGAGAGGCGAGCAGGCGAAAGGCGAGAGGTTGGGTAGGGACGGACGGAAGATCGTTGAGGGACGAGCAGGAGTGATGATGATGCATGGTGTGAAGAAGGTTGGTGTTGCGGGTGCGGGGCAGATGGGTGGGGGGATTGCGCTGGTGGCCGCGTCGAGCGGGCTGGAGACGGTGGTGTTCGATGCGCACGGGCCGGCGATCGAGAAGTGCAGGGCCCTGCACGACAAGCTGCTGGCGCGGAATGTCGAGAAGGGGCGGATGAACCAGGCCGACGCGGACGGGGCGAAGGGGCGGGTGAAGTTTGTCGAGTCGCCCGAGGGCCTGAAGGGCTCGGACATCATCATCGAGGCGATCGTCGAGGATGCGCAGATCAAGAAGGAGCTGTTCCCGAAGCTGGCGGCCCAGCTTTCGGGCAACGGGATCCTGGCGTCGAACACGAGCTCGATCAGCATCACGGATTTGGCGACGAGTGTGCCGGAGCATGCCGCGCGGTTTATCGGGATGCACTTTTTCAATCCTGTGCCTGTGATGAAGCTGGTGGAGGTGATCAACGGGCTGGCGACGAGCACGGAGACGACAGAGCGTGTGCTGGCGCTGTCGGAGGCGATGGGGAAGACGGCGCATGCCGCGAATGATCGGCCGGGGTTTGTCTCCAACCGCGTGCTGATGCCGATGATCAACGAGGCGTTCTACGCGTGGATGGAGGGCGTGGCCGAGCCGGAGGACATCGACGAGATCATGAAGCTCGGGTGCGCGTTCCCGATGGGGCCGCTGCGGCTGGCGGATTTCATCGGGCTCGATACCTGCGTGAAGATCATGGATGTGCTGGCGGAGGGGCTGAACAACCCGCGGTACCGCGCGTGCCCGCTGCTGAAGCAGCTTGTGACGGCGGGGCGGTTGGGGGATAAGACGGGGCGGGGTGTGTATGAGTATGGGAAGTAGGGGGAAGGCACGGAGGGACGGAGGCAAATAGGCACGGAGGGGAAGAGACGGAGAGACAGAGAGACAGAGAGACAGGGTGAGTTGAGGTTTGCGCCTGGCTTTGGCTGGGCGCTTTTTTGTTGCGCTTGGGATTGGCGGGAACTTTTTGAGCCCCGGTGCGTCTGATTGCTTGTCTTTGGGCGTTCGCTCGGTTCTTGTGGCGTTTGTTCGGGCGTTGGGTTTTCTTGATACGCTGTGTTGCGGCTGGTTGGTCGGGAAAGGGATTTTGATGCGCGCAAAGAGACTGATGGTGAGCGCCGGGGCTGCGGCGGGGGTTTTGGCTGGGGCGTTGGTCGGTGCGGCGGGGTCGGGGCAGCCTGGGGACATGCCTGAACTGCCGCCGGAGATGCCGGCGGAGCAGATGCCCGCCGATGTGGTGGCGCTGATCGGCGAGCCGGGCGAGCCGCTGGACGCGGTGATTGCGCGCATCGAGGCGAGGTTCCAAGCGTATATGGAGTCGCGGTGGATCGCGGGGGATGGGGATCGTGAGGCGCACCGAGAACGCTTGCTGGAGCTGGGCGAGCGGGTCGATGCTTCGATGGTGGAGGTGTATGAGCGGTGGATTGACAGGGGCGCCGGCAGTTACGGGGTTTCGCCGTCGGCGCTCTGGGGTGATTCGTTCGCCGATCGCGAGCCGGGTTGGAGGGACAAGGAAGAAGACTGGGAGAACCAGCGGCGGATCACGCGTGAGTGGCTCGATCTTGCGCGGGAGTCGGGTCTCCTGGACGAGGTGATGGATGTCGCGAGCTACCGGCTGGCGGTTCAGAAGGTGATCGACCCGGATCGGTCCGAGAGCGACTATCGGCAGATGGACTTCAACATCTCCGTGCGGTGGTGCTTGCGGCTGCTGTGGGCGGAGGCTGTGGATCGGCTTGAGGGAGGCGACACCGATCGCGTGATCGACGCGGTGGACGCGATGATCGCGCTCTCGGATGTCTCTGCGTCACAGGGGATCATCATTGACAATCTGATTGCATTGTCATCGCTGGTTGTCATGTGTGATTCGCTGCTGATCGCTGCGGATCGGGGAGTGCTCGATGCTGAGCTGGCGGCGCAGCTGCTGACGCGGATGCCGTCGCCCGATTGGCGGACGATGCGAAGCGACTACGCGAATGATATCTATGAAGACTTGTATACAAACGGCTACAACATGCTCAGGCACTACTACCGCTCGGACGGGCGCCTGTCCGCCGGTATCGCGATGGCGTCGTTGGTCAGCGAAGTTGAGCGGGCGTTGCTGCGGTTTCCTGTGCTGCGCAACAAAGGGGATCGGCACGCGAGCGCGGGGGAGTTCGCTGCCGCGGTGGAAGCGTGGATGGCGGTTGCCGCCGAGGAGTATGTCAAGCCGACGCGTGAGCAGGACCTCTCTCGGCTGGAGTTTCCCCGACGCCACGAAGGCGCGATCCTCCCGAGGCTCCAGGAGAGGAGTCAGATGTATTTTCTTGCCCTGGACACCCACAAGCGAATGGTGGGCGCGACAGAGCTTGCGTTGGCGATCGAGGTGTATCGCGGGCGGCACGGGGCGCCGCCCGCGCGGTTGCAGGATCTGACGCCGGGGGTAATTGAGCGGTTGCCCGAAGATCCGTTTGCGCCCGACGGCTGGTTTAGGTACCGCCCCGACGCGGACTCAAGGATCGGATACATCCTGTATTCTGTCGGCGATAACGGCGAGGACTTTGGCGGCGTGCGCGACACCGCGGTGGAGTACGCGACGCCCCGGAACATCACGCCGGGGACGGACTATGTGATCCTGCCTCGGCGGTGATCGTTGTGCGTGATCAGGAGGCGGCGCGATGCTGAGGCGGATCGGTTTGGTGCTTTGCGGTGTGTTGATCTCCGGCGCGGTCGCCGAGCCCGTGCGGGAGGACAGCCAAGACGACATTCCAGAGCGGGTGCAGCGGCTGATGGGAGAGCCCGTCGAGCCGTTGGAGGAGGTAGTGGCCCGTCTGGAGGCGTTGCTGCCGGAGCGCGAGTCGCCTGAGCCGTTCTTGATGGGCGCGCCGGGCTCCGAGGACGGGCGGCGGGTGCATGACCTGGCGTCGTCGATCGATTCCGCGTTCCACAGGGTGCAGTTTGGGCATCGCATGGAGCACAACGAGCTGTACAACTACCTGGTGGAAGTGATGTGGGGCTTTGAAGACCGTGGGTCGGCGGACCCCGACCCCCACGCGAGAGCCAGGCGTCTGGCGCTGGAGTGGTTGGAACTGGCGGAGGAAGAGGGGCTGATCGCTTCGGCTCTGGATGTGCAGCGGTACAAGCATGTCTCCGGCTCGGTTCTCTTCTTCAAGAGCATTCCGAGGAAGCACTACCCGGGTAGGGAGTTCGGCTACTGCGCCCGGTCCATCGCGCGTCTGCTGCACACTTATGCCGCGGAGCGGATCGATGCGGGCGACGGCGCCTCGGCGGCGGACGCGATCGGGGCGACGCTCGAGATCGCTGAGGCGCTGTACGGCGAGCGCCATCTCGGCCTGCAGGGGGTAGCGCGTGAGCTGGTGACGGTCTCGGCCCGTCTGGCGTTCGACGCGCTGGAGCGAGGGGTGCTGAGCGCTGAGGACGCCGCATCGCTGCTTGAGCGGGCACGCGAGCCGGACTGGGCAGGGGTCCGCAGAAACTCGGTGTACAGTTGGTTTCTGTGGACATTTTCGTGCCGGGATGGGCTTTTGCGTCGGTGGTACGCGCAGGATGGCAGGATCGAGCCCCGGATCGCCGAAGCATCCATTCACGAGGAGGTCGATCGATCGGTTCTTGTATTTCCGATGGCGCGTCTCGGCGGGCCGCGGCACGCGAACGCGTCGGAGTTCGGGGAGGCCCTTGGCGAGTGGCTGGAGGCGATTGTCGAAGAAGCCGCCAAACCCCGGCTCGAACGCGATGTGTACGGCGTCGGATTCCCGCTTGAGTGGAACGGGGCGATGCTCCCCAGCGGTGTCGAGAGCACGCTCCACCGTGCGGACATGCACGACGGAGCCGCGCGGCTGCACGGCGCGTTGCGTCTCGCGCTGGCGATCGAGGTGTACAGGGCTGAGCACGGGCGCGCCCCTGAGCGGCTTGACGAGCTTGTGCCGGGGGTGCTGGATCGCTTGCCGCAGAACCCGTGGACGCGGGACGGCGCGTTTGCGTATCGGCTGAGCGAGGGCACGCGGCTGGGGTATGTGCTGTACGCTGACGAGGGAGCGGCGGGGACTGGAGATGTGATCCTGCCTCGGCGGTAGCCGCCGCGGGCCTGCTTTTGGAGTGCGATATGCGACGGATGCTGGTGTCGGTCTGTTGTCTGGCGGCGGTGTTGGTGTCGGGGTCCGTGTCTGGGGCGAGAGGGGCGTGGGGGTTGCCGCCGGATGCTTCGCTTGAGGAGTCGCTGGCGCATGCGCGGTCGGTGCTGGACGGGTTGAAGGAGGGGCGGCGGGCCGGGGAGGGCGATGGGTTGCTGGCGAGGGCGCAGGCGATTGACGCGTTGGGGCTGGCGCATCGCTCATGGATGAGCGAGCGTCGAGAGAGTGAAGAGAATCCATCGATCTTTTTCATACCCGAATCTCTTTGGGACTGGCTCGGCAAGGGTGTGCGTTGCACGCAATCGCACTGGACCGAGGCCGAGCATGGGGCGCACGGGCGGCACACGAGGAAGGTGATGGCGGAAGCCGCGGAGACGGGGCTGGTGGATCAAGCCCTGTCGTTGCTGGTCGACGGGCATCGGGTCGAGCCTATGGCGGAAGAGTTTCCCCAATTCGCTTCGGTGTCGCGATCGTTGCGGACTCTGTTGAAGGCCGAGGCGATCGACAGGTACCAGCGGGGCGAGCCGGAGGCTGGGGCGCGGGCGCACGCCGCGCTGGTTGAGTTGGCGACGCACTTGGTGCTGTACGGCGATCCGCTTTCTGACCTGCTTGCCGCGGGCCAGTTTGTCGACGCCTCGCGGCTGGTCTGGGAGGCGATTGAGCGCGAGGTGATCTCCGGCGAAGCGGCCGAGGCGCTCTTGCGGTCATTCGAGGTCGAGCCGGATTGGGCAGCAATGCGTCGAGATTTGCTTGCTTGGCAGGTCGAGATCGTGGAGGCGGCACAGAAGACCGTGGGTGTGTTCGGTGACGACGGGGTCGTTCGGCCTGATCTCGCGGCGCGGGCGCCCGCTGAGTTTTCGATAGGGGTTGTGGGCATGGGCATCACGCTGCCCGAGCTGCGCGATGGCGAACGCTACGCGACGGTCGCGGAGGTCGTTGTCTCGAAGGAAGCGTGGGCGGCGGCGCTCGCCGATGAGGCGGCAAAGCCCCGGGCAGCGCGGGATCCGGAGCGGTTTGATCTGGCGCTGGATGCGGGTGCGGGCGTCCGTGTGCCCGGCGGGTTCCGCTGGCAGTCGAGTGTGATCGACCACCACTTTGCTTACTTTGACGATGCCGAGTTTTCGATCGGCGCTGCGCGGCTCGCGCTGGCCATCGAGGTGCATCGGCACAGGCACGGCCGGTTGCCCGAGCGGCTGGAGGAGCTTGTTCCGGGTGTGCTGGCGGCGTTGCCGCGAGACCCGTGGGCGCCCGATGGGCGGTACCGCTACAGGCTGACTGACGCGTCGCACCTTGGTTATGTGCTGTACGGCGTGGGGCTGAACGGGGAGGACAACGGGGGGCGTCAGACGGAGCCGTGTCTTGATGTGCCGTCGCATTTGAAGTGGGATGGCGCGGCGGACTGTGTCGTCCTGCCTCGGCGTCGGATGGGGGTGGAGCGGTGAGGAGCGGTGCGATGGTGCGTGTGGTGCGGGCGGTATTGGTGTTGGTGTGCGCTCTTTCGGTGTCGGTCTGGCTGGGGGCGTGCGGGAGCGGCGAGGAGGAGCTTGAGCCGCTGCGGCCGGAGGCGGACCGCGAGGCGGTCGAGCGGTGGACGCGTCTGGTGGTGCTGATCGAAGAGAGCGACGCTGTCGCGGCGGATGCGCAGGCGCAGCTCATCGCGGCGGATCCGTCGTACGAGCCGCTGGGATCGCTGTGGATGCATTGGAGGGCGGACGAGGCGCTGCGGCTGGACTTCGATTCGGACATGGATCGTGAAGATCTGGAGCGGTATGAGGTGTTGACTCGGCTTGCGTTGGAACTGGCGCGCGATCGCGGGGTGTTGGAAGGGCTGCTGGATACGGCGTCGTACGAGGGCGGGCTGCCGCCGGAGGACGCGAAGGCGAGGCGGCTGGCGCCTGGGGTGGCGTGGTCTCGCAGTGCGCACACTTTGCTGGTGCTCGCGTTTCTTGAGGCCGTGCGGGAGGGGGATGAGGAAGGGGCGGTGCGTGCCGCGGTGGCGCTCGAGCGGATGGCGGGGACAATGGCCGGCTCGCTGGAGCGGTACGGCATGCTCTCGGGGTACTCGGCGTTGGGCGTGCGCCTGCGCTTTGTGTTCGACTCGATCGAACTCGGGCTGCTCTCGGCGTCTGCGGCCGAAGCGCTGCTCGCCGACATGGAAACGGGCGGGACGATGGATTTCGAGTTGCTGCGGCGTGCGGGGGCGCGAGATCCTGATGTCGCCGAGAATCTGATAGATATCGCCAAGCACTACGAGTTTTACGACGGGGCGATGCGGCTTGTGTTGGCGATCCGCGTGTTCGAGGGCGAGCACGGGGCGTTGCCCGAGACGCTGGACGAACTCGTGCCGGGCGTGCTCGCGGCGCTGCCTGAAAATCCGTACGAACAAAGCGGAAGATATCTGTACAGGCGGGATCCGGAGTCGTCTTTCGGGTATGTGCTGTACACGCCCGGGCCGTCGGGGATCGACCACGGGGGTGTTCGGAGCCCCGGGCAGTCGATCGGGCCGAGCAGCGTTCGTTCGATGACGGCGGACTATGTGATTGTGCCGCGGGAGCGGAGGTAGGTCATGCCGCTGTCGCTGCTCCTGTACACTCGTGGCTCTGAAAGGAGCCTTCGCATGCGGCTGTTGTGTGTCGGTGTGGTTGTCGTGATGGGCCTTGCGGTCGGGGCGTGCGGGACGGTCTCTGGGGCGGTTGCGCTCGCGGGGAGTGGGGGGAGGGACAGCACGGATGTCGGGGCGGGCGGGGCGCCGATGCCGCTGGTCGTCGAGCGGTACTGGCAGGACGAGCGGGATGTCGGATCGTTCTACGGCGTCGGCTGGTCGGAGGCGCGGTGGGACCGGCTGCAGCGTCACTACGACCGCTGGGAGGGGGAGCTGGAGGCGATCGACTTCGAATCGCTCGATGTGCAGGGGCGGATCGACTGGCTGCTCCTGAAGAATCACCTGCGGGCCCGCCGCAACGGCGTGGAGCTTGAGCGGGCGAGGCTGGCGGAGATGGAGGAACTGCTCCCGTTCCGCGAGGCGATCAACGCGATGGAGATCGAGCGGTGGGGGACGCCGGGGGTCGAAGCGAGGGAGGTCGCGGGGATCGTCGCGGCGATCGCGGCGCAGGCGAAGGAAGTCCGGGGGCGGGTGAAGCGGCGCGGGGATGAGCTGCCGGATCCGGCGGGCGAGGAGAGCGATGACATCCGTGTGAGTGCCGCGGCGGCGTTGCGTGCGGCGGGGGCGGTCGCGGGGTTGAGGCAGACGCTGCGCCGGACGACGCGCGGGCACATCGACCATACGCCGGGGTTTGCGTGGTGGGTCGCGGCGCCCTTGGCCGAGGCGGAGAGGGAACTGCGCGAGTATGAGCGGATGCTGCGGCAGGGCATCGCCGGGCAGAAGGGGGAGCATGACGATCCGCTGGTGGGCGACCCGATCGGGCGCCGGGCGATCGTGGCCGATCTGCGGACGGAACTGATCGACTACACGCCCGAGGAGCTGATCGAGATCGCAGAGCGCGAGCTGGCGTGGCACCGGGAGCAGATGATCGCAGCCGCGCGGGAGATGGGGTTTGGCGACGACTGGCGTGCGGCGATGGACGAGGTCAAGACGCGGTCTGTCGAGCCGGGCGGGCAGGCGGTGTTTGTGGCGGAGGTTGCGCGCGAGGCGATCGAGTTTCTTAAAGACGGCGACATGGTCTCGATCCCGCCGCTGGTCGAGGAGCTCTGGCGGACGGAGATGATCCCGGGCGAGCGGCAGCGGCTGTTCCCGTTTGCGTACTACGGCGGGCTGCATATGGGCGTGGCGTACCCGGCCGACGGGATGGCCCACGACGACAAGCTGGCGACGATGCGGGGCAACAACCGGCACTTTACGAGGAATGTTGTGCCGCACGAGCTCGTGCCGGGGCACCACCTGCAGCGCTTCATGTCGGGGCGGTACAACCCGCACCGGAGGCTGTTCAGCACGCCGTTCCTGGTCGAGGGGTGGGCGCTGTACTGGGAGATGGTGTTCTGGGACCGGGGCTGGGCGCAGTCGCCCGAAGACCGGATCGGCATCCTGTTCTGGGGCAAGCACCGGTGCGCGCGGATCATCGTGAGCCTGCGCTTCCACATGGGCGAGATGACGGCCGAGGAGATGGTGGACTTCCTCGTCGACGAGGTCGGGCACGAGCGCTTGAGCGCCACGGGCGAGGTGCGCCGGTACATCGGCGAGGCGTACTCGCCGTTGTATCAGGTCGCGTACATGATCGGGGGGCTGCAGTTCCGGGCGTTGTGGGAGGAGGTCGTGGGCGCGGGGCGGATGACCGATCGCGGGTTCCACGACGACATCCTGACCTACGGCCCGATCCCGGTCGCCCTGATCCGCGCGGGCATGCTGGCGGACGCGCCAGAGGACATCGGGCGCGACTGGGACGCGGCGTGGCGGTGGGATGAGGCGCTTGGGGAGCGATAATGGGCAACAAGCGGGATGAGCGACAGGACGGAGATCGGAAGCGCTCGCGGGCGTGGCTGAAGGCAGCGGTCGTCTGTCTGGTGTTGTTTGTCGCGGTTGTCGGCGTTTTTCTCGCGATGGTGCAGGCGTCGCGTGGGCCGAAGGGGGAGGGGGTTTGGGAGATCGTCGAGCGGCTGCTTGATGAGCGGTGGAGCGATCGGATGGATGAGCTCGACGACGGCGAAGCGGCTTCGGCGCGGTACGCGGAAGCGAAGAAGCTCGCTTCGGACGCGGCGACGCTTGTCGAATTGGTGTACACCGAGCCCGCCGGATTCACCGGCCCGAGCAGGCTCGAACTGGCCAGACCGATGTGGGGGGCGGGAGACGGTTCAAGGCTGGCGCCGCTGCCGCAGTACTACCCGAGCGAGGCGGCGCTGCGAGATGGCGCGGCCCGTTCGCTGGCGATGTCTCGAGAGCGGGGGATGCTCGAAACGATCCGTGAGGTTTCGGGCTTCGAGGGCGCGCTGCTGGATCCGCGGCCGGACACCACGCCCGGGCTGGTGCAGTCCGCCGAGGCGTGGGCGCTCTCGCTCCTGCTCTCGCTTGAGTTTGTCGAGGCGATTGAGCGGGGGGATGAGATCGGTGCGATCGAAGCGTTTGACGCGATGCAGCGTTGGGCGGCGGTCTTGGTTCGGTCGGGCGATTGGAACGAGCACGCGGCGACGGCGTTCACGGCGGCCTGCGCCCGGCTGGTGTTCGACACCGTTGAGCTGGGTTTGATGACCGAGAGCCTCGCGGCCGGGCTGCTCGGTGCGATCGCGCCGATCGATGCCGCGGCATCGCGTGTGCGGCTGCTGGAGAGTGCGGCGGGCAACGAGATCATCGTCCTGGCCGCGGGTGTCGATTGGGGCGAACAAGGCGATTCGGTGTACGGTTCCGACGGACGCGTGAACTACTACGCGGCGGCCGAGTCCGTGTTCCGACCCTTCGAGACCTCGCTCTACTCCGTTGTCGAGATCACTTCGCCGGGCATCGGGCAGCGCCACGCGACGCTGACGGAGATCGCCGAGTATTTCCGTTTCAGGGCCGACCAGAGCGAGGAAGCGTTCCGGCCCCAACGCCACGCGCGGGAGCCGGACGCCGATGATCGCTGGACACCTCTGGTGCGCGACGGGGTGGTCTTTCCTTCGGGGCTGGAGTTGAGTTGGTTCACGCCGCAGCTCGGGCGCCGGAGTCTCGATGAGCTGGAGCTGATGCTGCGTTCGCTGGAAGCGGTGCTCGCGATCGAGGTGTACCGGGCCCGCAAGGGCGAGCCTCCGGACGCACTGCGAGATCTTGTGCCGGGCGTGCTGGCTTCGGTACCTGTGAATCCGTGGAACAACGCCGGGGCGTTCGGGTATCGTGTTGACGGTGACTCGCCCTACGGCTATCGGCTGTGGATTCCGGCGGAGTACGACCCGAGCTCTTCTTACAAACGCCCCGTTGGGCCGGGGCACATGGTCTATTCCGATGGCGGGTTTCTGATCGTGCCGCGGGCGACGCGGTGACAGTGCAAGGGGACGATCGATGGGCGGTGACAAGCGTTGGAGCGGCGAGACTCGTGGCGGGGCAGGGCGCATTGCATTGATCGCGGTCGGGGTCGCCGGAATGTTGCTCGGCGGTCTTGTGCTGGTCGATCGCGTCCGTCGTCCCGGGGCGGGGGGTGTCGGGGCGGAGCAGGTGCTGGGCGAGGCGGTCGGGGCGAGGTCTGTGCTCGCGGGCGGGATCGACCTTGCGGGAGCACGGGCCCTGGAGCCGGGCGGGCGAGCGTGGGACGAGTTTGTGTCCACGCTCGGGTTGGTGCGATCGATGATGCGCGAGCACTTTGATGAGCAGCGGCCGGGGATGGTGACGCACCGAGTGTTTCTGCCGCGGGCCGGAGACGAGGCGGCGTGCTCGTGGTCGGCGGCAAGGCGGGGGCGGTACTTTCAGAACGAGGCCGAGCACCAAGCGAGCCGCGAGACGACCTTCGGCGTGCTCGGAGCGGTCCGGAGTGAGCGGTATCTTTGGGAGAGGCTCATCGCGCTCAAGTCGATGCCCGAGCGGGGCGCTTTGGTGCGCCCGTGGTGGATGAAGGCCGGCATGGGGCGGCTCGGACCCGACGAAGAGCGGCACATGGCGACCGTGATGAACGCGGACGCGGGCGAGTTGCTCGCCGCCGCGATCATGGTCGAGGCGCTTGTTGAGGGCGATGTGGAGAGGGCGGCCGAGGCCGCCGCGATCGGCGCGGCGATCATCGAAACGCTCATCGCGCAGCCCGATCCGGGGTTGAGCTTGTTCGGCTGGAGGCTGGCGGGGCGGCGCGGGCGCATGCTGCTGGATCTGGTGTCCGAGGGTGTGCTCGGTGGCGAGGCCGCGGCGGGTTTGCTCGACGCGATCGGCCCCGGGCCGGACTGGGCGCGCGAGCGACGGGCGAGCGTGCACCGGGTCTCGACGGCAAACCTCGCGCTGGTGCTGTTTTCGTATTCCAGAGAGGACGGGCGGTGGTCTGCCGAATTGGCCTCGGCGTTTTGGGATCCCGCGGCGGCGTCGCGGGGCGTGACGACTGCGAGCCGGTCCGTTTTGCCCGAGGCCACCTCGCCCGGTCTGCTGGCACGCCACGCCAACGCGGAGCAGGCGGCCGAAGCCCATTTGCAGATGACGCGGGCGATCGCCGATCGGTCGATGGCCGCGCTGTTTGAGCGACCGGCACAGCCCGCCCTCGACTCGGGGCGGGGCGGACCGGTTCTTCCAGATCGCTTGGGCGAGTCGCTGATTACTTCGGTTGATGCGGTACTGGAGGCGATGGACAGGGCGGAGTTCTTTGACGCATCGGCTCGCACCGTTCTGGCGCTCGAGGCGTACCGGTCGGCGCACGGCGATCCCCCCGAGTCGCTGGACGAACTCTCGCCCGGGCTGCTGGAGCGCACGCCGATCGATCCGTGGTCACCCGACGGGCGTTTCGGGTATCGTCGGGACAGTTCGTCGAGTGTCGGGTATGTGCTGTGGTCTCGCGTTGCAAAGCGGGGCGGTCCGCCCTGCTCCGACGGGCCTTGGGAGGGCGCGCCAGACGGCGCGGAAGGACTTGTCATTGTGCCGCGTGCGTCGCGGTGAGGGGGCTGGACTATGGAGCGTCGGAAGACAAGCCGATTGCGCGTTGTCATCTGGTTGATGGCGGGCGCGGTGGTGTCGCTCCTGCTGGTGCTGGGCGGTGCGCTGGTGATCGCCGATCGCTCGCGAGGGCCGGCGGGGCCTGGGCTGACGCAGATCTTGGAGACCAAGGCGCACGAGCACTGGCAGTGGACGCTGCAGGATCGGGATCTGCCTGAGGCGAGGGCGCGGCGGCTGTTTGTCGAGTTCTACGGCCTGATGCAGCCGCTTGCCGATGTGGGCTACGAGGTTTCCGGTCACGCCCCTCGACCGCGCCAAGACTTTCCATCGGCGATGCATGTTGTGCCGCTGTGGAGTTCAACCGACACGATACGGCCGGTTGTCCCGGGCTCGTTTCTTCAGGATGTCCCGCCCGAGGAAGACGCCAGCAAGGGGTTGCTCGCGCTTGCGCGTGATCGCGGCCTGGTCGAAGACTTTCTCGATGTCGGACGGTTCCGGGGGGCCTTGCGAGATCCCTCCGGTCGCGACGACAACCGGTATGTGTTCCGAGGGGAAGAGACGGCGATCGCCACCTTGCTGGGGGCCGTCTACATCGACGCCATCGAGACCGGAGACGAAGAGATGGCGGCCAGGGCGGCGCAGGCGTTCATCGACGCGGCCGTGGTGCTTGCGGAGATCGACCCAGGGAATGTGAGCCGCGCGACCTTGCTGATCCAGACGCGAAGCTGGCTTCTGCGGCACTCGATCGAACTGGGACGGATGACCCCTTCGCTTGCCCGACTGGTGCTGGACGGCACCGAGCCGGTAGACTCCGGGCCGTTGCGTTTCGCCAGCGTTCGCGGGCGTGTTTACGAACAGCTGATCTGGATCGCCGAGAGCGAGCGGCCTCACTGGCGCTCCGATCCGCTTTACGGCGACGACGGCAGAATCAAGTTCATGCCGGCGTTGCTGAGCGTCTTCCGATCCGTGCCGGGAACGGAATACTCGCCCTTCGCGATCCCGCGGATCGGGTTTGAGAAGCGCCATGCGACGCTCGAAGAAGTCGCCGACTACCTCGATGTATACGCGGAGGCGAGCAAGCCCTACTTCATCTCGTCCCGTGCTGATCGACGGGCGGACATGCTGCCCGCGACGCTGCCGCATGGGGCGTCGGGCACGGCGTACCCGGTCGGGCTCGAAGCGTTCTGGGCGCGGGTTGCTCCGCACCGGGACATGCTCGACGAGATCGAGCTGCTTCAGAACGCAACGACCGTTGCGCTGGCGATCGAGGTCTACCGGGGCGAGCACGGCGAGCCTCCCGCGTCGCTTGACGATCTCGCGCCGGGCGTGCTGGCGACCCTGCCGCCGAACCCGTGGAACAACGGGGGCGCGTGGCGGTATCAACTGAACGCGAGATCGCCGCTCGGCTACAAGCTCACGGTCCCCGATGTGGTCGGGCCGCACGCCGAGGGGGTGCTCCCTGGCGAGTGGCCATTCCAACCGAGAAGCCTGTTGCTGCACAACTCGGAGTTCTACCTCATGCCGAGCACGCCCTACGACTACGGGCCCTGATCGCGCATCGCGCGGCTGTGGAGCGTGAGCAAAAAGACGGCGACCCCATCATTTCGAAGCGGTCGCCCTTGGCCCCCAAAAAGGGCGTTGCCCGCCGCCCACAAAAACGCCCACCCCCCCGCCCCCCCCCCGGGGGGGTTACCCCCCCCCGGCCCCCCCCCCCCCCCCCGGCGGGCCGCCTGGCCGCTACAAGCGGCCCCCGCCACGCCCCTTCTGGGG
>JAFIFZ010000074.1 GCA_020831775.1 Phycisphaerales bacterium
AAAAAACACAACAGGCGTGGGGCGCCGCCCCCCCCCGCCCCCCCCGGGGGCGCCCGCCCACAGCCCTTCCTAGATTACCGCAAGAAAGCCGCCCGCGGGCCCGAGTTGCGGCACTCTTGCAAAATAAATCTGCAGGAACAAACAACGAACCAACCCGCACCGTCCCTTAACCGCCCGGATGCGACAAAAATGACGAACGGGCCGCCCTTCGCGGCCCGTTCGTAACTCTGTATGTCTGGATAACACAATCCGGTTTTGACGCTTAGCACCCCTGCGCAAACAAGCCGAGGTACTCAAAGAAGTCATCGGCGTCGATCACGCCGTCGTTGTTGATGTCCGCGATCGGGTCGCCGTCGGCGAAGAGTTGCAAGAAGAGGAAGAAGTCGTCGGCGTCGACCACGCCGTCGCCGTTCAGGTCCGCCGGGCAGCCGGGCACCGGGGAGGCGTAGATCGCGTAGCCGTTGATGAACGAGCTGGTGTCCGAAGCGTTCGGCGGGTTCGGACCCGTGCTGCCCGACCAGAGCGAGCCGGCGTGCGAAGCCAGACCCGAGGGGAGCTGCGGCGGGTCGCTGGCCGTCCAGTGCATCGCGTCGTTGCCGTTGGAATACACGACCAGCCAATAGGTCTCCCCGCCTTCGAACAGGATGGGCGACTGCGGCGTGAAGGTGTGGGTGTTGATCCCCGGGGTAATCACCGGGTTTTCAAGCGTGCCAAGCGACTGGCCCGGCGCTCCGCCCGCGTCGTCGAAGATCCGGACGAACGGTGTGTTGGCGGTCCCGTCGAACTCGAGGCGGAGCTCGGCGTCTTCGAACTCGTAGTCGTCGCCGGCGGGCATGGTGAAGCCCATCGCCTTGACTCGCCCGCTGCGGAGGTTCGTCGAACGGGCCGCGTCGTTGCCGGGCAGGTTGCCGATGATCCAGTCCGGCGGGGGCTCGTAGCAGAGCGTGCCGTTGAAGACCCGGGGCCCGAAGACGGTCCCCGAGAACGCCCCGTTGGTCGCCCAGCCGGTGGTGAGAGTCAGGTCGTCGTTGCTGTACTGCTCGTTTGTTCCGTCGCCGATGGTGTAGCGGTGCGATGCGCCGTCGAGGACAATCGCCAGCCCGTACGAGCTGTTGGCGTCCAGGGCGAAAGGCGTGTCGAGCACGACGCGCGTCGGGTTGTCCTGGCCCGTCGCAAGACCCCAGCCCTCGCCGACGAGTGTCCACTCGCTCGGATCGGTCTGGCGTCCCTCGGCGCTCCCGTCGGTGCGGTACACGCTCACACCGAACTCGGTGGACCGGTCCGAGCCGGTGTTCAGCTCGATCGCGCGGACGAAGACCGGCGCCGAAGCGATCTGCACATCGAAGTACACCGCCCCGCCGGCTTCGCCACCGTTGTTGCTGGCGAAAGTGGTTTGAATGCAGTCCAGCGGGACATACGGCACGCTGAACCCCTGCGGGTTGGCTAGGTACGCCTGCAGCGTCGGGTGCTCGATGGCCGAGCCCGCGTTCGCCCCGCCCGTCGCGTTGCACCCGCCGTGCGTGTGGATCGCGATCGCCTGGCCCGTCGACTCGAGGATCACCGGCGAGCCGGAGTTGCCCCCGGTCGTATCCGGGCGATAGCGCAGCCAGGTCGCGCCCCGCGAGGTGAGCGGGCCGGTGTGCGTCTTCTGCGTGCGGCTCCACTCCTCGGGGATCTGCGGGAAGTTCGCGTCGCGACGCCCGAACCCCGTCACCCGCACCTCCTGGTTGTTCGCCGGCGGCGCCGCCGCGGCGAGCTCGAACACCGCGCCCTGCGCCACCCGCGGCGCCAGACCGGTGTTCGAGTTCACATGCACCTGGAAGGTCGCCACATCGTTACCCACACCGCCGCTGCCATTGCTCTGGATCGAGTCGTCCTGCACCGGGTACTGGTACTCCGGGGGCGGCGCACGGAACGCGCCCGACGAACTCGACAGCGGCACATTGAAAAAGACCACCCGCCCCGTCGAGTTGTTGGCGATGCAGTGGCCCGCGGTCAGCATGCGGTTGGCGCTGCCGCCGTGGTTGATCAGCCACGAGGTGCACCCGTTGGAGAGCCTCGCGACGCGCGGGTCGTACGCCAGATCGCGGTCGTCCTGCCCGTCGCAGATCGAGTCAACGCCCGGGCCGTCTGCCTCGCCCGCCTCGGCCTCACGCACGACCAGCCGGTTCGGGCCGGTCTCGGGATACGCCCACAGCTCGATGTACACAGACTCGCCGTTGAAGTACGCCGAGCTCATGCTCCAGTTCTGCACATGCACGCCGTCGAGGCGCTGCACCGCGCCGTCTTCGAGCGAGTGGATCTTCAGGTACGAGCCGTCGATCCCGGGCGTGCCCGCGAGCTCCGCCTCGTCGAAGAACAGCCGAAGCCAGAGCGCGTCGGGCACGAAGACCTCGGCCGAGTACACGACCTCGGCCGCCTCGCCAAGCCCCGAGTGCGTCACGACGCCCGAGTCCACCCCGACGGGCGCAAAGTGGCTCGGCAACGGATCCATCTGAGCCGAAACCGACGCCGTAAACCCGGCGCACGCGATCAGCGCAAGACGCAAAGCTCGTCGTGTTTGCACCGTCTTCTCCTTCACGAGACAGAGAGTCGAAAAACCGCTCTCGTCCAAGCATACAGGAATCCGCGCCCGATCCCAACCCATCTCGGGCGCGGGCCGCCCCGCACAACCCGCCCAGGCCGCAGAATCAGACAGAATCCTGTCATCTTCCTATCAACAGGGCCCCAGCCGAGTATCCGCCATCGCGTTGTCTAGGTACTGGTATCCGCTTGTCCGCTCAGCACCCGTCGGCGAAGAGCCCGAGGTACGCGAAGAAGTCATCGGCGTCGATCACGCCGTCGCCGTTGATGTCCGCGGCCGGGTCGCCATCGGCAAAGAGCTGCAGGAACAGGAAGAAGTCGTCGGCGTCGACCACCCCGTCGCCGTTGAGATCGGCCGGGCAGGGGTCGAGGCAGGCATCGGGGCAAAGGGTGCCCGCGCCGGCCCATGTGCCCCCGAAGCCGAGGCACTGCGCCTCGGTCAGGTCGTCGGCGCACCCTCCGGCGGGGTTGCAGCAAGCGCCGCGAGGGATCGGGCAGTTCACCTCTTCGCACTTCACGCCGTCGCCCTGGTAGGTCCCGCCGACCGCGTCGCAGTCCTGCTGAAAGTCCGTCGCGCAGCTCCCGTCGAGATAGCAGCACGCGCCGACGCCGGGCTGGCAATCGATCCGCTGCCAGTGGGCGCGCATCGCCCAGTCCCCGCTGGGGCGGCAGAAGGAAAAGAGGTTGCCGAAGGTCGTCCAGCCCCCGTTGGGCGGGCAGCCGATCGGACCACAGTCCAGCCCGAACAACCAGTTGCCCTGGAGCGACGACAACGGACCGGTGTCGGTCGTCGGAAAGGCGTTGAGGTTCGACGGGGGCGGGCCGAAGCCGCAGGGGTCGGTCCCCGGCTGGTTGTGCGCGTCGATCCGGAACCCGATCGTGAACGACTGCGTGTTCCGCGTGTCGAGGATCACGATCTGCTCGGGGTCGTTCGGATCGACCTGCAACTGCAGGTTCACCGCCGCCGTCCCTGGGCCGAGGCGGATGTGCGGCAAGATCACATCGTCAGAGCTGAACTCGTAGGTCGCCGGCCCGCCGGGGGGGCCGTCCCAGACCAGGATGCTCCACTCGGTGATCGTCTGCACCGTCGCGCTGCTCGTCGAAACGATCACTTCGATCTGGCTGATCTTGATCGGGAAGTCCGCTGCGGTGAGCTGGTACCTCGCCGCGGCGATCTCACCCTGCGCAAACCCGGCCTGCACGAGAAATTGCCCGCTGCCGGAGAAGTTCGCGCTGGTGTGGCTGCCGATGCGGTCGCACCCGTTGCTCTCGATCGGCCCCGGGCTGGAGATGAGCTGCCCCATCGTCGTGAAGGCGAGCGTCGGCACATCGTCCAGCTCAACAGGGATCTCGATCGGACCACGGGGCTCGGGGTCGGGCGAGGCGACGGCCGACGCCCCGAACACCGCGACCGCGGCAACAGCGGAGCAAAGACGCCGCGCCGGGGCGACCACGCGACGAACAGCACGAGCTTTGTTTCGGGACATACGCACAAACTCCAGCCCGCCCCAACACCGGCGCGATTGTCCCACAAACACCCGCCCCGACGCAAGCCCCAAGATCGGAAAGTCGGCTCGTCAGCCCACAGTCATCGTCTCGCCCGGCTCCAGCGCCCGCACCTGCACGCCCTCGGGCCGGAACGCGGTGATGTCCTGGGCGAGCAGGGGCCAAGTCTTATAATGCACGGGCACCGCGATTTTCGGACGCACCAGCTCCGCCGCACGCTTGCCGAGCTCGGGCCCCATCGTGAACCGATCGCCCACGGGCACGAACGCGACATCGGGCTTGTAGATCTCGCCGATGAGCTTCATGTCGCCGAACAGAGCCGTGTCGCCCATGTGGTACAGCGTCACGCCCCCGATGTTCACCACCACGCCACAGGGCATCCCCATGTACCGCCCCTTGAAGCTCGACGAGTGGAACGCCTGCGTGAACGCGACATACCCGAACGGCGCCTTGATCTTGCCGCCGGGATTGCCCGGCTCGCACTTCTCGTGCCCCTCTTCCTGCGCGTACCCGCAGATCTCGTAGGCCGCGTACAGCGTCGCCTTGTTCTTCTTGCAGATCGGCACGGCGTCGGCCATGTGGTCCTCGTGCCCGTGGGTGAGCACCACCGCGTCGCACTCGAGCTCGTCGGCCTTCATCGTCGCGACCGGGTTGCCAGAGAGGAACGGGTCGATCGCCACGCGGGCGCCCCCGCCCTCGATCAGCACGCCGGAGTGGCCCAGAAATGTCACCTTCACGGACATGGTTTCGCCTCCTTCTTTCCTTCCGCCCCGCGGCCCGCGGGACGCACAGCACACTGTACCACCCCGCGCAGAAAAACGCCCCCGGTACAGACCGGGGGCGTTGGATCATCGCTCTATTGCGCACAAACCTGTGCGGTGCGCCGCTTACGCGTTGATGACGCGACCCTCCGAGGCGAGCGCCGCCTCGCGCACGCTCTCGTGCATCGTCGGGTGCGCGTGCACCGTCACGATCAGCTCCTCGGTCGTCGCCTCCAGGCGGCGAGCCAGGCTCAGCTCGGCGATCAGCTCCGTCGCCTGGTCGCCCATGATGTGCGCCCCGAGGATCTCGCCCCGCGGCAAGCCCCGGATGATCTTCACGAACCCGTCGGTGTGGTTCGACGCGATCGCCTTGCCCAGCGCCGTAAACGGGTACTTGCCGACCTCGTAATCCTCGCCCTTCTTCAGGCCCTTTTCCTTCAGCGCCCGCTCGGTGTAGCCCACCGAGGCGACCTGCGGGTGGCAGTAGGTGCACCCGGGGATCACCGAGTAATCCAGCGGGATCGGCTCGTGGTCGAGCTTCTTGTCCTTCCACCCGATCCGCTCGACGCAGAGCATCGCCTCTTCGCTGGCGACATGCGCCAGCCAGGGCGGACCGATCACATCGCCCACGGCGTACACGCCCTCGATGCTCGTCTTGTAGTCGATCGTTCCCTGATCGAGATCGCCCGGCTTGTAGTCGGTCTTGATGTGGTCCTTCTCGGTCTTCAGCCCGAGCGACTCGTCGAACAGGCCGTCGTACCGCCCCTTGACGCCGATGGCCAGCAGCACGCGGTCGGCCTCCAGCGTTTCCTTCTTGCTCTCGTCGGGCTTGCCGTCCTTGACCGGGGCGATCGTCACCTTCACCCCGTTCTTGGTCTTCTCGACGCCGGTGGTCATGAAGCCGAGCTTGAAGTTCATGCCCTTCTTCTTGTAGACCTTCTCCATCGCCTTGCAGACCTCGTCGTCCTCGACGGGCAGGACGCGGTCCATCATCTCGACGACGGTGACCTCCGTCCCGAACTGCTTGTAGAAGTAGCCGAACTCCATGCCGATCGCGCCAGCGCCGACGACGATCAGCTTCTTGGGCATCTCTTTGTTGTACATCGCCTCGCGGGCGCCCCAGATCCGGTCGCCGTCGAACTTGGCGAAGGGCAGGTCGCGCGCGACAGAGCCCGTCGCGACGAGCACATACTTGGCCGTCAGCGTCTCGCGGACCTTGTCCGCCGGCTCGGCCGGGGCGCTCGTCAGCTCTTCCTTGACCTTGCAGTCGTAGACCTCGACCTTGCAGGGCTTGCCGCCCTTGGCGCCCGACACGACCTTTGCCGAGCCGACGATGTGGTCGATCTTGTTCTTCTTCATCAGGTACTCAACACCCTTGTTGAGCTTGCCCGCGACCTCGCGGCTGCGCCCGATGACCTGGTCCCAGTCGAAGCCGATCTCCCCCTTGATCTTCAGGCCCCAGAGCTCCTTCTCGTGGAGCTTCTCCATCAACTCGGCGTTGGAGAGCAGCGCCTTGGAGGGGATGCAGCCCCAGTTCAGGCAGACGCCCCCGAGCTTGGCCCGCTCGACGATGGCGACCTTGTAGCCCATCTGGGCGGCCCGGATCGCGCCGACATAGCCGGCCGGGCCCCCGCCGATGACGATCATGTCGTAGTTCTTCTCTGCCACGCGCTTCGCTCCTGGCTCCGGATGTTGCTCTACCGAACACGGACCCGCCACTCACCAGGGCGGGTGCCGGGCGGGCACTATAGGAGGAGCCGCGGGGCCCGCCCCGTTGTCGCCAGACCGCCCCCCGACCCCCGGCAACCGGCGTCGCCACCAGCCGCGAGCCCACCACAAGACGCCGAGGTCCCCAGGACACACCGGCTCCCGCGACGCCGATGCGATTCGTCCGCGATGCCGCCGATAACGATCGCGTAGCGCCGCGCGCAGGACGAGCACGCTGCGCGCAGGATCGCCGCTGAAACAGCGTCAATCACGATCCGCCCCCGACACACATGAGCCGCACACCGAACACCAGCGAGGCGCGTGCGAGCGTGAAAAAAAGGGCAAAAACACGGACACCGACTATTGACGCAACACAGCATTTCCACTAGGTTGGACATCCCAAGAATCTCGTGAATAGACCGACACAATCCCGTTTCAACATGCAACAGCCCGAGCAAGTCGCTCGGGCGCGTCATGTCGTTTTGTCTCATCCCGGAGGAAATACAGAGATGTCACACACAGCACGCACACGCGCCGCCATCGCGGCCACCACCTTGATGATGGCGCTCTCGGGCGCCGCCGTCGCACAGACCGGTTCGCTCGAAACGGGGCCGGACACCAACGGCACCGGCGGCGTCTTCATGAACCTTTCGCCCGTCAACGACGCGCTCAACATCCTTGAGTTCGAAGTCGCGATCGGCACCACGGGCAACACCGTCCAGATCGAGGTCTGGACACGCCCCGGCTCGTACATCGGGTTCGACGACAACAGCGCCGGCTGGACACTCACCCAGACCCTCTCGGCCGTCAGCCAAGGGAACGGCAACCTCGTCCCTCTGACACTCATTGAGCCAATCGAGCTCCCCGCGGGCGAGACCACCGCCGTCTACCTCCAGGCCGTCACCGCCTCCGGCCAAGGCATCCGCTACAACGGCTCCGGCACCAGCGCCCTCACCGACTGGAACAACAGCGACTTGGTGCTCTTCAGCGATGTCGCCAGAACCGGCGCTATCTCCTTCGGCGGCAGCAGCTTCACTCCCAGAGCATTCGCCGGCGTCATCCACTACGAATTCGCCGGTCCCACCGATCCCTTCGATGTCCGCATCCTCGGCTCGGCCGACCCCAGCAACATCGGCATCGGCGACAACACCACACTCACCTTCGAGGTCCGCAACCCCAGCACCGCAGATGTCACCGGCGTCGTCGTCGACATCGAGCTCCCCGCAGGACTCGACTATGTCTCTGACGACCGCAGCGGCACACTCGTCGGCAATGTCCTCACCGCCAACCTCGGC